>JBBRPT010000064.1:0-36905 GCA_038227635.1 Leptolyngbyales cyanobacterium | reverse complement strand
CATGAGCCTGAATTTGTGCCTGTTTATCAGCATTCATGGGCAGCATTCCTCGGATTATAACTTGACGACTCTCCACATCCTAGAACTCTGCTCAAGAGAACTCCTGAGTATTTCTGCTCATTGCATAACTGGGATGCACCCATCTCTCACTCTAGTCATTGAGGGCGATGAGTTGTATACCAAGGTGCATCATAATACTGCTGCGAGTGACTCTCAAGGATGGACAATCGTACTGATGGAGCGCAGCAGTCGCTTTTTGTGGGAACTTGATTGTGGCAGCAAGGATGAGCAGTTGTTCAAAGCAGCGTTGGAACTCTTGTGTGAGGTGATTAAGCAGACGCAAGACCTGACGTTACTCAGTGATGGAGAACGGCGCTATGGCAAGATCTTATTGGCGATCTGTCATGAAGTGATTCATCCGGGTCAACCCGGTAGCCCCAAGAAACGACTGCCCAGAGGAGTACGGGTTTGTCTGAAAAATAAAGGCTCAAGCAAACGCTCTAGTCGTAACCGTCCCAAGTATCAGGCACCGGTGGCTGAACATCCCGCGACCGACTCTAAGATTGACAATCACCAGATTCATGCGAATCATGTAGAAGCTTTGAGGGCTTCTTCAAAACCATCAAACATCGCTTTGGTTTGCATTGCTTTGGACAGAAGACTCGATTGGGCATTTACCGTTGGTGCTGTTATCCCTCATTGCTTACCTGCTTGCCCATTGGGTATCTCGAACGTTCCCAAACTGGTGGCGACTCGATTGGGGCGAAGTCAGTGCCCAAACGATTGCAGAACTTTTGCCTCAAGTCCTATGGATCAAGCTATTGCATCAGATTCAAAAGTACCGGAAACTTGCGGATGACCTGGGGTTTGAAATCCTCGTCAAGCCCCTCCCCTTAGCTTCTTGAGACTGGTGCAAGATGTCAGTTATCGTAAAGTGTCATGAGTTGAAGCATCATCAGTTCATGATTAAGATGCCCCTTGAATCTATGGTTTCCCTCTTAGCGGGCAGCATTAGCTGGGGATTGCAGCGGCGCATAACCAAATGTCGCATTTGCCATCCGGCACCAGATTCCAACTGACTTGAACTTGCTCAAATCAACGGCAGCTGGAATCGGATACCGCTGCTCTCCCGCGAATTTTTGCAGCTTGCCCAAGTTAACGTATTGAGTTAGGTCTTGATACTGTGCAGGCGGCTTATTCGACGGATCAAGCAAAACATGCAGATCTGGACCTTGATCACTCGTCTGGAATGCCGAATCCAGTACTAAATATCGCTGACCCTTCTCGATCACAATTCGAGCAGTTCCAGTGGTCGGTTTCTCGGCTGCTACAAAGGTTCCGGCTGCTGCAAGTCTCTCATCTGCTTGAGCAATCGTAGTTTGCGAGTGTGAAGCTTGTAGTTCTTGAGAATGCATGCCGCCACTGGTAACGGGTTTGAGAGCTTGTGTCGCGTGTGCCGAAAGGGGTAGTGCAAAAGCGATCGTAGAAATTACACCAAAGGGAATTAATTTGTTGAGTTTCATGGGGATTGTCTCCGTAGTAAGTTAAAGGGTTGTGGTTGAGCCGCTTTGTTTGCTTATTTGTATCTTCACTCGGCAATCTAAGTTGGAGATGAGGGGTTTCTGAGAGTTTTTAATCAATCCTTTAAGCGATTTCTCAGGAAGCAAGTCATGGACAATCTCCAGGAATGCACTGGCATTGACACAGCAATAATCCAAACCAAGCTTGTGGATCAGTCCAGATTTGCAGCGGTTGCAGGGCATGGTTTTCAAGCTCAACCGCGAGGGATGGTAGGTGAAACTTGCGAGAAATTTCTGTGCGAATCGTTTCCCCCGATCGCAGGCTTATCTGATAGCCCAACGCTTTTAGATCGATCGTTTGAGGAATAAGACTCTGCAAGTGCATTTCGATTTGATGCTCATCCGAGTTGTAGAAGGCAAGGTGTCTAAATTGAGTCTGATCAAAATTGCCCTGAAAACACTGGTTGAGATGCTGCAAGAGGTTGAGATTGAAGGCAGCCGTGATTCCTTGAGCATCGTTGTAGGCAGCTTCAACAACGTTGATCGGTTTCTGCAAATCGACCCCTAGTAAGAGAAACTCCCCCGGCTGTAGTGCCTGTTGAATCTGAATCAGAAGTTGATGGCGCATTTGCTCATCCAAGTTACCCAATGTACTGCCCAGAAAAATGAGCATTCGATTATCTAATAAAGGTGGGGGAAGTGTCGCCAACGCTTGCTCGTAAGTTCCTGCCAATCCACAGAGCCGTAGAGTTGGATACTGATTGAGTAAGTCTAAGGCGGTGCTTTTAAGAATGCCTGCACTGATATCGATCGGGCAGTAGTGCAGGTTGTGGCTCAGGGGTTGGTAAGCTTCTAGCAGTAGGCGGGTTTTACGTGAACTACCGCTGCCCAGTTCCACGAGTTCGCACGCACCAGTCAATTGGGCAATTTCTATTGCATGCGCTTCTAAAATTGATTGCTCGGTACAGGTTGGGTAGTACTCTGGCAAGTCACAGATCTGTTCAAATAAGGCAGAGCCACGATCGTCGTACAGATAGCGACAGGGCAGCGTTTTTTGAGGATGACTTAGCCCCTGAATCACATCCTCGCCTGCAGCTGCAACTTCTGTGGATGAGCTAACTGTAATCCAGCGCAATCGACTGTCTTGGAGTATTTCACTCCTAATTTGGGGGATTTCCATGTGTATCGAGATGATTAGTCTAATGAGAGAATCGATGGCTTGTGGCTACTCGGATCGGGTGCAATGACTCCTGTGCTTTGTGCCGATGTCCGCTCCTGTTCGCCAAATTGCTGGATTAGACTAGCGACTAGCCCTGTCCAACCCGTTTGATGACTGGCACCAATTCCTGCGCCATTGTCACCATGAAAGTATTCGTAGAACAAAATCAAGTTTTGCCAGTGAGGATCGTGCTGAAAAATTTGAGTATCGCCATAGACGGGACGCTGATTCGACTCGTTTTTTACAAAGATTCGGATCAGTCGCTGGGATAATTCAGCCGCTACTTCTTGGAGATTCAGTAATTGATTGGAACCTGTCGGACATTCAACTTTAAACTCGTTTCCTAAGTAGTGGTGGAACGTTTGGAGCGATTCAATTAAGAGAAAGTTGACCGGAAACCAGATCGGACCTCGCCAGTTAGAATTACCACCGAATAGACCACTGCTGGACTCGGCAGGCTCATAATTAACCGAGAATTGAGTTCCATTCGCATCAAAAACATACGGATGTTCGGCATGACATTTGGAAATTGCCCGAATCCCGTAATCGCTGAGAAATTCGGTTTCGTTCAGCATTGTTTGCAGAATTTGCTGGAGCTTATCTTTAGAAACGATCGCAAACAACCGCCGTGCTTCCATACCCGTTGTTTCCATACAGGCTACATTGCGTTTGAGGTCAGGACGATTGCGAATAAACCATTCCAGTCGCTTCTTGAAAGCGGGAAGTTGTTTAAGCGTTTCGGGTTCCAAAGTGGCTACAGCAAATAGGGGAATCAGTCCTACCATTGATCGTACCTTTAAGGCAATTTGGCGATCGTCTGGTAAGTGCAGCACATCGTAGTAGAAGCCATCTTCCTCATTCCACAGAGAGACTTCCATGTCACCAATGTGATTCATAGCATCGGCAATGTAGAGATAGTGTTCAAAAAATTTCGTGGCAATGTCTTCGTATACTGCATTTGTTTTTGCCAATTCCAATGCGATCGTCAGCATGTTCAGGCAGTACATCCCCATCCAACTCGTACCATCAGATTGATCAATGTGTCCCCCGGTTGGTAGCATGGCACTGCGATCGAACACGCCGATGTTGTCCAACCCCAAGAAACCACCCTGAAACACATTCTTACCCTCCACATCTTTGCGGTTGACCCACCAGGTAAAATTGAGCATCAGCTTTTGAAAGACTCGTTCGAGAAACTGACGATCGCCGCGACCATACATCTCTAGTTCAAGGTTGTAGACGCGCCAGGTTGCCCAAGCATGAACAGGTGGATTCACATCTCCCAATGCCCATTCGTAAGCAGGAAGCTGTCCATTTGGGTGCATGTACCATTCTCGCGTCAGCACATCAAGCTGATTCTTGGCAAAGTCTGGATCAAGCATCGCCAGCGGAATACAGTGAAACGCCAAGTCCCAGGCAGCAAACCAGGGATATTCCCATTTATCAGGCATTGAGAGAATGTCATCGGTGTAGAAATGGAACCATTCATGATTCCTCCCTTGTCTGCGTTCAGGAGGCGGTGCATTAGAATCCCCTTTTAGCCAATCTCCCACGCTGTAATGATAAAACTGTTTGCTCCACAGCATCCCCGCAAATGCCTGACGCTGAATGTTGTGCAAATCTTTGCTCAATGTAGAAGGCACAAGTTGTTGATAAAAATCATTGGCTTCTTGCTGGCGTAACAGAAATGAGGCATCGAATTCTCTGTCAAACGGTTCGATTAAATTGGGAACATCACTCAAGCGTAGCCGGATTGTTTTAGTTTCTCCAGCCGCGATCGTCCTCTCATAGTGAACCGCTACTTTAGTCCCAGTTTGATTTGGGTTGACAGCCTCTTTTTGTCCGTGAACCACATAGTCATGAATGCTGTCTTTCACATAAGGAGATGCATTGGGAAATCCAAAGACACGATCGCTGTTCGTTTCGTTTTCGGTAAACAACAGTTCGGCATCTCCCTGAGCATACAGCCACCGTTTTCCCAACGTAGGATGACTGGCTTCAATCACATTCGCGCCATTCTCTGTTGGCACACTTTGCAAAATGGGTTCATCAGGATCATCATTCCAAGACCACGTATTGCGAAACCACAGAGTCGGCAAAATATGTAGGGGTTTTGCTTCTGCTCCTCGATTAACGATGGTCACTTGAATCAAAATATCTTCAGCAGTGTGCTTGGCATACTCCACAGACACATCAAAGTAGCAGTCTTGCTCAAACACACCTGTCTCTAGTAGCTCAAACTCTGGCTCCTGGCGGCTTCTGCGGTGATTTTCCTCGACGAGTTGAGCATAGGGAAACGCCTGGTGTGGATACTTGTAGAGCGCCTTCATGTAGGAATGAGTTGGCGTATTGTCCTGGTAGAAGTAATATTCTTTAACATCTTCTCCGTGGTTGCCTTCGTTGCCGTTGAGTCCAAATAATCGCTCTTTGAGAATAGCGTCTTCACCGTTCCAGAGGGCGATCGCAAAACACAACCGCTGGTGGTTATCTGAAATTCCCAGTAGCCCATCTTCGCCCCAGCGATAGGCACGAGACCGCGCTTGATCATGGCTGAAGTAGTCCCAGGCAGTTCCATGAGGGCTGTAGTCTTCTCGGACAGTTCCCCACTGGCGATCGCTTAAATAAGGTCCCCATCTGCGCCAGTGTGCCTGACGAGTCAATGATTCTTGCAGCCGTTGGGCTTCTGCGGTAGTGGGGGTTGTCATGATTGAAGTACTCCGTGCAAGAAAACGTGTTTGATAGATTTTTTATTTGGAGTATCGGCTGCAAAACCAATAAGGGGTTGAAGGCAAGATGAGAAGTTGCTGAGAAATCATGGAAGCAGGGTAACTTTAAAGAGATCGTTGCCGAAGCAAGCATTGTAACCCTAAGCAGGGATGAATTTTAGGGAAACGCCGTTCATACAGTAGCGCTATCCAGTTGGGTTAGGTCCATCGTTGAATACATGCCCCAAATGCCCACCGCAGCGACGGCAATGGACTTCTACACGGGTCATAAACAGTGATCGATCAGTCGTTGTGCCAACTGCGCCGTTGATGGGAGCATAGAAGCTGGGTCATCCAGTTCCACTATTAAATTTAGTTGCTGAGGTAAACAGAGGCAAATTACAGCCTGCACAAACATAGGTTCCCGCGCCATAGTGCTTATCCAATGGACTGCTACCTGCTCGCTCGGTTCCGTGCTTCCGCAGTACCTGAAATTGCTCTGGCATTAGAATTTTGCGCCACTCATTCTCAGTCTTGGTCACTTCAAAGGTCTTCTTGTTGGTTGTCATGTCTTGGGATTCTCCAGGTAAAGAGTGGGATAAGCCAACTGCGCCAAGCGCGGCTCCAGCCAGTAAAAGGTATCGTCTCTTCATCATCATCTTTGCGTTAATGGTCTCAATCAGCACAGTCAAGAAACACAACCCAAGCCCTTGTTATAAATCGGTTACTTTGGTTTCTTTGAGCTTGACTATCATTAAAGGATGGCGACCTGAGAGTTTCCTGAACGGTAAAATGTACCTTTGCTAAGAGTTTGCTTAAAAACGCTGAGAGCGAGATCGTGTCCTACTTCTCGACTAGCCGCATTACATGACCGTCGGGATCACGCACCAGAAAACCTTTTTTGAAGCCGAATGTTTGCTCAGGAAGCACCACGAGGTTTGGTGAGACAAAGGTTGATTGGTTCAGGCGTAATTGTTGAGCAATGGCGGCTGCATCTCTGACCACCAGAGTTGTTTGCCAATGGAGTAGATCATTCGATCGGGCATCCGCAGGCAGCGATCGTCCGTCTCGTGGCTCCAAGTAGTCCAGAAATTCAATTCCCACTCCGCTAGGAGATCGTAACCCGCTAATCTGCAATCGCGCGCCTTGCACATTGTTGAGATGTTCCTGCTCGGTGCCGAAGTTCATGCTTTCACCTGCCAGTTTTAGACCGAGCAAGTCACGATAAAATTTGAGGCTGGCTTGCGTATTAGAAACCACGATCGCAGTATGATCCATTCCCAAAAATAGTTGATTAGTTGGCTTCTGCCATTTTGAATTCCCTTTACCTGATGGGAAATAGATAATCTCTAAATTGTGTCCATCGGGATCTTTGAAGTAAAAGGCGCGAATTCCAGCCGCCGCTTTGTTGGAATCGGGAATACGCTGAGGTGCAGTAGAGGTGTATTGTACTTTGAAGCGGCGCAAGTGTTGGTAAGCTCGATCCATATCGCTGACCACGATCGCGATGTGCTGAAACCAGCGATCGTGACTGCGAGACTCAATGGGAATCGGTCGTCCTTTTGGAGTGAGGTACTCCGTTAGTTCGATCACCTCTTCGCCTAACTGCATTCGCACAACACGCAACCGCACGCCAAAAAGTCCTTGTAGTTGTTCATACTCGGTTCCCAAAACTTCTACATCTGACATTTTCTTAAACGATAGAGCTGTTGAGTAAAACTCGATCGCTTGATCCATATCGGCAACTGTCATTCCCGCAGATTCCACTGCTACGATGGCATTCTGAACTTGCTGCGTCTGAGTCGGTTGGGTTGCGATCGGAGGGTGTACAACCTGGGCATTTGTTTGAATTTGAAGGACAACAACAATAGCTGTCAAAATGATCGCTAAGAGCGATCGCTTCAGCACTTTGATGCAATGAATACTCATGATGCTCAACCTGCTGTTTACTGCATTCGCTCAACTAAGTGATCGCCTACTCGGAGTGCATTCGCAATGATCGTCAGTGTTGGATTGACTGCTGCACTAGAGCGGAAGAAACTACTGTCTACAACATACAAATTATCGATATCATGAGTGCGACAATTGGAGTCTAAAACAGAGGTCGTCGGATCTTCACCAAAACGGCAAGTTCCACATTGATGAGCGACCCCCTGCACAGGTAGCTTTTTCTTGAAGTAAAACGAACAGGGAATAATGCGATCGCCACAGCCAATTGCTTTTAATGTTTCAATCCAGCGGTGTAATAGTCGATCGTAGGCTTCTGTGTTGTTTTCGGTGTAGTCCAGAACGATCGTATCGTTTTTCACCTGCACGCGATTGTTGGGATCGGGCAAATCTTCAGCCGTCAGCCACCAATCGATCGAATGATTGGCTAAGGCAGCAAAGGCGTTCTTCTCTTGAAAAGAAATGCCAGCGATCGTGGGAGATTCCATTGCAATCATGTCTCCATTGACTTTGCCCAGAAGTTGTATATGTCCCATCGGATAGTCAAATCCTGGTTCACCCCAATAGAAATCATTAATTGCCATCGTCTTCTGGAAGACACTAGGATTTGCTTTTAGGCTGACTCCGATAATTGCGCCATTCTGGTGCTTCATCAGGTTACGCCCCACTTGATCAGAACGGTTTGCTAGTCCAGTTGGGTGCTGGTCGTTTGCAGAACGGAGCAGTAATGCGGCTGAATTGATTGCCCCACAAGCAACGACCACAATGTCTCCAGAAAACTGGCGCACTGCTCCCTCAATTTCGGCTTCCACCGCAGTAACTTCCCGCCCAGATGCGCTGGTAATTAACCGTTGCACCTTGGCTTCTGTAATTAATGTCACATTGGTGAACTGTTCTGCTGGACGTATACAATTAACATCAGCATCCGCTTTAGCATCGACCAAGCACGGAAAGCCATCGCAAGTATTGCAACGAATACAGGCACTTAAATGGCGATCGACTTCGTTGAGCTTAATTGCCAAAGGTAAGTAGAACGGGTGTAAACCCTTGCCTTTCAACACATCATGAATTTCCTGAATGCGAGGTTCGTGCTGAATTGGGGGATAGGGATACGCTTCGCTTGTCGTGGGTTCTGTCGGATCGATACCATGTGCCCCGTGAACTTCATAGAGCTTTTCTGCCTGTGTGTAATACGGCTCAAAGTCGCGATACTTTAATGACCATTCGGGCGAAACGCCACCTTTGTGCATCACTTGCTCAAAATCCCGCTCCCGCCAGCGAAACAGTGCTCCCCCATAAACTTTGGTGTTGCCACCCACGAAGTAACCAACGCCTGGATGCAGTTCACGCTCATTTTTGTCGTGCCAAACTTCGGTCGTATGGTAGCGGTCTTTTTGAACAACGGCTATGGTGTCCCAGTTCTCTTTTTCCCTGGGTAGAAAGGAACCGCGCTCCAGTACTAGGATTTTCTTACCTGTGGGGGTCAACCGATGTGCTAACGTCCCGCCACCTGCCCCAGTTCCAATAATAATAATGTCGTAGTGCTCAGACATCGCGTTCTCCTAGTTCATTTAGCAGGTTTAGTAGTTTTCTCGACTGCGATCGTGGAAGTTGATAGAGGATTGGCTAATCGAGAGTCAGCAGATCGCTCGGTAGGGGTTTGCTCCCAGGGGATTGCGATCGATAGCCACAGCGAAAAATGCAGCGTTTGTGGTTGTGATGATGCAGCTTGGCGCAGCGCACAGCGTTTCGTCCGTTGAGTCGCACATAGAGTTCGGCTGCCAACAGCATTCCTAGCAGGGGTGCAGTGAAATACACCCAGATTGCTGTCCAATTTTGGGCTGGAATTGCCGATGCTAAGGTGCGAGCTGGATTCATACTCATTCCTGAAAAGGGCGCTTCGATCGTGATGTAAGTCGCCACCAGAATGCCCGAAAATATTCCGGTGAACCGCGACCACCTTGGATGATTAGAGGTGACTAAAACCATCAGCATTAAGCCGAAGGAGATGATCAGTTCTGCAAAAAAGGCGGCTCCAATCCCGGTGGCTCCTGGAATCGTCACGGCATAATTTACGCTGGGATGAACAATTGCATTGCCCACCAACTTTGTTGCCAGCAACACGCCTAACAGTCCGCCGATGTACTGCGCCACGATGTAGAAGAGCGCATCTAGCGGTTTAATCTTGCCAAGCCGAAAGAAGGCGACTGTGACAACTGGATTAATGTGTGCCCCAGATTGCTTGCCCCACGGAGAGTAGATGATTGCGATCGCCGTTAGTCCCATCGCTACGCCAATGATCGATCGGCGCACTAATGCTTCAGAAATGGCTTGTCGAATCGGAGAAGCGGGATGTTCTAGTAGAACAGTCACTAAACTAGCAGCCAGCATAAACAGACCCAGACCTGCCGCTTCCATCAAGTATTCGGGATAGTGGCGACGCAGCGTATTCATGAATCCTCTTCGTCATAAACCTTTAACTTGCCATCCAGATGAGTGACTTCCCAGCGCGTTTGATTACCAACTCGCCAGAACCGTAGATCAACTTTGGCAGCGCCCACCACTAAATGGTTCAGCGTCAAATCTGGAAGCCATTCTGGTAGAACAGGCTGCACTCGCAATCGTTGGTTAGGCGCATCCGCTTCCAGCCCAAGCAGGGTACGAATGAGCAAGAAAATTGATCCCGCTGCCCAAGCTTGCGGAATGTTGGCATCCGGATACGGAACGGGAAAACTTTCTGGACTGCGCTTAATTCCCGCAAACAATTCTGGCATTCGTCCAGACTCGAAGTAAGTTGCGGCTGCAAAGGTCGCTTCAGCAATTCGATTGGCTTCCTGATGGTAGCCATAGCGCTTGAGTCCAGCCGCAATGATTGAGTTGTCATGCGGCCAAACACTTCCTAGTTGATAACTGATTGGGTTATAGGCTGGATTCTTGGCTGAGAGCGTCCGTATTCCCCAACCGCACCACAGGTCAGGCTGAAAGAGTCGCTGTACCAGCCGATATGCTCGTTCTGGTGGCACAATGCCCGACCAAAGCAAGTGTCCCGGATTGGAGGTAATCGATCGAATCTGCTGTTTGTCACGATCCAAACCCAAACAGTAGAATCCTTCCTCCTTCATCCAAAAGCGATCGTTGAATCGCTGGTAAAGATCCTTTGCTTTCTGCCGCAGTTCTTGAGCGCGATTACGGTTTCCTAAAACTTCATAAATTCTGGCGGCTCGTTGCCACGCATCGTAGACGTAACCCTGAACTTCGCAGAGCGCGATCGGGGGATCAACCTGGCTGCCATCGGGATAGATGATCGAATCTCCTGAATCCTTCCACCCTTGATTTCGCAGTCCGTCTTTAGACCGTGTGAGATACTCCACAAAGCCATCGCCGTCAAAATCGCCATCGTGATCAATCCACGCCAGCGCTCGTTCTAGTGGAATTCGACAGGTCTCCAGCAGCTTGAGATCAGCATTCCAGCAGTATGCCTCTGCTAGTGTAATAATCCAAAGAATCGTGGCTTCGACAGTGCCATAGTAAGGTGTATGGGGGACTTCATGCAGTTGCGCGAGTTCTCCTTGTCGGATCTCATGTAGAATTTTGCCGGGTTGAGCATCACGCCAGTCATCACGCTCGATCGCCTGCAACTGGGCAAGCTTGACCAAAGTACCACGCCCAAACTCGTAGTTCACCGCCATTGTTTGCAAACTCGCAATGATTGAGTCACGCCCAAACACTGCGACAAACCACGGAATCCCGGCGGCTGGCATCCAAAAAGTTTGCCCATTGTCTTCAACTTCGATCCGCAGCGCTCCCATATCTATTAGCGCTTGCTGATAGGTGACCATCACCTCTACATTCGAGGATTGTAGTTGTGTTGCAGTATCGAGAAAGTTGGCCATCACTTGTCCGGCTTTCGTTACGGTGATTGCCGCATCGGTGTGCATAGGTTTCAGCACTTCTCCATCCACGAGAGCCGTAAAGTTGACGCAAGTGTGCCAAGTTTCACCGGGATCGAGGCTGATGTCAAAAAATAGCCGACCATTGGCATAGCGCGGCGACGTACTGGCACCTTCAGTCTCAACAATAATGCCTCTGCGAAATGTACCGTTCTGGTACTTCGTTATCAGGACATTATCCTTCCAGACAGTTTCTACGTGACCGCGTGTTAGTAGACGCTTCCCTTTGACTTGGAAGATATCTGCAAAGTCCGATTGCACGGTCAGCATCAACTGAAATTCAACGCGATCGCTGTGATGATTGGTAATATCGATATCCTCATGCATTCCGCCGAGAATGTCACGCCGCACGGTAATAATCAAACACCCTTGAGGTAGCGCTCCATTGATGGTCAACAGTTCTGGATTGGTGAATGTGTAGACCGCCACGCGATGGCTGATACTACTCGATGCCAATAGTTGGAGCGGAGAACGGCTAATCGAAATTTCGTAGTAGGAAATCAACCGGGTATCACGGACAAAAAAACCTTGAGCGCGATCGCTGTCAATTGAACCATCGCGAGCCGTAACTAAAAAGGAGGAGCCATCACTAATAGCAATTTGTTCGGTGTTAACGGCAACTTTTGCAGGCATAATTTGTCTCTCAAACTGAAGAACTGGAAATTAAGAATTAAGATAGGCAGCCCGTCACATCAGGATCTGCATCGAAGCAGATAAGACTAAGGAAATTAGGATTATTTAGTAGTTCTTGAGCAACGAGGAAAGCCGCGATCGTCCAGGTCTGATATTTTCTAGCTTCTTTGCCAACCAGCTTGCCCTGTCTGCTGTCGTAGTATTCGCTCCATTGATCGCTCAACAACCGTTCTTTAGCAATTTTTAGGGCGCTATAGGCAAGTTCAGGTTTATCAGTCTTTAAGGCCGCTGCCGTTAGAAGCCAGAGCAAAACGGGCCAATTGCCGCCGTTGTGATAAGACCAGGGAGTATTTTTGGGATCGCAGCCAGTCACGGTGCGCCAGTCTTGTCCCTCTAAAGCTGGAAAACAAATTTTTAGAGGCATATAGCCAATTAAATCTTGCCAGCGTTGATCAATCAAGTTCATAACGGACTGAGACTGCTGCTCGTTTGCCAGCGAAGCCATAACCGCCATCAGGTTTCCCAGCCCAAAAAAGCGGAAATCGATTTGTCCGGGTCCCAAATTGCCAGCTAAATAGCCGCCCGTGTCCGTCAACCAATCGATTAGCCACCCAGGAATGGTATCCGGGTAGATATTGAACTGATTCATAACCAGGGCACCAAACTCTTCGCCCTTGTAGCGATAGATTTCGTTCAGGCGCTTCAGATCAATCCAGTAATAGGTCTGAACGTGATAGGTCAGATGCTGCAATCGAGTCTTTACCGCCGGAAGATAGGTCGCTTCTGGTAACAACAGTTCTTGCGCCGATCGCAAGGCAGCATAGAACAACGCCTGGATTTCCAGTGGGTAGCCATAAACTCCCATGCGGCGATCAATCATAAAGGAGCCGTCGGGCACTAACAGCGTCGGGAACAAATCAAACCGAGCTTCTAAACAAAGCTGCAAGATCAAGTGAATCCCATGCTGAAAATCGGATCTGTGCGCGAGTGATTGATCTCCCGTCGCTTTAACGTAAGCCCGCAGCAAAATCAGCCACCAGAGGCAAGAATCGATCGGAGCAACTCGTGCGATCGCTTGCTCACCAAAGTCACCGATCAAGTGTTCTTCTCCGTCCTGGACTTGTACCTTAAAACTAGCAGGGTGCAATCCTTGCCCTGGCTGAAAGCAATCGAGTCGTCTTTCTCGACTCTGAAGATTCAGCATCTCCACCAAAAAATTACGAACGATCTCTGGCTTGCCCTGCATGAGAAAAAACAGAGCGGAAGGCACAAAATCACGCACGAAGCACTGGTCGTAGTTGAGTGCCTCAGCATCGGGGTCGCGAGCAGCCACGGTTCCGATCGGTTTTCCACGATAATAGAAAATGGCATCTTCAAGCGCTTTGTGAGCTTCTTCTGTTAGTGCACTATCTGCAAGCATCGCGGTTTTCCTGAAATGAGAGCGTGATTAAAGCTGGTTACTCGATCGCAGTCTCACTGTTCCTGATAGTTCCAGAGCAATCCACCATCCACAAAAAACGTGCTGCCTGTGATGTAGTCGGCATCTGAGGAGGACAAGAATGCGACGAGCGAAGCAATATCTTGAGGTTGACCCAAGCGACCTAATGGAATGTTGTGCAGTAGCGCACCGAGCTTTTGGGGATCATTGAGTAGCTGTGTGTTGATGGGGGTTTCGATCGCGCCCGGTGCCACATTGTTAATCGTGATCCCTAGTGAACCTAACTCTACTGCCAGGTTGCGAGTCAACATCTTCATTCCACCTTTGCTGACGCAGTAAGCGGTGAAATTGGGAAAGGGCAAATCCTCGTGGACTGAGCTAATGTTGATAATTTTGCCGGATCGCTTCGTTTTAATCAAATGCTGAACAAAGGCTTGAGTGGCGAAGAAAACTCCTTTCAAGTTGACGTTGAGAACGGCATCATAATCTGCTTCGGTAACGTCCCAAAAGGGAGCGTGTTTCTCGATTCCAGCATTGTTCACTAAAATATCGAGCTGACCAAAATGCTCAATGCTTTCTGCAATCAGTTGGCGCACTTCTTGAACACTACCCAAGTCTGCCTTGATAGTATGCCCTTGCGCGCTTGAACACTGCGCCATATGGCAGTTACCACCTATCGCTTGCACTTTTGCGAGCGTTTCTTCTGCCCCTTCGGGATGGGAGCGATAGTTGATTACTACATTGGCTCCTGCTTGAGCCAGCCGCAGAACTATTCCCTGCCCAATTCCCTGGCTGCTACCTGTTACCAGTATGACTTTTCCTTCGAGTGCCATGAGTATTCTCCTACGAACAGGACAAAAGCTTGCAAATGGCGAACAGAAAAGGGTTTCATGAGAATTACCATATTCTTTAACCACGAAACCCTTATAAACCGGGTTACTCTACTCCGAGATGCTTTGCGCCCTCATCTGACTTAGCACGAGGCAAGATTGAGCTTTGTACTAAAAGCTTTACAGTGTAGAGGCTCTAGCAACTCTAAATGTTATTTCACAACACATCTAATGGTGCTAACTTAGTCGCGAAAAGGAACCTGAATTCTAGCAGTACCAACCGGAATGTCACCTTGAATTCCCATTCGTTTAGCCGTAATTCCATAAAGCAAGGTGTCACCCTGTTCTCGGTCGACCTGTACGCCACTGATATTCACTTCCAAAACGCGCCCCGCTTCGACTGGCTGATTAAATGCGATCGCAACCCGCCCCTTGCTAGTAGTAATTTTCGCCGGAACTTCCTTACCAGCACCGTCTGTGACCTGTACTCGACTAAACTTTGCCATCTGCGGTGGAATTGAAATCATCAAGTCTTCCAGCGACATCCCGACCACCATCACTCGGATGACGTGGTTGTCATTCAGTAGAGCAGAACTACTGATGAAAGGAGCCGTAAAGTTAAACACCATACTATTCAGTGCCACTGTTGAAGGCTGCGGTGCTGGTGTTGCAAAACTTGGAGATAGCGTAGCAGTGGCAAGTAGTAGTGTGGTCAAGCCGCCATAGATGAAGCGTTTCATAGTTTTCTAATTAGATTAAACAGTTAAGCGTTATTTCAACAAAGGATTTACTCCTTTGATCGTGAGTTGTTCACTTCAGGTTCCACCGATGGTCTGCGATGGCAGTGCAATGTGTTCAAAGAACTGACAACTATGCAGCAAAACTGACCTAGCTGCAAATTAACCCGGATGCACGAGTTGTCCAGATTTTGATATGTAGCCTGAGTTTGCAACACTTATATCGGTTGAGGGGCAAAGTTAACGGCAAAGTTAACGGCAAGTTTGTAATTTAAGCCTTCTCGCAATCCAAACATGCAAGGAGGTGCAATTCTGCTTCAAGATTTTTGAGTAGGGGCATCCACACTTACAATTCTATATAGGTTAGAAAATTGTTCTTGAAGCCGCTTGAGTTTCGGTAAATCATGTACTACCACATAAGGATAAGCAGGATTGCGATCAATGAAGTTTTGATGATAGTCCTCAGCCGCGTAAAAATGCTGTAAGGGAACAACCTGAGTCACGATCGGTTTGCGAAAACTGTGTGCCTGGTTCAGTTGTTCAATATAAGCTTGGGCAACCTGCTTCTGCTCATTGTTGGTAAAAAAGATGGCTGAACGATACTGGGTGCCACGATCGGGACTTTGCTGATTGAGTTGGGTTGGGTCGTGTGCTACCGAAAAGTAAACCTTTAGAAGCTGACCATAGGCGATTTTTGACGGGTCGTACGTGATTTGCACCGACTCAGCATGACCCGTCATTCCAGAACTCACGATCTCGTAGTGCGCCGTTGCAGCACTCCCGCCGGAGTAGCCAGAAACGACCTGAGAAACACCTTTCAAATGCTCGAAAACTGCTTCCATTCCCCAAAAACAACCGCCTGCAAAAATGGCTGTCTGCTCTCCTTTAGCAGTAGATAGATTGGCTGCGGGATCAGGAATCGTGCTTGCTGCGAGATCAGTCATTGGATCACCACCAGAATTTGGTAGCGTGATTCGGAGCGTGGCTATCAGTGTAATCGCTGTGAGTGATGCGATCGATAACCCGGACATCAAGCGGCAGACACGGGCAAACGTGTAAGTTGACATAGGAGTAAAAAGCCCTCCAGTCCAATTAGGTGTAGTCTCTACAGTGAACCTTTATGCTGAGAACTTTCTAATGGCTACCTGAGAATTTCTGAATAATTTGCTGAGAAGGCAAAGCGCATCACAACACAAACAATGGCAACTAAGATCTTGAACCCGATTAAAACTCCCTCGTTGCTAATATTCACCCGCCCGTAATTGAAACTCACGGTCTAACGGTGCGAAGTCCGCTCAAGGGACTAAAAGAGGGGTCGAGGCATTCAGTCCATTTCAATGGACTTCGCAAGGCTAGTCTGGAATTCCATTCACGGGCGGGACACAATCGCAGTAAAGAGGCGGATGCAAGATCTCAGCTATCTAAAATTTATGCTTAACTTTACCCTCATCTCTGTCCATAACCGAGTCTTAACTATTCATACTAAATAAGGTTTGGCGCAATCTGCACGACCACCCCAAGGCACTCACCTCTCAGTATGATAGTTGGTACAGTAAGACGATTAAAGTGTCTAATCAAACTATTTAAGAGTTTCAAGCTGATTTCAAATGATTTCCCGTTTGCGCGATTTGCTCCAGCAGATATCTCTTCAAGATCGTTGAATCGTTACTCACTCAAAAGTATCGCTATGAATCAGGCAAATTCGCAGCAGAAAAGCCAACGGTTTCTAGTTGTAGATGACCACGAGGCAATTTTAGAAGGAACAGTTCCTGCACTCAAAGATCAGTACCCGGCTGTTGAAATTTTGACGGCTCAAGATCGTCGCACAGCACAACACTTGATTGAGCGGTTTCTTCCCATTCTGATCGTGATTGACCTGAGTTTACCGGAGGATCCGGGTTCGATCGCGAACCCTGAAGTTGGCATCCAATTGCTCGAAGCCCTGATGCGATATGAACACGCTCAGAAGCCCAACATCTTAGTGCTAAGTACCAATGTTAAACCGTTGGTCAGGCTGACCCCGATGATTAATATTTATGAGGGAGGGTTTGCAGCAATGGATAAATCTCGCCCGATTCGAGAGATGCTGGAGTTAGTGGATTTGGCTCTAAGAGGCTCGATCTCCTTGCCGCTGGAGGTGCGATCGCGTCCAGAGTTTGATCGTAAATGGCTGGAGGTGCTGACGCTAAAATTTCAGCAAGGACTGTCCGATCGAGCAATCCGGGAACGGCTGGGTATTGGCGAACGTACCTTACGCAACTATTGGATTCGGATTCAAGACGCAATGGGCATCTTAGACGACCCTGATATGGATGTCCGAGTGCAAATCGAACTGGCTGCCAGAAAAACTGGGCTCATTCACTAATGCTCATTCTTGACGCTGTAAGAAGATACAATCCAAGCAATGTGATCGATAGGGCGAGGCGTGACCCGTAATTTCTGGCGAGGTGTCAAACAGTGGGCGAGAATGTTTCGTGAGATCGGTTTACCGGGCGCGATTATCTTGAGCCTGGTTGTTGTCATTCGACTCAGTGGATTGTTACAAGTTCAAGAGTGGATGGCGTTTGATTCGCTTTCACGTTTTTGTCCGTCTAGTCAGGAAATGTCGTCGATCGTCATTGTTAGTATTGATGAAGATGATTTGCGCTTGGTAGGGGGCTATCCGCTTCCTGATCGTGATCTAGCCGCTGCCCTAACCATTTTGCAATCGCACCAACCCAGCGTCATTGGTCTAGATCTGTTTCGAGATGTGGCGATCGAACCTGGACATGCTGCCCTAGTTCAAGCATTTAAAACGATGCCAAATCTGGTCGGTACTGAAGTTGCACTCAACTCAGAGCCCTCTTTGAATGTCAAACCACCACCCGATCTGCCACCCGAACGAATTGGCTTTGCGGATGTGATTGTCGATGCAGATGGCAAGCTACGTCGATCGATTCTAGCAAGCCCGACTTGGGAGGGCGATGTCAAATATTCACTAGCATTACGGTTGGCTCAGATTCATCTAGCCGCGCAGGGAGTCCCGTTTAAGCATGGCGATCGTGCCAGTGATCCCCTGCAATTTGGGAAGACAACGTTACCTCGCTTTCAGCCTAATTCGGGTGGCTACATTCGAGCAGATGCCAATGGTAATCAGTTAATTCTCAATTTTTGCAGTAGTCAAGAAACTGTGAGGGCGCTTTCACTCAAGGACGTTTTACAGCAGAAGTTTGCCGATGATTGGATTCGGGATCAAGTCGTGATTATTGGTATGACCGCTTCCAGCATTAAGGACATTTTTTTCACCTCTGCACTCCAGGAAACGCTGAATTCTCGCACGTCTAAAATTCAAATGCCCGCCAATCAACTGATTTACGGAGTCGAAGTTCATGCTCACACAGTTCATCAGATTATTGATGGGGTTCTGAAAGGGAAACCCTTCATTCAAAGTGGGGCAGAGGGGTGGGAGTATCTCTGGATTATCACCTGGGGAGTGATTGGGGTTGTTTTAGGGATTGTTCTTCAGTCACCCTGGAAAACATTGCTGAGTCTTGCGATCGCGAGTCTCATTTTTATACTCATCTGCCATATACTGCTGACAATGGGTTGGTGGTTGCCGATTGTTCCGACTTTACTGACGCTCTGTGGGGCGGGATTAGTTACCTCATTTTTTGATCGAGACTTGAGATTTGAACTAGAGCAACGGCGGTTAACAATTGAGCGCACCTACGAAGCAGTGCACAATGGTCCGCTACAATACCTGGCTGTTATCTTGAGAAGCTTAGGCGAGGAAGACCTATCGTCAGAACAGTTAGGTCAGCAGTTGCGATTGCTCAATGAAGAATTGCGACGTATCTTTGAACATATGCGGCAGGACGCTGCAACTCGCTATGCTCAACTGTATCTGCGCGGTGATTTGGTACTTGACTTGCGATCGCCCGTAACTGAGTTACTCTATCAGGTCTACAATCACACAAGAGCTGAGCAACTGCCAGGTTTCAACACAATCCTCACCTTTATTCCGCCTAATTTTGAACCCTTAAAATCAAGGCATTACAGTTTGGAGCAAAAGCGGGGACTCTGCCTATTTCTGCACGAAGCCCTGTTCAATGTGGGTAAACACGCAGATGGGGCAACCCGTCTTGATGTGATCTGTGCAGTTGAGGCGAGTTGGTACATTCTGCGGGTGATTGATAATGGTCCCGGAATTGATCCTAGTCTGCTACACGAAGGACAGGGAACGCTGCAAGCTCGGGCGATCGCTCAGGATTTGCGCGGTCACTTCGATCGCCGACCTAATCATCCCCAGGGCACCATCTGCGAACTGTCATGGCAAATGCGACGAAACTGGTTCAGATGGTTCTCACCCAAGCGACCTTCACTCCGTTAGCTCATGCCCACGCTGGACTTAGGCTATCTCCACGGAAGAAACGACCACAGGTAGGATGGGCAATACCCACGTCACGAGCGAGACTCTACAGCATTGATTTGCAGAATTCTTTAGTAGAAATCTTCTTACACAATGTGCTGAATCTCGATCTTCGGGGGATGAACGGTTGAGTTTGGTGAGTCGCAATCGGTAAAGCGGATTGTTAGTCCGGCTCCTTCAGTCTGACACCCACGGATTAAGTTTGAATTGATTTGTGAGATATTCGACAAAACAATGCACTTTTGCAGAAACAAATCGTCCGCGTCGATGGGCTGCATGAATGGGTAACGGGATAGGTTGATAATCCTTGAGAATCACGCTTAGACTGTCAGGTTGAATCAGTTCACCAAGCAGCCAAACTGGACAAACAGCAATCCCTATACCCGACAAGACTGCTTCCCGAATCGCCGTAGAACTATCGGTTTGTAAATTACCTTTGACAATGACCTGAGTTGTGCCACCCGTCGGATGCTTAAAGTGCCACTCGTTGCTCGTTGCAAGGCGAGTATACACAATACAGTTATGATCAACTAATTCCTCCGGTATTTGAGGTTCTGGGCGGTGGCGTAGCTTTCCTGATGAGGAATCACAGAAATAAGAGGTTGCTGCAACGGTGACTCGACGAGTCATGCCGATGCGGTAGGTAATGAGAGTCGGATCGTTGATCTCCCCAATCCGAATGGCAAGATCCGTTCCTTCTTCAACTAGGTCAGTTACATGATCACTCAAAGTCAGATCTACTCGCATATCTGGGTAGCGTTCTAGAAACTCCTTCATACAAGGCATGACCTGATATTGCCCAAACGCTACAGGACAGCTTACCCGCAGAGTGCCGACTAGTTTTTGGCGTTGTCCAACACTGGCTTCAGCCTCAGCAGCAGCATCTAATACCCCCTGGCAATGCTCAAAAAATCGTTCCCCCTCTTGCGTCAACTGGAGCTTACGGGTGGAGCGGGTCAACAGTTGCACATCTAGGTAGTCTTCCAACGCTGCAATTTGCTTGCTGATGGTGGGCTGAGTTGTATTAAGTTCGCGGGCGACCGCAGAAAAGCTCCCGGTTTCGACGACTCGAACAAAACTTTGAATGCAATCGAGGCGATCCATGACTCTATCTATTCTATATACGAATAAATCATATTCTATTTTGCAGGCTTCTCAAACCAATTGAAATCAATCAAGATAAGAAGCATAGAGAGCGAAACGACCCAACACCGCGCGTAGGGCTTTCTTACAAAGTTTTCAACTAACCCAGGAGATCGTTATGAACGTTCAAGAATCCGTTGCTTTTGTAACTGGAGCCAATCGAGGCATTGGCAAAGCGTATGTTGAAGCCCTAGTGCAAGCAGGTGCTCGCCATATTTATGCTGCCGCTCGAAGCATTGATACACTCAAAGATGTGGTGGCGATCGCCCCGGATCGAATTACTCCAATTGCACTGGATGTGACCGTTCCCGAACAAGTTAATGCGGCTGCCCAAACAGCCCAAGATGTCACTTTACTCATTAACAATGCTGGAGTGATCGGCTCTGGCGGGCTATTTATCGCCAGCACTATCGAAACGGCTCAGTGGGAAATGAATACCAACTACTTCGGTACGCTTTCTGTCGTTCGTGCTTTTGCACCGATTTTGCAGCGCAATGGTGGCGGGGCGATCGTCAACATGTTGTCAGTGGTATCTGTTGCGAATGCTCCTGTATTTAGTTCTTACAGCGCTTCTAAAGCCGCTCTCCATTCCTTAACTCAAGGGATTCGAGCTGAATTAGCAAAGCAGGGCACCCAAGTCGTTGGTGTGTTTCCTGGTCCAGTAGACACGGCAATGACTGAGGGTGTTCCTGGAGATAAAGCAGTTCCGCTCGAGGTGGCTAAAACTATCTTACAAGCCGTTGAGACAGGGATTGAGGATGTCTATCCGGATGCAGTCTCGCAGATTGTGTTTTCGACGATCTCAGATCCTTTGAAAGCAGTTGAGAAACAGTTTGCTAGCTGGATGCCTCACTAAATAAAAATCGTGAATTCAATACATCCAAGTTTCTTCCGATAGGTGGTTAAAATTATAGAATTGCCCTTCTAAGTAGTAGGACAAGATGCTTTACACGCAACGTTACGGCGAATCAGAGCTTTCAGCCCCATCTGTGAGTAATTAATTTTGTACGACTACTTATGAGCGCAGGGCTAGTTTGATCTTCTCAAAATATTGAATTAGCCCTTTCGTATATTGAGTTAAAGATGCAGGGACAAAGGCGGTTCTAGCGAGACAAGCTGATAGCCTGCATCGGCGGGTGATACTACTGAAATAAATACAAGTGGCTCATTCCCATTGTTCACGACTCCATGCACACATCCAGTATGAGCAACAACGACATCTCCGACCACGATCGGGGTTCTAGTCCCCGCTTGATCCAGATAATATTTACCCCTTCCGGCTAAAATCGTCCAGGTATCTTGTCCGTGGGGATGATTATGTGCGGGAATGGTTTGACCTGGCTGAATGTACCAGGCGACCACGACAGCATCCTTAGACTCAGTAATGACCGATCGAATTGGCTCCCCATCAGTCGGCTGAAAAAACTCAGAACTGTTGAATATCCTAGATATACTCATTTTTCTTTTTCATCAATTTGTGAACTACACCTTGTGAACTGCAGCAGCAGCGACAATGCCATCTTTGAAAGTTTTTGCGGGGATATTGCCTCACTGATCATCTTAAAAATATGTCTCGCCAATCACTTTACAGATATTCAACTTTAGTTTTGATGTTTAGCAAATTGTCAACAAAAAATAGTGCCGATATCGGCAATCAATGTGCTTTCAACGCCAGTGATTTCTGGGTTGACTTTTGCGATGATGCTCTCAGAAAGCCTTCACAACTCACGGCGGACTCTTATGGTACAAGTTCTACAGCATCCCAAACGATATCGGGGGTTTGTTCTCACACCAATAGGGCTGCAAAAGTTGCAAAAAGAGATTCAACGGTTAGAAACTCAAACCAGAGTGCGGCAGAGTTCTAGAACGATTGCTGAACGTGTCCAACTACTCGAACCGGATGGCATTCATCCAATCACAGTCAGAAAAATGCTGCGAGGTCAGCAGGGAGTGGATAAGCGATCAATTTGCCATGTGTTTGAAGCGTTGCATTTAGTGCTAGAAGCAGAAGATTATGCTCATACTAGTTTGTCTAGCACTGCGCTGTCGCCGCCAACTCACGCTGTAAAACCTGATCCACACAGTGATTTTGGGGAATTGAGCAAGCCCCTGACAGACACTGACTTTTGTGGACGGGTTGGAGAAACAGCCCAACTTAAACACAGAATTTTAGACGATTGCTGCCGATTAGTAACTGTCCTTGGAGTAGAAGGTATTGGCAAAACTGCACTCGTGAAGCAGGTTATGGCTGACATTCAAGATGAGTTTGAATGTTGTGTCTGGATCTCGTTGCATCCTGTAATCGCGATCGTAGAAACGCTCACTAGCATTCTGCAAACCCTCTCAGGTCAATCAGCTCAGCTACCAACGACTGTTGAAGCATTAGTCACACACTTACTCAAGGAATTGAAACAGCGTCGTTGCTTGTTAGTGCTGGATGGTGTGGAAGCCATTCTAGAAAACCGTCCGCTTGCAGGCTATTACCGCACTGAGGATGAAGCTTATGGTGGGCTATTTCGAGCGATCGCAGAACATTCTCACATTAGTTGCCTCGTTTTAATCAGCCAAGAAAAACCCAGAGAACTCAAACGTCTAGAAGGAAAATTTGTGCAATCGATGCATCTGGAAGGCTTGATTCCATTGGAAAGCCAACAGCTATTACAGGTACAAGGAGTTTTTAGTCGATCTCAGTCCGACTTGAGCCACATTGCTGCTTACTATGTAGGGAATCCGCTAATTCTGAAATGGTTGACGGCACGAGTCTGGAACTACTTTGACGGCAATCTTTCTAGTTATTTAGCAGAGCTATCTCACGAACAGTTGCTATTTCGAGATTTACGCGATTTACTAGATAAACAATTCGATCGCTTATCCGATTTAGAACAGCGCGTGATAGAACAACTTGCAGTTAATAATGATGGGGTGGCGTTGTCACAAATTCAGCTAAACTTAGCGCGATCATTCAATCAAGCCGATCTATTGGACGTGCTAGATTCCCTACAGCGGCGATCTCTGTTACAAAAACGGGGCGCTTATTTCAAGCTTTCGCCCACCATGACAGAGTTTATTCGGAGCCAAACGCTTGAAGCGACTCAGGCTAAACTCGCGATCTCAATTTTGGTACAGCAACGTGAACACTCGGCAAATGCATTTGCATTGCTTTAGAGAATTATTTTTGCTGTGGCTCTTTGTTCCGTCCACCGCTTTTGGACAGGTAGAAGTAGATGGAACGCTCACGACCACTATCTCAACACCAAACGGATTAAACTTCACGATCGAGGCTAGTAATCAAGTAGGGGGAAATCTCTTTCATAGCTTTCGATCGTTCTCGATACCGACAAGCGGATCAGCTAACTTCAACAACGCTGCGAATGCTCAGAACATCATTGGACGGATCACGGGTGGGTCTGTCTCCAACATGGATGGGTTAATTCGAGCAAACGGCACTGCTAACTGTGACGGACTACTAGACTGAGCGTTTGAATATCGCTGATGCTTCCGGGTGAATTGCTCTCTTATAACCCTTTGTGGGTTATCCAAGTTATAGAATTGAGGTCTGGAAGCAGTTTGTTTGCTCATATTCAGTAGAATAGTCACTGGACCTGAGTAATTGCTGAGTGACGAATGAAAGATTGTGAGAGATTGGCTCGATCGATGCTACAACATTAATTTTTGACATTGTCGGTGTAGAAACTTGAAGCAAGATTGGTAGAATTGCGCTGCATAGCTGGGCAAATTTGTTACACTCTAGAGCGTCTTACTCATGAAAATGGATCTCACTCTACAAGAGCAACGCATCTTAGAATCCTTATCCACACTCAGTTACCGGACAGATGATCTCACCGGCTATCTCAAAGAAATCACGCTGAACGTCAGTCGTCTATTACAAATCGATTGGTCAGCCGTCACGCTTTGTCAAAATGGATTTGAGCGTGTACTAGCCAGCAGTATTGATTTTGAGGGGATGGATCAGCTTTTCTCACTGCACGGATCTGTGACAAATACCGTAGTGACAACGGGGCGAACCCTAACCGTTGAGGATGTGCGGCAAAATTCGGAGATGGGCGAGGTTCCAGACGGATATTTGTGTTACCTGGGTGTCCCACTCCGCACTGCCCAAGGCAACACGATCGGCACGATTTGCTCGTTTCATCGACAACCGCGTCAGTTTAGTGATGCAGAAATTCGCACCGCAGAACTGTTTGCAGAACGGGCAGCAACGGCGATCGATAACTATCATCTCTATCAATTGCAGCTTCAATTCAATGATCGCTTGGAAACAGAAGTCGCACTTCGTACCGCAGAGTTGAGAGCCGCACAAACCCAATTGATGGAGCAAGAACGATTAGCAGCGATCGGGGAATTTGCAGCCATGATTGTGCATGAGATTCGCAATCCGCTCACCACGATGACGATGGGGTTAAAATATGCTCAAAAACAGTTGCCGAATGACTTCGCGCAGGAACGGTTAGCGCTTTCGATGAACGAAGCCCATCGACTCGAACGTTTGTTAAGTGAGCTGCTCACCTACGCAAAACCTCAAACTTTGCAACTTGAGGAATTAGAACTAAACACCTGGCTACAAACTCTATTAAATTCAATGCGTGAATTACCAGAAGTACAGGGACAACGTATCAATTTTACGGGTACTTCTGATAAGGTCAAGATTTTGGGCGATCGAGACAAACTCAAACAGGTGATGATTAATCTTCTCCGCAATGCTTGTGAAGCTAGCCCGATTTCAGAAGGGGTGGACTGCAAAATTGAGGGTTTAGAGCCAGATTTCGTCTGTATTCGAGTTTGCAATCAGGGTGAAGTGATTCCGCCTGAAGTACTGTCAAAACTGGGTCAACCGTTCTTTTCAACGAAATCAGAAGGAACAGGACTAGGACTGGCGATCGTCAACCGCATTATGAAAGCTCACGAAGGACAACTCCTGATCCAGTCTGATGATTCTGGAACTTGTGTTACTGTTCAGTTAGCGACAATGCGCGCACAGCCGAGTTCAAACGATTGAGTTATCGCAATCACGATGATTGTATTTGAACATTTCGAGCCGTCAACCCATACCGACCTTCTACCAACTCGAATTTGACCGGCGTTCCCGCTTGCACAATGCGGTATCCCTCACCGGGAATCGCCGTAAAGTTAAAGAAAACATCGTCACCAGTCTCGTCTCTAGCAATCATTCCGCTCCCTGCTTTGAGATCAAACCACCGCACAACGCCCTGTAGCACAGGCAAGCCACCCGCTCCTAAGCTCGGTGCACCATCGCTCCAGGTTTGTTGAGGAATGCGAACTTGCTTGACTTCTGGCATGTTGTAAGCCTCGTAGCGATAGTCCGATCGCGCTTCCATCATTGCTCGTAAATCCTGCCGTAACTCTTCGATCGTCGGTCGTCCTACAAAAAACCAGCCATTATAGATTTTGTGAATGCTCAGATCAGGACGCAGCACAAAGGTATAAGGTTGAGCGCAATCAGCATACTCGCCTTCGGTTTCATCCAGAATGTTAATTTGCTGAATGATGTCGCGGTTTTCATCGCAGAAAAAAGTCCACTGTGCGCCCAGACCTGCTCGAAAGGCAGCGTGTACGATCGGCGAATCAACGCCAACCGTTGCCAGTCTGCCATAGTTGACGGCAAGTTCGCTCTGAAACTGAACAAGTTGCGTAAACTGCTGACGATCTCTTGGACAGAAGAAGCCCCGATAGAACACGAGAATCAGCGGATAGCCATCTGTAAATCCTAGATACTGATCCATCAAGCTCGGCTGCGTGAGGGTGGAAAGCTTGATCCGTTCTTTGTCCTGATTGGGGAGTTCAATGTCTGGAAAGAGATTGCCCACGGTCAAGTTAGTTGTCATTCGTTACCCCTTTCTTACATATTGGGACAGGTGGGCATATTCTCGCCAATCAGTAGTCTTGCGAGACTAGGCAATGCTTCACCATAAGTTGGATGAATGTGAACGGATTGTTCCAGGGTCTGCCATGTGGCTCCAGCTTCCATCAGCGATAAAAAGACATGCACCAGTTCAGCCGTCTCATATCCCACTAGCGTTGCTCCTAGAATTAGATTCGTGTGAGTATCAATGACCATGCGATAAAAGCCCAAGTCGTGCCCCCACTCAATGCCACGAGCAATGTGAGCCATCGGCATCGTCACTTCGCGGGCGTTAATGCCTTGCTTCTGAGCCTGCTCCAGGGTCATACCCACCCGACCGACTTGAGGCTCTGTATAAACGGCATAGCCTAGCACTCGATCGTTTCGTGTCCGGTGTTCCCCACACAGAATCGCTTTCAATCGGCGATAGTCTTCCCAGGCAACATGAGTAAAGGCAGGCTGCTTGGCTGCGTCTCCAATCGCATAAACGCCAGCGCAGGTAGTCTGAAACTGATCGTCGATTTTAACAAAGCCTTGTGCATCTAATTCAACGCCTGTCATAGCAGAATTTAACGCCTGAGTATTAGGTTTGCGTCCGATCGCAATCAGCAAGGCTTCCCCATTGAGAACTTCACCCGTGTTAAGTGTTAGAGTAAATACATTGTTAGTATAAGCAACCTGCTCAACAGTTACGTTAAAATGCAGTCCAATTCCATCTCGTTGAAATGCGTCTAGAAGCACAGCACTGACCTCTGATTCTTCTTGAGCCAACAAGCGATCGCCCCGCACAATCAATTCAGTCTGACTCCCCAAACGCGCTATTCCCTGCCCTATCTCCAGTGCAATGTAGCCACCGCCGACTACAAGCAAACGAGGCGGAATTTGCTGCAAATCAAAGAAATTTCGGTTGGTGAGATACGGCGTTCCTGCTAGACCAGGGAAGTCAGGAATCGTGGAGGATGTGCCTGTGTTGATGAGCACGATCGGAGCCTGTACCGTCACCCCTCCGCCGCTTACGGTTCGCTCTCCGGTGAAAGCAGCTTCAGCACAGACAACTCTCACGCCTGCACTTTCTAGCCGCCGTTTAGCCCCCTGATTAAACTGGCTGCGAATGCTACGTACCCGCTTCATCACCGCTGGAAAATCGACTTCAACCTGCGCGTGTATACCCAGCTTTGAGGCTTGTCGCGATCGACCTGCGGCATGAGCAGCGGCTAAAAATGCTTTAGAAGGAGTGCAGCCATAGTTTACACAACTGCCGCCCAAGGCATCGCGCTCAAACAAAACAACGTTCTGCCCTGATGACGCGAAGTCAGCCGCAAATGGAATTCCGCCCTGACCACTACCAATCACAATCACATCTGCTGTTTCCATGGTTACCTCTGATGATGGAGTGAGTTGCATCCTATAAACGCTTTCAGATTCCCTTAAATCCCATTCCAGTTTCAATTTTTTTCATTTGCTCGACTGACAGCAACCTGCGATCGTTGAATGCAGTTTGGGAAGCCTGACGAGTGCCAACTTGACTGAGAAGTAGACCGAGTAAGATGATACTGCCGCCGATGTATTGAGCCTGGGTCGGCACTTCACCCAAAATCCAGTAAGCAGCGATAACCCCAATGATCGGCGTAGCTGAACTGACGATCGAAGCTGTTGAAATCATCGATGCTCTTAAGCCTCGAATCCAAAATGATTGCCCAAGCACGACAATCACAACTCCATATACCAGCATCCATTGCCAGAGGAAGGGGGATAAAACACCCGCAAAGTGGTGACTTCCATACAGCACTAACGCCGCAAAGAAAAAGACTACAGTTCCGAGTGCAGTCCGAAAGATGCCGTAAATTGCTAATGGCACTTGAGAAAGGTGTTTTTTACCAATAATGGTTGAAACGGCTGAGACGATCGCACCGATCGCTGCGAGTAACTCACCCACTCCAGTCTTCAACACGCCCATCTGAACAATCTGAGACGACGGCTGCAAGAAAATGGTCAAGACCACGCCGATCAACGCCACGATCGCGCCGATGATTTCCCATCGATTCACTCGTTCTTGCAGAAACCAGATCGACAATGCTAATGCTAACGGTGGTTCCAATCGTCCGACCAACACCACACTGTTGACTTGCGTTAATGCAAGAGCTTGAAAAATGAGAGCGGGCGCGATCGCACTTGCCAAGAGCGCCACGAGGGTCAGATTGATCCAATCGTATCGAGAGATTCGCCTCAAGTTTGTTCGGTTCCAGTGCTGTCCATAAAGCGTGATGAGAACCAGCAAAGCACACAGATTTCCCACAAACAAAACGTTGCATAGTGAAATCGGATTTTGCCCATCGGTTAGGTGTTGAGCGCCAATTTCAGTCAGCTTGCGGGTGACAGCGCTAGAAGCACCAAAGATCAGGACTGCCAGCCAGAGATAGAGTTGTCCTGGAATTTTTGGGTTTGACCGAGGCGAGTCTTTTAAGTTCATCACGATTTCGGTGGGCAACGCGCTTACAGATCTAGAACAATCGCAGTCTTGGGGTGGGCAATACAGATCAGAACAGAGCCGGGTTCAACGTCCGCGATCGGTGGTTGCTGATAGTCTACTTCCCCCTCACGCAGCCGACACACACAGGTACCACAAATGCCTTGACGACAACTGTAGTCTGGATCGAGTCCATTTGCTTCTGCAAACTCTAAAATACTGCCGTCTTCAGGTGTCCAGGTTTCTGTTTTACCAGACTTGGCAAACACAATTTCGGTGCCTTTCGCAGTACGACTAGCAGGCGCTCTTTCAACAATCCCAGCCTTCCCTTTGGTAAACACTTCAAAGAAAATCTGGCTTTCACTCACTCCGGCTTGTTGAAGTCCTTCTCGCAGCGAGTTCATAAACGGTAGAGAGCCACACAGAAAATATTCTGCCTCCTGCTTAACTAAGTGTTGAATCAGGGCGGTATCGACATATCCAGTACTGTGATAGCGACCTGCATCCTCTGTGGTGGGACGACTATACGCATAGTGAACCTTTAGATTCGGGTTTTGCTGGGCAAGCTGCATCACCTCATCCTGAAATGCGTGAGAAGCCCCATTTCGCGCCCCATGCACAAACCAAACCGCACGATTACTTGAAGGGGAATTGCTAGCAGTGTGATTCAGTTGACTCGCAGCTTTTATCATACTGATCATGGGAGTAATGCCCACACCGTTGCTAATTAAGACAGCGGGTAACGATCGCTCTACATTCAGCACAAATTTACCACTGGGCGGTTTTGCAGCAATCAGGGTTCCTTCTTGAACACGATCGTGCATAAAGTTAGACGCAACCCCAGCTGCCACATTCAGTCCTTCCGGCGTCGGTTCGCGCTTAACCGAGAGGCGATAGTACTCACAAGGCTCCGCATAGTCAGACAAAGAATATGTGCGAATCACGGGTTTTGACTGTCCGGGAATCTCTAGCTTGATGGTGAGAAACTGACCAGGTTGAAAATTGGGAATCTCTTGTCCGTCTTCAGGTTGCAAATAAAATGATGTAATTTCCTCGCTCTCTTTGACCTTGCGAACTACCACAAAGTTTCGCCAGTCCTGCCAGTTAGTCCGATTATTGACTTGAACAGAGGCACTTTTCGGATTTGATTTTTGACTATTTTGAGCAGATACTAAACCGAACAGTGCCCCACATCCCGTTCCAACCAGCGCAGCATATACGGCTGATCGATAAGCCGAGGATGTTTTCGAGTTTGTTGCTCCAATGATTAAACTGGAGGCTATCGTCATTGCTGATCCGATCGTGACTGCCGCGACTAGACTTCTGACTAATGGATTTTTAATGCTGCTCAAACTATCAAACATTGAGTCCTCCTATGATTTGCTGTGTCATCTTAGGGAGCCTGCGGAGCCGATTGAACAGTGCAGGGCTTAGTGTCACACTGTTGTTCATAGAGCTTTTGAATGTAGGGTTCCTGCCAACTCAGCGGCACTTCGAGTAGTGCACGAGTTCCAGTAATCGCTTGTCCAATAAACAACAGCGCCACAGCACTACTAACAACTACGTGAACCATGCGCCAGCGTTGCGTGCGGTCTTTGTAGATACTCTGCATAATGGAGAGCGAAAAAATCATTAATAGCGACGCGACGATCCCATAGTAGTAATGGGAGCTATACCACTGGTCAGTTTTGCGATACACGCCGTCTTGACACCCCAAAATGACTAATCCCATGCCTGCCAGGACTGCAAACGTCGCTCGCCACCGAACTTGATGCGCGCGATACAACAGCGCTAAAGAAGCGATCGTCACCACAAATAACAGACCGATCAAGACCACTTGAAACGGGTTTTTACTCCACAGTTGACTACTGGCGATCGTCCCAAAAATATCATTTGCCAATGCAATCAATGTCGCTCCGACCACCGCGGCTGTGAGCCAATGCCCCGTCTGAACATGCTCTTGCCCAACGACGGGCGGAACTTTACTTTTATCGCCAGAAGCCAGTTGTAACCGTCGCTGCCGAACTTGCAATCCGCGATTGGCAATCAGTCCCATTAGCGGGAAAACGATCACAATCACAATCACTGGATGGAGCAGCAAAATAGCATCCTTGAAATCCATAAAAATTTCTCCCTGAAGCTGAGGAAAGTCTGAAAATTCCACTGATTGTACCAGTAGAAACTCGTTAGGTAGGAGGACAAAATTCAATCACTAGTATGAGCATCTTACTTACGCGGGCGAGACGCTCATACTTCAAACATCGAAAATTAATTCTGTTCGCTTGCTTAGAAGGCAGTTAGAGGATTTGCTCAGGGCTACCTTCTAACCTCCGTGCCACAACTACTTGACTTCGCTGGCTGGAAACTTGACGACTCGACCCGTCTTGATTGCCACAACCACATCGTAAGTTGCACAATAAGCAACCGTGACATTGTTTGCCTTGTTGTAGAGCGTGACGACCATTCCTGCACCACCAGGCTGCACGCCGAGCGGCTCCAGATCGCCAAAGAAGTACCGACGCAATTCGTCTCCTCCTCCAAATTGTCCTTTATGCTGGGTGATTTTGGCGATTTTTTGCTGCGCTGTTAACCCGGTGCTGTCTTTCATGGCTTGAGCCGATGCCTGCACAAGTTGAGGGTTAATCGCTTTGAGCGGTCCGTCCCAAACTGTAACCATTCCGACTAGAGCAGCGGTGGTCGCAGCCGTGGTAAGTAAAGAGGTAAGCTTCATCGGGGTAACTCCTGAGTGGTTTCGATAACTTAAGCATCTCAGCCATTGCTGAGGAGAATCTAAACCAACACTGGGAGTCATCTGAGTTTATCTAGTGAAAGACCTTAGTTTAATCTCAGCATTTTCTCATAAAGTAGTGCTGTTCACATCTGAACCGATTTTCTGAGCAATTGCTCAGTGGACTCTAAGCTTGTTCTGATTCAGTCAAAGGTAGTTCGTTTCAGATGCTTTTCCCTACCATAGTGTGCCAGGGTATAGGCTTAACTTTTCAAAGGGTTAAGAATAGAAGAGAACACTTACCCTGATTAGTACCTTGATCAAGCTCACATTTACCGCCGAGGATATTGAACAACTGCACTATGAACGCTTTCACCATTCCCACCCCCGTGTGCAACAAAAAATGGCAGCGCTGTATCTCAAAAGTCAGGGGTACCCTCATGGAGAAATGGGTCAATTGCTAAGGATCACGAAGCCGACCTTTAGCACCTGCTGTCTATGGCTTTATCGGCATGACTAGGAGTGGCTACAGCAAAACTTATCCCCACCCCAGAAGCTGGTTTATCCGAATAACCGGGTAGATTGGCAGGCGCGAGATGAGCAGACTCTGGCTCAGGTTCAGGAAGCTGTGCAGGGAATACTGGCAGTTAAAAAGCCGCTCAGAATTACAGTGAGCCGAGTTGCGAAAGCGATCGGGCAACCGACGCTCATCGAACAGCGAAAAAATAGCTCAGTCCTGAAACCACAAGCTCTGGAAGCTTTTTGAAACCGTTCTAAAAAATGTCCGGAGTATTGATATCTATATTTGCGTTAATTGTTTAAAGTAAATTTGATCGCACCGCTCTGTCTCAATACCCGTTGCCGATCGATATCCGCTTGATTCGTAGAGTTTGACGGCTTCTTTGAGAACGCTGGCAGTCTCGATCCAGATTTGATGGAAGCCACGATCTGCGATCGCTCTCTCTAATTCCTTGAGCAAAAATCGCCCTAATCCCTGCCCTCGCACCTCTGGCAGAAAATACATTTTGCGAATCTCGACCGCATTTTTGCCTCGCGATACTGGATAGTAAGCGCCCGTGCCAACCAACCGACTCGCTTGCTCAATCACCCAAAATTCGCCGCCTGTTGCGTGATAGAACGGCTCAATTTCTAAAACATCGCGATCAGCTCCTAGAGGTTCCCAACTCAGCCCATAATCTGCCAGGACTGAGCCAATAATTTCAGCCGCTAGAAGTCGATCGCGCTCTTCCCACTCGCGAATCAGAAAGTCTCGATACCGAACGTTCATCTATTTCAGAATCTCGAACTTCTGGACTTCTAAAACGGGACCAATCATCGCCAAAGTCATGATGTCGTCGCGAATCTTGCCCTCGACTTTGACCTTTAGCCCCTTTTTTTGTAGCTCACTCGGCGGTTTGTGAAGCTCATAGGTTTGCCCTTCTTCGGAATCGATCGCCCAAGTCCCCGTACCGAATCCCTTACGATCGATTACACCCTTCACAGTAGTACTCATGCAATTTTGTCTCCTGGTTTAATCGCAAGCCAAACTAAGCCATAGCACAACAGCGCATTCACCATCAGAAATCCCCGTGCGAGGGCACCGTCGCCCAACCACATCAGTTGCGGATCGATCGCTGCACTCACCGCGAGACAGGCAGTGACTCCGATCGTAGACCCGATCGCAAACCATTTCCACTGAGCATGACCCAACAGCAGCGCAACCATCGCTAAAGGAATCAGCACACTCGCAAACAATGGATTCAGTGCGCCGCTGCCCTGAATCGAGCTACCCAACTCAGGAATCGAGCTACCCATCACCCGCAAAGGAGCCTGCGGCAAGTCAAAGATATAGATGCCTTTGAGAAAGAACAAGCCCGAACTTCCGGCAACTAGACCCGATGCCATTGACCAACTCCACGCGAAGGGAAAATAGTTTCGCAAGAAGAATGCCAGCAGATAAGAACCGATTACCATCGCCAGTTTGGGAGCCAGCGCCACTACACCGCCATCGATCCAAAAGCGCGGATTGAGATAGCCACTATCGCGCAGCCACTGGAAGAAATCGTTGAAGGTGATTTTGCCTTTGAGTGCCAGCTTGACGGCGGCGGCGGCATCAAGTTTGCCTGCACCATAGTGATTGAGTTCGTCATCTTGCACCTTGCGAGCAGACTGCGTTAACGCCGCCGCCACTTCATCGGGATCTTTTACGCCCGCTGCGCTGACGAGAGCTGCCACGCCAGCCACATGAGGCGCTGCCATGCTGGTGCCTTGAAACGCTGCAAACGTCGATTCTCCGGTTGAGGGGTCGATCGTGTTCTGCAAGATTCCGCCTGCGGTGCTTTCTCCCGATGTGGAGCCGCCCGGAGCCGAAATACCTACGCCTGCGCCAAAGTTAGAATAAGCCGCTTTTTGACCGGAAGAATCTAACGCAGCAACGCCCAAAACGTGCGGATAACGAGCCGGATAGGAGGCTGAATTCTGACCAGAGTTTCCGGCAGCGGCGATGATTAGAACACCTTTTTTGTGGGCATAGCCGATCGCTTCCGCCATAGCAGAGCTTTCACCGCCGCCGCCCAGGCTCATGTTGACCACATTAGCCCCGTGGTCTGCCGCAAATCGAATTGCTTCGGCAATATCGGCAACGGTGCCGCCGCCGCTAGCGCTGAGAACTTTTAAGGGCATCAAAGTCGCTTCGTAAGCAATTCCGGCGACTCCAAACCCGTTGTTGGTGGATTGGGCGATCGTGCCTGCGACGTGAGTGCCGTGACCGTTATCGTCTCTGGCATCTTCTCGATCGTTGACAAAATCGTATCCTTTAGCAAATTTTGTCTCCTTCAAATCTGGCACTTCCGAAATTCCGGTATCAATCACCGCAACCGTTGCACCTTTGCCTTTGGTGTCTTGCCAACTCGACTCAACGTTAATGCTGTGCAGATTCCACTGCTGACTATACATCGGGTCGTTAGGAGCCTGTCCCGTCGCTTGAACTGGCGTTGCCTCTTTGCCGATCGAGACATTCACTTTAGAATCCGGAGATTCTGGAATGCTGTAGATATAGTCTGGCTCAATATATTCGGTGTAGTTTTTGAGATCAGAGTGTTTGAGGGCATTTAACAGATTCTTGTCGCCCTTGACCGTGTAAAGGTGATCGGGCTGTGAGAATTCACTGTTGAGACGAGGACGGACGTTATAGTTTTGAGCGATCGTCTGCACTTGTCGTTCGATCTGAGCCGCGTCAATGTCTTCTCTAAAATCTAGAACGATGCTGTCATAGGTGCCCTGCGCTGCCAAGCCCGAAAAACTTGCGATCGCCCAAACCAGTCCCACCAAAAATAAGCCCGCCAGCACTAGCTTTCTCATAAACACCTATCCAAGGTCTTGCTTGTTTACCAAGATAACTCAGAGTTCATTGAGATTTTGAGCTTTGAGTTTTAAGTTCAAGACTTGGTTAGGATGGAAAGAGGCTACCCCACTCAACCCTCAACATTATGATCCACGGACTTCTCTGGTTGCCTCTGTTGGCGGCGTTTATCGGTCTAGCGTGGGCAGGTCGAAATGAATATCAAAAAATAGAAGCCTATCGCGTCTGGGCTGAATCGTTTGATCGTGCCAAATATGATGTCTATGCGGTGTTGGGGCAAAAGGGCAACATGCTCACCTGGGGCAAGCCGACTCGCAAAGAACCTGTGAATCTGCAAACGTTTTCGCTGGAAGATGTGCGAGAAATTCATCTGTTAGTCGATGGGCAAACAGTAGATTTGCGATCGCCGCCGAATAAAGGCAAGTCGATCGTGCTGGAGTTTATTCTCAATCAGCCAATCTCAATCCAGATCCCATTTACTCAAACTGACTTAGCAGCAAAATGGGGACAAGCTTTAATTGAAGATTTACAAAAATCACGGAGTGACTCGCATCTTCAACGAAATAAATACAGCGAATAACTAGAAGAACCTAAATTTTTTGAAGAAAATTCTGGTTAGGCTTCTGACTACTTGGAAATAGCTTATCGAAGCTAGTGATGCTAAGAACAAGTAAACCATAGCGTAAGGAATACTAACGTAGCGTAAGATTGCAAACGGTATGAGGGTTATTGCAAGAGCGAGAATTATTAAAGTAGTTCCATACGTTAGGCGATGAGCCGTAGAAAATTTAACGGTATCTCTCCCAAGATTCACGCCGAAGACTTGCGAATGCTCCGCTTCGTTAAGTTCTTTTCTAATTTCTTGCTCAAAGCTGAGAAGATTGGAAGAAATAGAAAACATATAAGCCGTTCTAACCAAGGATGCGAACCCGATCAGCACAAACGTTAAAAGCAGGCTTAGAAAACCCAGAAATAGAAGCTCACTATAATTATTGATTTTGGGATTAGCTAATACAATTAAATCTGCAATAGGCTTCCAAAAAATTATAGATGCACTAGCTGCCCCTAAGAGCTTAAAATCCTCAAAACTACTTTTGATATGCTCCTCAAGCTTTTCATTCAGCCGAGCGTACTCTTTATACAAATAGTCCATTCTTTGAACAGAATCCATATTCGTCTCCATTGAGAGTAATTCTTCTACGTTTTTCTAATTTGGCTTGAATAATAACACTCATAAAGGTAGGCATAGTAAGATTCCTTTCCATTCTGCTTGCTGACTGCAATCTATCAACAGTGACAACTCGTCGATCACCTGTCGAACAAGCACTCGGTCATTGATTGCGAATAACCTGCCGTCTGTTCTCCTCTAACCAAGCACTGATAAGCAAAGTCTGGCATAGTTGCGCGATCGTGGGTGAGAAGAATACGCTCATTACTGGCTGCCCAATCTAAAATAGCTGGATCGTTTGCTCCCCTCAAACCCACATCTTGAACCCGAAGTAAGTCAAGATTTGGTCGACGTAAAAACAGTCCTCGAATAATGTCACCATTAGAGTTCTCATCGCTTAACAGTCTCAACATAGCTACCGCTGAGACTGCTGTTGAGACAACAAACGGGAACGAATGAGACGCAAGTCAGGTTGATCACGCAACACCTGTTGCTCTACAGAGTCAGCTAACTGTTCTCTCTGATTTAAGTAGGTTTCTACAACATCTTAGTGTCGAAGGTAGTAGCCAACTAAGTACAGGACAAAATCTTGCAAAAGGAGTGTAGGAAAGGGTTTCATAAGAATTACAACATTCAAAACATGAAACCCTATGCATCAGATTACCCAATTGCGGCAGACATTGCAGCCTCTGCTGGGCTGGCACGGTGCACGAGTCGCCTTTCTGTCCTTATTTCTGGTCGCTCTATTTCGGGTCAAGACGGTGAACCTG
>JBBRPT010000063.1:0-37135 GCA_038227635.1 Leptolyngbyales cyanobacterium | reverse complement strand
CAACCTACGAAACGGGAATCAAAGTGCAACTAGAAGCCTTAAAAGAGTACCAACTCTTCTGGCAGTGTTCTGAAACATTACCCAAATGGGACATCACTATTGTTCCAACTTAGCTGGTAGAGTATTTCTCTGCAAGTCCCTTAAGCTTGATCAGCCGATCGATACTACTGCACGGATTGTTCTGACTCAATCCGATATTAACCAGGCGTTGAATTCAGCTTATGTAAAAGACAAGCTGCCTTCTCTAGAGCTTGATGTTGAAGGAAAAAAAGTCACGATCGACGTAAAATTTCCCTTAGAAATTCGCTTGTCAGAAGTCGACAAAATTCATTTTAGTGGAGCGATCGAGTTAAGCGAAGTGGACAAAACTCGCTCAGTGGGCTTTGCGGCGGTCGTGTGTCCTCGCACTGACACTCAGCCAATTTTGCTCGAAACCTTCTGCTGTATGCCTGGGCAAGGGGTCTCAATGCCCTTGATGATTGCCTTGTTAAGCAGAGTTCAAGAAATCGTGAGTCAGCCGTATCTTGAGCTAGAAGGAATCATCCTACGCGTCAACACACTGCAAGTCGAACCCGGAAGCTTAACTCTGCAAGCTGAAATTCGAGCCAACCAAATTCCCTCTCTTTAGATCTGCGGTAGATCAGTCTTTGTGTAGATTTTCCTCTACTTGCCCTTATAAACTTTCTTTGCATTTATGGTGATCAGCTTCTCCTCATTGGGAATCTTATCAAAGACACTTTAGGTTAAGACAAACCCAGGCGATGAGCCAAACTTCAGACGTTGAGATGACCTTCTTCTTTCAGAAGGGACTGTATCTAAACAGAACAAGAGCTTACGAGACTGCCATTCATAGCTACGAAGCTGCACTCAATCTAAACCCTGACTACTCTGATGCCTGGTACAACCGAGGCAACGCTCTCTATCATCTAAAAAAATATGAAGAAGCGATCGAGAGCTATGACCAAGCTCTCGACTATCAGCCTGGGTTTCCAGAAGCGTGGAATAACCGGGGCAACGCCTTAGATGAACTGAGCCGCTATGAAGACGCAATTCACAGCTACGATCAGGCAATCAAATTTAAGCCAAACTACTACTGGGCATGGTACAACCGGGGCATCTCACTAAGAAACCTAGGGCGCTATCAGCAAGCAGTCGATAGCTATGATCGTGCCATTGAGTTTAAGCCAGACTATTATTGGGCTTGGTACAGCCGAGGGCTAGCCCTTCGTAAGCTGGGGAAACTCGAACAAGTGGTCGCCAGTTATGACAAAGCAATAGAATTTAAGCCCGATTTTGAAGAGTCGTGGACTAATCGAGGCAATGCCCTTTATCACTTAGGGCGACACGACGCAGCGATCGCCAGCTACGACAAAGCCCTAGAACTCAAGCCAAACACTCCCACTCTTTGGTATAACAAAGCCTGCTGCTATGCCATTCAAGGCGAATTTGACCTGGCATTCGAGCATTTGGAGCGAGCAATTGAGCTAAGCCCCGATGAATATCGTGAAATTGCTCAGACCAACGCCGACTTTGACGAACTCCGACAAGATGACCGCTTTTTGTTGCTGCTGACGGCTCGATATCCTAGAGAGGCATAAGCCCAGCGCGATATGCGATTTGACGAAGACTTGTGTGAGGCGAGACAGCGATTGGGGAGATCGCTATCACTGCTTAGTGTGTATGGGCAACAAATCGCTAAGTATAAGCAATTATTAGGAGCTGAGCCAGAGAACGTCGATGCACTGATCTGTCTAGGCTATGCTCTCGAAAAATTAGGACACTATGAAGACGCGATCGTCAACTTTGAGCGGGCGATTGTGCTGCGTCCTCAATATGCGCTAGCGTGGCAAGGTCGAGGCATTTCACTGGGCAAGCTATGCCGCTCTGAAGAAGCATTAACCAGCTTCCATCAAGCTCTTAAATTTGAGCCGACTGACTACCGCAACTGGCAAAATCACGGCAAAATCTTGCTCAACTTGTCTCGCTATCGAGACGCAATTGCAAGCTTCGATCGCGTGCTATCAATTAATCCAAACACTCACAAAGCCTGGTATAACCGGGGGATCGCCCTCTCAGGTCTCAATCGCCAGCAAGCCGCTTTGCTCGATATAGATAGGGCGCTCAAGATCAAGCCAAACTGTGACTATGTTTGGAACTATCGAGGCGTAATTCTCAACAAACTAAGCCGCTATTCAGAAGCGTTAATTAGCTTTGATAATTGCTTAAAGACAAACGATCGCAATGCCAGCGCTTGGTATGGGAAAGCCTGCACTTATGCGATTCAAAGAGATCTCGATCGGGCATTAGAAAATTTAGATCGGGCAATTCAGTTATCGCCTCACATGGTTCGAGGCATGGCATCAACTGATCTGAGTTTTCTAGCGATTCGAGACGACACAAGGTTTCAAAAATTGATGCAAGAAGTCGAGGCTGCCCCTCAGTATTCATCATAAAAAACCCATAGAGACAACTCGTAAAACATCTCTACGCCATCGGATAACCCTCTCATTCAGTGCATTATTACGGCAGATTTCAGAATAGTGAGAACTGTTTGGTTAGTGCTTTTGGAGCACGTCATCTAGAGAATATTTAACCTCAGAAAAGTTTTTGATCATCAGGTCTTCTGTAACTAAATTTCCTGTGCGTTTGTCGATCGCTGAGCGCCAAATTTCATTGGAGCGATAGTTCTTTTGATCCTGTCTAAGAAACTGATGATTTCTTTCGTGAATGTGATAGGAATATGCCCACTCTCGATCGGACAAGATTGCTCCTTGAAGATGGTCATCCGTTAACCAAACTCGAAACTGAAAGGTTTGATCGGTCGGGTTATAAAATCGCAAATCGACATAGTTATAAAAAACGCTAGCTCCACTGCCAAAGGGCAAAACTCGATGCTCATCGGGAAACGGGTCAAAGCTGTGATGATGTCGTTCAACTATTTGCAGCGGCGTGTGTAATGTCATCCAATACAGTAGATTAGCGAGTTGGCAAAGTCCGCCCCCAATCCCGCTTTTTACCTCGCCTCTCGAAAGCTGCATTCCCTCAACATAGCCTTTTTTAGCGGTAGTTTCTCCAACTCGATGCCAAAATGAAAACGTCTCTCCAGGTCGAATCAAAATGCCGTCGATCGTCTGTCGCGCGATCGCTAAATTAATTACTTTATTATCTTGAAGTCGAGGATCAGAGCTTCCCAATTTGCGACGCAGAAGTGACTGATGTTTTGTGCAGCGATAGAGCAGAGAATCGGGTGATTGTTGGTGAGCAAACGCATGATTTTTGAATTGATCGTCTAGCGATCGACTGATGCGTTTTTGTTGAATTCGTAAGTGATAAAAAGCCGGATGTAGTTGCGAAAGTCTAACCATAATTTGATGAGATAGTTCTAGAATTTTAGAAGATGCGATTGTGCTTAAAACAACCGTTGTAATGATTCATCACGAGTTAAGCCAAAGTGTTCAGTAGCATCGTGGCGGAAGTCGTCACGAGAGAATCTAATGATCTACCAGCGATCGCAAAATTCTTTAATCTGCTCGATCGGTAATTCAATATTTTTAAGCTTCATGGTTAATCTCAAACAGTTCAAGTGGTGGGTTCATCTGGGCGTTGTTCGTAATTGGTAATGATATTTCTGATGTCATCTGGCGTAATATTGACTTGCTCGGATTTGGTGTAAATGGTGAGCAAAATAATATGAGTTGCTGTTTTAACGTAATAAAGAAGACGGTAGCCGCCACTTTTGCCTTTTTGAACATCATTATTTTTAATTCGCAGTTTGAAAATTTCATACCCTACTCCAGAGATTCGATCGCCAGGGAGTTCTCCAAGCTCAAGTTGCTTAATGATGGGCAGAATATCACGACGAATATTGCGATATTTTTTTGCAAGTGTGTGCAGATTTCGATTGAAGACGGAGGCTGCTTAAACCTGAATGCGGGGTTGGTTAATCACCTTCAATGTCATCCCAGATTTGAGAAACGGGAATGGTTTGCCCGATCATAGCTTCATGCCAAGCTTGACGGAGATCTTCAAGGATTTCTTCTTTGGTTTGATCTGTTTCGCTATCTTCTGATTCTTCTGAGATAAGAACGATCACTTCAACTCGGCTATTTTTGTTATTAATTAAGGGATGATCTAGGTAAAGTTGTCCTTGTTCGTTGATGTTTCCTGTTGCTTTGATTGCTTTCATTTAGTTTGACCTCTTTAAATTAGTTGTTGATTTCAAGCTCCAACAGTTCAAGTTGTTGATTCATCCAGGCGATCGCTCTTCATCCTCTCCGATCGCTTTCTCTACTCCTGTTTTAGAGTTTTTCACGCTTCTGGCATCTGCTGAATAATTTTCATCGTTTCAACGCTGACGGTGCAAACTCGATCGAGCAAATCAATCACTTGTTCTTTGTAGTCAGCAAAACGGTAAGTGTTGAATTTAGCGGCGATCGTGGGGTCTTTGGGCTTTTTCTCTTTGTATTGATCAAGAATCCATTCCAACGCGGAACGGTTGCCGAGTTTATAGTCCCAAGCGATCGCGGGTATGCCCTCTAAGCGGGTGATGTCGTCAAGAATAATCACACCGTTTGCTTTATCGGCTTTGAGTTTAGCTTTGGGTGTCTTTGCTTCCTCATTTTTCTCGTCTTTCCGAACCAATCCAAATGCTTCAACGGTTTCATAGCCGATGTGCAGTTCCATCAATTGCTCTCCCCAAGTGACCCATTGGGTGAAGTTTTCGTAGAAGGGCAGTCGAGGAAATTCGCGTTTGAGGTTGAATTCGTATTTGGTGCGGTAGGCGGGATGGTGAAGAATGGCGTAGGTGTAGTGAAAGATGTCTTGTTTGGTGATTTTGGGATCGTTGTAGTGGGTTTGGAATTGGGTTAAGCCCCAGTTGGTGATGTTGTCGATGCGAGTTCCATCTTTTTCGTAGCGGTAGAGTGGAAGGCATTGAGAACCACCATTAGTCAAAACATCAGGAATATTTTTAATTCCAAGACAAAATTTATCGCCGTCAACGCCAGACTTTATCCAAATTGCTTGATTATCGCTTCTTGAAATAGGAAAGATAATTGGCAGTTGATAAATCACTCCATTAAAATGCTTATCGAAATAGAGATATTTCTTGGTGAAAGGTCTATAAAGACTGACCCGAATTTTATCTATTTCAAAGGTCTTAGAGATCCCGCGAACTAGATACTTCTCCAGCTCTCTATCCCACTTAATATCAAGTTTTCTAATTGTAGAGTTCTCAAGGCAATCTTGATAAGATTCTACGAGATACTTTACTTGTTCAATTAGAAACTTTTTTGAGAAGCTGTATACCCATTCATCTCTTTGAGTCTTAACACCAGGCGAGAAAAGTTCAAAGACTGCTTGGTCAGACTTTCTAGATTTCACATCTTTGTGAATTACTGGGAGAAGACTATCAAAATTATTGTCAGTAAGGTTGATCCAATTTCCCTTTTGATCTGGTTGAATGTGCTGAAAAGGGATATCAGCAAACTTTGTATCTGCAAACCATTTGAGCTTTTCCTCTCTAGTCTGCTCATCTTGAAGTGAGAAGTAAAAAATTTGGGCTTTTTTCATGAGCGAGAAACACTACTGGTAAGAGAAGATATCAAGCGATACAGAGTGAGAGGGTTTTGCGTCTCCGTGTAGCATAGATCGGATTCGCTCAGTGGTTTCTCGGCTAAATGTCTCTTCACCACAGCGAGAGCAGACCTTCGCAGGAACATTTTCGACTAAAAAAAACTTGCCATCAACCTGAAAAATCTCACTCACTTCGGTCAAATGTTCTTCAGACGAACCGCAAACATGACACTTAAACATTATTTCCTCCTGGTTGAGTAGTTATCGTCCCATTCGCTGTTATTTGGCTCATACAAAGTAATTATTTTGGTCAGATCTGATTCTATTCGTGAAACCTGAATATGGAGTGGTCTTTTTGCCAATGAAAAACCTAGCAAAAGGCAACTTGGTGAATATTTATCGTCTGGATAGTCTTCAATGATGGTGAGATTTTTAGCTGCCTCCATAATTTCTTTGTCGCTAATGTTACGTTCAACTGCTCGCTTCAGAGCATGGCGGGTAAATTCAAAACTACCTTCCTGTAGATGCTTTTGGATTTCTAGAAAGGCTTTCATACATCAACCTTTCTCGTTGCTTTGTTTAACTAAGAACATCACAGCTACACCTGTCTGAATGCCAAAAACATTGTGCTTCGTCCCAGAAATTTTAGGGTTGCTGCGGACATCCGATCGCGTGTCAGCGATATAAACATAGTCAAACTCTTTTTCGAGATGCTTGCGAAAACCATCAAACGTTTTGGAGTTGATAAATGAACGATTTGTAACAAATGCAGCAATGCCATTTTTGCCCAGTCGATCGGCTGCCCAACGGTAGAAACGAGTGTACATATCATACACACCGATCTGATTTTGAGCAGTGCCCTGTTTGATGTAAGTTTCTTTGATGCGCTCGTCGATCGCTGTATAAAAACGGTTTGCATTTCTCTGATTAAAATTTTCTTGCCAAGCGTTATAAGGAGGGTTGCCAATCACCACAAAAATCTCTTGATCGTTCTGGCGTTTGATTCGCTCTGTGTTCTCAATGCTCATTGCAAACAAATCACCCTGCTTCCCTTCAAAACTGGTGTGATCTAACGTATCGACAAAGCAAATGTTTTGAAACTCCTCATATTCACCCATCTTTTGCTGATAAGTAAACTCAATATTTAAGTTAGCAATGTAGTAAGGCAAAATGCCCACCTCATTACAAAAGATTTCATGCTGATATTTATGCTTAAGCTTATCGTGCGGTAGATATTCGATCAACTCTGTGATATAAGTGCCCGTTCCCGTCGCTGGGTCAAGCACCTTCACCCCCGGATCAGCCAGCAGTTTATTAAAATGCTTGTGCAGCAAATAATCGACACTCTCGATCATAAATCGCACAATCTCGTTCGGCGTGTAAACAATTCCCAATCTGTCAGCAGCCTTCGGGTTATACGCCTTATAAAAGTTCTCATACACCACCTTCAAAAACTTCTGTTTCTCATGGTGGTTGGCAATACTTGCAGCCTTTTGTTTAATCACCGTGTAATAGCGATCGATAGAACTCAGCGTGTTCTTCCGCGTCGCTTTGGTGAAAAACGTATCAATAATCTTATTTAACTCTCGTGCGACATTATTATCGCGATGGAACTGCGACTCACTAAACACCGTGAGAAAGATATCTTCCGTCAAAATGTGTTGAATAATCATCTCCTGCACATCCAACAACGTGATTGCAGGATTAATCGAATCCTGGCAAATCTGCCAAAACTGATCGCGGCTTTGCTGATAATTAACGTTCGTCTGATCCTGCTGTTGAAGAAGCGATCGTAGCGTCTCAACGATCGTCGGCAGATCACCCTTAAAGCTCTCGATCGCCTCCCGAAAACTCTTCACCTCTGGGCGCACGTAGTTGATAAAGGCATTGAGGAGACGATCGAGCGCGTCGGCATCCTTCATTAACACCCGCGACACCTCTTGCCCCGCCTGAATCAGCACCGCCGTTTGAGAATCTTCAAACAAAATATTGTCATTGGGGTAGCCCTTGGCAAACTTCTTCGCAATCTCTCGATCTAAGTCGTCATCCTCATCTTTACTTTCCCAAAACCCCCAATCCAACCGCAGCGCATCCTTGACCGTGCCATCTGGACGCACCATCTTGCCATTCTTCGCTGGATACTCCAACTGACCGATCAAAACAAAGTCTCGTGTCTTGCAATACTCATTCAACAGATTGAAAAATGCCCCACTAATTGCGCCCTCATTGCGAGACCCCCCGTATTGAATAATCTTTTGAACGTCTGCGTGATACTGCGTGATCAGGAGTCTAGACATAATTTGGCGCGACGAGGGGCAATCGGGGGAAAACGTGAAAAACGAACGGTCTCACTTTGTGCTGAGTCACCCGCGATCTCTTCGTGGGCTAACAGCGAAAGTCTTCTCTAGAGAGCTAAACCAAGACTTTAACTCGTCTCAGCAAATTTGAGCGATTTGCCTATCGGTTATTAGCGATCGGGTGGTCGAGGCAGCCAAAGCGGTCATAGTCTCAACCGTATTTAAGGTAGCAAAACGATCAAGAAGCTACCTCAATCTCTGATTGCAACTGCTTGAGAAGGTGTTTATCGTCTCTCAAACATAGTAATTTGTGTTCAAACCTTCGCCTTTCGACTTCAGACCTTCAATTGTCATGCTCAAACCTCCGTCATTTAACCTCAGAACTCGGAACTTTGACCTTTTTGCTCGAAGCTCCACCCTCGGAACTTGAAATTTCAAGCTTTTCACTCCAAAAATAAAGATCAGAACTCAGAACGTCGAGCTTTTTGCTCCAACTTCCAACTTCTGAGCCTCAACTGTCAGCCTTAAAGCCTCAATCGTTAAGCAACTTCGTCCGACATTATCGCCCCAGCCCAGCCCTTCCAGAGGTTGTGAGCAAATCGCTGCCCCATTTCACTCACCTCTCAGTTTGGGTGCGAGTTAAGATAACAAAACTTTTATTCATCCCACTTTATGGAAAAACTTGGATTTATCGGACTCGGCATCATGGGCAACCCGATGACCCGAAATTTGCTCAAAGCAGGATATTCGGTGACGGTTTATAACCGCAGCCAGCCCGTTCTAAACGAGTTGGCGCAAGAAGGAGCCACGATCGCGCACTCTCCCAAACAAGTCGCTCAACAAGCAGACGTGGTAATCACCTGCTTACCCGATTCTCCTGATGTCGAGGCAGTCATTTTGGGCAGTGACGGCGTGCTTGAAGGCGCAAAGGCAGGAATGCTGTGCATTGATATGTCTACGATCGCGCCCGCGACGGCTCGAAAACTCCACGAAACGCTGAAATTGAAGGGCATTCAATCCTTGGATGCTCCGGTGTCTGGAGGCGATATTGGTGCCCAGCAAGGAACGCTTTCGATCATGGTCGGGGGTGAAGAATCTGCCTTTGAACGGGCATTGCCGATTTTGCAAGCGATGGGCAAAAACATTGTCCACGTTGGCGAAGCAGGTGCCGGACAGGTGACAAAAGCCTGCAATCAGATTGTGGTTGCTCTCACCGTTCAGGCAGTGGCAGAAGCGCTAACTCTCGCCAAAAAGTCAGGAGTCGATCCGGCAAAAGTCCGAGCCGCGCTGCTAGGCGGGTTTGCCCAAAGTCGAGTGCTCGAAGTGCATGGCGATCGGATGCTAAACAGCAGCTTTCAACCGGGCTTCACGATCGACCTGCATCGCAAAGACATGAATATCGTTTTGCAAACCGGACGCGAGGTGAGCCTACCACTTTTGGGAAGCAGCCAAGTGACCGCTCTCATGGATTCGTTGATCGCTCAGGGTAAAGGATCATTGGACAATGCCGCCCTCGTAGAACTCTATGAACTGCTAGGAGGACTTTAAGAAGTGGTTTGAAGCTTTCTCGTTCATTGCGGTTACCCGCCCTGAACTGAAGTTCGGGCTAATGGTGGAAAGTCCGTTGAAACGGACTAAAGAACCTGCTGTGACTTGCTTTCAATCCGTTGAGGTTGAGGTCTTACAGCATTTTTAGCCAACCTAACAATCTGCCTTGAAGTAAGTTTTGGGCTAATCGTGGGAAGCCCATTGCAACAGAATGCAAGCTAATTCCAGTCTCTCTTGAGTCCGTTTTAACGGACTTTCCCCTAATTAGCCCGAACTTCAGTTCAGGGCGGGTGGATGCCCTGAATGAGGAGATTTAATCAGGGGCAACCCTAAGATTTGACGGATTGGGGAGATCTATGACAAGGCTAGGGGAACGTTGCGGTGGGTTCTAGAGCAGAAATGAGAGTTCCCTGAGCGTGATGGAGTTTTTGATGTTGGACATAGGCAACCGCTCGATCAAGTTGGGTTTGACCCATCGAAAATACACCGTATTCTTGTTGCCAAGCAAACGTTGATCCTGCGGGTGGTAGGTCATGGTTAATATGCCGCGAACTGCCACCTTTAATATGTTTTACATAGTCTGCGATCGCCAGTTTTGGAGGAATTGAAACAATCAAGTGGATGTGATTCTCAGTACCTCCGAGCGCGTGCAGAATGCTTTCTAAAGAATGACTTTTGTCTCTGACATACCGATAGAGCGCTCCTTCTCTGATAGGTGTGATAGTAGGTTGGCGAGCAGCAGTTGCCCAAACGAGATGATAATAAAGTTTCCACAGAGGCATAGTTTGCTGAAGTTGTGAAACGATGTCTTGCTAAGGTGCCCCGACCTTCCAAAACTTCAACCCTACCCTCGTCCCTAGCATTCTCCGAGTCTATTTCAATTAAGATTCTGCACCATTACTCAATTAGTCTGACAATCCACTTTGAAATCAGTTTCGGGCAGGTTGCAAACGAATTGAGAGAGCCTTGAAGTACGCCCTTATTCTTCGGCTAGGGCGACGGAGAAGGCGACGGAGAAGAGGATGGCGACGGTGACACAGGAGACGCGGTAGGCGACGGAGACGCGGCTGCGTCCGGTGAGTTGGGCGCAACGATCAGCGGAATGCCCTTCCCGCCTGTGGATTGACTGCCACCTGTCACAAGTTGCCGAGGGTTGATCTTCGCTTTCTGCTGAGCATCAGCTAGTTTGCTCTGATAGTCCGCCCGTTTTTGCTGCACTGCCGCTTTTTGAGCACCTGCCGCCGAAACAGGAGGCAACAGCGCGATCGCCCGTTTCCACTGATTGACCACCAGAGTCCAATCGTCTTTAGACTGGGCAGACTGCATTAGATTGGCGGCGCTGATAGCCTTATCGTCTGCCTGCTGAAGTTGAGACGCTACTTCTGAAGCTGACAGTTTAGACGGTGCAGTCAAAGATTTAACCGCAGGGCTTGGGCTTAACTGATAGCTTGGGGTTTTTGATGCCCGAATGAACGCCTCAGCAGGTAACGGCTTTACGGGGCGAGGAGTTTCTTGGGTGACAGACGACGGAGATAGAGGCGTACACGCAGAGACTAAACCAAGGAGGGCAATTCTGCAGGAGGTTTGGGCAAACGAGGCAGGGTTAGGCATAAGAGACGACAGATAAACAGAGGCGCGATCGCAGCTTAAATCATTGCAATATCCCAAATTATATTCACAACCTAAAATTCCTCTCATTCCCCATTTCTATTACAATCTGTAAAGAAGTCTCAGTGAGAATGCGGAATGCGAGTTGCGATCGTGGGAGCAGGGCTGGCAGGGTTAGCGGCGGCAGTAGAACTCGTCGATGCCGGACATGAGGTTGAGATGTTTGAGTCGCGTCCCTTCATTGGCGGCAAGGCAGGCAGTTGGGTCGATGGCGATGGCAATCACATTGAGATGGGGCTGCACGTCTTTTTTAACAACTATTACAACCTGTTTGCGTTGGCGAAAAAGGTCGGTGCGTTTGAGAACCTGTTGCCCAAAGAACACGTCCACACCTTTGTCAATCGGGGCGGCATTACGAAGGAACTTGATTTTCGGTTCCTGCTAGGCGCACCGTTTCACGGGTTGAAAGCGTTTTTTACGACCGGACAGTTGACCCTTCAAGACAAGTTGCAGAACGCGATCGCTCTGGGCACCAGTCCGATTGTTCCGGGTCTAATCAACACCGATTTTGCGATGAAGATGATTCGCAATCTCGACGGCATCAGCTTTGCCGATTGGTTTCGCAGTCACGGTGGCTCACAAAATAGCCTCAAACGGATGTGGGACCCGATCGCCCTTGCCCTGGGTTTCATCAACACCGAAGAGATTTCTGCTCGCTGTATGTTGACTATCTTCATGATGTTTGCATCCAAAACCGAAGCGTCGCGGCTCAATTTGTTGGCAGGGTCTCCGGGCGAATATTTGAATAAACCGATCGTCGATTACATCAAAGCCAAAGGCGGCAAAATTCACACTCGGCGCCAGACGCGCAAGATTCTATTTGAAGACGAAAATGGCACTCTGAAGGTAACAGGTTTGCAGGTGGCAAACGGCGAAACCGAAGAGACGGTGACGGCTGACATCTATCTCGCCGCGTGCGACGTGCCCGGAATTCAGCGCTTATTGCCCAAAGAATGGCGCAGCATTCCAGAATTTGACAATATCTACAAACTCGAAGCCGTTCCGGTGACGACCGTTCAGTTGCGCTTTAATGGCTGGGTGACAGAACTCAACGACCCAGAAGCCCGCAAGCAAGTCGATCACGCGGCTGGCATCGATAATTTGCTCTACAGTGCCGATGCTGATTTCTCGTGTTTTGCAGACTTAGCGTTGTCCAGTCCCAAAGACTATTACCGAGAAGGACAAGGATCTTTAATGCAGGTCGTTCTGACTCCTGGCGACCCCTTCATCAAAATGAGCAACGAAGAGATTGCTCAACACGCGCTCAAACAAATTCAGGATCTGTTTCCGTCATCACGAGAGCTGACGATGACCTGGTATAGCGTCGTCAAGCTTGCCCAGTCGCTCTACCGCGAGAATCCTGGAATGGATGTTTATCGTCCGCGCCAGAAAACAGCGATCGAGAATTTTTTCTTAGCCGGAAGCTATACCCAACAGGACTACATCGATAGCATGGAAGGTGCGACAATTTCTGGTATGCAAGCCGCTCAAGCCATTCTTGAACCTACGGGCTACAAAGTTCAGGGCAACGGGCTGTTTAAGTATTAACCCTTCATCTCTTGATTTCCTATGTCCGATTGGCTAGAACACACTGTCCAGGTCGAAGTTGATGCCCCGATCGAGTTTGTTTGGAGTCTGTGGTCAGACTTGCAGCAAATGCCGCGCTGGATGAAATGGATCGACTCTGTGACAATTTTGCCAGATAATCCAGAGTTGTCTCGCTGGAAGTTGGCAACGGGCGGCTTAGAGTTTAGCTGGCAGTCTCGCATTCTCAAACAGACTCCCAATCAGATTATTCAGTGGGAGTCGGTGGATGGGTTGCCCAATCGGGGGGCGATTCGGTTTTACGATCGGGGCACCAGCAGCGTTGTCAAAATGACCGTCTCTTACGCGATTCCCGGCTTTCTTGGGAAATTGATGGACAACCTGTTTCTCGGTCGAGTCGTCGAGTCGTCGCTGAAAGAAGACTTAGAGCGATTTCGAGCTTATGCGATGAATGCTCAGGCAACTTCCGACATGTAGACATCGTCATCCCGGTTTCAAATTCAACCATTACGTAATTTGTGGGTATGGCACACTTTGCATAGACTAGCCGCGCCCCAGCACAACATTTACGGAGGCTTCATTTAGCTTGTACTTAGTTAAAAATCTTAGGAGAAGTAATTAAAAGATCACGGTTTAGTCAAGCTATATCAGTAGTTTCTCTTGTACGTGACTCAAGGATTACTACATGGCAGAACTTATCGCATTAATTCTCGCTTCTTTCCCGTTTATCTTTGGCGGCGGCGGTGGTCATCCCCACCATTCAATCCAGCCGCCTTCACAGATAAAAACCCATAATAATGTTCCCACACCCGCTTTGCTTCCGGGTCTCATCGGTCTGGGTGCTGCTGCACTTCGCAAACGCAATTCAGCGCTTGCCAAAACCGAAGATTAACGCTTGCTAAAACCGAAGATTAACGTCGTTGCGTTTCGCTAAGTAGGCAAACTCAATTAGAGTCAACTCGTGAAGGTGGGTTTAGGCTTTGCTCAACCTGCTGGAAATTCTGGCTTTGACTGGAGCTGAAACGCGTTTCACAGTTGATTCTGTTGACCTAACTTATCGCTCCACCTAACCTCTGCAATCTTCGGTTTTATTCACTTCACAGCCCTTAATAATCTAACGCGATGTGCAACTAATTTGCCCTCACCCCCAATCCCTCTCCCGCAGGAGAGGGGCGCTAGAAATCTTATTCCCTCTCCTGTGGGAGAAGGCAGTCTTTGCGGGTGTTTTAGGAAAGTCGCACATCGCGTTAATCCAAAGAATGGACAATTCATCCATCATTAAATTCATGACTTGATGTTTCTGCACAGATAAAGAAAAAGCAGATTTACCACGTCGGGTCAGAGTAGAGGTTGATCGTCAAATGCGTCTGTCCTGGTGGAACAGCGCTGATGCAGCTGCAAATACTTTCCTCACCGTTGACTTCGACCTCACAGGCGTGACAAGACCCCATCAAACATCCTGTCGGAATTGAAACCCCCGCTCGTTCAGCCACTTGCAGCAATGGCTCTCCGGCTTCGGCAGCGATCGTCACATCGTCCGGCAAAAAATGAATGCTAACACTCATAGCAAAATTCTCAAGAGGGGCACCTATGGTTTGAGCTAAGGCAAAACAGTCTTTAAGTCGAGGTGTGGCTCAACCGCATCGGCTAACTCATCAAGCAACAGCTCTCGCTGCTCGCGATAGTTAGGAACGCCTGTTGGCAGCGATCGCAAGCCACGCTGCTGACGAAGCCGATTTAACCAAGCCCGTCGCCAAGGACCATTATCAAAAATGCCGTGCAGATAGGTGCCCCAGATAGAATGAGTCTCGTCAATCAGCCCCAAATTTTGGTCATCAAATAAGAACTGGGTGCCTTCGGGTTCGATCAAGCGGGTGCGTCCCTGATGAATCTCATAGCCTGTGACAGACAACCCTTCTTGAGGAAAGTTAGACGTGACGGTACGCTGACGAGCAACTTTTTGCCCCGCAATCACGGTTTTGAGAGGCAGCAGACCCAATCCGCGATAGCGACCCTCTTGACCCTCAATGCCTTCAGGGTCTGCCAAAATTTTGCCCAGCATTTGATAGCCGCCACAGATGCCCAAAATCGTGCCGCCTGCTGCTGCATATTTTTGTAGCTCTTCTGCCATTCCAGACTTGTGAAGCGCCACCAGATCCGCAATCGTCGTCTTCGAGCCTGGAATAATCACCGCGTCAGGATGCCCCAGCGATTGCTTGGGATGGATATATTTCACTGTGACACTAGGTTCGGCTTCGAGGGGGTCAAAATCAGTAAAATTTGAGATTCGAGGCAGACGAACCACCCCGATCGTCAGTTCGCTATTAGGAGCCGCCTGACGATCGAACAAACTCAATGAGTCTTCTGCCGGAAACGCCGTGTCTAACCAAGGAATCACGCCAACTACAGGGATTCCAGTGCGTTCCTCTAGCCAATCAATGCCCGATTGCAGCAGCGATCGCTGTCCGCGAAACTTGTTGATGATCACCCCTTTGATCAAGGCTCGTTCGTCTGGGTCAAGAAGCTCTAGAGTGCCGACCACATGGGCAAAGGCTCCGCCCCGATCGATGTCTACCACGAGCAAGGTAGGTGCATTTAAGTGCTTGGCGACCCGCATGTTGGTCAGATCACGATGCTTGAGATTGATTTCAGCCGGACTGCCTGCTCCTTCACAAACCACTAGATCAAACTCTTCACCCAAGCGACGGAGCGACTCTTCGATCGCTTGCCAGCCCTGATCAAAAAACTGCTCATAGTACTCAGCGGCTCCAATTTTGCCGATGACTCTGCCCTTCAGCACCACTTGAGAAGTCATATCTCCCTGCGGCTTGAGCAAAATCGGATTCATCTCGACCCAGGGAACCACTCCCGCCGCCCAAGCCTGAACCGCCTGAGCATATCCAATCTCGCCCCCATTTGCCGTTACATAGGAGTTGAGCGCCATATTTTGACCCTTAAACGGAGCCACCCGCCAACCCCGCCGAGACAAAATTCGACATAGGGCAGCCGTAATCAGTGATTTTCCAGCGTGGGATGTAGTGCCCACCACCATAATGGCTTTCATAAAATACCTCCGAGACTGCTAGGGGGGCAGAGCAGCATAACGTGTGAACTCCAGGTAGAGAGGGATTTCTAAAAGGGCAATCGAAACCAGCGACTCAACGCGTTGTAGAAGCGATCGCTCCAACTAGGCTGCAGCTCGGTGCGCCCTGAGTTGTGCCAGCGGGCAACCAGTTGACGACCGAGCGGGGTGAGACGAAAGCTGTCGGTGAGACCCTGACCATCGACTTCTCGTCTGAGAAGCCCGACTTGAATCAGCCACAGCAGTTCACCTTCGGCAATTAATTCTGTAACGGCACGCTTGCTATATTGATGACGTATTCCCATCGTGCCCACCACCGCTGGAAGTGGAACACTTTGGGTCACCATTGTGGCATAGAGCTTTACCCGAAAGGGGGCACATCGAACGGCTCGCTCTGCCCGATCGAGTGTTTTTTGAGAATAGCGAATCGATGAGTGAGAAGTGATAGAGGTCATTCAACACGAGGGCTAGAACCCAACCAATGATAGAGTAAAAAATTACGAATTATTATAGCTAACATTCTACGGGCTTCTAGGCTAATGCGGAGAGCAAAGCGTTCAGCTTGGAGCAATAGCACCCAGATTCTCTACGCTAAACTGGCAGGCGGAACCTTGATAGACAGACGATCGTGAAGCCAGACGTTGACGCTAAACGAGGATTTCCGCACTTTATGCTCAAGGAAATCTATGAGCAGCCAACTGTGGTTCAAAAGTGTCTTGACCTCTACTTCCCGGTTACTTTTCACCCTTCATCCTTTTTATCTGACGTAAACCAGATTCACATTTTGGCATGTGGCACCAGTCTTCATGCAGGGTTAATTGCCCAATGTTGGTTTGAGCAACTAGCGGGTGTGCCCACGATCGTCCGATCTGCCTCAGAGTTTCAAGTTTCACCGTTGCCTACGATACCAGGTACGTTGACAATAGCTGTCACTCAATCAGGTGAAACCGCAGATACGATCGCGGCACTGAAACGTGCTCAATCGCAGCAGATGAATTCATCGCAACTGTTGGCGATTACGAATCAACCTGATAGCGCGATCGCGAAGCTTGTCGATCACGCGATAATTACCCCCGCTGGATCTGAGATTGGCGTTGCCGCGACCAAAACCTTTCTGGCACAACTGATGGCGTTTTGCTGTTTAGCGCTGGAAATTGCTTATCTTCGGCAACGATTAGATGACGTTCAACTTAAACGATCGCTGACGAGTTTGCGACAACTTCCCCGTCATATTGAAGCCGTTTTGCAACAGAGTTCCACAATCGCCCACGTTGCGACCTTAATTCAACCCGCAGGCAGTCTGATTGTGTTAGGCAGCGGTATCAATTACCCGATCGCCCTAGAAGGTGCCCTCAAACTCAAAGAGACAACCTATCTCCACGCCGAAGGTTACGCAGCCGGGGAATTTTTGCATGGATCGATCGCATTATTAGATGCCAAAATTCCGGTAATTGCGATCGCGCCGATGGGTGAGGCATCTGCGATCGTAACTAAAACGGCTCGAAAAGCAAAAGCAACTGGAAGTCCTGTGATGGGCATCACCTCCGATTCAGACTTGGATTTGTGGGATAGTCGGCTCCTAATTCCAGATGTTGAGGAGTGGCTTTCACCCATGTTGACCGTGATTCCCCTACAGCTTTTGGCGTATCACACGGCTATCAGTCGCCAGCTAGATGTTGATCGACCGAGAAATATCACAAAATCTCTCAGAGATCTGGGATAGCTCTATCGCTTCTCAAGGATTTGACTTAGGATTTGGACAAAGAATTCTTTAAAGTGTCGTAACTTAATATGACTGCCTCACCTGAACCGCCTCCTTCTCGTAAAAAGCTCGACACTGACGAACTAATCGCCATTTTGGTAGCGTTTGGCAGCATTGGCACCATTCTCTTTTGGGCGATCGGACAATCAGAACCCGGATTTGACCTCTCCTCAATGTCTGGAGGGTTAATTCCTCGACCCGCTCCTATGCCAAGCCCACTGGCGACGATCGCTCCGAGCGTCAGCCCTGCGGTTACAGCGGTTCCGTCTCCGCGAGCAACGCTATCTCCGTCTCCTGAAGTTTTCACCTCTGATCCGGTGACTTCTGTTGTCCCGGTGCCTCTCCCTGCTCAACCCTTGTCGCCTCCTGCGCCATCTCCAGACGTGACCGCATTCTCAGATGTGCCAACGACTTATTGGGCGGCTCCTTACATTACTGCCCTGACGCAGCGCGGCGTTCTAGAGGGCTTTCCAGGCGGGACGTTTCAGCCTGATAAGCCTGTCACTCGCGCCGAGTTTGCCGGAATTATTAGCAAAGCCTTTGATCAGGCTCCGACTCGTCCCTCCTTGCAGTTTGGGGATATTGCTCCGACTTATTGGGCAAATACAGCGATCGAGAAATCTGTTCAAACTGGCTTCATGAATGGCTATCCTGGCGGCGTGTTTCGTCCTGATCAGCCGATTCCGCTCTCTCAACTCCAAGTGGCGTTAACGACAGGGTTAAACCTTCCAACGCCAGCAAATGCTGAGCAAGTAGTGGGTAAATATGCCGATGCCCAAGAAGTGCCAAAGTGGGCAGTTGATAAGGTTGCAGCGGCGATCGAGGCTGGGTTAGTGACCAACTATTCCGACTCAAATAAATTAACTCCCAACCGGGGCGCAACCCGTGCAGACGCTGCCGCACTCGTCTATGAGGCGTTGGCAAAACAAGGGAAAGTTAAGCAAATTCAGAAGTAGTCGGCAACGTATTTCCCACACTCAACACGATCCAACTCTCGGTTTCTTGAAAAAACTGGGAGATTTTTCGTGTGAAAAGATAGTACAAAATCACCTCTTTTCTGCATAAGTTTGATACATTGGTACTAAGACATTTTTGAGAAGGCATAGGACTGGAGAGAAATCTCGGATTTACGCCTTCAGTTATCGTTGACTCCACATATAGAGCCAGTGACTCAAAAAAATGTTATCTATAGCGTCTACGATCGGTTACTCTAGTCTCATTCCGTTGTGTGGTTTGAGCAGTTATGGCTTTTGTTGGTCTACATATTCATAGCGACTACAGCTTGCTTGATGGTGCCAGTCAGCTACCTAAACTGGTCGATCGAGCAATAGAACTGGGAATGCCCGCGATCGCCCTCACCGATCACGGCGTAATGTATGGCGCGATCGAGCTAATGAAGGTCTGCAAAGGTAAGATTACGCCCATCATCGGCAATGAAATGTATGTGATCAACGGCGACATCACCAAGCAAGAACGCCGCCCTCGCTACCATCAGGTCGTTCTGGCAAAAAACACTCAGGGCTACAAAAACCTAGTCAAGATCACCACAATTTCCCATCTCAAAGGAGTCCAGGGAAAAGGGATCTTCTCTCGCCCTTGTATTAGCAAAGATCTGTTAGAGCACTATCACGAAGGCTTAATCGTCACGAGTGCCTGTTTGGGGGGTGAAGTGCCGCAAGCGATTTTGCAAGGCAAGCCCGAAATCGCCCGTCGCGTCGCCAAGTGGTATCAAGACTTATTTGGCGACGATTATTATTTAGAAATTCAAGATCACGGCTCACCTGAAGATCGGATCGTCAACGTTGAAGTTGTCAAGATTGCTCGTGAGCTAAACATCAAAATCATTGCGACGAACGATTCTCACTATATTTCTTGCTACGACGTAGAGGCGCACGATGCGCTGCTGTGCATTCAGACGGGCAAGCTGATTTCAGAAGACAAACGCCTGCGATATAGCGGCACCGAATATCTCAAATCAGCCGACGAAATGCGGATGTTGTTTCGTGACCACCTGCCCGACGACGTGATCGATGAAGCGATCGTCACCACCATCGAGGTTGCCAACAAAATCGAAGAATACAAACTGTTTGATGAGCCGCGCATTCCTAATTACCCCGTCCCCGCAGGTCAGACTCACGATGCTTATCTGGAGAAAATCACCTGGGAAGGACTGTTTAAGCGACTGAAATGCCACTCCCGCCCCGAAGTTAGCCAGGTTTATCAAGATCGCCTGGTTTATGAACTTGAAATGATGCAGCAGATGGGGTTCGCGACTTACTTTCTAGTCGTGTGGGACTACATCAAATACGCCAGAGACCACGGCATTCCCGTGGGTCCGGGACGCGGATCGGCAGCCGGGTCGCTTGTCGCATATGCCCTCGGAATCACCAATATCGATCCGGTACATCACGGCTTGCTGTTCGAGCGGTTTCTCAACCCCGAACGGAAATCAATGCCAGATATTGACACCGACTTTTGCATCGATCGCCGCGATGAAGTCATTCAATACGTCACTCAAAAATACGGGACTGAGCGAGTCGCCCAGATCATCACCTATAACCGCATGACTTCTAAAGCGGTTCTCAAAGACACGGCGCGAGTGCTGGATGTGCCTTATGGGGATGCCGACCGCATGGCAAAACTGATCCCCGTGATCCGAGGTAAGCCCGTCAAGTTAGAGGTGATGATTTCTGACAAAACGCCTGCGCCAGAATTCAAAGAGAAATATGACAAAGATCCGAAGGTGCGGCACTGGTTAGATACGGCGATCGGGATCGAAGGCACCAACAAAAGTGTGGGCATCCACGCTGCCGGAATCGTGATCTCATCCGATCCGCTCGATGAGATTGTGCCACTGCAACGCAACGCCGATGGAGCCGTCTTTACCCAATATTACATGGAGGACATCGAAACTCTGGGTCTACTCAAAATGGACTTTTTGGGACTCAAAAACCTGACGATGATTCAAAAAACGGTGGAGTTGGTTGAGCAGACTCGCCACGTGACGATCGACCTCGATAATCTATCGCTCGAAGACCCCGCAGTCTATAAACTGCTGGCACGAGGCGAGCTAGAAGGCGTGTTTCAGCTTGAGTCATCGGGGATGCGGCAAATCGTTCGCGATCTCAAACCGTCAGGAATCGAAGATATTTCGTCAGTGCTTGCCCTTTATCGTCCGGGTCCCCTTGATGCGGGGCTAATTCCCAAATTTATCAACCGCAAACACGGGCGAGAAGCGATCGAGTACGCGCACGACATTCTCAAACCGATTCTCAACGAAACCTATGGAATCATGGTGTATCAAGAGCAAATCATGAAGATTGCTCAAGATATGGCGGGCTACTCACTCGGTCAAGCCGATTTGCTGCGTCGAGCGATGGGTAAAAAGAAAAAATCTGAGATGGAAAAGCACCGCGAAATGTTTGTCGAAGGTGCCGGAAAGAACGCGGTTGCGCCGAAAATTGCGGATGCGTTATTCGAGCAGATGGTGCAGTTTGCCGAATATTGTTTCAACAAGTCTCACTCCACCGCTTATGGATATGTCACCTATCAAACCGCTTACTTAAAGGCAAACTATCCCGTCGAATATATGGCGGCACTGATCACCGCCAACAGTGGAGATCAAGATAAAGTCCAGAAATATATTGCCACTTGCGTCAGCATGAATATCCAGGTGCAGTCGCCTGATATCAACCGTTCTGGTGTAGATTTTACGCCGACTGGAGAAAGCATTCTGTTTGGCTTAAACGCCGTCCGAAATGTAGGACAAAGTGCCGTCGAAGCTCTTCTTGCTTCTAGAGCCGAAAAAGGTGAGTTCAAATCCTTGGCAGATTTGTGCGATCGCATAGACTCCCGTGCGATCAACCGCCGAGCGTTAGAATCTCTAATTTACTGCGGAGCCTTTGACAACGTTGAGCCAAACCGCAGTCAGTTAATCCAAGATTTAGAACTAGTCATGGATTGGGCACAATCTCGCGCCAAAGATCGGGCAAGCGGGCAGGGCAATCTGTTCGACCTGATGAGCGGCGCAATTCAGCAATCCAGCTTTGAGACAGCCCCCAAAGCGCCGAAAGTGCCCGAATTTCAGCCGCAAGAAAAGCTGCGGTTAGAGAAAGAAGTCTTGGGATTCTATATCTCTGATCACCCGCTCAAACAGCTGCAAGAGTCAGCCAAAATGCTTGCGCCCATCAGCTTGAGTGATTTGGGAGATCGCCAAGAAGGAGACAGCATCAGCGCGATCGTCATGCTCACCAACGTCAAAGCCGTCACCACTAAAAAGGGCGATCGCATGGCAATCATCACGATCGAAGACCTCACCGGACACTCAGAAGCCGTCGTCTTCCCCAAATCATTTGAGCGAATTGGAGAACTAATCATCCCCGATGCCCGTTTGATGGTGTGGGGCAAAGTCGATCGACGCGATGACCAAGTGCAGTTCATCATCGACGATGCAGAACCGATCGAATCTATCCGCATGGTGATGGTCGAACTCGAACCGAGTATGGCAAACGACAGTCAAGAACAATATCGACTGCGGCAGATTTTGCAAGAACAGCGAGGCGAAGACCACAGTTCAAAAATCCCGGTGGTGGCGATCGTCAGCGCTCACAACCGTCGCCACTTTGTGCGGTTTGGGCAAAAGTTTCGAGTGCATGATGAACAGGCGACCGTCACTGCCCTGACCAACGGAGGATTTCGGGCAAGGGTGTCAGCTTTGGTCAGTAGCTGACCCATAAACGAAGAGTGGAGGATGAGTTGACTCATCCTCCACTCTTCGTTTGACAACGTGTTATTTAGTTCCGCGTTTGTTGAGCGAAGCCAGTAACTGCGGTCTAACTTGCTGTGCCCATTGCTCAAAGTTAAACGAACGATCGTAAGAACTCGACAAAGACTCTAGGTTGATGAAGGTTTGCGGCAAACAATCACGGAATTGAGTTTCAGTTTTTTCGCTCATATGCCTTGTGTGAGGAAGATTAACAGTTAGACGTTTTCTGAACGTGCCTGTTTTAGCCGAACGCTCGACGGGTAATCAAGGTGGGGTTCACAGCAAGCAGTTGGCTGAGAAAGAGTCTCAATCAACCACTCATACTGAGGCACGATCGCCGGATTTGTGAAACAAGCTAGCAGTCACCACAGTCCTTCAGTTCAAGGGTGCGGTTAAGCACTGCTGGAGATTGGATAAATGCGAATGCTTATGCTTATCTTTTCATTCCCCACCATTGAATGGCTCTCTCTTGAGAAAGAGAAGTCTCACCTCAACCACTAAAGTGGTGTAGATCGCTACAGAAGTGTTTTAACTCACTCTAATCTGTGATTTGCTTCAGAGGCTTAACATAGAGTTCACCTTTCTTGGGTAGTCTGGAAACACAATGGAGGAGGAGGCATATGGTCATTCAGACGACGCGATCGCTCATCGATAACAGTGTAAGCCAGCCGATTGAGATCCCTGATTGGAGCTTTGAAGCGATCGGGCATCGAGGCGCACGCGGACTGTTACCCGAAAACACCCTATCTGCTTTTCGTTTGGCATTGAGCTTAGGAGTCGATTCGTTAGAGCTAGATGTGGGCATGACAGCCGATAGAGTGTTGGTCGTCAGCCACGACTCAGAAATCTCTCGATCGCTTTGTCTGCATCCCAATGGCAAATCTGTGCGCCGCTATCCTCGTTTGTTGATTCGCAAGCTGATGTTAGAAGATGTGCAGCGTTTTGACTGTGGCTCACTCAATCCTGATCCGGCAAAGTTCCCTGATCAGCAGCTTGTGCCGGGTGAGACGATGCCCTCGTTAGCTCAAGTGTTTGACTATCAGATGCAGCACTTTCCAGCGTCTCAAGTGCGTTATACGATCGAGTGCAAGGTTAGCCCTCTGCGATCGCGAGACACGTTTAGCCCAGATGTGTTTGCTCGATGTGTTGTGAATCTAGTGCGTGATTATGGAGTCTTCGATCGCGTCACGATTCAGTCGTTTGATTGGCGCGTGTTGCTGGCGGTTAAGAAAATAGATTCTCAGATCCAAACGGCGGCATTGGTGCGACAAAAGCGGGGTAAACCGGGCACGTTGCTGTCTCAAGCGGGAATCGCTTCTCCATTTTTAGCGGGGTTAGACTTTAGGCGCTATCGCGGCAACATTGCAGGACTGCTCAAAAACGCAGAGTTTATCGATCGTTACTCTCCTAACTTTGAGACGCTGTTGCCTGACTCAAAAGATTTTATTCAATCGACTCAAGAGATCCAGCAGGCAGGGTTTCCAGTCATTCCGTGGACGGTGAACGATGTCACTATTATGGAGCGTCTAATCGATCTGAGAGTGAATGGTCTGATCACTGATTTTCCTGATGTTCTGCTAACGCTATTGCAGCAAAGAGGATTGCGTTAGACAGGAATTCTTTCCGAGAAGTGTTGACAGTTCGTAACAATTCCTTTACATTTGTTTACATGAGGTTACAAGTTTAAGCCTTTGGAAAAAACCCTGGCAGTTAGTGATGAGATCGAGCGCAAGGGCATAGATTAGCCAAACTGCTGGCTACCCTGCTTTCGCTTTAAGTCGTACTCAAAATCAAAATTGAACACTCTCTTCTCTTCGGCTCTGGTTATGGCATCAGGGCTGATTTTTTTTTAAAGCCATCATTGGAGAAAGCAATAACGAAAACGATACTCTTATTTATATAATTGATATAGAGGAACACTGATTGAAACGTAAAGCAGGTAAAAGCGGTGAGAACATTGGTAGAAAAACTGAAGTAGGTTATTTTACTCTGCTCTAGTGCGATTTCTCAGCCATCATCTTGCCTTGGAGAAAGTTGAACTTGATCTAACTCTATATCTCGCAGTCCCTTAGATATATCAAACGTTCTTCCAACACAAGTTGACTCAAACTACTATACAAAGTATGACCCAGTTAATAGGGTAGTTGTGCAATGGACAAAGTAACCAATATCGGTAATATGTTCCAAAATTGTTGAGCCTGATAAATCCTCAACAGCCTCCGGATTAGTCAAGATTTTAGGTGAACTAACTAGTAGAAAAAATCATTCATAACTTGAAAATGCAACAGGTAGAGAGTTGGCAACCCATTATAGATTTCCCATCTTACGACGTTAGCAATTTTGGAAAAGTACGTAGCAGAGTGCGTAAAAATGGCTGCCTGAAACTGAGCCGAACCTCTGGAAATTACTTAAAAGTCACACTATATCCAGGAGGAAAAACTCATCTAGTGCATCGATTAGTGGCTCAAGCATTCATTTCCAATTCTCATGGACTTACTGATGTGAATCACAAGGATGGAAACAAATCAAATAATAGAGTCGAAAACTTAGAGTGGATGTCTCATTCTGCCAATCGAATTCACGCTGTAACAACAGGACTATGTAAGAATGTTCAAGGAAGCCGCCGCCGCCTCTCAGAAGCTGAGGCACAACAAGTGTGGAATTGGTATGAGCAGGGCATCAAGCAAAGCGATATTGCAAAACGCCTTGAAGTGACTCCTGGCGCGATAAGCCACATTATATCTGGTCGAACATGGAAGCATCTTAGATCTAAATCTATGCTCACCTGAAGAACGCACTTATATGCTCGTATAGAGATACGATGTTGTTCTAGGATTACAGCCCCTTGTAAACAATCCTACACAGATTACGGGGTTGCTTAAAAACTCAAACAGACATAGTTATTAGACGTTGACCTTGAGCAGCATGACTTCATCTTCCCCAGACACCGCAACTCCTCTCGTCTTGACTCTTAAGCTTGACTCGATCGCCTTTGAGATTCTCAACCCGCTCCGTCAGCAGCACTTTCCACCCAAACGAAACTTTCTGCCTGCACACGTCACCCTTTTTCATGCCCTTCCTGGCGATCGAGAACCTGCCATCCGAGAAACTCTGCAAACGCTGTGCGACCGAACTCCAACGCTGCCGATTCGGTTTCCGAAACTGCGATCGCTAGGTGGAGGCGTTGCCATAGAAATCGAGAGTCCAGAATTAATCCAGTTGCGACACCAGCTTGCACAGGGTTGGAACGATTGGTTAAGCAAACAGGATCGACAAAGCTATCGACCGCACGTTACGATTCAAAACAAAGTCACAGCCGACGAAGCGCGCCGATTGTACGATCGACTTTCTAGCGAGTGGCAACCTCTTGATGCCCACGCAGAAGGACTATTGCTCTGGCACTATAAAGGTGGTCCGTGGGAGTTGGCACACGAATTTAATTTTAATCAAGCCTGAATTATCGGATGTCTTCATAGAACCGTTTTAGATAGGCAGGCGAAACGCCCAATCCCCATAAAGCGCCAACATAGAGGTAAATGGCAGTTGCTTTCAAGCTACCCCAGCGGGCGACTCGTCGATCGGAGCTTTGCACCACGCGATTGACCTGACAAATTCGTCCTTTTTTGATTAATCGAAGACATAGATCTCCGTCTTCCATGATCGGGAGGGCTTCATCAAAGCCGCCACAGTCCCAAAAGTCTGATCGACGGCAAAACATCGCCTGATCGCCAAACAAGAGCCGTAATCCCTTCAAAAATAGATGCGGTTTGAATAAGAGAGGAGCGTAGTAAGTTTTTAAGTAATTGTGCAGCGAAATCCCCCAGCGAGTTGTTTGTGCCCCTGACATCAGCGAGATAAACCCACCACAGGCGATCGTTTGATCTCTCAATGTTTGCTCAATCACGGCAACTAAATCGTCGGGCACCCAGGTATCGGCGTGTAAAAAGCAAAGAATGTCGCCCTTTGCAAGATTTGCACCGTAGTTCATTTGAGCCGAACGCCCAGCGCGATCGCACAAACAAACCTGCACGCCGAGAGTCTGCGCGATCGCGACCGTCTCATCTTGGCTCCCTCCATCAATGACCCACAGATCTAAAGGGGACGGATCTAAGATGGCGATTTGGCGTAATGTTCGTTTCAAGCTGCCTGCCTCGTTTAGAGTTGGAATCACAATTGAAACACTGAACATAACGCTTATTTTTGCTGAGATTAAATCGACTTTAGCCCAAAACAAAACCGACTAATATTAAATCGTCTAATCAATAACTCATATAGCCCGATCGTGCTGATTAGCGAACCTGTACTGATCACAATAAATTTCTCCAATACTCCAGCGTTCCACTGAATAACATAAAATCCAATCATAACAACAACAGGTTGGTGAAGAATATAAAACGGATAAGATGCCTCGCTTGCATAGTGCAGTAAACGACTTTTAAAGTTCAGATGAGATTTGGCTAAACTCAAGATTGCTATCACCCACCACCAAGAGTTAAATCCCCGAAACACCTGATATATAACATACTCAAGAGAGTAGCTTCGATCGGGAACCGTATTCGTAATCCACCATCCTAGCAAGATCGACATACCTGCAATTGCTAACCCAGTTACCCAAGATTGCTGACGATCGAGGATTTGCCCAAACCTGCGATCGCTACAAAAAATATAGCCGTAGACAAAATAGAAGAGATAAAGCAGAACATTTGCCCAATCGTCATAGAGATTTTGAAAGCCAATCCATCTAGGACGAAACAGCCCTTCGATCGCCGCTAAAAGCAGAGCCGGATAAATGAGTAATCTTGCCCGATCTAGCGTTGCCGCAAACCAATGACACAAAGCCCGTCCGCGAGGTTGCTGTAGATAAATAAAAACGGGTAAGGCAATCAGAGAGAATACAAATAAATAAATAATGAACCACAGATGCGCCCATTCAAAATTTCCGGTTGGACGAATGCCGTTAAAAAACTGCGGATAAAACTGAAGATAAGATTTTTTATAGTCTGAAGTCGTCAATAAGTGACAGTAAACTTGAGGCGGAACCAACACTAATACGCCAAACAAAAAAGGAATGAACAATCGCTGGAATCGCTCTTTGATATACTGGCTAGAAGTTCGAGCCTCTAGAGAAAACCAGGTAGCGGCTCCTGATAAAAAGAAAAAAAGCGGCATGTGCCACTGATATACAAATGAGATGAAAAGTCCGATCGCTGAACTTGTGACCGCATTCGTGACATAAAACACACCCAAATCGCCGCAATAAAAAATAGCGGCAGTGTGGAAATGAATCAGAAGTAGCACTGCCAAAACTCTCAGCCAATCCAGGTCATAGCGTCTCTCAGACATATTCATTATGGGTTCGCCTGGTCGTTCACCAGTTTTCCCCACGTCGCATTGTAAGGGTGAACCAATGAGGTAGGTTGACCGTCTCTCACCATCGGTCGTCCTTCATTTGCCCATTCAAACAGCCCACCTTCTAAATTAAAAACCTGACAAAATCCAGCATCCTTAAGCCATTGAGCAACTTTGGCACTTCGATAGCCGACCGAACAATACACCACGATCGGAGTATCGTTCGCCATCTCTTTCAGAACTTCTGGCACCGTCGCATCAGGAACAGACGCAATGAGGTGGGCATGATCGAGATGACTGACGGCATACTCTTCATCACCCCGGGCATCGAGAAGCACAGGAGTAGACTCTTCTAATGTTTGAGCAAGCTGCACCGTCGTCATTCGCGGCACTGTTGGGAATTGCCAGCGAATTAGCCATTTAAGGAGAGTAAATGATAGTGATCGACCCATTTTTGACTCACCAAATTTCTCAAAACGGTTAGTGAACAATCGATGAAGTCTGGTTCCAGTAACCTGCGAAGACGAACTGGTCTAGAGACTTGCGAGTACGGGGTGATGATTGACGCTGCTGCAACGATTCAGACAGGATTTGTGGATCGCCGAGATAACCTAACGCGATCGCAGCAACTGGATCATAGCCATCAGGAATGCCATAAGTCTCTTTAGCTTTGGGAACATCAAAACCTGCCATTTGGTGGGTTACTAATCCCTGAGCGGTTGCCTCGATCGCCAGATTTGCAGAGGCTGCACCCACATCGTGAAATGCGTGACGATTTTCTACTCCGTTGTGCTCAAACGTCAGTTTTGTCACCGAGAGCATCAGCACCGGGGCATTCTTCGCCCAGACCTGATTTCCTTCCGCAAGGCACGCTAAGAGACGACTAAACTCATCAGGATTGTCTTGAGTCGCCACAATATAGCTCCACGGCTGTGCATTGTAAGAAGAGGCTGCCCATCGTGCCGCTTCCAACACACTCCGCAATTTTTCTGGCTCTACAGCTTTGTTTGAGAAGGCAAGTGGACTCCATCGGTGTTGCAGTACGTCTTCGATGGGATATTGAGTGGCAGATAGTTGGTCAGTCATCAGAGTGTTGGTGACAACAGTGTTCGTTTACTTCTATCTGATTTGTTCTGAGAAATCAATCATGTCTTTTAAAAGTCCCTCTGAACTGACTGTTTAGCTGATTTGAAGCCCGATATCAAACGCTCCTCTATAGCCGTTTGCCTCTGGAGTTTGGAGCGTTAGCTGATCACCGCCCTCTTGAAAAACACCATCTTGAGCATTAGTTCCGTTGCGTTGCCCGTTGAGACTATAGGGCGACTGTGTGTGAACGCGATCGGTGAGAGCATCGTCAAAGTAAAGCTGTGAGGTAGACTCAGCGCTGGGTTGAGATGCAGAATCAGTGCGAACCTTGACGTGAATATGAATGGCTCTACCCGAATACCAACCGAGATAGATGGTCAAACACTCAACTTTTCCAGTCGCATCGGTCACTCAATAGCCTCGCAGAAATTTTCTCCGGACGTATCGAAATTGGGGTCAGCCACATCTGAATAGACCCCTAATCGCAGTGCCAGATGTCTCCGATCGCATCCTTGAAATGTGGATTAGCATTCCTGCAAGTTGACCTGACAAAGTGATCGAGCGATCGGAAAGCTAATACCCATGAGTATATTTGTGAGTAACGGTAAAGCAAACACGATCGCCAGCCAGCGATGATAGTGACGGAAGACACGATTCATAGTCTTTAAGATTGACTGCATGGGGAAGGGAGAAAAAGGATACATAGATCTCTCCTCCCCCCGCGCCTCCTACTGCTGGGGACGAGTATCAGAACGGTTTTCACCCTGCGGCGGCTTTCCCAACGCATCCTTTAGTTGCTGTTCAGTCACACCGAGTTTTGCTGCCGCTGCCTTCAAATCGGGGCGCGGTGGGCGTTGTCCCGGTGTACCAGGAGTCGGAGTTGCCGGAACTCCCAGCGCTGCCTTCAAAGCGGCTTCTGTCACACCTAACTTTTGAGCGGCAGCGGCAAAATTTGGACCGTGCGGACGATCCGGCATTCCCAACGCACTCACCAATTGTTGCTCAGTGATGCCGAGCTTTGTTGCGGCTGCTTTAAAGTCGGGACGAGGTCGGTGTTGTCCCGGTGTACCAAGAGTCGGAGTTGCCGGAACTCCTAGCGCTGCCTTCAAAGCGGCTTCTGAAATGCCTAGTTTCTGAGCGGCGGCGGCAAAATCTGGACCGCGATGTCTGTTGCCTTGCTGGTTGGGCTGAGATGAATCTTGTGCCTGCCGGGTTGAAGATTGAGCGCTTGCAGTTAAGGCTGCACAGCCAAACGAACCCACTAGAACCGGAAGGGCAATTAAGGTCAGTAGTCGGCGAGTCATCATGACGAGTAGTCTCCAATTGAGTAGCGGTCTATGGCTTTATTAAGACTGCCCAAAATGACCGTTTGCCTATTTTCTTCATTACAGTTTTGTAATCTGAATCAAGACCCGAATCAGTGAATCTCAAGCGACAATGAAACCATTGCCCGACTGGGATATCACGCGATCGTATGCACATTTTATTCGTCGAAGATGAAGCAAAAATTGCGAATTTTGTCCGCGCTGGCTTAAAAGAACAGAGATTTGTCGTCGATTCTTGCGACAACGGCGATCAGGGCTACACCTACGCCATCGAAAACGAGTATGACGTGATTGTGCTAGACATCATGGTGCCCGGAAAAGATGGGCTGTTCATTCTCAAAAGCCTGCGACGCAAAGGGCAAAATGTGCCCGTGATTTTGCTGACGGCTCGAAATGAACTCGACGATCGCTTAGAAGGTCTAAATCTCGATGCCGATGATTATCTCGCAAAACCCTTTTTTGTCGAAGAACTGATTGCTCGAATTCACGCTGTGATGCGTCGCAGTATGGGCGATCGCCAAAACTTAGTCTCCGTTGAACCGATCCAGCTCGATCGCATTACACGAGAAGTCACTTGCAATCAGCACGTTATCGAACTCACCACTCGCGAATTTAATTTATTGGAATATCTCATGCGATCTCCCGGACGAGTCTTCACCCGGACTCAAATTCTAGAACACATTTGGGGCTATGACTTTAACACCAACACCAACGTTGTTGATGTATGTGTGCAACGCATCTGCAAAAAGATCGACTCCATCAGTGGCGCAGGCTGGATTGAAAGCATTCGAGGCGTTGGATATCGATTTTGCCAATCGGAATCTCAATTCTAAAATTACGCTCATTTCAGCTACGGATTGCTCTCATGGCGGCGGTTTTGGCAGGAAGTGCCCTCGTCGGATTCGGGCTAATTTCTTGGTGGCTGATCTATGAAGCAAAAGTCAGTCGTCTCGATGCAGAACTCGAAAGTCAGCTCATTTCAGCAGGTCGCCCTCGACCCTTGGCAGGCAATCGAACCGAACCGCCCGATCGCTGGCAATCTTACGAAGCGTTTCTTGCACGAGCACTGGGGACAAACGCAAAAACCTCGATCGCGCTTCTAGTCATCGGAGCCGATGGCAACGTGGCTTATCGCTCTCAATGCTGGGGCAGTGACCTAAACACTAGCAATCTTTGGGCATCTCGTCCACAGTCGATGCCACCTGCTCCGCCTCCCGATCGCGATCAACCCAATGGGTCGCGTCCTCCCGATCGACCCATTCCTAAGCCTCATTTTGTCACCCAACACACTCCACAGAAAACTTGGCGCATCGGGGCAGCAACGGCTCCCTTTGTTCAAGTTGCGATCGCCATCAGCTTAAATGCCATTGATCAAGAGATGGCAGTTATTCGCAATATCTTTTTGATTTCAATTCCGGGGGTTTTGTTGCTAGTCGCAGGGGGCGCATGGGCGATCTCGGGCAGCAGTTTGCGTTCCATTCGCCAACTCACGACCATTATCGGCACCGTCACCGCTAGCGGGTTAGAACAACGCGTTCCGATCGGGACAACCGATATTGAATTCGTCGAATTGATTCAGGTGTTTAACCAGATGTCAGAACGCCTACAGCGCAGTTTTAAAGTCGTCTCGCTTTAGTGCAGATGCGGCTCACGAGCTTAAAACGCCCCTCGCAATCTTACAAAGAGAGTTAGAAAGAACCCTACAGCAAGCCGAACCAGGTTCAGAGGTGCAGCAACGCCTAAGCAACTTACTCGATGAAGTTCGTCGTCTAAGCAGCATTATTCGCAAGCTTTTGCTGCTGTCTTTAGCAGACGCGGGACAAATGTCTCTCTATCGAGTTGAGGTTAATTTGTCTTGCTTACTCATGGATTTGCTAGAAGATATTGACCTGCTGGCACCGCATTTAGAGATTCATGCAGACATTGCCGATCGCTTGTTGGTGCGGGGCGATCGTGATTTACTGATCCAAGTTTTGCAAAATCTAATTAGCAACGCCATTAAATACAATCTCTCAACGGGTTGGATTCGGATCACTGCTCATCGGCGAAATGCAATGATATTGGTGACTATCAGCAATAGCTCACAAGAAATTCCCGTGAGGGATCGCGATCGCATCTTTGATCGATTTCATCGCGGTGATCTTGCCCGAACTCGCAAAGTGGAAGGCATCGGGTTAGGGCTTAGTCTGGCGCGAGAAATCGTCCAGGCACACAACGGTCAGCTAAGGCTTGACTCAACTCTACCTGGAGAAACCGCGTTTACCTTGACTCTGCCTAGTCACTCCTAGCTTAGTCAGAACGCTTGATACGATCGATTTCCTGCTGCAAGTCTTCGATTTGCCGCCGTAGTGCATCCACATCCGTGGTGTTAGCCGTTGCTCCTGGAACGTTGACTGCGCCTTCTCCCGATCGAGGATAGTTGCCCTGACGAATTTGGCGATACTCCTCAGACGTTGACCACTCTTGAAGAAAGCGAACCCGCTCGACTGTAAACGGGTGGGTCAGAAAAACTCCCTCAGAGACGTTGTTATAAAGCAAGAATTTGTAAACCTGATTAAGTCCGTCTTGGTCGAGTTCTTGATAGCGATCGCTCTGTCGCGCAAATTCTTCTAAACTCACCTCATGGGCATATTTGCTGCTGCCTCCCGCCAATCGCATCATGCTGTGCAACACAGGATTGAGGTCATTCATCACCAAAAGAGCCGCCCGATCTGCAGATAATTCCGCTTTCCGTGCCCATTCATAAAACCCTAAGAGCAATCCTGTGCTGATCAGACTGCTCAACCCAAATGTCATATCTGCCAGACCAGAAATCACCGTGCTGACCCACATTGCCATCTGCGTCAAAGTCGTGTGACCACATTTGAGGTGCCCGAGTTCGTGGGCGATCACCGATCGTAGTTCCACGTCGCTCAACAGATCCAAAAGTCCTGTGTTCAACACCACACACGGACGCTCTTGCCCTAGAGCATAGGCGTTGACTAGAGGAGCCTGAGACACAAACAGCGTTGGCTCTGATTGAATATCTAAATCCCGCAAGCACTCTCGAAACATCTGATAAACAGTCGCGTACTGGCGTGGTCCAACCTGAATACTGTTCCCCATCAAATAGACAAACCGAGGACGCTCATAAATAAACTCCACAAACTTTCGCGCTACTACATCAAACCCTGGAATGCTGCGGAGGGCTTGTTCGGCTTGGCTATCGAGCGGATGTCTAAAGGCTTCGCTAGAAATTCCGGTATAAGTTGGCATGGGGTACAAACAAAATTAAGGTTTTGTAGTCTATCGGTCTTGTTTCTAGTTTAGATTTCAACGGATAATCGGGGCGTCGTTACTGCGTACAAGACCATGAATCAATCCCGTGTGTCTTTGACAATTGCGATTTCCGTCACTATTTTAAGCGGTCTTCTAATCAGCTCAGTTCCCGCAGATGCTTGTCTGTTTAGCAACTCCAATCCAACCGCCGTCAGCCCAGATAAATCGTCTAACTCACCCTTTGAAACCTTAATCCGTCCTGAGCGATCGACCCCCTCAAATTCTGAAATGAGCATGGCTGGGGCAGGATTCGCAGCGATCGCAGGGTTCTTCATCGTCGGTTTGGTTCAAAGAGTTCGTCGCTTCAAGCAGACTAACTCAGCAGCAGATGAAGTCCTGAATCATTATCCTGAAGTTGAGCACCCCGAGCTAATGTTGACTTCGGTTCCGAAAGAAGGTTACTCATCAAGATTAGAAGATTATCAGCCTTCTGTTCGTTAGTGCACTTTTTCAAATTTAGAAGACCTGTAAGTTTAAGATATCTTGTTTACCCGGAATGACAGTCCTCTACCAGCAATGTTAGAGGATTTTTTTGTGAAAGGAAGAGGACGATCGCTCACCCTCATCCGCCACATCACCTAATCAATTGCCGATTCTTCCACTGTCGGGTCAAACACAATCTCATAGTTTCCGATCGGGTTCAGCCGCTTCAACACCCGCAAATGTTCCGTCGCATCATTCCGCCGCCGAAACCGAGCGACTACACTACGTTGCATCTTAGGCAAAAGCTGAACAATGCACCAAGGAGACAACCGATCGCGGTAACTCCGCACAAAACTGTCACCAACCGCTGCTGACGGCTGCGATGCTGATATCATATATTTACCTCCCGCAATGGGATAAGAAGGTGCGATCGCTCTCAAGTTTTCCAGGCGAAAAGAGCGATCGCTTTTCAATGTACACAGATATTATCAGGCGCGTACGCGCCGATGTCAACTAGAAAATGGGTTACGTTAGGCTGCGAATTCGAGAACTAGCTGACAAGAAAGGTTGGTCGCTCAAGGATGTTTCTGATCATTCGGGGGTTAACTACAACACAGTCAAGAGCTATGTTCAGCGCGGAACCCTAAATACTGTTGATTTGAGTGCGGTTTATAAGATTGCTAAGGCTTTTGGGGTGACGATCGATGATTTGGTTGACGTGGTGGAGTAGCGATCGGACTCTTGTAAAAATAAAGACCTGACGGTACAAGGTAACCGATCGCTCAAAAGCAAGAAACACGTCGAATTGAAACACCAAAACAAGTCTTAAAAACAGGCTGAACCTACCGGATGTCACAGTCTACAAGTCGCGATGCGAGAGAAGAGAATCACACCCAAATCCCCCTACACCAACACTAGCTCCCAAACACGGGAGATGTCCTCTCGGTGAGGAGGTATCAAAAATTACATCTTCATACTGGTCTTCTTTCATCCATCCATTGGTATGGCAGAAATGTTTCCACGCCTTTTTATGATACTGTCCGTCAGCAACACCACCGCACTCTAGATATAATTCTTTCTGCACACTAAAGCCAAATCGACCCTCGCTGTACTCCACCCACAGCCGATCAATGCTCAGCAACTCCTCACACGGAAAATTCAGAAACTCTTCTGGATCAAACCACTGCCCCTCTTCCTTCCCCAATGTCGTAATCATCAATCGATACGTTTCATAATCCGCCTCTTCCCACTGCTGGTTCTTCAAAAATTCCTCCAGCTTTTGATACCGAGAACCCTGCACCGTTTTCTTAAGCGCCCTCAACTCCTCCTCCAGCCCCGGCTCAAGTCGCTTCGTCGTCTCCTGCCAGCAAACATACGCCAGATCTGTCGCCCCGCGCCCCAACATCTCCCGAATCAACCTCCCAGGATTCACCAACCCCCCATACAGCAAAATCACTTGCTTCCACCAATCCTCCCCCAACTTCTCATACAGCAAACTCTCTCGCTCTAACCGAGCCACCTCCTCCGCCGCCAAATACTCCTGAAAACTCAGATGAGCAAACTCATACTCATCCTCCTGCTCGATCAGCAACTCACTTATCTGCACCACCTGATCGAGAAACTCCCCTGCAACAGCCGCTTCACCTTGCACCGTCAAACATCGCGCCAGCCGCCCTACTAGCTCTCTGCGCTCCACCCGCTCCTCTTTTTTCTGCATCATCTCCAGCGCCAGCATCTGCAAAATCACCTGCGCCCCACACTCCAACAGCAGCGTCTCCAGCTTCCTTGCCCCAGGGCGATCCTTCAATTGCAGCCGACAAATCTCCTGATACAGTTCCACCCGTCGCTTCGGCAACTCCGCCCCCGGAAACCGCCGATGAAACGTCACAATCATCGTCAGCAAAAGCGGATTCTTCGCCAAATCCTTCAGTTCGGGTCGCGCCTCAATCTGCGCCAAAAGCTCATCTGCGGCAGACTGCGCTGCTTGTTTGACATCCGGCGTATCTCGTCCACTGTTCGCAAACCGCTCTTGATATCGATACCAACTCTCCACAAAATCCCGACGCTGCCCCTGATTAAAATCACGCACCCAAATCGGAGTCGTCATCTCTAGACGATCAGTTGTATCCTGCTCCTTATAAGCTTTAGGGCGCGAAGTAAGAATAAACACCGAATTTCTATATCGCCGCATCTGCTCATTTAACCACTTAGCCAGAGCAGGTCTTTTAGCTTTCTCCACCTCATCAAACCCATCAAACATCACCACCACTTCACCCTTACGAAGATTGTCTTGCGCCCAGTTTATCGGCAGCTTTAACTCTTCATCAGTTGGCAAAGCAGGAATATGATGCAGCGTAATCAAATCAGCCAGATTGGGAGCATTCTCCTGAGTCAGCAAGTCACGGTATTTCCGCAGCACCAACAGCACCGGAATTTTTTGCGGCACTTTATAGCGTTTTTGCTGCCTCGTCCCATAAGTATGAGCAACATGTTTAAGCAGTGTTGTTTTGCCATAGCCGCCCCACGCCAAAATCACCATCTGCCGCAGCATCGGTTCCGCTTTCGTTCGCTTCAGCAAATCCCAAATTTGCAGCTTCCCTGAACGAACACTCGCAGCGTCTTCCGCAAGTTCCATTCCTCGAAACCCTGGAATCATGGCGCTACTGTCCAATTCAAGCGGCACAAACACCTCTTCCAAAAGCGGAGTGCCCAAATCAGACTGACGAACTCCTTCAGGGCGATAAGCCTGACAATCCCACGCCTGACACTGAAGATACTTATCCTCACCGCGTGTTGCTTTTGAGATCGTTCCTTGAACCAAACTATCGATCTTTTTGTCAGCCGCCTCTCCTACTTTCCCTAACCGCTTCTCATTGCCCCGATGAATTGGTTCCATTAGCTTTGCCCCGTAGGAGAAAGTGAAACCGATTAGAGTAGAAGCGATCGCTTTAGGAACATTGGTCTCAAAAAACGCAGAGTAAAGCCCATAAACAGTACCAACCCCAATACCTCCAGGCTTTACAGCCTTAATCAAAAATCCTGCTAATTGATCTTGCAAGGTCAAATCTTTTTCGGGTTTTGATTCAGGCTGGTCGGGCAGTTCTTGCGGCATGGTAGGGGCGATCGCAAAGGTCTCATCTGAATTCTACACAGATAGCGTTAGAAGCTCCGGCATTTTCTGTTAATAGAGCGAAGAGAAATACCATAAGCAAAAAGTTCTCCCTTCAACTAAGAAGAGAGAACTTTGCTTTTGAATATTCAACCTGGCGATGAGCTATTTTTGCGGGAGGCTACCCTCCAACTATCTTCGCCGCTGTCACGTTTCACACCTGAGTTCGAGATGGGTCAGGGTGGGTCCACGACGCTAGGAACACCAGGAAAGCTTTGGGCTTT
>JBBRPT010000062.1:0-37281 GCA_038227635.1 Leptolyngbyales cyanobacterium | reverse complement strand
GATCAATGGCACGATGCACAAGCTAGAAATTCCGACGAGCAGCAAAGGAGCCTACACGCTGCACTATGCCGATCACTCTGACGGCAGCCTAGAAGGAACCGCCAAAACGCTGCAAGTCGATCTCGTGGTCGGTGCAGATGGTGCAAACTCTCGCGTCGCCAAAGCCATTGATGCGGGTGATTATCGCTATGCGATCGCCTTCCAAGAGCGGATTCGTCTGCCGGAGGACAAGATGGCATATTACGAAGACCTAGCAGAAATGTATGTCGGCGATGATGTCTCGACTGACTTCTATGCGTGGGTCTTCCCCAAATATGACCACGTCGCTGTTGGCACGGGCACAATGTCACCCAATAAAGCTGACATTAAGAAGCTCCAGGCGGGAATCCGCACACGAGCCGCTGCAAAATTGCGTGGTGGCAAAATCATTCGGGTTGAAGCTCACCCCATTCCTGAGCATCCCAGACCTCGCCGTGTCGTCGGTCGCGTCGCACTGGTTGGAGATGCCGCCGGGACAGTAACAAAATCATCCGGTGAGGGCATCTATTTTGCGGCAAAGTCTGCTCGAATGTGTGCAGAAGCGATCGTAGAATTTTCTGAAAACGGCAGCAAGATCCCCACTGAGGCAGACCTTAAGGTTTATATTAAGCGCTGGGATCGACAGTACGGCATCACCTACAAGGTGCTCGATATCCTGCAAACGGTTTTCTACCGCTCTGATGCCACTCGCGAAGCTTTTGTGGAGATGTGCTCTGATCTCGATGTTCAGAAGCTGACGTTCGATAGCTATCTCTATAAGACCGTGGTTCCTGCCAATCCTTTGGTGCAGTTAAAGATTACTGCCAAGACGATCGGGAGTCTAATTCGCGGTAATGCTCTAGCACCTTAATGCTTGTCACTAGACGCGACAAAAGGTGGACGCGATCGCGTCCACCTTTTTTAATCGCACTCTTTCAAGCTTTAGTTCCGAACCTGAACTGGCATTACCAGATAAGTCATCTTGATGCTGCCTAGAGGAGATAGAATAGCAGGACTCGTTGCCGTATTTAGCTGCATTTGCACTTCGGAAGTGGCGATCGCTTTCAGCCCATCGACTAAATATTTGACGTTAAACGCCACATCGAGACTGTCGCCCGAGATTTGGGCAGGCATCGTCTCGCGACCGCTACCCACGTCTTGCGCGTCAACTGAGAGCGTCAGTTCTTGATTTGAGCCATCTAAACTCAGCTTGACGATATTATTTTTCTGGTCAGCCAGCACCGAGATTCGCTCTAAGGCACCCAAAAGAAGACGACGATCAACCGTCATCTGATGCGTAAACTGCTTAGGAATGAGTTGTCGATAGTTGGGATATTGCCCTTCTAACAATCGACTGGTCAGGCGTTGATCTGTCCATTCAAAAATGGCTTGCCCTTGGTCAAACTGGACTGCAACCGAGCTTCCACCCTGTCCGAGCATTTTGATCAACTCCTGCAAGGCTTTTGCAGGAATCGTGACATTCAGAGCCGTCTCACTTTTGGATCGATCAGGCGAGGCATCTTCTTCGATCGTCTGCACCACTGACAAGCGGTGCCCGTCGGTAGCAGCAAACTCCAGTCCATCGGGCTGCAAGCTTAAGTGAACGCCCGTCAGCACTTGCTTCGTTTCATCTGCACTCGCGGCAAACAGAGATCCTCGCAAACCGTCAATCAAAGCTTCTGCTGAAAGAGTTGCGAGTTCGCCATCTTCGATCACAGGCAATTCTGGAAACTCTTCTGCTCCCATGCTACGCATTTGATAACGTCCTGAGGCGCAGGTTAAGGTAGTCAGCAACCCTGTTGACTCACTATCGCTATCTAGGGTGATATCTCCATCGGGCAGACGAGAAACGATATCGCTTAACAGCTTTGCAGGCAGCGTTAAAGAGCCACTCTCCTGAACTTGAGCTGAAAAACTTGTCTGAATGCCAAGACTTAAATCAAACGCACTGAGGCTGACTCGTTGAGTGGTCGCATCAGCGTTGAGCAGCACGTTTGCTAGAACTGGATGCGTAGGACGCGACGAAACCGCTCGGCTGACTAGCGAAAGATGAGAATTGAGGTTATTTTGGGCGCAAACCAGTTTCATGGCAGTTGAGGGCTAAAAAGGTGAGGGATGGATGCGATCGTTGAAGTTAATCTCTGAAGGGGTTCACTTCGCAAATGCTGTAGAACGGTTAACGATCGAGTCTCGGAATCTTGTTTGAGCATAGTAGCACCCCTGTTTGTAACGTGCTAGTGGGCAGTGAAACTGTGATCTACAAAGGGTTTAAGAGCTAAAAATACCAAATAGACTTTTGTCAGAGAAACTGTGGAAAATGTGGAGAAAGAGTCAAAGTGACGTTTATGAAGGATGTTGAGGACTCGACCGTCTGTGGAAAACTTGTGGAAAAGACTTGTCAACCCACTGCTTATAAAGAATCTTTTTAGATTTTTCATGATAAATAAAGGTTTTTTGACAGGTTTCTCACAAAGTTTTCCACAGAAAAAGCCGAATTTTCCACAGATCAAAGTTGATTCATCTTCTTTGTTCAGGAAAATGAATTGAAGGGGTCTCGATCGATGGACTTTGCTTAAGACCCCCTGTACTGGTCAATAACGTATTATTTCCGAGCTTGACTGGCTAGATTGATGCGGTCACCTAACTGTTTGAGCGTTTGCGCCATGCTGGGATCGCTAGTTTTAAGTTGAGCGATTTTATCGCAGCTATACATGACAGTCGTATGATCTTTGCCACCAAACTCTTCGCCGATTTTTGGCAAGCTTAGCTCAGTGTGGTGGCGCATCAAATACATCCCAATTTGTCTAGCAACACTGATTTCTCGACGACGAGAACTGCCCTTGAGGTCTTCGATCGGGACATTAAATGCATCGGCGACTGCCATAATCACAGATTCGGGTGAGGCTTCGACTTTCTCAACAGGTGGATTCAAGACGGGAGCAATGTTTTCGACCGTCATCGACAGACCCGAAATCGAGATGTATGCCACCGCTCGAATGAGTGCCCCTTCCAGTTCTCGGATGTTAGAGGTGTAGCTAGACGCAATATACTCAATCACCTCTCGCGGCAGGCGAGTGTGTTCATACTCGGCTTTCTTTTGCAAAATCGCCATGCGAGTTTCTAGATCAGGCGGCTGAATGTCTGCAATTAAGCCCATTGAGAAGCGAGAGCAAAGCCGTTCTTGCAGACGAGGAATCTGATTCGGTGGACGATCGGAGGCTAACACCACTTGTTTTCCTGCCTCATGCAGGGTGTTAAACGTGTGGAAAAATTCTTCCTGCGTATATTCTTTGCCTTCAATAAATTGAATGTCGTCTACCAACAGCACATCAACCGCTCGATAAAGCTCCCGGAAGCTCTGCATACTATCTTTGCGAATTGCAGAGATCAAATCGTTGGTAAACTGCTCAGTCGAGACATAAAAGACTTTAGAACTGGCGCAAATTTCTAAGCGATAATGCCCGATCGCTTGCATTAGGTGGGTCTTTCCTAACCCAACGCCCCCGCACAAAAATAACGGGTTAAATTCCCGTCCAGGCGATTCTGCAACGGCAAGAGAAGCGGCGTGTGCCATGCGGTTATTGGGACCGACGACCAACCGAGAAAAGACATATTTTTGATTGAGGTCAGAATTCTGGGCGTGCTGCCCTGTCGGAGGGTCAGGGATATTCACCTCGATCGGGAGGGGATAATACATCTCAGCATCACCCAGCAGAGCACCATCGTCACCCTGCGCGATCGTGATCTGAATCTCGATCGGCTGCCCAGCCACTTGCTCGACCACTTCAGTGATCGTCTTGATGTAGTACTTCTGAATCCAGTTCTTAGCAAACGGGTTAGGGGCGCAGATCACCAGACAGCCATCTTCTAACTGTTCAGGAACGGCGGTCTTAATCCAAGTCTCAAACGTGGGGCGACTGAGTTGAATTTGTAACCGCTCTAAAACTTGTGCCCAGAGACTTTCGACCATCGCAATTTCCACGGTAAACCTCTACCACTAACCATCGAAACAATCAATCGGTCGTCAAGCCGCATCGCTGACCCTAACGTCAGGATAAAAGCGGATCAAAAGCATAGAACAATTTACTCTATTTTTTCTGGATTTTACGATCGCTACAAACAGCAATATAAATAGAGGCAGCACTCTTAATTTCAACCCTAAATTAGTGGATGAAGTTTAAGGTCTAAGATGGTGTTGATCACAACTGTTTGATCATTCATAGAATCATAAGTATTAGATTCGTGCCCATTTCTCCTAAACCAACCTTCTTGGAACCCCTTGGTGAAAAATTCCCCTCCCTCTTCTCGGCTTGATCTAAAAACGCTGTTTCCGTTTGAGCTAGATGACTTTCAGCTACAGGCGATCGCGGCTCTAGAAGCAGATAAGTCGGTGGTCGTCTGTGCACCTACAGGCTCCGGGAAGACCCTCATTGGGGAATATGCCATTCATCGAGCGTTGGCAGGCGGACGCAGAGTGCTCTACACCACACCTCTCAAAGCGCTCTCCAATCAAAAGCTTCGTGACTTTCGCAACGAGTTTGGAGTCGATCGAGTCGGGCTATTAACGGGCGACGTGTCGATCAATCGAGAGGCTCCAATCCTCGTGATGACAACTGAGATCTTCCGCAATATGCTCTATGGCACCCCGATCGGAGAAGTTGGAACCTCTCTCACAGGCGTAGAAGCAGTGGTGCTGGATGAATGCCACTACATGAACGATCGTCAGCGTGGCACCGTCTGGGAAGAGTCAATTATCTACTGTCCGACTGAAATCCAACTGGTTGCGCTTTCTGCAACGGTAGCAAATAGCGACCAACTCACCGACTGGATCGACCAAGTTCATGGACCGACAGAATTAATCTACTCTAACTATCGTCCAGTTCCGCTTTACTTCTCATTTTGTAACCCCAAGGGCTTGTTTCCTCTGCTCGATGACAATCAGAAGCAGATCAATCCCCGTCTTAAGATCAAGCGCAGTCAGCACCGCCCGAAAGGAGCGAATCAGCGTGGAGCACCTCGACCCGAAGCCCCTCCGATCGCGTTCACTCTCAGCAAATTGAGAGAAAAAGATATGCTGCCCGCGATTTACTTCATCTTCAGTCGCAAGGGTTGTGATCAGGCAGTGACGAATTTAGGAGCATTGTCGCTGGTCAATGCTGCCGAAGCTGCTCAGTTGAAACTAGCGATCGATGAGTTTCTTGCCAAAAATCCTGATGCCGGACGCGCAGGACAAGTAGAAGCGCTCTATCGGGGCATTGCTGCTCACCACGCCGGAATTCTGCCTGCCTGGAAAGGTCTCGTCGAAGAGTTGTTTCAGCAGGGTTTAATCAAGGTGGTGTTTGCGACCGAAACGTTGGCAGCCGGGATCAATATGCCCGCCCGAACAACAGTGATCTCCAGCCTTTCTAAACGCACTGATTTAGGACATCGGCTCCTCAATCCCTCTGAGTTTCTTCAGATGGCGGGTCGAGCAGGTCGGCGGGGCATGGACAAGGAAGGCTATGTCGTCACCGTTCAAACCCCTTTTGAGGGAGCCAAAGAAGCCTCCTATCTCGCCACGTCGGAGCCTGATCCCCTCGTGAGTCAGTTCACTCCTAGCTATGGAATGGTTTTGAATCTGCTGCAAACTCATACGATCGAAGAAGCTAAAGAGCTAGTCGAGCGCAGTTTTGGACAGTATTTATCAACGTTGTATCTCCGTCCCCAACAGCAGGAAATCGATCGCTGCAAAGCCGAACTCAATCAGCTAGAGGCGCAAGTTGCTTCTGTCGATTGGAAGCTGATGGCACAATACGAAAAACTACAGGAACGCCTGAAAGAAGAGCGCCGTTTACTAAAAACACTGCAAAGTCAAGCAGACGAGATGCACTCAGGCGAACTGGCGATCGCCCTCTCTTTTGCCGTTGCCGGAACTCTTCTCACCCTCAAAGGGGAACACGTTCGTTTGGCAAATCCCCTGCCCTCTGTTCTGGTGATGAAAATTCAGGGTTCTGGGCAGTTTCCCTATCTTGTGTGTCTGGGGCAAAATAATCGCTGGTATGTCAGCACCGTATCCGACGTAGTCAGTCTCCGGGGCGACATTCCTCGAATCCGAGAAGTTGATGATTTGGTCCCACCCTCGGAGATGCCGCCAAAGCCAGGGCAGTCTCGCAGTGGCAATGACCAGACTGCCGCGATCGCTAATCGCATTCCCAACGCCCCCGGACTCACTGATGATGACCCCGAAGTCTATGCCCAGTTTCAGCGCATGAAAGCTGTTGAGGCACAAATGGATGCCCATCCCGTCAGTCAGTGGGGCGATCGCAGCTATCTCCTCAAACGTCAAAAGCGCATTGAGACCCTGAGGGCAGAAGTGCTCGATCGCCAAAGCAAATTAGAGCAGCAAACCCAGCGCCACTGGGAAGAATTCATGAATTTGATCGACATTCTGCAACATTTCGGCTGTCTCAAGGGGCTAGTTCCCACACCGCTCGGTCAAGCCACTGCCTCTATTCGAGGCGACAATGAACTTTGGCTCGGTCTAGCAGTTATGTCGGGCGAGTTTGACCCTCTTGATCCCCATCATTTGGCGGCTGCTTGTGCGGCGCTGGTCACAGAGGTCTCGCGCCCCGATAGCTGGACTCGCTACGATATCTCAGGAGACGTTGAAGAGGCTTTAGGTGGGCTGCGAAACATTCGCCGTCAACTCTTTCAAGCGCAGCGACGACACCAAGTCACGCTGCCCGTTTGGTTAGAAGGAGAACTAATTGGACTGGTCGAGCAGTGGGCACTCGGCGTTGATTGGACAGAACTCTGCGAAAACACGAGCCTCGATGAAGGTGACGTAGTGCGAATTCTGCGTCGAACCTTAGATTTTCTGTCTCAGATTCCTCACATTCCTCACGTTTCCAAAGTGCTTCAAACCAATGCAAATCGAGCGATTCAACTCATCGATCGCTTTCCCGTCAATGAAGGGGCTGAATAGCGTCCTCTCTACAGCGATTTAGTATTACTTAAATCTTGCACCAGCCTTTCTGCTGCGTTTTCGTCCCGCCCGTGAATGGAATTCCGGCTAGCCTTGCAAAGTCCGTTTCAACGGACTGAATACCTCAAACCCTCTTGCAGTCCCTTCAGTGGACTTCACACCGTTAGACCGTGATTTTCAATCCCGGGCGGGTCTGAGCCAAAAACGACCCGATCGAACGGGGCTGACTGAGTGGGTGCAAGATCTCACATTACCTAATATAAGCAGGCTCCAAATTGAGGCGACATTCGTAATCTGCTGGAAGAAATTTCTCTATCAGAACAAAGTGCAGTAGTTGAAAATTTATATTTGTTACAGAACGAATAGTGTATTGCCATCAGCCGTTTGCACTTATTCTTTTAGTGCTTTTTGATCTCCGTATAAAGCCTGATTTCTTTATAAAAACGTTTAACCATACTGGAAGCAGATTGCTGAAAGGGTTGAGCGCCTTTTAGGTAATGAACAACACATTAAGATTTCTGTAAATATTTTGACTCTGCTGACATTGTTATTATTCACTTCTGTGTGGTTTTTCTGCTGTGAATAACCTGAGTTTGGAGCGACCCAAAATTCTTGTGGTAGATGATCATCCATCGAGTCGCATGAGTGTCGTTGCTCTCTTATCCATTGAGGGCTATGACGTGATTGAGGCAGAAAGCGGTACAACAGCAATTGCTCAAGTCCTTGACGCAGGTCCTGACCTGATTTTGCTTGACGTGATGATGCCAGGTATGGATGGCTATGAGGTCTGCCGTCGTCTCAAAGATGATGAGCAAACGCGCCTAATTCCTGTGGTGTTTATTACAGCACTCGACGATCGTCGTGCCCGTCTACGGGGCATAGAGGCAGGAGGAGACGACTTTTTAACTAAACCATTTGACCAGTTAGAACTATCTGCCAGGGTCAAATCTCTAATTCGTCAAAAGCGACTGAACGAGGATTTAGATCACGCTGAGAAAGTGTTGTTCTCGATCGCTCGCACGGTGGAGAGTCGCGACCCCAACACCGGGGATCATTGCGAACGCCTAGTGGCGCATGGCAAAGCCTTCGGAGACTATTTAGGGCTATCTCGTCCCGAAGTCCGAGATTTAATGTGGGGTGGCTATCTCCATGACATTGGCAAAGTCGGCATCCCTGACGCAGTGCTGCTAAAGCGGGGAACATTGACCGCCGACGAGTGGCAAATTATGCGGCAACACGTTTTGATCGGTGAGCAGATCTGCTTGCCGTTGCGAACCATGCGCGGAGTGGTGCCAATTATCCGTCATCATCACGAACGATGGGACGGATCAGGTTATCCTGATGGCTTAAAGGGTCAGAGCATTCCTCACCTGGCTCAAGTTTTTCAGGTGATTGATATCTACGATGCTCTAACGAGTGAACGCCCTTACAAAAAAGCTTTCTCACCCGAAGAGGCATTAAAAATCATGAAGGATGAAACCCTTAACGGATGGCGTAACCCCGAATTGATCAAACAGTTCAGCTCATTTATCCAATCGATCAAAAGTAAACAACCTACCTCAAATAATTGGTTTCAGAAATATGTGAGCATTGCCCATCGTGGTTAGAAGATTTTTACTCAACCTACCAAACTTAATTAAGCTGTATAAGACTTATCTATCTCTTAGCAAAAGCTGCTCTAAAATTAAGTTATAGCCGTCTTGAAGTCGCTGCCCACTCATTGAGTAACGAGATTGATTTTCAAACCATTCACAGTTCAAAGACTGCTTTTTTCATTCACTATGTGAAGTCTAGAAGAGGTGTTAGATGTTAGTCATCCTGGCAGGCGATCGCATCCTTTCTCCTCAAAAAGTTTGCAAATATTGCGTGATGGCAGACCAAAGTGGTCAACCCCGCTGGAGCCACGGAGAGCTTCGCTGTGGGCACGCCGTTCGCAAGCTGACCGAGCAGCAGCCCAATCAGTTTGAGTGTCAGATGGGCTTTCGAGTTGCCGACATTGACTAGGCGATTAGAACTATTCAGCGATTCGATTCTTAGTCACTTTGAGTGCTAAAACAAAGGACAGAAATAAAACGCAGCACGCCCCTGATACAAGTGTCTCTTCTATCTTGGGTGATACAAACACTACAAAATTGTGCCCTTTGATTAAGGCAGAGAAGCTTGAGACACAAAGAGGCATGAGATATAGCCGAAATGTCTGCCAATTATCTCTGTCACTTACCTTATGAGAAGAGACACTCAACACAAGCCCTGTGCCGATCACAGCGCTAATGCCGATCGAATTAATCCATAGCGTAAGTGAAGAATCAAAATAAAAATAAACCGTTACAAGATACCAAATGAGATAACACCACAGGACTGCTTTATCTAGTTTGATCGCGCGGAAATATCGAGTTAGCTGTCTCATATCTCTAAAACGCTTTCACCTTTTGACAAACCTTTTGATCCCTCTCGATTGGGAGTTGAAACCTGAGCGGAAAGTGATTTTTGCAGCGCTTCCAGTCTAAGAAGTCAGGCAGTAAAGTTCTGTATCGCTCTTAACGGTCGAGATCTTTTGAAGTGAGTAGGGCAGGGCGAATGGGTTCCTAGTACAATCTGCTCCGCTAAATTTAGAGGATTCAGGGTGTTAGGAAATTTGCGTTATTCTGAGCTAAGGACTTTAGAAACCACCTACTTTACTTGGGAGAACGCACTATGTCTTTGCGTGGGTCTACAACTGTGTCCGATCGTATCTTTGCTTGCCTCGCCTATCTCCTGCCGTTGCTAGACCTCATCGTCTTAGTGAGTGCTCCTTTAGCCATCACAAACTCTTTTCTGACTCCACTTTTGGCGGTCATTGCGCTTCCCCTCTCACCTCTTCTGGCAGTTTATTTCAGCTTGGGTGGAATCACGGCGTTTATTGTGTTCTTCGCTCTCTTTCTGCTGGTGGTTAGAAACGAAAGCATTCCTCACTTCATCCGGTTCAATGTCATGCAAGCCATCTTGTTTGGAATTGTGCTGAGCTTGATTAGTATCCTCTGGCAATATGTCTTGGCAAGCATTTTGGGAATGGGATTCTTGACTCAAACGTTGTTCAATGCGATTTTTCTGGGCATGATCGTCGCCGTGGGTTACTCGATCGTGCAGTCTGCTTTAGGTCGCTATGCTGAGATCCCCACAATTTCTGATGCGGTTTATATGCAGGTGCGTTAGATCACGAGACTTGTGAGAGCGCAGCGCGAGTGGTGACGGAATTCTCTAAAAAGCCGATCCCTTCAATCTCGATGCGGACGCGATCGCCCACGCCGATCGCGCCGACTCCTTCAGGCGTTCCGGTTAACACCACATCTCCTGGCAGCAGCGTCATCACTTGACTGATATAAGACACCAGCGCATCGGGCGCAAACACCATGTCACTTATTGAGGCAGATTGAGCAGGTTGAACACGGTCATTGACAAAGGTTTGCAGCCGCGCCCCCGAACTGATTTCTCGCACCACCCACGGACCCAACGGACAAAACGTGTCGAATCCCTTTGCTCGTGTCCATTGCCCATCTTTTTTCTGTAAGTCTCTCGCTGTCACATCGTTAGCGATCGTATAGCCCCAAATCTTGCTATGAGCCTCTTCGGGCGTGCAGTGAGTGCAGCGATCGCCAATGATGAGGGCGAGTTCTCCTTCATAATCCACTCGCTCTGATTGGGGAGGATACAAAATGTCGCTATTGGATGCGATCACAGTGGTAGGTGGCTTCAAAAACAAAAGCGGCTCTTGTGGAACAGGCGTTCCCATCTCGGCAGCGTGGTTGGCATAGTTCTTGCCGACCGCCACGATTTTTGAAGGCGCACAAGGAGCCAGAATTTGATAGTCATTGGCATTCAGTTCGAGGGTCGTCAGTTGCCCTTTCAACCACGGAGGCGCATCTAAAACCTGCACTCTACGATCGATCTGCAACAGTCCATAGTGAATCTTTCCATCAAGACTTTGAACTCGAACATAACGCTGTGCCATAACTCAACCAATACCTGTTTATTTAGGAATGCGAATCGCGATCGAGCGCTCAAAATGAACCCCACAATCCTCAAGATCTTGAATCAGTCAGCTAGATTGCCAAAAAACTGATATAGAATTGTAAGTCCTTGCTTTTTTGATGATTGGTCAACAGAGGCGCAGATCGAGGGTTATTTGACCCATTGCCAACCTTGCTCAACCACCCAAAAAGCCCATTGTCCATAAGGAGACTATTGCAATGAAGCACATTTATGAAACCATGTATATCCTTCGTCCTGATGTCGGCGACGAAGCGGTAGATGGAGCGATCGAGAAGTATCAGAATATTCTGAAGGAAAACGGCGCAGAAATCATCGAAACTCAGCACCGCGGCAAGCGCCGTTTAGCCTACGAGATCGCCAAACAGCGCGAAGGCATCTATGTTCAGATGAACTATCAGGGCAACGGCAGCCAAGTCGCCCCCATGGAGCGGGCAATGCGCCTCAGCACCGAGGTCATTCGCTACATGACGGTCAAGCAGGAAGTTCCTAAAGAAGAAGAGAGCGAAGCGGAGACGGTTGAGGTCTAGAGATCAGAGCTAGGCTGTAGATGTAGGGTTTTTTGTTGACGATAGGGGGCAGTTGTAGCTCCCTATGTTTATGTTCACCAAGTTTTATCCAGTTACACCCATGAAGCTCTCACGGAAGAATCTAGACCAGCGTCTCGATCACGTTTATGATGCCATCGTAGTCGGTGGTGGTGCAGGCGGGCTGTCTGCTGCTCTCTATTTGCAACGATACCGTCTTTCGAGCTTAGTCATTGAGAAAGGTCGAGGTCGATCGTTCTGGATGCAGGATATGCGAAATTACTTAGGCTTGCCTCCCACCACGCCCGGACGCGCCATCTTACAGCAGGGGCAAGAACATCTCCTCTCGTTAAATGGTGACTATCTTCCGGGCTTTGTCGAAGACATTCAGGATGATGGCAACACGTTTGCCGTGAAGGTCAAAGTCGGCAAAAAAGACAGCACCTATCCCGTGTTCCGCTCTAAATATTTAGTCGCCGCTAGCGGCTTGATTGATCATCTGCCTCAGCTAGACGACATGCAGAACGTTTACGATTATGCAGGATACAACTTACACGTCTGCATGATCTGCGATGGTTACGAAATCGGAGACACCAAATGTGGTCTGTTTGTGAATACAGAATCCGCGATTAATACTGCCTTCGTGCTCAACTGGTTTACGCCCTACATCACGGTGTTTACTCAAGGTTTGTGTGAAGTAGGCAAAGACATGCGCGAAAAACTGCAGGCGCACGGTTACCCACTAGTAGAAACGCCAATTCGTCGGTTTTTAGGGCATGACCATCACATGACTGGGGTTGAGTTGGAAGATAATTCAACCGTTGAGCTTGAAAATGGTTTAGTCGCGATGGGGTCTCACTTCTTTAATCAGTATCTAAAAGGGCTAGATCTAGACTGGAAAGGGGGAAATTTAGTCACCGATAGTATGTGTCGCACCTCTCATCCTCGAGTTTTTGCTTTAGGAGACCTCAAAGAAGGACTAAATCAGATCTCAATTGCGGTTGCAGATGGTACATTAGCGGCAACTGCAATTTGGCGTGAGATTCGGCGCGCCTCTCCCCCCCGTCTCTGGGAAGAACATCTCAAGCAGACCATCCTCACATAATGGAGTAACTGAAGTAAGTGACCCAAGCTGATACCCCCCCCCTTCAATCCTTACAAGTCGAGGTTGTGCGCCTGCAAGAAGAGTTGCAGATGCGCGACCAACTTGTTCAGCAGCTTTCTCAAGAGCTTTTTCGTCTCGTCAAGGGCAACGCCGCCGTGCCCACATCAGATATCTCATCTGAGCGCCATTTAGACGAGATGCGCGCACTGCGAGAGCAACTGCAAAACGTTGAGCAGCAGGTGACGTTCTATCAAGAACAGATTGCTGAACGAGACGCTGAAATTTATCAACTGCGCCAGTCAGTGCAAGAATTGACCGATCGTGCTCGGATGTTAGAGCAAGTCGTTCAGGAGCTGCCTAAGATTTACAAGGAAAAGTTTGCTGAACGGATGGCTCCCGTCCGCGAGAAGGTAGCGTTGGTGCAGCGAGAAAACCGTCAGCTTCACGCCGAGCTTCAAAGTGTCAGCTACCGTTTAGCGGTAAGAACTCGTCGCACCTCTCATCTAGATTTGCCGAGTTTCCCTCGTTCTGAAGGAGATGTCTCGCTGCCTAGCCTTGGGAATGCCTAAAGTTTTAATTGTGGTGGATGAGAAGTCCGATAAGCTGGGCGAAGCCTTGAAACAGGCAATTCTCACGCCCTCTGTGACTGCGCCTCCCCAAGGCGTGGGCGATATTGAGAAATCGTCCTCTCAAGTAGAGGTTGAGACGATCGCCCATCTCCAGCAAATGTTGGCAGACAATACAATTTGCCTAGAAGATGTTCTGCTATGCCCCCTCACCTTGAATCTTCCAGAGTCTCTAAGATTTCCTCAAAGGGAGATTTATCAAGTCTGTCGCGATGTAATGGGGCTGCGGCAACAGGTAGAGCGTAAATTGCACGCTTCTACAGGAGTTGGAAAGTTTTGGCTCCCGATCGTGCTGACTTCAAAAGGGGCGCTTTACGCCGAGGCAATTACGTTAGTTGAGCCACTTCACTATTTGCAGCCTCTTCATTTGCCCGATCGCTATCGACAGCCACTCTATGAGTTGGGACGGCGATTACTGAAATTGATTTCAGCTAGTCCTTCAACCTATTTGATGCAGTTTGGGTTTGAGGAGGAAACGGTGCTTTTCGATCGACTATTTCCGTTTCCGGCAGCCCCTGCGATCGCGAGCCTCACGACTCAATCGCCCAATCTATTTGTGTGCCATTGGCGTTGTTTGAGCAATGCCCCAATTCTAGATCTCACGATCGCTCAAACCAGTGATTATCAAGTTTTTCAGCTCTCTTAAGCGACTTCTAGCACTGGAACGGACTCGGAAACGGCAAGAGTTGCCAACAGAGCCTCATAGCTCTCGAAGATATCAAACGCTTGATCGAGTTGGGTGATTTCAAAAATGATTCGTGCTGAAGGGCGCAAACTGCATAAGACAAGGCGAGCACCTGAGTCTGTGGCAAGATTCAAACCAGTCACTAGAGAAAACAAGCCAGAACTATCGATAAACTCAACATCAGAGAGGTCAATGACCCAAATGTTATAGCGTCTAGGAGCGATCGTTTTAAGCTGCTGCTGTAGCCATTCTCCGCCCTCTCGATCTAAACGACTCTGTGGCTGAAGCCGGATCTCTTCGATGTGCTGTCTGGAACCCATAAACTCATATATAACCATGATTTTGCTCACTTGAATAACCTCACCCAACTGCCTTGAATGCTTGCCCGCAATTTAATTTAATCGCTAGCAGAAGATCGAAGCGTTGAGACGAAAGCAGAAAGCGACTTTTTACGAATTAAGTAGATTTACTTAACTCTTTAATTCAACTATAGGGATGGAAGTCTAGGACGCAGCTTGATTCCGTTAAAGTTTTACGAGATCTTCATCTTGGGGTTTATCCTGCCCTAATTAAGTGAAAGGTTGGCTGAGATCTTGCACCCACTCAATCAGCCTCGTTCGATCGGGTCATTTCTGGCGTAGACCCGCCCGGAACTGAAAATCACGGACGGGACGAAAACGCAGCAAAAAGGCTAGTGCAAGACCTAAGTTTGCATTTAATCGCTGAATAAAGCGCTGAATATGGCAGATAGTCAAAACCCTAAAATTTCCTCTAAGAATGAACAACTCTCGCAAATAGAATTGAGAGCATCGCCGGAGGGATTAGGATTGACGAATTCTTGGAATCAAGTCAAGATCAAGAGGGATTAAGCTTTGTAAAGGTTGTTGGCATGTCACTTGACTTTATTTCACCAGAAGCTATCCAGGAAATCGCTCAGCAGTATGGCTATTGGGCGATCTTTCTCGGAATTTTGCTAGAGAATTTGGGATTACCGATTCCTGGAGAAACGGTCACATTAGCAGGGGGGTTTCTAGCAGGAAACGACAAGCTCAACTATTGGCTGGTTTTGGGCGATGCCGCAGCCGGGGCTATCTTGGGTGGGCATTGTGGCTATTGGATCGGTCGATATGGCGGCTGGGCAATGTTGCTGAAGGTAGGTCGCCTATTTCGGATGCGGGAAGAACAGCTAGAAGGGTTGAGATCGCAGTTTAGCGACAACGCTGGAAAAGCCGTTCTGTTTGGTCGCTTTATTGCCTTGCTGCGAATCTTCGCGAGTCCGCTCGCTGGCATTGCTGAGATGCCCTACTGGAGGTTCATGGGTTACAACGTCGCTGGAGCGGTTGCCTGGGCATCGGTCATGGTATCGCTGGCGTTCTTCGCGGGTCAGGTGGTGCCGCTAGAAAAGCTGATTGCGTTGGCATCGCAGTTCACGATCGTTGCCCTTCTGATCGTCGTCGCTTGGATCGTGATTCCTCTTTGGTTGGAGGCTCGCAAGGCAAAACGGGAGGCAACCGTTGTGCATCAGCAACCCGCAGGTGACAACGAGTAAGTCCTGACTCATTGCAGATATAAAAGGGGCGATCGCGACTTAAACGATCGCCCCTTTCTGATGAATACTTGAATCTAGCCTCTCAAGTTTTGTGACCAGACGCGAGTGGGCAAACCCCAAACATATATGAAGCCTTCAGCAGCTCTATGGTCAAACTTATCGTCAGCTCCATACGTTGCCAATTCAGGCGTGTAGAGGGTTTTGCTAGATTGGCGACCCACGATCATCGCATTGCCCTTAAACAGTTTGACGCGCACCGTTCCTGAAACCCGCTCTTGGGTTTGGTGAACAAACGCATCGAGCGCCCCTTTGAGAGGGCTATACCAAAGACCGTTGTAGACCAGATTGGCGTAGGTTTCTTCGATCCCACGTTTATATTGGGTCACATCTTTAGTTAAGGTCAAACTCTCTAAATCGCGGTGAGCATAAATCAGCAACAACAGCGCTGGAGCTTCGTAAATCTCTCGTGATTTGATGCCAACCAGACGGTTTTCCATCATGTCAAGGCGACCAAAGCCGTGATCCCCAGCTTTTTGATTCAGATGGGTGATCAGATCGATCGGACTCAGCATCTCACCGTTCACGCTAGCCGGAATCCCTTGCTCAAAGCCGATCTCGACATACTCTGGCTCATTGGGGGTGTCAGCGATCGCTTTCGTCAGGTCAAACACTTCATCCAGGGGTTCCGTCCAAGGATCTTCGAGTGGACCTGCTTCGATGCTGCGACCCAACAGATTACGGTCAATACTATAAGGCGATGATTTCTTCACTGGGGAAGGAATACCGAATTGCTCACCATAGGCGATCGTCTCTTCGCGGCTCATGCCCCATTCGCGTGCAGGTGCAAGGACTTTGAGATCGGGATTAAGGGCAGCGATCGCGACATCAAATCTCACTTGGTCATTGCCTTTGCCCGTGCAGCCGTGGGCAACCGCATCGGCTCCATATTCAGCAGCCGCCTCGACAAGCAGTTTGGCAATTAATGGACGAGCCAGCGCGGTCGAGAGCGGATAGCGATTTTCGTAGAGCGCATTGGCTTGAATCGAGGGAAACGCATAATCTTTGACAAAACTCTGCGTAGCGTCTACTACCAGAGATTGAGAGGCACCAGACTTCAGGGCTTTTTCGCGGATTGGCTCTAATTCGTCCCCTTGACCGAGATCTGCCGCTAGTGTGATCACTTCTTCAACGCCCCATTCCTGTTTAAGGTAAGGAATGCAGACAGATGTATCAACTCCACCCGAATATGCCAGGACAACCTTATTAGCACGACCCATGAATTTTCTCAATTGGTAGTAACGACGATACATTATCCACCTAATTTGCGTCACGTTATGTCGGGAGGTGCACAGATTTGTGAGCCAAAAAGAGATACTAATAACGTTCCGTGTGGAGGAAAGCCGTGTTTTTTAGTGTTGTGATTCCGACCTACGATCGGCAACCCATTTTAGAGAAGTGCTTGAAGGCACTCGAAGATCAACAGCCCAGCAGCCTCTTTTCTGACTATGAAATTGTAGTAGTTGATGATGGCTCTACCGATGGGACGGTCGAGTGGCTGCACTCTAAGCCTTCAGAATTTCCTCATGTCAAGGTGTTTTGTCAAAACCATCAAGGGGCGGCAGCAGCTCGAAATCTCGGTGTTGAGAAAGCGATCGGAGACACCATTATCTTCATTGATAGCGATTTGGTCGTCACAGACGGGTTTCTTCAATCTCATGCAGAAACGCTTCATGAAGGTCAAAAAGAGGTGGGGAGCGATTGCTTGTTCACTTACGGGCGAGTCATCAACACCTGCAATTTCGAGAACCCGACTGCTGAGCCGTTTAAGGTGACAGATTTTTCAGCCGCCTATTTTGCGACGGGGAATGTGGCGATCGCTCGTCACTGGCTCGAAAAAGCTGGATTATTTGATGTTGGGTTTCAACTCTATGGCTGGGAAGATTTGGAGTTAGGAGTGCGGCTCAAACAATTGGGATTAAAGCTAATCAAATGTCCCGATGCCGTTGGCTATCACTGGCATCCTGCCTTTTCACTCGATCAAATTCCCAGCATGATCGACAAAGAGATTCAACGCGGACGGATGGGCGTGTTGTTTTACCAAAAACATCCGACGTGGGACGTGCGGCTGATGATTCAGATGACCTGGATTAGTCGAGTGCTGTGGGAAGGACTGACGATCGGAGGTCGTCTCAACGAGCGTACGCTGGCTCCTGTGATCCGTTGGCTGATTCAACAGGGCAAACCCCAACTCGCCGAGCAGGTCGCTCGCATTTTTCTCAACTGGTATACGGTTCGCGCCGTGTATGATGCCTATGCAGAATCTCAGCAGCCATAAATCTACAAAACAGGGAGTTTTGGTATGAGCAGTTCACAGCTTCCACCAATTTTTGACCAGACTCCAATCGCGATCGTGCCCAGCGTTCTACTCGCTGAGTTTCCGGTTAACACGTTTCTTGAAAACATTGCCATCGACGCTCAGGGGACGCTCTTTGTCACTAGCTATGAGGACGGCAAACTTTACGAAATTAATCGCAGCGGTGAGCGGCGTGAGTTTGCCAAGGTAGAGGGAAAAGCACTGGGACTTGCCTTTGATCACGATGGCAGCCTTCTCGTGTCGGGAGTCACGAGTGCGGGCGTTGCAGCCATCTTTAAAGTGTCTCCAGGCAAAGTTGAGATGCTGGTGACGATCGCAGATGCTCTGTTTCTCAATGGCATGACTCATTTAATGGACGATCGCTATCTGATCGCAGATTCTTATCTCGGTGCCATCTGGGAATTCAACGCGACTCAGAAATCAGCCAAGATTTGGCTAGAACATGAATTGCTCGATCGCAGAAGTCTTGAAAATCCCATCCCTGCTGTCAACGGGCTGAAGATTTTCCAGGGGACTCTCTACGCATCCAATACTCAATACCAGAACTTAGTTCAGATTCCGTTTGACTCAAATGGCAACGCAGGCACGCCAGAAATCGCCATTAAAAACGTCAACATTGACGATTTTGCATTCGATATCCACGGCAACTTGTATGGAACCACTCATATCTATAACAGCGTCGTGCAGATTGCACCCAACGGAACAGTGACGACGATCGCTGCAGCCAATCAAGGCATGACTGGAAGCACCGCTCTAGCCTTTGGTCGAACTGAGGACGATCGAACGTCAATCTACGTGACCACCAACGGAGGAATGTCTCTACCTCCCAGCACAGGAGTTGAACCTGCGAAGGTTATTCGACTCGAAGTTGAAGTTGAGGGACTTGTGCTGACTCCTTGAATTTGAGGCGATCAAGTTCGCCTCCTCCAGTCTTTCAGCGCCCTCAAGTCTGACTCCATTGTGTTATCCTAGTAAAGTTGTTTCAACCCACACACTCAGGATTTCGGGTGTTTCAAACTTTTTGAAACTCACCTGGGTGGAGGATTAACCCGAATACAGGAGTAAAAAGAATGCCAGTTGTTTCATTGGCTCAAATGCTTGAGTCTGGAGTCCACTTCGGGCACCAAACCCGTCGTTGGAATCCCAAGATGGACCCTTACATCTACACCGCACGCAACGGCGTACACATCATTGACCTGGTGCAAACCGCTCAGTTAATGGACACCGCCTATAACTACGTGCGTACCGCGTCTGAGCAAGGCAAAAAGTTTCTGTTTATTGGCACCAAGCGCCAAGCCGCCGGAATCGTTGCTCAAGAAGCGTCTCGATGTGGGGCTTATTATGTCAACCAGCGGTGGCTCGGCGGAATGCTGACCAACTGGGCGACCATCAAAACCCGCGTCGATCGCCTCAAAGATCTTGAGCGTCGCGAAGAGACGGGCGCAATGGATATGCTGCCCAAAAAAGAAGCCGCCGTCTTGCGACGAGAACTCGACAAACTTCAGAAATATCTCGGTGGCATCAAAGCCATGCGGAAAGTTCCTGATGTTGTTCTAATCGTGGATCAAAAGCGTGAATACAACGCTGTTCAAGAATGTCTGAAGTTGAGCGTTCCGATCGTCTCGCTACTTGACACCAACTGCGACCCCGATGTAGTAGACATTCCCATTCCAGCGAATGATGATGCGATCCGCTCGATTAAGCTAATAGTAGGTCGGTTGGCAGATGCGATCTATGAAGGTCGCCACGGTCAACTCGAAGACGACGAATACGATTACGAAGGCGCTGACGACGAATACGAATACGACGAAAGCGAAGCCTTCGCGCCCGAAGAAGACGCAGCAGCAGCAGAACCTGCCGCCGCAGAATAACTCGACTCGTTCAGCCGTTAGTCGTGGGTGTTTCACCACTAACGGCTGACGGCTAACCACTCGTTGATTAGGGAAAGGCAAGATGGCAGACATTTCGGCAAAGATGGTCGGTGAGCTGCGCCAAAAAACAGGCGCAGGCATGATGGATTGCAAAAAAGCACTCCAGGAGAATAATGGCGATTCAGAAAAAGCCTCCGAATGGCTGCGACAGAAGGGGATTACGTCTGCAGGCAAGAAAGAAGGCAGAGTTGCAGCCGAAGGATTAGTTGATAGTTACATTCACACAGGTGGACGGATTGGCGTTCTGGTTGAAGTCAACTGTCAGACTGACTTTGTGGCACGCAATGAAGCCTTTCAACAACTCGTGAGAAACGTGGCGATGCAGGTTGCAGCGTGCCCCAACGTCGAGTATGTGAAAGTCAGCGACATTCCTGAAGAGATCGTCAATAAAGAAAAAGCGATCGAGATGGGCAAAGATGACCTGAGTGGCAAAAAAGAAGAGCTTAAAGAGAAGATCGTGCAAGGTCGCATCGATAAGCGTCTTAAAGAAATGTGCTTGCTCGATCAGCCTTACATTCGCGACCAAAACATCACAGTTGATGAGCTGGTGAAGCGCAACGTCGCTCAACTGGGCGAAAATATTCAAGTACGTCGGTTTGTTCGATTTGTGTTGGGTGAAGGCATCGAAAAAGAAGAGACTGACTTTGCGGCAGAAGTCGCAGCTCAAATGGGTCAGAAGTAGAGCGCTAACGTCTGCTATTTAGCCGCTGTCCGCCATTCAGGTAGACCACAATTATGTAGAGATGTGATTCGTTGCATCTCTACAATTTTTTGTGATGCCGATTTTTTGGATGAAGACGATCGATTTTGCATTTACCCGATGGCGGGGAGACGTTTCGGTGAAACGTCTCTACGGGGGTTGGTGATCATGGGTATGAAGTCTCTTTGCTACTTTAAATCTTGTGAGTTATTATCGTCAGCACTCTAATGCGTTTCCCCTGACTTATTTGGATGACCTGCGCCGAGACATCCAGGCGTGTCCTTATTTTGCAATCAACAATCTCAATCGCGATTTTGTGGGCACAAAAGGTTTTTCAATCGCGTTTCAGAGATCGGGACTCGAAACCGTTGCTCAAAAATTTCCTTTCTTTAAGCTGTATCTAGATCGTGCTCTTGAGTCTACATGCAATGCGTTTTATCTCAATCCATTGTCGCTGCAAGAAGGATCGCGGGTAGATCCCCATATTGATCGCTCATTGCGGTCTTATTGCAAAACGATTAATCCGCCTGATAGTGTCAGCGTTCTCTATGTGCAGGTGCCGTCTCAGATGCAAGGCGGAGAATTAGTCTTGCGAGATCACAAACGTCAAGTCGGACAAGTCAAACCTCAAGAGAATCTGTTGGTTCATTTTCAAGGCGACTTGACGCACTCGGTGAATGCGGTCAAGGTTCCGGGAATGCGGCTGAGCTTAGTTTGTGAACAATACAATTTAGATGAATCGGAACTGCGAGATATTCCAGAATTTACGGTCGAGTCAAGAGTTGTAAAATCAAAGCGCCCTCGATCGTGAACAGGGTGATCTCATCATGAACGTCTGGATAAACTAGTGCAGCGGTTAATTTACGCTTATTGTAATCAAACTCAAGATTCCCTTTCGTCGATCAGGCTCAGAAGCCAGTATCGTTTTTTTAAGACCATACCAACCCCTTGACTCCGATACCCCACGAAACACGATGTCTGAATCGAGCATTGAATCCATTTTGCAAGAAACGCGCCTCTTTCCACCCAGTGCAGAATTTTCTCAGAACGCGCGAATCAAACGCCTAGAAGACTATCAAGCACTTTATGATCGTGCCCAAGCCGACCCACAGAAATTTTGGGCTGACCTCGCAGCGCAGGAGATGCACTGGTTCCAAAAATGGGATGCCGTGTTGGACTGGAGCAATCCCCCCTTTGCCAAATGGTTTGTTAATGGCAAAACGAATATTTCTTACAATTGTCTCGATCGCCATTTAGAGACCGATCGCTGTGACAAACCTGCGATCGTCTGGGAAGGCGAACCTGGAGACTCGATCACCCTCACCTACACTCAACTTCACGCCGAAGTCTGCAAGTTTGCCAACGTCCTCAAGCAAATGGGTGTGCAGAAAGGCGATCGAGTGGCGCTCTATATGCCGATGATTCCCGAAGCAGCGATCGCGATGTTGGCGTGCGCTCGGATTGGTGCCGCTCACACCGTGATTTTTGGTGGATTCAGCGCAGAGGCATTGCGCGATCGCTTGATTGATTGTCAAGTCAAAGTCGTAATCACTGCCGATGGAGGCTGGCGTAAAGACGCGATCGTGCCGCTCAAAGATCAGGTCGATAAAGCTTTAGCCGATCCCAAAGTGCCTGTCGAGAAAGTGCTGGTTGCCAAACGCACAGGGCAGGAAATTGTGATGCAGAGCGATCGTGATTTCTGGTGGCACGACTTAAAAGAAACCGTCTCCGCCGACTGCCCTGCCGAACCGATGGACAGCGAAGATATGCTGTTCATTCTCTACACATCTGGCAGCACGGGCAAGCCGAAGGGTGTGGTGCATACAACAGGTGGCTATAACCTCTATGCCCACATAACAACTCAATGGATTTTTGACCTCCAAGAAACCGACGTGTTTTGGTGTACCGCCGACGTGGGCTGGATCACCGGGCACAGCTACGTCGTGTATGGACCGCTTTCTAACGGCGCAACCAGCGTCATGTATGAGGGTGCCCCTCGCGCTTCCAATCCAGGCTGCTTTTGGGATGTAATTGAAAAACACAAGGTCAGCATCTTTTACACCGCACCGACCGCGATTCGTGCCTTCATCAAAATGGGCGACGAGCATCCCAACGCTCGCGATTTGTCGTCACTGCGCTTGCTAGGCACCGTTGGCGAACCGATCAATCCCGAAGCCTGGATGTGGTATCACACAGTGATTGGGGGTGAGAGATGCCCTATCGTCGATACGTGGTGGCAAACCGAAACTGGAGGCATCATGATCACTGCGCTTCCGGGAGCGATTCCCACTAAACCTGGCTCTGCAACGCTGCCCTTCCCTGGCATTTTGGCAGACGTAGTGGATTTAGACGGTAACTCGGTTGGGGTGAATGAAGGGGGTTATTTAGCCATTCGTCACCCGTGGCCTGGGATGATGCGGACGGTATTTGGCGACCCCGATCGCTTCCGCCGCACCTACTGGGAGCACATTCCCGTTAAAGAGGGTCACTACACCTATTTTGCAGGCGATGGCGCGCGTCGCGATGAAGACGGCTATTTTTGGGTAATGGGTCGTGTCGATGACGTGATCAACGTCGCCGGACATCGGTTAGGCACGATGGAAGTTGAGTCGGCTTTGGTCTCTCATCCTGCTGTTGCAGAAGCGGCAGTGGTGGGCAAACCTGACGAGATTAAGGGCGAAGAGATTGTGGCGTTCGTCACGCTTGAAGGCACCTATCAGCCCAGTGACGATCTGGCAAAAGAACTCAAGAAACACGTCGTTCAAGAAATTGGCGCGATCGCGCGTCCGGGTGAGATTCGATTTGCCGATGCCTTGCCCAAAACCCGATCGGGCAAAATTATGCGTCGTCTTTTACGAGATCTCGCCAGTGGCACCGCCATTTCGGGTGACACCTCAACGCTAGAAGATCGCAGCGTCTTAGACAAACTCCGCGAAGGTTAAACAAGACAGCGGACGATCGTGCAATTCCATCCGATCATCCATTTTTCAACCGATATCTCACACCAACCCAATCGATAAACGCCACCGTAGAGACGTTCCGGTGGAACGTCTCCCCGTCGATCGCGCCATGACCAGACCCGTCGCATTCAAAAATTGAATCGGGAATTAATCATCCTGGGTCGGTGCGTGCAACCCGCATTCTTTCTTTGTCGCATCTTCCCACCACCAGCGACCTTCTCGCTCGTGCTGCTGTGGCAGCGTTGGGCGCGTACACGGCTCACAGCCGATGCTAACAAAGCCTCGCTCATGCAGCGGATTGTAGGGCACTTCATACGATCGGAGATACATCCAAACGTCTGCTGATGTCCAATTTGCCAGCGGGTTGAATTTGATCAGAGTCCGATCGTCACTTGAAAACGCTTTATCAACTTGCACTACAGGCACGTTGGCGCGAGTCGGACTTTGATCCTTGCGCTGACCTGTGATCCACGCATCCAGAGTAGACAGCTTGCGACGCAGGGGCGCAACTTTGCGAATGCCGCAACATTCTTGGTGCCCGTCTTCATAGAAGCTGAAGAGTCCTTTGGTGGAGACTAAATTTTCGAGTTGAGCCGCATCGGGATACATTACCTCGATCGTGATTCCATAATGCTTTCTGACTCGCTCAATAAACTGATAAGTCTCGGCATGAAGACGACCCGTATCAAGGCTGAAAACTTTGATGTCTTTATTGATCTTATGTGCCATGTCGATCAAGACCACATCTTCAGCACCACTAAACGAGATGGCGATGTTGTCAAACTGACTGAGGGCAGCTGCGAGAATTTTTTGTGGACTTTGACTCGCAAGGTCGGCATCGAGGCTAGAAATATCCAGTTCTTGACTGGGTTGCGCGGTCAACTCCGCCATGATAGTGTTCTCCGCTGATCGTCTGAATTTCACTCTTTATTCTATCGGCTTGCCAGCACCCTTGGGCTTTTAGGGAATGTGTCAAACCCTTTATGCTTTGATTTTCAAAAAAATAGCTCTTCAGGTCAACTCTGTCTTCTCCCCAAACCTCTAGCAATCTCTCTTTAGCTAGAGGAAGTGTTACTTCTCTAGATACAGCGATTCGACTCGAACTAGAGAGTAGATTGTAACCAAGAACACAAGCAATGCTTGGCTGTTCGGGGGCATCACTCAATGACTTTGACTTGCAAAAGCGACCTAATCATCGCTTTTAGATAACTTCTCAACTACCCTAACTTTTTAATATGGCAAACTTAAACGATCCAGAAAACAACCCCAAGCGTGTCTCTGACACGGGCGAGTCTAATGTGGTAAACCCTAATCCGGTTGACTACAAAGATGGCTATGTACAAGGACGTGCAGTTGAGCAGCATCGTTATGAAGCCAACCAGCAAGTTCGCGATAACGACAATGCAGGTCGAGGTCTGCTTGTTGGTCTCATTCTTGCAGGTACGGCAGCGCTCGTGGGTGGTGGACTCTATCTGTTAAACCAAAGCAATCAAACTCCTGCCCCAGTCAACAGCACGATCGTGGTTCCTGGTGGGGCTGCTTCGCCCAAAGCCAGCCCGTCTCCTGAAGTGCGTGAGCGAGTGATTGAGCGCGATCGTATTGTGCCTGTGCCCCAAGCGCCTACTGAAGCCCCCAAAGTAAATATCACCCTTCCTCAGTCACCCGCTCCGGCGACTCAATCTGCCCCAGCGACCCAACCTGCCCCGGCTACTCAGGCTGCCCCCCCTGCCAAATCCAGTTCCCAGCCGACGACCCCCAACGCTGCTCAACCGAATTCGTCACCTAATTCGACGAACAGTGGCTCACAGAACAGTCCCAGTTCTGGCTCAACTACCAATCCCACCGGAACAGGCTCTGGTCAATAAAGGCTGTTTTGTTTAATCAACCCTTTTTCAACCGAAACTACAGCGGAGTTAAATCATGAATATTATTGCTTGGATTGTTTTAGGACTTATTGCAGGCGCGATCGCAAAAGCTATCTACCCTGGTACTCAGGGCGGCAGCATTCTTGGCACGATGGTTTTGGGTATTGTTGGTGCTTTTATTGGCGGCTCGGTGTTCACGTTAATCAACACAGGGACGTTAGCGATTACTTCCGCATCATTAAGCCTTCCTGGTATCGTTGTCGCTGTCATTGGCGCTATCATTGCTCTTTTCTTGTACTATCAGTTCAGCCGTCGCGCTTACTAGATAGATTTTAGAGGTCAGATTCAGAATTTGATTTTTGACTGCTGATCTCCCCTTCAAGCCTCCACCCTTTATCAGGGCTGGAGGTCTTGCTATGTCTTGAGCTAGATGCCGTGAAGGTGCGACCTCTTTAGCTTAAGTGACTAGAACACGCCTAAAGGATTTCACTTATGAACGGCAACTCCTTAAAGCAGAATGGTCATCATACTCCGCATTTCAAAAAGCATTTCTGTCGAACAGAACACGTTCAGATTCAAGTGCAAGATGATCGGACTGGAATGGATCGAGAAACGCTGAAACGGGCGTTATTAGACAATCTTTACTACGTTTTGGCAAAAGATAGAGCTTGGGCGACTCCGCACGATTATTTTATGGCGTTGTCTTATACAGTGCGCGATCGCCTTCTGCAACGTTGGATTAAAACGGTCGATCAAACCTATCTGCAACCCGGAGTTAAGGTCGTTTGCTATCTGTCTGCTGAATATCTGATCGGGCGACAGCTTGGTAAAAATTTGGTCAACGTCGGACTCTATGAAGAAATCCGAGACATTGTGCAAGAACTAGGATTTGATCTCTATGATTTGCTAGAACAGGAGGACGACCCCGGACTTGGCAATGGTGGGTTAGGTCGGCTCGCCGCCTGTTTTCTAGATTCCCTTTCGACGTTAGAAATGCCTGCGATCGGATATGGCATTCGCTATGAATTTGGGATTTTTCAACAAACGATTCGAGATGGCTGGCAGGTTGAGCGCCCCGATCGCTGGCTGAGGTTTGGCAACCCGTGGGAGATTCCGCGACCGGAGTATATTGTTGAAGTCAAGCTAGGGGGACGAACTGAAAGTCACATTGATGAAACTGAACGACATCAGGTGCGCTGGATTCCTGAACGCACGGTTTTAGGAACGCCGTATGATACGCCAATCTCTGGCTATAGCTCAAATACGGTCAATACGCTGAGATTGTGGAGTGCGAGGGCGAGCGAAGACTTTAACTTAGAAGTTTTTAACTCTGGAGACTTCGCCCGGGCTGTTGTTGATAAGACGTTTTCTGAGAATATTACAAAAGTTCTTTATCCGAATGACAATAACTATCAGGGACAAGAGTTGCGATTACAGCAGCAATACTTTTTTGTCTCATGTTCGCTACAAGATCTAATCCGAACCTATCTACAAACGCATTCAAGTTTTGATCACTTTACTGATAAGGTTGCGATTCAAATTAATGATACCCATCCCTCGATCGGCATTGCCGAACTGATGCGGCTCTTGATCGACGAGCACAGTTTAGAGTGGGATCGAGCATGGGAGATTACACAAAACAGCTTTGGCTATACGAACCACACCATTCTGCCAGAAGCCCTAGAGCGGTGGAGTCTCGATCTCTTTGCACGACTATTGCCCCGTCATTTAGAAATTATTTTTGAGATCAATCATCGATTCCTCGATCGAGTCCGGCTTCTCTATCCAGGAGATGGCGATCGGATCACTCGCATGTCAATCATCGAAGAAGGAACACAGCGACGAGTGCGAATGGCATATCTGGCGTGTGTGGGCAGTCACGCGATTAACGGAGTCGCCGCCCTGCACACCGATCTTCTAGAACATCAGCTTTTACGAGACTTCTACGAACTATTTCCAGAGAAGTTTAGCAACAAAACAAATGGAGTGACTCCTCGACGTTGGCTATTGATTTCAAATCCGAAATTAGCGCTGCAAATCACGAATAAAATTGGCAAAACCTGGGTCAAGAATTTAGACGAACTCAAACGGCTAGAAGCGTTTGTAGAGGATGCAGAATTTTGTGAGCAATGGCGGCAGATCAAGCAAGATAACAAGCAAGATTTGGCAGAATATATTCAAAGAACAATCGGAATCAGCGTCAATGCTGACTCACTGTTTGACATTCAAGTAAAACGCTTTCATGAGTACAAGCGTCAACACTTAAATATTCTGCATGTCATCACCCTCTACAACACCATCAAACAGCATCCCGACGCAGATGTGCTTCCTAGAACGGTGATTTTCGCAGGTAAAGCGGCTCCGGGCTACACGATGGCAAAGCTGATCATTAAGTTGATTAACTCAGTCGCAGATGTAGTGAATCACGATCGAGACCTCCAAGATCGTCTCAAAGTGGTGTTCCTTCCCAACTATGGCGTTTCTTTAGCTCAGCACGTTTATCCGGCGGCTGACCTCTCAGAACAGATTTCGTTAGCGGGTAAAGAAGCCTCTGGCACCAGCAATATGAAGTTTGCGATGAACGGTTCACTAACGATCGGTACGTTAGATGGTGCGAATATTGAGATCCGCGATCGAGTGGGAGCCGAAAACTTTTTCTTATTTGGCTTGACTACTCCAGAAGTGGCGCAACTCAAAGCGCAAGGATATCGCCCCACAGATTATTACCAAGCAAATGCCGACCTGAAAACCGCGATCGACCAGATTGCATCAGGCTACTTTTCAAAGGGCGATCGAGACTTGTTTAAACCCTTGATTGATTCACTTAAAGATCGAGATGACTATCTCCTATTCGCTGATTATCGGTCTTATATTGATTGTCAAAAGCACGTCAGCCACGCCTATCGAAACACCGAAACTTGGACAAAGATGGCTATTCTAAATGCGGCTCGAATTGGATATTTTTCGTCCGATCGCGCGATTCAAGACTATGCACGCGATATTTGGCAAGTTCAGCCCGTTCCCATTCAGTTAGAAGAGGAAGAGTCGAGGGTGCCAGAACGAGCAGTGACAACGTATTAAAATCAAAATCCCCCTGAAACAAATGTGCTTCGGGGGTTTTTTTTAAGCGGGCGGCGAGAATCGAACTCGCATCATTAGCTTGGAAGGCTAAGGTTTTACCACTAAACTACGCCCGCATTTTTCCTTGACTTCACTTTGGCGTCCTCAACCATAACATAGTCTTCGCGCAGTCTATCTACAAATTTTCAAGAATCAAGATAACTCAATCTATCGTAAAGCATCAATCCGCACAGAAATATCCAAAAGAGAGTCAACGGGTTTCCCTGCTTGCAGCGCAGGCTCAAACGTCCACTGCTTCACCAACTCGATCGCTTGATTGTCATACTCTAGTGATCGACTGCCTTCTATCACAGTCGTCGCTGATGGATCGAGCTTACCTGTACTTTTTACTAGTATTCTTAAGCGAACACTCTGTCCAAAATTTAGCTCAATCACAGATGGATAGTTTGAGTCAGGAATCGACTTACTCAATTCTATAGGTCGAGCAGGCTGATCAGGAATCGTTTTCCCATCATTTCCTAGCTGAGGATTCGATAAAGCCACCTGTACTCCACTGCCTTCTCCTCGTTGCTGCTTCACAGGAACAGATGGCACTTCTGGGTCGGGCATTTGAGGATTAGAACCAGCAGGTGAGCCTGAGTCAGAACCTCCCCCACCCGGAATTGACGGTTTTGGTAGAGAGTTACCTGATGAAGTGGGATCTTGCTCAGGATTTGAATTATTAGAAGCTGCTGGCTGAGACGGTGAAGATTGAGGCGAGGTAGAATCTTGCCTCAAATTTGAATCGTTAGAAGCCGTTGGCTGAGACGAAAACTGCGGTTTTGGCGTTGAGGCAACACCCGTAGGTTTGACAGGAGAAGGCTTGATGATCTGAGGAGTGAACCGGGGAGTTGGCTTAGGGATTGGTTGTTGGACGATCAAGGGCTGTGGAGTTAGCTGAGGAATGGGTTGCTGGACGATCGCGGGCTGAATCGGCGCAGCACGTTGAGGAGCCGCCTCAGAACTAGCCGCACGTTGAGAATCTGCGGAAGCTGTAACCACTTTAGGAGCGGATGAACGAGTCGATCGCGTCGTTTTATTAGAAGACTTTGGAGAAAGATCGACTAGCTCGATCGGAGCCACCACTCCCGCAGGTTTTTGGCTAGTGACCCGAAACAGAAACAACCGCCCCGACAGCAGCAATAACAAATGCACGACCAGTGAGCCTGCCAAAACCGCAAGCCATAGATTTGGGGGATCATTGTGTCGGCGATCGCACCCGGACTGAAAATCAGCCAGCGAATTCATAGCTCACCATCCCAGAAACTCCAAGCCACCCTCATTTTAGTCGTTGGATGGCTTTTCGTTCAAAGTCAGGGGTAGGAAGTGCGCTGAAGCCTCCTACTGGGGTGCTCTATGAGGCACATCTAGATAAGGATTGACCGAGAACGTCAACACCGTCTCATCGACTCCCTTCAGTTCCAAGGGGCTGACTTTGGTAATCATATCTTCATCAAGATAGTCAGCAACCGCAGCAGACACCAGAATGCAGTTCGGCTTTGCGGCTGCCTGAATGCGAGAGGCGATATTGACGCTGGGACCGATCGCCGTGTAGTCCGCTCGTTCTTCACCTCCAAACATGCCGACGACTGCCGTTCCTTGATGAATGCCACACCGAAACTGGACTCGGCTAATTCCTTGAGCCTGCCAGCGGTCGTTAAGTTCATCTAACGCTCGATACATTTGACGAGCCGCCGCGATCGCGCGTCTGACTTGCTCGTTGGGAGTCAGTTCTTCAGGTGCACCAAAGATTGCCAAAATTGCGTCACCCATGAACTTATCAACGGTGCCACCATTCTCAAACACGGCACGAGTCATGCTGGCGAGATATTCGTTCAGCAGTTCGGCAACGCGGCGCGATCGCAAGGTGTTAGAAAGCTGAGTGAAACCAACAATATCGCTAAATAAGACGGTAATCATGCGTGGCTCAGGACGCAAATCTAGCAGGAGTTCACCTTTGGCGGCTCGCTGCACTAACGCCGGAGGCAAAAACCGTTTCAAGACAGATTCGGTGAGATAGGTGTTGAGTTGAGCAACGCGCTGTTCGTTTGCTTTCAGTGATAGGAGATTGCGAACTTCTGCCAGCAGCTCACGATCATTAAACGGCTTTGACAAGTAGGCATCTGCACCCAGCTCAGCCCCTTCAATGCGCGTGTCTTCATCGGCTTTAGCAGTCAGTAGCACGATTGGGATGCCTTTGATCTCATCGTCACCACGAATCATCTGAATCATGTCGAGACCGGACACGATCGGCATCATCAAATCCGTCACGATCAAGTGAGGGCGGCGATCTCTAACTTCCTGGAATCCTTCGGCACCGTTGCGGGCTGTCCAGACTTGATAGCCCTGTTTCCGCAAAATGCCTGAGACATACGATCGTAAGTCGGGGTTATCATCCACGACGAGAATAGTTGCTGTGTCAGAATTTTGTGTCTTAAATTTTGAATTTTGAATCGAGTCTTCTAGTTCAGACGTGTCCTGAAGTTCCACTTCTAAATCGGCTAACTCCACCGCTGCACGGCTTGATTGCAGCTCTGCCTGGTCTTCAGTCACCTGCTCTGCTGGCAAATGTGCACTACCTGTTTGCAGCCAGATGCTAAATCTGGTGCCTTCTCCATAAGTAGATTCGACCGTGATCCATCCTCCGTGCAGTTCGACGAGTTCTTTAACGAGTGCTAGACCCAAACCCGTGCCTTCATAACTGCGATTAGCCGAACCTTCAGCCTGTCGGAAACGCTCAAACAAAAAAGGAATTTGATCAGGGAGAATGCCAATTCCAGTGTCAATGACTTGTAACAGACAATGATTGCCGTCTGGTCGCGCAACGATCGTAATCGTCTCGCCTGCTGCCGTAAACTTCATCGCGTTCGACAATAGATTGTAGAGAACTTTGTCGAATTTCTCGAGATCTAAATAAGTTGCCGAACATGAACTGAGTTGAGTCGTGACAGTCAGCCCCTTTTTCTCGCAGTAAGGGCGGAATGAATCAACAACTTGACTGATGACCTCTTTTAGGTCGCATGGGCGGAACTTTGGCTGCATTCGCCCTGCGTCAAGGCGTTGCAGATCGAGAAGCTGATTGACCAACCGCAGCAAACGCCGAGAATTTCGCAGAGCGGTCGTCGCTTCTTCATAGGTCAACCCCTCTTGTTGAACCGTTGCCGACTCTAAAGGTCCCACCATTAGGGTTAGAGGCGTTCTAAACTCGTGAGAAATATTTTGGAAAAACTCGGTTTTTTGGCGATCGAGGAGCACTAACTGTTCAGCTTGTTGGCGGGTCTTTTGATAGAGACGTGATTGTTGGACAGCGATCGCGGCTTGAGCTGCCACCGATTGAGCGAGTTGAATCTCCGACGCTTTCCAAAGGCGAGTGTGTTGATTTTGTCGTAGAGAAATGCTGCCAATAATCTTGCCGTCTGAAATTAAGGGCACCACCAGCAATGCACGAGCGGGCGTGCAAACAGGGGTCTCTCCAACCTGCATTTCTGGGTGTTGAGACAAGTCTTCTAAGACGACGGGCTGCTGAGAAACGAGCAGCTGCTTGAGAACAGGGTTGTCTTGGATCGGAACCCCTGACTGAGGCAGCGATCGCTCCAAAGCTGATAACTCGTTGATTTTTGAAGCAATCGGATCACCGTGCCGCCAGTTGGGATCGTGTAACCCCACCAGGTGCACAAATTTGTCATCCTCTGTCCAGAGTGACAGCGCGCAGCCATCAACGTGTAGGGCTTGTCCCAACTGCTGAGTGATGGCGGCAAAAATTTCTTGCGGATCAAGGCTCGATCGAATCGCAGTCGTAATCGTGTTGATCAACGACTCCCGCTTTGCCAGCGCCCGCACTTGCTCATAAGCATATGCCTGGGAAAGTGCCAGCGCTGCTTGATCTGCCACCATGCTGATCAGCTCGACTTCATCTTGCTGCCACTGACGAAATTCTCCACACTGATGCAGCGCCAGCACCGCCATTAATTCTTGCTGACAGACCAATGGCACTATTAAGCTCGATCGAATGTCTGCTGCTTGATATGCCTGTTGACAACGCAAATCCTGAGCCTGAATTAAAGGGGCGAGCGTTGCGTCCTGAATCACCTCAACTTGATGCGTTTTCCAGATAGTTTGAAAGAGAGAACCTTGGGGCTTAGATTCACTATTCTCTTTCCAATAAACAAATTCTTCATCGTCTAACTCACCCTCTTGAAAGGGGCGCAAAATTCCGCAACTAACCTCAAACATACTGCCAACCGTTTCGACGATCGTCTGCAAGATTTGTCGATAGCTGAGAGCACTCCGAATGGTGTTGGTGACCGCGTTGAAAAGTGACTCACGTTGCAGAGTCCGTCGCAACTCTCGAGTTCTGGCTTTGAGAACGCTGTGGGTGTCGGCAGCTTGACGAACGACCTGCTTAAGTTCTTCGTCATCCCACGGCTTGGTGACATATTTAAAGACTTTACCTGCGTTAATGGCTTCGACCAAATCTTCGACATCGGTGTAGCCCGTGAGAATGATCCGAATGATGTCAGGATATTGAGTTGCCGTCAGACTCAGAAACTCGGTGCCACTCATCATCGGCATTCGCTGGTCAGAGATAATGACCGCCACGTCGCCTTCGTTTAAGAGAATGTCGAGCGCTGCCGGACCGTTTTCTGCCCGCAGCACTTTAAACTCTCGATGGAACGTCCGGTAGAGCAAATCTAAGTTATCGGGTTCGTCATCGACAACTAAAATCTTTTGCTTGGTTACGTCACGAGATTTCATGCGTCACCCTCCTGCGTCGCTGACTGATAAGCGATCGCCATCACAGCCCAAACCTTGAGAGGGTGCTGCATCGCAATGCAATAAATTTTGTGGTTCTGAATTGGCAACATAGTGGTTAGTCTGCCCATGATCGGCTTGGCAATCACTGATAATTGCAACTGCCGAAGAACTATTTGCACCCGCCTGAAAGAGTTGAGCTTTGTCGCGATCCTGAGCTTCGCGCAGCAAATTGCCCACTCGTCTATCGACGCTAGAGCCATTGTTATCAAAGTCAAGATCATCCACCGTCATCTTATCTATTAAAATTGCCCTCAGAACCCTGGGTTCTAACGTCTGTTTATGAATGTTGTGTGATCTCGATCGCAAGGGTTGCCTACTCAGATCACTTTAGGGGCATAAACTCATGCCTTGGCAAACGGTCGATCTAAGTCTCGAGTTTCTTACAATTTTTTCTTCCGTTTGAAGTCTTTTAAGAAAAGAATTGAGTCGTCTCTCCTAACCGAGAACTCTAGCGCTAAGATTTGAGCGGTGGAGTTTTTCAACCTGCTTGCCCCGACGAATGTGACGAATGTTATGAATCAGCCGATCGCCTCTGAGTCTGCCCTCTCTGCGTTTTTCCGCAACCTTCCTGATGCGTTGCGTCAGCCGTTTTCGCTAGCACTTGTTGGCTCAGTAGGTGCCCATTTATTTTTCTTCTTATGGCTCCCTCTTTTTACGCCCGAAGAGACTAAACCGGAGGTCAAGCGCGTCGTTCGGTTACTCAACTCGTCGCCTCAAGCTCAAGCCTCTACCTCTGCGATCGGGTTACCGCCGATTCCTAAAACGCCTAACAGCACCGTAAAGATTCCGTTAGGACAAGATTTAACTCCGCTGATTCCGCCCGATGCGTCTTTGTATAAATTTCAAGATCCGATCGTGCCTTACAGCAGCCCAACCTTGCCGCCTGCTCCCCCTATTTTTCGGTCTTCTTCACCAACCGTCTTTTCTTACCCTTCACTTGCGCGAACGTTCAATTCACCTCGAAGCACGACTAAACCTGATCTGACGGCGATTCCCATCCCATCTCAATCTCCATCCACAACTCCGTTCCCACCGGGAGGGACTGACCCAAATATTCCGCCTCTTCAGTCAGGAGTTGTGCCCCCAACAAATCCGGTAACTCCAGCGAACCCGGCAACTCCAACAAACCCAGCAAATCCAACATCTTCAGCAACTTCAACAAATCCGCCAACTCCAACGGCTCCGGTTCGCCCAAGAGAGGAGTTGCTGACAGAAATTCGGCGGATGCGCGATAGCATTACCTTTAAGTCTCCGGGCGCAACCCCTAATGAAGTGGCTGCTAATAACATTGACAGTTATGGAGGTTGGTTTAAGAAAAACATCACCGATCGAGGAATTGCTGAAGGAAATCTTGCTGAGAAAGATGTTCCAGTTGCCGACGTTCCCTACAAGCTACCGTTCAATTTAACTGAGAAGTTTGAGCCAGCCTACATTAATGTTTTGATTGCTCCAGACGGCAGCATCGCCACCAGTGAACTAACGATCACAGGGCACACAGGGTATGGAATATTAGATAACCTTGCAGTTCAAGAGGTGTATCGACTAGTCACAAGTGCTCAAAAAGAAGGCACTCTAAAGCCCACAGGCAAAGACGCGGGCAAGTATGTTTTATACAAATATAAAGTGACATTTAAAGCTGTGGGGACGGCATAAGTTGTCTTGGGGCATATTTCAAAGGAGGGAGGTTGAGCGATCGTGTCTCTCTCGAGGTAAAGGGTTATGAAATAAAAATCAGCCGCTCATGAAGAACTCAAGCCTCTAGCAAGATTCATCGGCATTCTCGGCATCAGCTTGTCGGCTCTCGCCCAACTTTAGCCTAGTCCTTCACAGGATAAGGCGATACGCGGGAAGCTCAATCTCTTCAGAGTTGAGAGGAAAGCGAACGAGCAGTTTTAACCGCCTTGTTCTTTCTAGTTTGCGCTGTGATGAGGGTCTTCGATATACCTCTTAATCGCTTCGCTACTAACGTTTCCGGCTGTGCTGACAAAATAGCTACCAGTCCACAGTGAAGGCATCTTGCAAAGTTCAGGAAACTCTTTACGCAAGTAGCGACTAGAACGCCCCTTAAACGCTTTGACAATCAAATGAGGCGTGTCGGTAGGCTTGACACTGACAAAAAGGTGGATATGGTCAGGGGCAACCTCTAACGCAAGAATATCCCAGTCTTTCTCTACCGCTAACTCTGCAAAGATCTGACGTGTTCTAGTTGCTATCTTGCCAGTTAAAACTTTTCGTCTGCGCTTAGGAATCCAAACAAAATGATAGTTAACTAAGAATTTGACGTGTTTATGCGTTTTGTAATCCTCTTGAGTCAGCATAATAAATAAGTAGATAAGTTGCTTCACATCTACTATTCTAGTTGTTAGATTAGATGAAGTCAACTAAAAGAGGTCAAAACAGTGGCTTACGTTTATTTGAGCAAAGAGATTTTATTAGATGAAGACAAGCCTGATCAGGCTATTGAATCAGCCAAGGTTGAGATGAAAAAACTGTTTCAAGAACTTGTTAAAGCCATACCAGCGTTAGAGCAGGATGTTGTAACGCTCAATCCTGAATTTATTCTTGAGTGTCGTGATTTTGATGTGGAGATGGTCAATTGCGACGATTGGTATAACGGTGTTTGGAGCGCTGGTTATATGTTTGACATCTCAATTAAATCTCCCAATGGCAACCCAGATTGTGATTACGAAATTGAGCAATGAGATGAATGGAAAAGGTTAGGGGAACCTATGTACAAGGATGTCCCTGAACCTTTACGTCAATGTCGGTGGGAAAGGTTTAAGCGTGACGACGTAACCGTAGAGTTTCGAGTAGTTAAAGCTGTCGATAGTTATAGCGGTAACGGACTGCATTTTTATGACAACCAGGACTGGCTGTAATGGCAAAACTCAAAAAATCAATGGGTGTTCAGCAATGCCTGATCAAGGCAGATAAAGAGACTGAAGCAATTTTGCACTATCTTTGTGAGCAGTCTGGGAAGCACTACAACAATGGTGTCTACTTCGCTCGCCAAATGTTTTTTAAGACTGGGAAACTGTTGACAGGTAAGTTTGATCTGGATTTTGAGCCTACCGTCTCGAAAACGATGGTGGCTCAATCTTTGCCGTCTACTCCTTCCTGCACAGCAAACACTCAGGTCTGTGATTGAGGCGTTTAAGTCTTTCAAAGGGAGTGCGACCTGAATTTGATAGCATCTAAAGAGCAACAGGGAAGCCATATTGATTGAGCTTGTTCCAGAACTGACTCCATCGTGTCGGAGTTAAGACCAACGTTCTTAAACTCAGGACTACGGCTGCGCCTGTCTCTTTCCATCGCATCCCAGAACAACACAAGCGTTGCTTAATCACCGTTTTGCAAGCGGCGTCGGTCACCCCAGACCCAATCGGATAGTGTTGGTCGCGGTAAAGGGCGTAGTTCATTGGATGGCGATGGTTCTGGAAGTAGGTCACCGCCGCACTCAGATTCTCTTGAATTGTCTTAGGAGAGGCTTGAGACTGGGATAGTTCGAGCATCTGTTGGTAAAAGTTGAGTGGCGGCTCCGGGGTCATACTTCAGTTGATGACAACTCTGGTTGAGCCATTGCTTCTGTTGGGGTAAGTCTGCGGGATACAGGGCATCGGCACCGGCACCGAGATAACTGGAGGCATGATAGAAATCGAGGATCTGTTCATGGGTATGACGGTTGAGAAATTGCCAGTTTGAAGCGGCACCATCGGCAATCCCGATATAGGTCGCTTGTGGATAACGGGCTTGGGTGCGATCGATTTCTCGCTCTAGCCGTTCTAGAGGGTGTTATGCACTTTCGTTAGACTGGGAGCATGAGTAGAAAGCCATACCCAACGGATGTGAGCGACGAAGAATGGGCATTTGGCGCACCGTACTTAACATTAATGACAGAAGCAGTCCCCCAACGAGACCATAGTCTACGCGAAGTGTTCAATGGCTTACGGTATGTGGCGCGAGCGAGAGAAGCTTGGCGACTGATGCCCCATGACTTACCCCCGTGGCACACGGTC
>JBBRPT010000061.1:0-39343 GCA_038227635.1 Leptolyngbyales cyanobacterium | reverse complement strand
GATTGATCTCTTAGCGCGCCCAATCTCGCATCGGTTTGTCCTCCAATTCTCAGTCGTGACTTTACTCTCTCACGTTTCTACCCCACAGCCCCCTCACAGCAATCCTTCTACACACTTTTGCGTATTGGATAGTCCTGTGGGAGAGGGCTAGGGTGAGGGCAAAATCTGTGTTTCATAGATCAAATTCAGCAACGCCTGATTTTGCTTACCTTTCTTTCTTCCATTTTTACGGATGTGAGGAGACTGGCATTCAGGGCACTGCATGGGAAATGACCTCAATTCATACTCCTATTATGCAACGCCAAAAAATCTTAGGGTTTCGCAGTTGAACCTGACACACTGCTTTGCATTGTTGTGGCTCTGTTACTGGTTCCACTTTTGTTGACTGAATTCTTGTTCCAGTGACTGAAGTGAGCTGAGTGGAAGCGTAAAACTTAAGTGGGCAATGGGATTAAATATCTCTTGTGAACTGAAGTGAACTGGAACGGTTGAGCAGTTGCCTGAAAAGGCTCCAAGTCTATTGGATCGTTTTGGAGTTCCTAACGCTCAAATCCAGTTGGTCTATTCTGTTATCTGCTTTTTAAGCTCGCCTTTCTCCAAAAACTTTAAGTAGCAATCAGTCCCTAGAGGGATGACGCTGTGAGTACTTCATTCACCTTTTCCATCAGCGCACTACCAGAGCAAGAGTGTAAGATTCGTCTGAATAAATAAAGTTTTTTTACTTCTTTGGGGATTTGGAAAACTCGCATTGATATAGAAGGACATTACTGCTCATTTGATATCTCCGAACAATCATGCCCTCTAAAATTACCTTACTATGGAACCAATTTCAAGCAGCGGGAGAGATCTGCTTTCGACACCTTCTAGTGATGCAGATCAGCGTTTAGAAAATATTCTTTCTGATCTATTTCCTGATCGTCCTCAACAGATTGCTAACTTTGCTCAGGCTTTTATTTTACGCGAGATTGAATTAGGTGAGCGTTTAACTCCTGAGCATTCGTCGCTTCAGACCTTCTCTATCGTATGCCAAGGACGAGTCCGCCTCATTTGCTCTGGTGTTCCTGCCGCTGTGTTAGAGGTGGGGGAAACATGGGGCGCAGATCAAGCGTTTTGCGATCGCCCACTCACCTACCAAGCGATCGCTGCAAGTTCTGGACAGATTGCTGAGATCTCGATCGAGCAGCTTTCTCCCTGGCTTCAACGGCTTCCACAACTGCAAGACGTTATATTCAATGCCGTTCAAGCGCGCCAGAAATTGCTGTTTTTGAAAGTTTTGACAGATCTGCGATCGCAATCGAGTCACACGCTAAAACGACTCCTTCCTTATCTGAGCAAAATCCAAGTTCCGGCAGGCTCAAACCTTGCTGAAGTGACTCCCACTCAATCAGGGCGATTCTGGCTGTGTCAAGGTCAAATTCAAGCTCCCTTAGTAGTTAAACCTGGAGACTTCTGGGGTTACCCTCAACCGATTCTCAATGATTGGATCGCAACAACAGAACTTTTGGTCTATCAACTCTCGATCGAGCATTGGGAAACTGCACAATCGATCGTGCCTGTTTTGAGCAGTGAACAATCCTCAGAAATAAGACGACAACCGCGAGTCATCGTTCAGCCTCCAGTGCAGCCGACTTTACCCAAAGGGCAACCTGCACTCCCTCAGTCAAAACCTTCTGCGATCGAGTTTGCAAAACCCAGAACACAGCGTCGCAGATTCGGGCAGTTTCCCTACATTGCCCAGCAAAGTAGTTCGGATTGTGGCGCAGCTTGTCTAGCGATGATTTCTCAGTATTGGGGAAAACGATTTAGCATGAACATGTTGCGAAATCTAGCGGAAGTCGGAAGATCTGGAGCTTCGCTAAAAGCGCTAGCATTAGCCGCAGAGCGCTTAGGATTTCAGGCGCGACCTGTCCGATCGAGCTTTAACCGTTTAGCCGAACAAACTACGCCTTGGATTGCTCACTGGCAAGGCGATCATTACATTGTGGTGTATCGAGTCAAGCGCGATCGCGTCATCTTGTCTGATCCAGCATTGGGTCGTCGCGCTCTGAGTACGGCTGAATTTCAACTGGGGTGGACAGGATATGCGCTGCTGTTGCATCCTACTGCTTTGCTTCAAGCAATGCCCGGAGCTAAGCCCTCTTTGGGGCGGTTTTTGGGGGCATTTATGCCTTATCGATCGATGCTTTGGTCGATCATTCTCGCCTCGATTTTGCTGCAAATTTTTGGCTTGGTCACTCCTCTATTTACTCAGATTATTCTCGATCAAGTGGTGGTTCACAAAAGTTTACCCACTCTCCAGATTTTCATCCTGGGATTGCTATTGTTTGGGGCTTGGCGAATTGGCTTAGTCTGCATCCGACAGTATCTTTTAGATTTCTTCTCCAACCAAGTCGATCTGACTTTGATTAGCGGCTTTATTAGTCACGCGTTAAATCTACCGCTTCAATTCTTTGCAACTCGTCATGTGGGGGATATTGTGACGCGAGTGCAGGAGAATCACAAGATTCAATTGTTTCTTACTCGACAAGCGATCACCGCTTGGTTGGATGCAGTCATGGCGATCGTTTATGTGGGACTGATGATCCACTACAACTGGCAGTTGGCTTGTTTGGTGCTGGCAATCATCCCGCCGATCGTGCTGTTAACCCTGATTGCCAGTCCGTTTTTACGGCAAATGTCGCGCCAGATTTTTCATGACTCCGCCAAGCAAAATTCGACGCTGGTTGAAATGTTAACTGGAATTTCAACCGTAAAAGCAACAGCATCAGAGCGCGAATTGCGCTGGCAGTGGGAAGACGACCTGACGAGTATGTTCAATTCCCAATTTCGGGGACAGAAACTCGCGAACAGTTTACAAGGCGCAAGTTCAACGATCAGTTTACTCGGCAGTACGCTTTTACTTTGGTACGGTGCAACGTTGGTGATTCAGGATCAACTGAGCATCGGTCAGTTTGTCGCGTTTAACATGATGATTGGCAATGTGATTACGCCTGTTTTGTCGCTGGTCGGCTTGTGGGATGAATTTCAAGAAGTATTGGTATCGGTTGAACGGCTCGATGATATTTTTAGCGCTGAACCTGAAGAAAGCGTAGAAAAGCCGCTGATTGCACTGCCGCGAATTCGGGGGGAAATCTGCTTCGAGAATGTTACGTTTCGCTATCACGCAGAGGATAGTCGCAACATTCTGCAAAACATCTCGTTCACTGCCCAAGCAGGAGATACGATCGCGCTAGTCGGACGCAGTGGTTCTGGTAAAACGACCCTAGCAAACTTACTTCAAGAATTGTACCAACCCACAACGGGACGAATTACGATCGACAATACTGATCTCCATCACGTTTCACCGCTCTCGCTGCGACAACAGCTAGGCATTGTGCCCCAAGAATGTTTTCTCTTCTCAGGCACAATTTTAGACAACATCACGCTGTATCGATCGCAGTACAGCTTAGAAGAGGTATTACAAGCGGCGAAGCTTGCAGAAGCCCATAGTTTTATCCAAACCTTACCGTTAGGCTATCAGACTAAAGTGGGAGAACGGGGAACGATGCTCTCCGGTGGGCAGCGACAGCGTGTCGCGATCGCACGAGCGTTGTTAAGCAATCCACGAATTCTGATCTTAGATGAAGCAACCAGTTCGCTGGATACGGAATCAGAACGACGATTTCAGAAGAACTTGCAGCAGATTAGCCGCGATCGCACGACGTTTATCATTGCCCATCGCCTTTCAACCGTTCGCAATGCTGACTGTATTATTGTGCTCGATCGCGGAGTGATTGTAGAACAAGGAACCCATGAACAGTTGATTGCAAAATCGGGTCTATATGCCCAACTCGCTCGACAGCAACTCGAACTTTAAAACTAGTTGCAATACGATCGAGAAAGACTATTATGGGTATTAGAGATAACGCCAATAGACGGGTTTTCTCTAAAAGAAATTGTTACGGAACACAGGGATAGCGCTACTAGATTATTTCAGTCTTCAGACAAGAGATTAACGGTTAAGAACGCTTCAGATCATCGTGTCGCATTAAAACTTAAGATCGATCGCGCCAAGACCTCGATATCGCTGGCGAAATCTAGTTGCTGCACCGTGACTCGATGATGAAGTAAGCCATGTTGCAGTTTGAGAAACCGCAACGCTGCTGACTGTTATTATCCTGCCGCTTCATGATTGATGACTGGAAATCTTCATCACTACAATTTCTAGCGTTAGGTCACACTATGCCTATTCGGATTGATTCCCTGTTTTCAGAAGGCTTTAATACCTCTATTGCGCCTCCTGAACCCGATCGATTTCCTCAGATTCACGTAGATGCACTGCCAGAGATTGCCTATCTCTACGGCGGCACAATTGCCTCTGATCCAGTCTTGCCTCAGTTCACGGTCAATCCATCTGCTAGACCTTTAGAACAAACCCCTTCAGCAGGGAAATGGTCTACCTCGCTGCAAAACGTCCTCGACCGTCCGCCGCCGAGCTTGCCCGATCGTCTTGTCGTGGGTGGGATGATTTTTTGCGCTGCATTTGGAGCATGGGCTACCACAAGCCAAATGGAAGAAGTCGGAAGGGCACCGGGTCGCTTAGTGCCACAGGGTGAAGCGTACAAAGTTCACCCTGTCGTTTCTGGCAAGATTGCTCGTGTCTACGTTCAAGAAGGACAATCTGTAAAAGCGGGGCAAGTGATTGCTGAGCTAGAGAGTGAGATCGCGCTCAATCGGGTCGAGGGACTCCGCCAAGAACGGGCAAGCTATGAAAAAGAACTGCTGCAAACTGAAAACTTAATTGACAAAACGCGATTGGAAGCTCAAACGAGACTTGCGATCGCCAATGCCAATGTCCAAGCTCAGGAAGCGACAATCGCTCAAGCCCAAGCCAAGCTGCAAGGACAAGACACGGCGATCGCTGAAGCTGAAGAAAAAGCGATCACACACCAAGCCATACTCGCTCAACTGCGAGAAGATGCGAACAACCAGAAAGAGCGGCTCACCCGCTGGCAATATCTCGTCGATCAAGGGGCATTAGCCAGAGACCAATTGTTCCAAGCACAGCAGCAATTTGGCGATCGACAACGCACCATTACCCAACAAGCGGGTGAAATTCGGCAAACGATCGCTGAAGCTCAAAGAATGCGATCGGACTTACAGCAAGTCGTTGCCGAATCTCGACAGCTACGGGCACAGTTAGCCCAAAAGTATGCAGAAGGTCAAAGCGCTCAGATTCAAGCTCAGCAGGCTGTTCAGCAGTTGCTCGTGCAACAAACGCAGGCGATCGCTAAAGTGCAGCAAAGCGAAAAAATGATTCAGCAAGCGAAAGCGGAATTGAATCAACTCACGCTGAAAGCACCTGTCGATGGGGTTGTCTCATCTTTAAACATTCACAATCGTGGCGAAGTAGTGCAATTAGGTCAAACGATCACTGAAATTGCTCCTAAAACTGCACCATTGATTCTCGTCGCTGCCCTACCGACCAGAGAAGCGGGCTTTGTCAAAGTTGGGGACAGCGTTCAAATCAAGTTTGATGCCTATCCCTATCAAGACTATGGCATCTTTACTGGAAAGGTCGTATCACTTTCACCGGATGTCAAGGTGGATGAGCGCATGGGAGCAGTGTACCGCGTTGAAATTGCGCTCGATCGACATTCGATTTCGACACCCGCACAGCGAACAGAACTAAAAGCAGGTCAAACCGCGACAGCAGAAATCATTGTTCGACGACACACGATCGCGGAAATGCTGCTCGAACCCGTCCGTCAATTACAGAAGGGTGGTCTGAGTTTGTAGGTTCTAAAATGATTTGAATCTGAGGAGATTTCTATGATCGTTCACCGCAGTAGCTCTTCGCAACCGCGCGATAAGGTGATGAGTCCTGAACAGTTTAAGCAAGTCGTTGAATCGATTACTGAAGGTCGTTATTCTTGGGCTTGTGTGCTGATTTTGCGCTTTGCTGGGTACAATCCAATTCACTTTATTCCACATCGAACCTATAGTAGATTGTTAAAGGAAAGCCGTCTATTTACAACTGAATCATCGAAAATAGTTGCGACCACCCAGATTAAAGATCTCACTTTTGTAGAAGCGATCGAGTCTCAAGGAGACAGTCCTCAGGGAGGCAGTCTTCCGCCTTGGTTCGGACAGATGATACAAGATTACAATCGACTTCAAGCTAGATTGTAACGTCTGCGACTCAAAAAATAGAATGAAAATGGCGGATTTCAAACTAGGAAACTCGCCATTTTTTTCATTTAAATGTGTTCTAGAAAAACTGCGCCAGATTGGCTACATAAACAGCAAGAAATGCCCTACTCACAAGTTCTAAACGATATCTTATACATATCAGCTTCAACAGAGCTGCTAATCCAGAAAACATCCACTAACAAAGGAAAAAAATGATGATTATCACTGACTTGAGCTATCAAGAAGTTACAACGGAAGCAAGCGAACTCGAAGGAGGTGTAGACCTTTCTATCAATTCTACTCACTTTTATGAGTCCCTGAACGTTATGCAAACTGGGTCGTCCTCTGGACCTGGAGGTAGCACCTCGTTTACAAATGCTCAGAGCCTGAAGATTGATACGGGCAGCTTTAACGCGATCGTTCTAGGTGCTTAGTTCCCACAGCATCAAACGCATAGACTTGCTCCGCTACTCTGTTCTTAAAGTTCGGCAATAGCGCATTTCTCTCGATGTAAATGCGCTATTTCTAATATTCAAGGAGGCAATATGGTAATCACGGATTTGAATGACTTAGAAGTTGTATCTGAACTAGATCATTTGGAAGGCGGAACAGATTGGGCAGCCACGCTAACGGCATATCATCAGATTATGTCAATCTTTCAAACTGGAGCGGTATCAGGTCCAAATGGAAGCTCAGCTTTTTCAAGTATTGGACATTTAGATATTTCTACTTTCGGTCTCAGTGCGCTCGTTCTAGGAGCGAATCCTTCAAGCCCTTGGACGTTCTAAATACCGCGATTGAGGATCTCTCTTTCCAGCCCATTCACCTTTCTTGAATGTGCTGGTTTTTGCTGTTTAAACAACCTGAAATAAGCCTCGATCGAGCTTACAAAATAACTACGCCAGATTGGCTACATAAACAGCAAGAAACCCTTTATTGACTCAATTAAATCGCTATCTTATACATAACAGCTTCAACAGAGTTGTTAACAACCAAAAACACCGAATTACAAAGGAGAAAATTATGATTATCACCGACTTGAGCTATGAAGAAATCACTGCTGAAGCAAACGATCTGGAAGGCGGTCTCGACCTATCTCTCAACAGCACGTACTTCAGTCAACACACTTCTGTGATGCAGACGGCATCCGCTTCTGGTCCTGGCGGCAGCACCTCGCTCACGAGCGGCGGCAGCTTGCAGATCAACACGGCTGGCTTTGGCGCGATCGTTCTAGGCGCTCCTTAGTTACCTCTGTAACGGGCGATTTATCCGAGCTGATTTGTGAACATTAGATCTCCGGTTTCTTTCAGGAGTCGGAGGTCTATGTCTCAAACTTTTAACTCCAGCGTATTGATTTTTGAGTGAGGATGACAACCATGATCATTGCCGACCTGGACTATGTAGAAGAAGAGTTTGAAACTACTACCCTCGAAGGAGGACGGCGGCATCATCGCCGCCATAACAATATTGGACAGAGTGCTCTATTCTCCCTGTTCCAGCCGATTCTACAGTCTCTAAACATTAACCCAGCCGCATCTGCAACTGTTGCCAACATCGGTGGAACTTCAATCGGCAACACTGCCATCTCAACTAATATCTCAATGCCAATCTTCATCGTGATTAATCAGTTTGGGGGGGGTTCTCCACAGATTTTTTGGTAGCAGCCCGATCGTTCATTTGAAATCGCACCAAGGGGAAGAAAATGACTAGCTTTAAGGGGGAAATCATAGAGACAGACAAAATTATTCTTGCGCTAAAGAAGGGTCTGCGACTAAAAGAAATTTGTCGATCAATTGCTCATCAAAGGATTGTGGATCAGGCGATCGAAGCGAGAGGTGTCACCGTCTCCCCCGAAGAAATTCAAGCCGAAGCAGACCAAATACGCCATGAAAATCGGTTGTTTCGGTCAAGTGATACCTTTGCTTGGCTCTCAGATCAGTTGGTAAGTGCAGAAGAGTGGGAAGCCGGAATTCGCGATCGTTTACTGACAAAAAAGCTGGCTCAAGCCTTGTTTTCTCAAGAAGTAGAGCGGTTCTTTGCTGAAAACCGCTCTGATTTTGATCAAGTGCGACTCTACCGCATTGTTGTGCCTTATTTGCAGCTTGCTCAAGAGATTGCTTATCAGATTCAGGAAGAAGAGATTAGCTTTTACGAAGCGGCGCATCTTTATGATGTAGATGATACCCGTCGGTATCAGTGCGGCTATGAAGGAAAGCTTTATCGTTGGAATCTCAAGCCTGATATCTCTGCGGTCGTTTTCAGTGCATCTCCGGGTCAGGTCATTACTCCAATGATGATTGAACAATCGGCCCATCTACTGATGGTAGATGAGTTCATTCCATCTGAACTAACACTAGAGAGACATCAGGAAATTTTAGATCGAATGTTTCGTGAATGGTTGACGACAGAACTGAACTATCTAATTCATGCTTAATACGACTGTACAATGCTCGGGACAATTGTACAGTCGCACGTTAAATGTATGGTTGGAAGCATAGGTTTGGCGAGACGGTGAGACGATGCTTCCAATTGCCGCTGACACGGTTTCTCACTGACCTCTATAGCTTCTACAGAAAGTGAAGTTGTTAGACCCAAACTCCTCAGACCACCTCAATGATGGTGGGAGGGGTTCTTTAATGATCTTAGTGAGATAGCAGAACCCGTGCTCACCATTAACGATCGAGGAAGGCTCAAAGCAGTGAAGCTGTCCCGGTGGGGCAATCCAGAGGGCAAGGAATTTCACTACTCAAACTTTGGCGGAATTGTGGAGAAAGAGGAGACATTCTATGGCTACACGATTCCAACTTGTCTGCGAATTGGCTGGTGTTTTGGGACTGACCGATTTGACCTAGAGGGTGAGTTTTGCAAGGTTGCAGTTGACAATACGCTGTATCGGTAAGTCAGGCAGCTTGTATAGTCGAACAACCCAGAAATTTGGTTGCTTTTTGTGAAGATATGTTGCAGTATATGTCTACCGAGACTTTTCTCGATCAACTCATTAGTCAAATATCTCCCTAGAGGCAGGACTCGTCCTGCTTCTTTTGTTTATTGTGCGGTTAAACCTCAATGTCAAACCGCTATGCAAACTGTCAACTCTGATGCGACTCCCCAGATCGATGACTCGCTCACGATCGTAGACATTACAAACACCACAATTCTGAATTATTTTGAGGCGTTCAATGCAGGCGACTATGAGGCGACGAGCCAGCAGTTTGCAATTGACGGCACGCTACATCCGCCATTTGAGTCGCTAATTGTAGGTCGAGACGAGATCGAGCACTATTTCAACGCTGAAGCGAAGGGAATCACGGCTCAACCGCAGCAGGAAAAGCTCAAGCAGATGTTAGAGGACGGTTGCACTGAGATCCAAGTTACGGGTCGGGTGAAAACGCCTTGGTTTGGAGTGGGTGTGTCGTGGCTATTTACGCTTAACGAACAGCAAGAGATTGTCTTTTTGACGCTGAAGCTAATCGCATCTCCTCAAGAATTGTTAAAACTGCGTCGGTGAGTTGCTGATTGTCATTAACGACTCACTAAAAGTGCTCTGCGGTGGACTGGAGGATGATGCGATACTAAGGATCTTGAATTAAACAAGATTGGTCATTGCAAAGTGGGTTTGCCCTCTCTCCCAAACTGGGAGAGAAGAGTAAGAGTCTGGTTGCCCTTCTCCCAGCCTGGGAGAAGAGGTTAGGCGAGGGCTTTCTTCGTGAGGAGGGCGAAGATCTCGACATTAATAAATTTGCATTTCTAAGCTATCGTCACCCTCTCAACAGATTATCTTGAAGTTAACGACTCGCGGACACTATAGCGTCAAAGCATTGCTTGATCTCAGCTTTCAGCCGGAGTATGGTCCTACGTCAGTGAAAGCGATCGCGCAACGGCAAGATCTGCCAGCTCCATATTTAGAAAAGTTGCTGATTGAGATGCGACGGGCAAATTTGGTAATCTCTGTGCGCGGCGCTTATGGTGGCTATCAGTTGGCGCGTTCTCCAGCGCAAATTTCGCTAGGGCAAATCTTAGAAGCGGTGGGAGAAAGCGTAGAACCGCTGCCGCGTCATACACCTGACGCGGCACAAGCTGAAGACTGGGTGACATTTAGCTTGTGGAATCGACTTCACAAAAAGCTAGAAGAGGCGCTCTATGGGATATCTTTAGAAGATCTCTACTATGATGCGCGAAGCTGGCAGGCTGCCCAGGGGGAGGAAGCGAGCTTTGTGGTTTGACTTAGAATCAAAAATGGGCGTGTTCGCGATCGCCGCTCTCCTTGATTATTTAATTGGTGATCCGTGGGGATGGTTGCATCCAGTGCAGGTGATGGGATGGGTGATCAACCGCTACACAAAACTGGCTTTCAAGGAATTCAACCATTCGACATCGTTACGGTTGGCAGGAGTGTTTCTCACGATTTTCATGCTTGTGGGAAGTGGCGCGATCGGATGGATGATTGTGTCCGTCTCGGCAGCGTTACATCCAGCGTTTGGGATCGCGATTTCAAGTATTTTGTTAGCAAGTTGTTTTGCGGGGCGAAGTTTACGATCAGCGGCAGAAGATGTGTTGCAACCTTTAGCAGACGGAAATCTCGATCGGGCGCGGTCTCAGCTAAAACTATATGTTGGACGCGATACTGAAAATTTATCAGAGTCAGAAATTTTACGGGCGGTGTTAGAGACGGTGACTGAAAATGCAACCGATGGTGTGATGGCTCCATTGTTCTACGCGTTGCTCGGCTCATTTTTACCATTTATCGGAAGCGTTCCGTTCGCGTTATCTTATAAAGCAGCTAGTACATTAGACTCAATGGTGGGATATCGCACGTTGCCCTATCGAGATATTGGTTGGTGTAGCGCTAAAGCCGATGATATTCTCACATGGCTTCCATGCCGATTAACGGTGTTGACCTTAGCGTTGCTTTCTAGACAGCCGCACGAGGTTTGGCGAATTTGCCAACGAGATGCCCCTAAAGATTCCAGTCCTAATTCTGGCTGGAGCGAGTGTGCGTATGCGGCAGTTTTAGGAGTGCAGGTCGGCGGAACCAACTGGTATCAAGGGGTGGAAAAGCACAAACCTCTATTGGGGGAACCAACTCAGCCGATTACTCCTGAACGAATTCGGCAGGCGTTGACGTTGACGCGACTGATTTTTTTAAGTTGGTTAGCGATCGGGCTTTTAGGCGCGATCGGATTAGCAGTTTATCAGCATTAAAACAGGAAGTGACAACTTTATGGGATATGTAAACGCGTTTCGATCGATTAAAAGAATTTGCTCCCTTAGCGTGGTTGTCTCGATCGTACTGATTCGATCAACTCCGACCATCGCAGCATCTCCGACAGTTTTGCTCGATCGGGCGACTCAAGGCATGGTCACATCTGCCCACCCTCTTGCGACTCAAGCGGGGCTATCCATGCTGCAACAGGGAGGAAATGCCGTGGATGCAGCCGTCGCTACAACCTTTGCAATTTCAGTCGTTGAGCCATTCTCGGCGGGGCTAGGTGGGGGTGGTTTTTTGTTGATGTATCAGGCAAAAAACAATGAGACAAAGGCATTAGATTTTCGAGAACGTGCGCCGCTCAACGCAACAAAAACTATGTATCTGGACAACCAGGGGAACGTGCGCCCTAACGCGAGTACGAATGGATATTTGGCAGTGGCAACACCTGGCACGATCGCGGGACTCTACGAAGTGCATCGCAAATATGGACGCTTACCGTGGAAAACGGTGATTGCTCCGGCGATTCAACTTGCAGAAAAAGGATTCCCTGTGAGTTGGCGATTTGTAAGCGCAACGAAAATGCGTCTGCCAACGTTACTCAAAAATCCTGATGCACAAAAGATTTTCACTCATAATGGAAAGATTTATCAAGCGGGTGATCAGTTAGTGCAACCAGAACTAGCCGCTACATTACGATCGGTGTCTCAAAATTCCCAAGAGTTTTATACGGGGACTATTGCCACCGCGATCGCAGCCGATATGGCAGCTAACAATGGATTGATTACAACAAAAGATTTGCAGCAATATCGTCCGACTTGGCGTGAGCCGGTGTGTGGCGATTTTCGGAAGGCGCGGGTTTGCTCGATGCCGCCACCTTCGTCAGGGGGAGTGCATTTGCTGCAAATTCTCAATATAATTGGTGACACGGATTTGAAGACGTTGGGGTGGCACAGCCCCGATGCGCTGCATTTGTTAGTCGAGTCGATGCGAATTGCTTACGCAGATCGTGCCACTTATCTCGGCGATCCAGATTTTGTCAAAGTCCCGGTCAAGGCGTTGATTAGTCCGGTCTATGCTCAAAAACGACGACAGGAAATCAATCCTCAAAAAGCCACTCCTTCGAGTCAGGTGAAGGCAGTTGACCCTGCAGTGCTGCATCGTCTCACTAAAGAATCGGTTGAAACGAGTCATCTCACGGTCGTCGATCGCGATCGCAATGCGGTCAGCCTGACGTTCACCGTGAATCTCGGGTTTGGGGCAGGCGTTGTCGCCAAGGGAACGGGCATCGTCTTAAACAATGAGATGGACGACTTTGCGATCGCGCCCAACACTCCCAACGCCTTCGGACTCGTGGGCGGAACGGCTAACGCGATCGCGCCAAACAAAATTCCGCTGTCGAGCATGACTCCCACGATCGTTACCGAAAATGGTCGTCTGCGTCTGGCTCTAGGTTCACCGGGTGGCAGCACGATCATTACAACGGTGTTGCAAATTGTCTTAAACGTGTTGGTCTACGATATAGATGTGCGCAAAGCAGTTGCGGCTCCGCGTGTGCATCATCAATGGCTGCCTGATCGCCTCAACGTCGAGCCGTGGGGATTGGACACACTAACGATCGCTGAGCTAAAACGCCGAGGACATCGGATCGAAGAACGCTCAAGTTGGGGAAATGCTAATGCGATCGTAGTGATGCCTGATGGCTCTTTAGAAGGGGCAGCAGATCCAAGAGGCGAGGGAACCGCATCAGGATTTTGATATTGGGTGCAATTTTCTAGAGACCCGCATCAGGGTACGTTAGGGGATACCTCGATCAGGAGATTCTCTGATTTCCGCGTGCCCGAGTGGACAAATCTTCACACTTCGAGCGTTTAACCCTTAAAGAATTCATATTGATCGGCGAGATCCTAGCAATTCTACTGAAATTAGACTCTAGGAAGTGACTTAGACTAAAGCTAGGATTTTAATTACAGGGCACATCTAAGTAATTTGACCACACACCATCAGGCTGTCTTGTGGCGGCATTTTGTGCGGATGAATGGAGCTTCAAGCGACTTTATTAAGGATCTAAAGGAAGAATGGCAACTACTGAGCTTGTAAAGACATCCCAAGATACAGTAACTTCAGCACAGACTCGTCTCCTATTAGCGCTGTGGGATTTGGGCGGAACTGCGGTTAAGAAAGGCGAACTCATAAAGAGAATTCGCACGAAAGGACAGAGTTCTGCGAGTTGTGCAGAAGTTTTGAGACAACTGGAAAAGGATGAGGCGATTGCTCTCTCTGGGAAGAAAGTCCAAACCGTTTCTCTCGAAGAAAAAGGAAAGCAGCAACTGGAGCAAGGGCTGAAGCGTGATGATTTTATGTTTGAGTCTAATGTGGGTGCAAGAACGGCAAATGCTTTGCTGAAGTGGATTCGGGAAAGCAACGCGGTTGATGTGGGTGCAGAAAACACAAACGGCAATGGGAAGAAAGCAATGATCGAGTCTTACGAAGCTTTCAAACCTGTTGTGTTAGAGATCTACGATCGCCTCGATCGTGATTACAACCTGGATAATTTAGTACCTATTTATCGGATGAGGCGAGAGATGGGCGATCAGGTGACGCGATCGAACTTCAACGAGTGGCTTATGGAAATGCAAGCTAGAGACATTTGGCAACTCATTGGTGGAGAAATGCCAGGGCTTACACCCGATAAAGCAGAAGACTCGATCAAAACTGAAATAGGTGGGGTTCGTTATTACGCCAAACGGCTTTGAAAGAAGACTTTCTAAATTTTTAGGTTTGTTTGTTCGGATGTTTTGATTAACCTGCCAGTCTAGAAATATGATCAGTTCGCGCACTTCACACGTTGACGAAATTAACGCTGCTCTACTCAGCCAGAACCCTTTTTCTCAGCCCCCTTTCGTACTTGCCAGTAACGTTTGGGGCAAAAGTTTTCCCGATGTTGAAACGCTCAACGCTCACGCATCTGATTCAATCTTCAAAGCCTTGGAAGAAATTCGTGTAGGTCTTTACCCTACTGCCTCAATCCTGATTACAGCCCAGGATGGTACTGGCAAGACTCACATCATTAGCCGCATTCGTGATCGCCTTCAAGATCAGGGTGGAGCACTTTTTATATTCGCTAACAGCTTCAACAACATTAACCAAGTCAAGCAAGGATTTCAACAGACATTAGCGGATAGCCTCAGTAACATCGGCAGTCAGGGAGCTAAACAGTGGCAAGAACTGGCTACCTCTATGGTTAATGATGTACTCAAAACCACAAAACTCAATGCTCAACTCTGGGAACCCAAAAATCTAGTAAAGAAGATTGAGAGCAGCAGCAATGAGCAGCAGATTTCAGGTTGGGTGACTACGCTTACCAAATCATTTTGTAGAATCAAAGCAGTTCAAGATCCTGATGTGGTTCGGGCTATTTTCTGGACTCTTGCGAAAGATGAGTCTTCTTATGCTTCAAACTGGTTGGCAGGTAAAGAAATTGCTCAATTCAAAGCAAATGAACTTAGGCTGCCAAATCAAAATCAATCCTTCGATGCTGTCCTGCAAATCCTGGCTTTGATCAGCGAATATAAGGAGCTAGTGATTTGTTTTGACGAGCTTGATCTTCCCGAAGTGAACGATGCAGGTTTATACAAATCCCAAGTTGTTGCTGGTTTAGTCAAAGAACTCATCGAGAACCTCAAGCGTGGAGTTATTTTAAGCGTTATGATGCCTGGAGTTTGGGGAGAGAAAGTTAAAGGAGAACTTCCTGCAAGTGTTTCAGGCAAAATGACAACCTACTGTTCTCCTCTAGATTTGAAACATCTAGACGGTGACTCTACAGTTGAGCTTGTTTCCTTCTTTCTCAAAGACTATTACGATGCTAGAGAGCTTACTCCTTCTGATCCTGTTTATCCATTTAATGAAGAACAGCTTAGAGAGATCGGACGCGAGAGACCAACTGTTCGACGAGTATTACAGTGGTGTCGAGAACACTGCAAGCCACCCACAGGAATAGATTTTCCTCTTACGCCTGTTGTAGAGACTGACCCAGTTGAGTTAGCTTTCACTAGGGAGTTGAGCGAAGACATCGGGAATCGTTTAGACGATAACTATTTCTTAGCAGATGCTCTACTCTTTGGGTTTCAAACCTTAATCGGTGAAACAGTTGAAGATGTCACCGTTAAGGAAGTCGTTGCGCGTGTCCCCAAAAAAGGCAAAAAAGACGATTATCTTAACTTCAAAGTCCTTGGTGAAGAAGGAGAAAATAAAGTCAGCATTGGTGTTGCGGTTCTGCAATACGCAGGAGGTGGGGCGTTCGGTGCGGGTCTTAAAAGGCTGCTAGATAAAGAACGCTTTGAGCTAACTCGTGGATGCTTAGTCAGGTCAAAAGACAAACCGATCAACAATTGGTTCAAAAGAACCTATCTTGAGCCACTAAAAGAAATGGGTGGTGAATTTGCAGAACTTATCGAAAAAGAAGTCAAACCTTTAGTAGCAATCCGTGCTGTGCATCAAAAACGTGAGTCAGATTATGGGGTCACAGAAGAGCAAATTTTGAAGTTTATTGTTGATAAAGGATCACAATACTGGCTAGGCATTCACAATCCCTTACTCAAAGAAATCTTGAGCGATCCATCGTGCGAACTCGATGACATCGAAGATGAACCAGAAACTTCTGAGGAGACGGCATCTGATCAGTCAGATGATGCTGAAGTAGCAGGTTTGAAAGAGTCAGAAGCAAAAGATTTAGAAGAGTTAATGGCTCATGCTTGAAATCGTTTCACTTGACAGGGCTTTATGTCTCCCTGCTTCTGATGTCGCAGCTTTGCTGAAAGGGCAACTCATCGTAGCAACTCCAAAAGTCTCTGTGCAGAAGGGCTGGACGTTTGCACTCTATCCTTGCGTTGACGCAGCTAAAACTGCGCAGATCAAACCAGAGTATCATCAACCTACTCTGTCATTAGCTATTGAACCAGAATATCATCAGCAACTTCTGTCATTAGCTCAAGCGACACTCACCGCACAAGCAGGAACTATCACGATCGAAGCTTGGGCAGCATGTGAAAATTGCGTCATGCTCCATGAAACAGGTCAGATAGAAACTCTATCCGATCTGACAGTCTGGACGAAAAACTCACTTAAGAGGTCACTCCAAGAGAGACAGCATTTGTTTCTTGCCTTCTTGCGTGTTTATCAAATTCCTGAATCGATTACGGTCTCTGGTCATGTTGTCACATCTGAGAAATTTGGGAAGTTTATAAGCTTATCTGTCTTAGATGAGCAACAGTTTTGTAAACCCCTTAAAGTTACACAAATCTTGCCTGTAGTGAGCGATCGGGTCTTCGCCCAACGCAAGCAACAATTAGAGGAAATGCGACCGCCTCCACACCCTGAATTAGAGAAATTGCATAGCGCGATCGCTCAACTCGCCGACCCAAACGCCAAGATCCTCGAACATGACCTCAAGGTATTCTTGGGCTGGGCTGATAGCTGTAACGCTCAACTCGATCCTGATTTGAAATGGATCAGTACGATCACCAGTGTTGGTAACTCAAGTGATGGCAATTTATTTGAGAAGCTAGTGCGTAAAAGCTTTATCAAGTTGGGCTTTACAAACTCTAACGTCAATCCTTGTGCAAGCTTAGATCCTGAAGGCTGTGGAGGGGCAGGAGGTTTAGATTTCTACTGCGAAGAACCCTACAAAATCGTTGGAGAATGCAAAGCGACAAAAACTGATACCGTTCCTTCAACTACACCCGCGCAACTGATAAAACTAGGTCTTAGACATCTTCAAGAACGATACAATACTTCTATCAAAATCATCATGGCGGCTGGTGAGTTGAATTGGCACGCTAGGGACACTACGATCGGCAACAAAATGAATGTTATGCGTCCAGAGACTTTGCAAAAGCTTGTTGAATTAAAAGCCCAACATCCTGGCTCGATCAACCTGCTAGAACTAAAACCTTGCTTAGAAAATGCTCCTTTTGGTGAGGAAGCAGATGGTAAAGTTATCCAATTTGTAGAGCAGATTTGGCAGAGACTAAAGGTGCGATCGCAGGTCATTAATGCAGTCCAAGCATTGCAAGAGAATTTGAACGACAATCATCCTACAGCTAATGATATCTACATTCATTACAACGCCATCTTTGGTAAAAGTCCCAGTGTCAGACTTAGTGAGCGTTCAGCTTATAACTTGCTAATTGAGCTATCATCCCCGCTATCGGGTCATTTGGGTCGTGTGCAGAAAGAGGATAATTGGCATTGCGATCGCTTCTACTTCCTGCGAGATTTGGAGGTGAACCGAGGAAGTGAAAGAGCCGCATCGAAGGTTTAGAATGCAACGATCGCTCTCTCTTAAGAAAGTTGCCTTACCCAAATCATCGCGCTAGGCTACTGGAAACCTGTGTCTAGACCACGGCTCTCCCCATGCAAACTCAGCCAGAAACCCACAATCACGATTCTCACAAACTCCAGCGAATTGCGATCGCGCTACGTCTTGCAGGTTGGGCAAGTTTTTGGTTAGAGCTAGTGTTAGCTGCTGCATCAGGGCTAGTGTTAGCGTTTGCCATCTCTGGGCGGACGTTTACTCAATCAGCAGGAACTCCGCTGCCGGGTGGCGGTATTGCTCAAGGGGTGACTCCGGGATTGGGCATTGGCATCTTTTGGGCAACCTGCGGGCTAGCGGTGATGTTGTTTAATCTCTATTTGGCGTTCCGATATACGCAGTTTGCGAGAAGGCTCCGCAATCCAAATCTCACAGTGCATCCTAAAAAAGCAGATGTGATGCAGGTTTTACGATTGGGCGCGATCGTGGGATTGGTAGGCTTAGGTGTCACAATTTTAGGCGGAGGAGCTTCAATAGGGGTCTTGCTGTCAAAGTCGATTACTCAACCTCAAGGCGTTGCTATCTATGATCCGAATCGGATTATTCGATCGGTGGATGTCTTTGTCGCGATGGCTAACATGAACGGCATCGCAGGGCACTTTGTAGCAACTGTTGCAGCGTTAGGGTTAACTAGCTGGCTCGATCGTACATAGTCCGGGTGGTGAGCGGCAACGCTACAATACTCAGTCCTCAATCTTACTCAGTAGTAGGCATTGTACTTTTAGTGATCCAAAGGAAATACAACCTAAAAATACTAGAAGCAACGGCGTGGTTAACACAACTTGCTGGGGGCTTTGTTCTCCGGCTAGAGTTGCATGACAAATTTGAAGCAGTGGCGCTCTACAAAGAGGCATTAGACCATTAGATCAATGTTGCTCCAGGTGTGATGTTTTCGCTGTCGGGCAACTATGCCAATTGTTTGCGCCTCAACTGCGGGTTATCCTGGACAGCAGAAATCGATCGAGCCATGCAACCCTTGGGTTATTTAACTAACAAAAACACGAAATCGCCTCTGTCCTTACGTCTCTTCACCTGCACCACTTCCTGAATCTGTTGATCAGGGTAGGCTTCCTCGGCAAATTTCCAGACATGGGAAATACTGAAGCTTAGAGGTGCGACTGAATGTAAATCGTATATTACAAAGAGAGAGCTAGGACTGACGCATTGATAGAAGGAGCGAAGTCTGGATTCAGGCAGCGATCGATCATTTCTTTACAGATGATGAGCAGTGGCTTGTAGTCTTTGGGATGGCGATCGTCGTAGTCTTAAGCTTCAACTGCGTGATACATCTGGTTGGCCTCCGATCGTACTCCTGCTGAATAAAGTAATCTGAGACACAGGATAGATTATTCACTCACTATTTACACAAAGCTCTTTCCTATTCTCATTTTGCAAGCTTGTGTTTAGAACTAAACCACTTATCGATCGTACCCATTATGCAGATCACACAATTTCTTCACGCAGCGATTCTCGTCTCTGATTTAGAAAAATCCGAACACTTCTACGGAGCTATTTTGGGACTGGCAAAGGTCGATCGTGTCCTCAAATTTCCAGGAACCTGGTACGAAATCAACAACTTTCAAATTCATCTGATCGCAGATGCTGCCGCTAAATCAGACGTGCAAAACTCTGAGAAATGGGGACGCAATCGCCATCTAGCCTTCTCAGTTGCAGATATTAATATCGCTAAAGACCAACTTCTCAGCTATGGGTATGAGTTTCAAATGAGCGCTTCGGGACGAGCGGCGCTGTTTGTTCAAGATCCTGATGGCACTGTCATCGAGTTAGGAGAACGATAAGCCAAAATAAAATACAGATTGCAACGTCATCAATTACATGAAAATTATTGCCTATCTTTACAGCGATCCGTTATTAGAACCAACGCCCGATCGCACACTCTGGGGATGGGACGTTGATCAGGTCTATCAAGATATTGCAACCGAAAAAGCAACTCGTCCGCAGCTACAGCAACTCTTAGCCGATTATCAGATAGAACCAATCTATTATTTGTTAGTGCGACGATTAGAAGAGTTGGGCGACTCGGTGCAAGAAGTCAGCGATCGTCTCGCCGATTTAGAAGCGCTCGGTGTTCGCTTAGTGACGATCGAGCAGATTACATCCCCATCCGATCGCTCGATCAAGACTGATCCTGACCCGCGGGCTGACCTCCTCAATCTGCTGCAAGCGGTGCAGACAAATCAACGCAGCCGCCGCATTCGTCAAGGACACGCCCGCAATCGCGTCAAGGCGATGCCTCCACCGGGCAAAGCTCCTTACGGCTATCGGCGTAGCAAAAATCGATATGTGGTCGATCGGGCAACCGCTCCGATCGTCAAAGAATTCTTTGAGCAATTTTTGCTCTACGGATCGCTGCGGGGTGCGGTGCGTTATCTGGAGAAAAAATACGCCAAAAAAATCTCGGTTTCTACAGGTCAACGGTGGCTAACCAATCCCGTTTATCGAGGCGACTTAGAATATCAAACTGGAGACGTAGTTGCCGATACCCATGCCGGAATTCTTTCTCGCGACGAAGCGGCTCAAATCGACCGATTGCTGCGGCGAAATCGTCGTCTCCCCGCTCGCACTGCCAGCGCTCCTCGATCGCTAGCCGGATTAGTGGTGTGTAAAACCTGTCAGTCTCCAATGACCGTGACTCGGGTAGCACCTCGCGGCAAAGACACAAAAGAATATCTGTATTTGCGTCCAACTCACTGCCCCAACAAACCGAAGTGCAAAGCGATCGCGTATGAGCAAATTTTGCAAACCACGATCGAGCGGATTTGTGACGATTTGCCTCGTGCTGTTGCAGAAGTCAATACGCCCGATATGAATCTCGTTAAACAGGGAATTGAAGGCGCGATCGCTGCCAAGCAAGTCATCTTAACGCAGCTTCCCGGCTTGATCGAAAGCGGCATTCTCGACATCGAGAGCGCAAATTTACGCGCCTATACTGTTCGTACCGAAATTGCTCAACTTCAAGGCAAACTCGCCCAACTGCCGCCTGTTAATTTGAGGGCGATCGCACAAGCTGTCTCGATTCCTCAATTCTGGCTCGACCTCTCCGAATCCGAACGTCGCTTTTACTTCCGAGAGTTCATTCGTCAAATCGAACTCATCCGCGATGAAGCTGAATGGATGGTGAAACTGGTCTTTATTTTTTGAGGAGTTGTTTTTGTTGATGATTTGGGAGATGGCGATCTTGTTCAGCAGGACACGTAGACCTTGTATCCTCAATAAGACTTTGATACTGCCCGCTTTATTAGTTGTCTCAGAGATTATGTTAAACAGTTCTATGACCTTGTTCTTAAAGTCTTCAATTTCGCAACCATTAGTCCACCAACCGCTCTTGAAATATCATGGTGCAAGCTTTGTTTGAGGAGCGATCGCGGGTTCAAAATATCGTTGCGCTGCGTGTGGAAGATCGATTAAGCGATCGACGCAGAAATTTCTCTCTGGCAATAATGCTAAATTCCACAATGCATTTAGCCAGATCTCTTTCGTCATTTCCAGAGTCTAATGACTTTCATCGCCAGACAATCATCTATTGCGTCTTGTCTGGATTGCAGATTGGCTAAACTAGTGGTTTACCAACCTTATTCTAAGGGACTGTAGTTCATCGCAGAAACTAACCATGACCGATCGGGCTTCAACTTTCACAGATCAAATTAAACAAAAAGCCTTAGACGTTGGATTTCACAAGGTTGGGATCGCGATCGTTCCCGTTGAGTCAGACGACGAAAAAGCAGCGGTCACTTCTCTGCAAAGCTGGCTCGGTCAAGACTATCAGGCAGACATGGCGTGGATGGCAAACCCCAAACGGCAAGATCTTCACTTAGTGATGCCCGAAGTTCGATCGGTGATTTGCGTCGCCCTTAACTACTACACGCCCCACGATCGACCCGATGGCGATCACTATGGCAAAATTTCTCGCTATGGCTGGGGGCGAGACTACCACCGAATTTTGCACAAAAAACTCAAGACACTGTCCACCTGGCTAGAAACCCAAGGCGACGGCATTCAGGCGCGCTACTATGCAGATACTGGACCTGTGCAAGACAAATTTTGGGCACAGCAGGCAGGCATCGGCTGGGTCGCCAAAAATAGCAACGTGATCACGCGAGACTACGGCTCTTGGGTGTTTTTAGGCGAAGTGTTGACCAACTTAGAACTCGCTCCTGATCGTCCTCACACTGCCCACTGCGGCACCTGCACCCGTTGCCTTGATGCTTGCCCCACTGCCGCCATCACGCAACCCTTTGTGGTCGATGCCAATCGTTGCATTGCCTATCACACGATCGAAAACCGCGCCGAAACCCTTCCCGACACCATCACTCCGCATCTTCAAGGGTGGGTTGCTGGCTGCGATATCTGTCAAGATGTCTGCCCCTGGAATCAGCGCTTTGCTCAAGAGACTAACGTGAGCGACTTTCAGCCTTACCCCGACAACATTGCCCCGACTCTCGTCGAGTTAGCCGAGATGTCAAACAAAGACTACGATCGTCGCTTTCCGGCTTCTGCCCTCAGACGGATCAAACCTGAGATGATGCGCCGAAATGCTCGATCGAACTTAAACGTTAAATAGCGTCTCTTCAACGCCTGGGGCATGATAGAGGTAGAGTTCACTATCCACACCTAGATTAAAGCTTTAGAGGAGAGAAACCGGTGGCTGCAACCGACTTTAAAGATTATTACGCGCTTCTTAGAGTCACAAAGACTGCCAGCGTGGATGACATTAAAAAAGCATTTCGCAAACTGGCACGACAATATCATCCAGATATGAATCCGGGTGACAAAGCAGCAGAGGCTCGATTTAAAGAAATCAACGAAGCCTATGAAGTGTTGTCTGACCCCGATAAACGCCAAAAATATGACCAGTTTGGGCAATATTGGCAGCAGGCAGATCGAGTAGGAGCACCTAGAGGTGGAGGACGATCGCCGTTCACCAACACCAGCCCTGGCTTTGATGAATTTGAATTTGGGCGCTACGGCAGCTTTGACGAATTTGTCAATGATCTCCTCGGACGTGCTGCCACGGGTCATGGGCGGACTGCCGATCCCTTTAGCTATCGCACGTCGCCTAGCGGAGCGGGGTTTGGCTCTGACGATCGCGCCACTACCGGAGCAAATCTGGATGTCGAAGCGCCAATTTCGCTGACCTTTGCAGAAGCGTTTAATGGCGCACAAAAACGGTTGGGCATTGGCGGCGAAACGTTTGATGTCAACATTCCCGCAGGTGCAAAAACTGGGACTCGCATTCGGATGCGGGGCAAGGGGCGATTTAGCCCTCACTACACGAGTCAACGCGGCGACCTCTATATGATTGTCGAACTCACGCCGCATCCGTTCTTTCAGCTTGATGGAGACAACAATTTAGTTTGTGAAGTGCCGATCGCGCCTGATGAATCTGTTTTAGGGACTCAAATTGACGTGCCGACTCCTGATGGCATGGTGAAAGTTAACGTCCCTGCTGGGGTGCGATCGGGTCAATCACTGCGACTGCGGGGCAAGGGTTGGAAAAATCTCAAGGGCGAGAGAAGCGATCTGATGATCAAACTCACGATCGTGCCTCCCAAAGAGTTGAGCGAGATCGAACGAGAATCGTATGAAAAGATTCGTGATAATCGCCGTTCTGATCCGCGCAGTCATCTCAAAGGAGTCAAACTCTAAAACAATCTTAGAATCAGTGGCTTGATTAGTCGCCGAGCAGAAACCTACATCAACTCATGCGCTAGTTAAGCCTGCTGGAAATCAGGAGTTTGAAAAGGGTAAAAATAGTGAGGATACTGTACTAAGATACTTCAGAACCGCCTGTTTATTTTCTTCCAAGCATTTCTTATACGTTGCTAAGGTCTCGGCAATCGCCAAACATGAATATTTCCTGAAGGATCATTAGCAAGCAAATGACCACTTGGGCTAAGAGCAATAGCGCCACCATAATTCCTTGGCGATAAAGAATAGAGTAACTTTTCAGTTGAGGTATCCCAGATGAGAAGTCTATCCCGCATGGGTTTTTTATCAAATCCAGTTGCTATAGTTTTTCCATCGGTGCTGGAAGCTAGAAGAACACTATCACGCGGCAAAAAACGAGGTAGCGGGGTTTGAGGAGGTTGAATTTGAGGAGGTTTTGGTTGCTGTGGAGTTAATTTCTCATCTTGCTCGTTGCCTAGCTGATGTTGATCATTAATTAAGTTCCATTTCTCGACGCGTCCACTAGAATTACGCATCAATAAGACAGGTTGACTAGAAGGACTATCCATAATCAAAGGGTTTGAATAACCAGAAAAGGTTCGAGTTAATTTTCCAGTCTTCAAGTCCCAAACTTGAACAGTCTCCTCGCTGTGCCTCGAACCATCTCCCCCATTAGCTAGGAAGCGTTCATCGGAACTAATGGTGATTTTTTCACTCCAATGATGGGTAGCTAAAATTTTATCTAGGTGGGTTGCACTGCCCAAGCTGCTTAATCGCTCAGTCAAAGTGACTCCTCCCCAGAAGTGATCGCTATATCCCCATAATCCAATCACTATCGGAAAAGACAGAATCAGAGACCTAAAGGGTTTGTTTGGGAAGAGAGATTGTATTTCAACTCGGTGGAGATGAATGTCAGGGTCAGAGAATGGCGTGACGAAAAGATGTAGTAAGAGAGCCGTCAGAATGGAAAAAGTCAAAATGATAACTTCTACAATCCAGACTATTGCCCCTTGGTGATTCAGAGTGTTGCCTGAAACAATCATTACGATCGTCACCAAATAAATGCTACATAAAGCTGGCTCCAATTTATAAAACTTAAAAGCTTGCCTAAAGCTTTGGGTTACAAGCGTGAAACTAATCCAAACACAGAACAGAGTATAGGGTGCCAAAAAAAGCCAAAAGGCTGCAATCAGCCCATACGACGTAAATAAAATAATTGCTAACCACACGAACCCTGATAATCCTAGCAACAACCAAATTATTGGGTTTGACGCTAAGGAGCTTTTGCGATCGCTAGGTTGAGCCAATTGGGCTGAAAATTTTGAGAATGTAGCCGAAACAAAAGTCCAAGCTGCGGCGTAAGTGATTCCTGCTGTGACTGCAAGGAGTATTCCTGGTGCGATGAGTGAACAACACGCAGCAATAACTCCTCCTAACATCGCGACCCCGCCAACCACTGAAGCCGTTCGCACAGGTTGGGGATGGGTAGTAACTAGAAACCCACTGGCTGCGATGAAAATTAGCGTACTGGCGATTGCAATTCCTTGAACCACAGAACTCGACCAAACCAAGAATGCATCAGGGAAGCCGATCAAACTTCCACTAAGCTGACATAATGCTAAAATCCCTGTCCCTATACTTCCATAATATAGAGCAGTCCGACCTTGCCGTTGAGTAGCACCCTGAGACATCGCTAACCTCTTACAAGCTGATTTACCAAGAATATCTCCTTTAATCTCCTACCAAAGGTACTCTTTAGGGTGAGCTTTGAAGGTTTGATGGCGTACAGAAATGGTTGAGCATTGGCGACGAACCCTTTCTGCGCAGTAATCTCAAAGGAGTCAAACTCTGATGATTTGCTTCAGGTCTGATTAGGGGCTTGCGCGAAACCAAAATCCCTCACTGCGGTGTCTGTGGACTTTGATTCGCTCAACCCAGTTGATGAGAATCGAGGGCTGAACGAAGCCGATCGGTTGGGATTCTACTAATCTACAAACTCATTACGATGTATCGATCCTGTGTCTAAAGAGTGCCAGCGCACTCCAGTCTCCGTAAATCTCTTTAGTGACTACAGATCCGATTTGGATTTGTGTGCGTATACACCTGCGTGTGTCAATTTCAGACAGCTAGCGGTTTTTACCTTTAGTTCAGACTCACATTCACGGTGAAGAGTTTTAAGGAGAGTCCTCATGAGAATCAGTGTCCGGGGTAGCGACTACCCCCCGACTCGCAAACGCGCATCTCTTTCAGACCAACCTGTCATTAATAAGGTCATTTCTTTTATTCAGCGCACAGCTAATCGTTGGCTTCGCACGGCTGGAGTCTGTGCGATCGTCTTGCTAACGATGTTTTTCAATTCAGCTCTTCCGGCTAGTGCTTCAGACCACCAAGACACTACCTTTTTAGCCAACAGGCTGACCGCTGCTGACCTGACTGATTTGTTTGTATTTGAAAGTCCAAGTGATCCAAGCAAAGTCGTTTTAGCAATGGACTTTGACCCCCTGATCACTAAGGGAGAGGTGAGACCGTTTGACCCTAACGTTCTCTATCAATTTAAGATCGATAATACGGGCGACAACATTGAAGATCTGGTGTTGCAATTTCAGGTGAATGGTCAGGAACGCAAGCAATCTGTTTCGGTGCTTGGTCTAGCTCGCCCCAACAAAGTTGGCACTGAGTCAAGACGAGTCCGCACAACTGGGATTGGATTCTTGAATCAGCCTTTTTTAACCAACCAGGGAATAAAAGTTTTCGTGGGAGAACGCAAAGATCCCTTCTTCTTTGATTTGGAACAATTTTTTAAGATTTTGCCTGATCGTAACTATCAAGTTCAGCCGAATCCTAGTCCGCCGCTCACGGTCACCGCGTTTAGACCCCCAGGTCAAGCCAAAGACACGTTGGCTCCGTTTAACGTGCACTCGATCGTAGCCGAGCTACCCAGAAAGCTGCTAGGAACTGGCAAGATCGGGGTTTGGATGACCACCAGCGTTCAGACTCCCAGATTGAGACAGGACAGTTACGCCCAAATCGAGCGGTTAGCCGTCCCAGCGCTGAATGAGTTATTTATGGATTTCAAAGCGCACAACTTTAGTAATCTTCAAACTCCGACAGCCGATGCGCCTAATCAGTCGAACTTTATTCGCTCGTTTGTGAAGACGATTGGGCGACCCCAAGGAATCGCCGATGCGGTGATCTCTGTCGCAATTCCAGACGTGATTCAAGCCGACTTGTCTAAACCGACTGGGAGCTATTTTGGCACTCAGTTAGCTAAAAACTTTGGCGGCAGACGACCGAAAGATGACGTGATTGATGTGACAGCATCGGTTGTGTTTGGTAACGCGGTGACTGGCATTACAGATGGGCAAATTCTAAATTTGACCACCGATAACGTAGGTCCTGTTGATGCCAACTTTCTTCCCACGTTCCCTTATTTAGGCAATCCTCTCTAAGGGCTTATGACTAGACGATCGTTAGGGCTGTTTTGGGTGCTAGTCAGCCTCCTAGTGTTTTTGCTAGGGCACCCGTCTACACTCGCGTTGGGCTTTGGCAAGGAGTTGATTGCTGCTCAGATGCAATCAGATTTGGTGTTTCCCGATTATCTAGAGCGCGATGGAATCATCCACAATTATGAGCAGCAGGTGCGTCAGTCTCCTGATTCATTTCTGATGTTGCGATTGCTGGCTGACCACTATCTCAAACGCTTTCGAGAACGGGCAGACGTTGAAGATTTGCTCCGTGCCGAACAAGCAGCCCGACGATCGCTAGCGCTACAACCGCGTCAAAACGAGGGGGCTTCGATGTTGTTAGCCTCAACGTTGCTCTCACAGCATCGATTTCAAGAAGCGTTGCAAGTTGTGACAGATGCTGAGCAATTGACTGCCAGTGACGAGAGCCTTTCGTCTCTCAAAGCCTCGATTCAGATGGAGTTGGGGGATTATGAAACGGCTCATCAATTCTTGCAAACGCTGACGAGTGAACCAGATGCCAATGCAGGTCACGATGCGGTGCTGGCTCGATATCTAGAGTTAACCAGCCACTTGTCGTTAGCGCGTCAACGGATAGATTCCGCCATGCAGCAAATGGATCGGTTCTACACCAACCCTGCTGAGACTCGTGCCTGGTTCCATGTGAGAGCGGGTGATCTCGCGTTTTTAGCGGGAGACTTCTCTCGATCGGAGCAGCGATATCGAGAAGCGATCGCCCTCTTTCCTCACGATGTTGCGGCGTTTACGGGTCTAGCTCGCCTCTATGCTGCTCAACATCGCTGGCAAGCCTCGCTAGAAGCTGCCAATCAGGGCATCGAATGGGTGCCACTGGTTGAAACGTTGGCATATAAAGCCGATGCACAACAGGCTCTCGGAGACGCATCGGGAGCCGCCGCAACCCAAGACTTAATCGAAGTAGTAGCGCGTCTTAGCCAGGTTAAAGGTATCTACGATCGTGCCCTAGCTGTTTACTACATTGAGCACGGGGTTCATCTACCCGAAGCGCTGGAGATTGCTCAACGAGAAGTCGCCATTCGCGATGATATCTATGCCGAAGACACCTTAGCATGGGCAGCAGCCGCTAATGGGCAATGGCAAACCGCGCAACGAGCTATTCAGCAAGCGACTCGTTATGGCACTGAAGATCCGCTGCTGCGATTTCATCACGGCATGATTGCGCTACACAGCGGCGATCGCGAGACTGCGATTCAGCAACTTAGTGAAGCGCTGCGTCTCAATCCTCAGTTTCATCACAAATATGCGGCTGAAGCGCGCCACGTTTTAGCTGATCTGTCCCCTACTAAAGTGGAGTCATGATGCAACGACGTTTTTATGGATTTAATCGCCCCGCTGATGTTGCGACGATTGTCGCAGAGATCCAAACGATCGAGGATCTGTGGCAGTTAGAGTTTGATCTCGCCGTGTCTGGCACGAATCTCACCTATCTCATTCACAGTGCGCCGGGTGTGTTTGTGGTGGATTGCATCGCCGAAAATCAGGCAGAGCGATATATTTTTATGACGCGAGAGGCAAACGAACGATATGGAGGCTTGACCGAAGCAGAACTGAGCAAGGTCAAAGGCTTCAAAGTGCTGTCAGACCCAGCACCTGAATCGGTGGTCAACCGCACAAAGTGTTTCCACTCCAGTCTTCTCAATTAATCAGCAACCTGTTATGAAAACTTTTCTAAATTGCTTGACCGCGACTGTCACGATCGCGTTAGTCTTTTTAATCTGGGTGCCATTTGCAGACGCTCATCCGCTCGGCAACTTCACGATCAATCATTATGCAGGGCTGCATCTAGAGCGCAATCAGGTCGGAATTGACTATGTTTTAGATATGGCAGAGATTCCAGCGTTCCAAGAGATTCGGCAACTCGATCTCGATCGTAATCACAAAGCCGATTTGACTGAGACGAAGGATTATCCTGCTGATAAGTGCCGCGAGATCAAGTCTCGTTTGAATCTGCGGCTTAACCAAACGCCTCTGGCACTCTCCCTGATTAGCTCAAATGTTGAATTTCCGCCCGGAGTCGGTGGTTTAGACACATTGCGGCTGACCTGTAGTTTTGAAGAAGCGATCGCGCCACCCATTACAAATCAGTTGATTGAGTTTGAAGATAATTATTACCCACAGCGTTTGGGATGGCGTGAGATTACGGTGTCTACCGACGTTCCTACTCAGGGTAATATCTCTACTTCTACGAGCATTACAAAACGCCTGACAGACTACCCAACCGACTTGTTAAGTAGCCCTCTCAATCAGCGTCAGGTTTCCTTCACGCTCAATCCGTCTCTATTGTCTGATCCATCCGTTGCACCGCTGTCTACACTGTCTGCCAACCCACCGAGTCAGGCATTGATCGGCAGAACCAATGACGCTTTCACCCGACTGATCACCTTAGAAGACCATAGCTTGACCGCGACTTTGGTTGCATTGATGATCGCATTTGTCTGGGGCGGACTACACGCGTTATCTCCAGGTCATGGTAAAACGATCGTTGGTGCTTATCTAGTCGGTTCTCGTAGCAAAGTTCATCATGCTCTTGTTCTAGGACTAACGGTAACGCTGACTCACACGATCGGCATTTTTGCGCTGGGTCTGGCGATGCTCGGCACGTCTCAGTTTGTCCTTACCGAGGAGGTGTTTCCCTGGCTAAACGTGCTGTCTGGTGTGTTGGTAATGGGCATCGGATTGAACTTATTGATTCAACGATGGCGCAGTTCTCAAGTTCTCAAAACATCGATATCAGGGCAAGGGCACCATCACCATCACGGTCATGACCACAATCACCACCATGACCACAGCCACGATCACAGTCACGATCACGACCATGATCATGGGCATTCTCACTTGCCGCCCGGTGCTGATGGATCTCCGATTACCTGGTCGAGCATTCTAGCGTTAGGAATTTCAGGTGGGTTGCTGCCCTGCCCCTCAGCACTGGTGGTGTTGCTGAGTGCGATCGCGTTGGGTCGAATCGGTTTCGGACTTGCGTTAGTGTGTGCGTTTAGCTTGGGGTTAGCAGGAGTGCTCACTGCGATTGGACTAACGCTGGTCTATGCTAAAGATTGGTTTGAGCGACTGCCGATTCAAGCATCTAAAAGCAACTTGTTTCCAGCAATGAGTGCCTTGTTTGTGACGCTGATTGGCTTAGGCATCACGACGAAAGCGCTGCTCGATCGCACGTTGTAAACCGTTTTCACGTCTCGGCGGAGCTTTGAAAGCTCACATCGGAAGTCTAGCTGTTTCTCTAGTAAACCTTACCTTAGAACCCGCAATGTCTCAGTTCGCTCAAAAATCATTCTGCCTTGCTGCTACCGGATTTGCGCTGTCGCTTTCAGTCGCTCTACCTGCTACGGCGGGCACCTTGTCTTACTCAGGAGACACGACCAATGCTCCAATGTTTCATCGACCCAAAGCGCAAGGGTTTGAAGGAATTGAAGACCCGTCTAAGTCATTGTCCGATGTGGGTACGGTGGTCTCTTATTTCAGTCAAGCTTTCTCAGTTGACAAGGCTGGAGCCTATGACGTTACGGGCATTCAAGAGTTTGATGGGGTTCAGTTTTTATACCAAAACTTCTTTGATCCTCTGTCTCCCCTCACAAACTTAATCTCTGGCAAAGACTCCTTTCCAGACGTGGGGAATTCTGGGTTTAGCGGCTTGTCTCTAATGGACAACGCCACCTATTTTCTGGTGACGGCTGGATACGACAATTCAGACAATCCCATAAACATCAGCTATGGAAAGTTTACTAATACGATCGCGGGTGCTGGCAACATCACACTTAAAAATCCGACTCCGGTGCCCGAACCATCAACCACAGCAGGCATGATTGCCTTCGGGCTGTTTGTGGCTGGAGGTCACATTCGCAAACGTAAACTAAGCCTGCTGCCAGTAGCCACTCCAGAACCTAAATAAAGCCAGTCATGCTTAAAAAAATCATTGCATCTACCGCGATCGTTTTGCTGGTCGCCCCGAGTGCAGTTTCTGCGCCGCGCTCTACGTCTGAGCAAGACTCACTTTGCTATATGGTTACCACTCATCAGACGGTCGATCTAACCGCCTTATGCAATCTTGAAAACCTGGCTGAATTGTCTCCGATCGTGGTAACCAACCTCAGCCTAGACGTTCCAAATCAAGAATTTCTATCGTCTAAGGTTAAAGCCACGATTACTAATCGCAGCAGTCGCCCCATTCAGGTAGAAGTGGTTCAGTTACAAATCAGTCGCGCTGATGTCCCGATCGCGATCGTTCCTATTTTCATGAACAAAACTCTGGAACCGGGGCAAACTGTTCTTGCAAGCGGTCTGTTTGACAAAGCTAAACTGCAAAATCAAGAACCTAGCGGACTTAGTGTTCGGTTTCAGACTTGGCAATGACAACAATAGATATTTTTGAGGAAGCCATGAAGCGATTTAGTATCATTTTCTTAATCACGGTTCTTTGCATTGTGGGCTATTTTGAAATCAGCATGTCACACGCTGAAACAGCGTTCTGGCTCAACCTTGGCGCTTAGAGGTTGTTCGATCGCGACCATTCCTGTCACCAAGCCACCTCACCGCATTTAATTAACTGTAGTCGTGACGCTTACAATCGGGTTGTGACTACAGTCCTAAAGCGGTGGCTTTAGACGAGAGCAGAGACAAATGACGACGTTGCTGATTCAAACTGAGCAGATTCCATTAACCGTTAGCTTTCCGGCACTAGTGCAGATGACGGATGAACAGTTTTATGAGTGCTGCCACGCCAATCGGGACTTACGAATTGCGCGGTCTGCAACAGGTGAAGTAATTATCATGCCGCCTGCGTTCTCAGGTACGGGCAACCGAAATAACGCGATGTGCGACTTTCCTAAAACACCCGCAAAGACTGCCCTCCAACCCCTCTCCCGCAGGAGAGGGGTTGGGGGTGAGGGCAAATTAGTTGCACATCGCGTAAAATATGGAAATTAGCCAACAGGTTGCTAACGGGGCTGAACAGGATGGGACGGGTGAAGGGTTTGACTCTAGCGCAGGGTTTACGTTGCCAAATGGGGCAATGCGATCGCCCGACGCTTGCTGGATCAATCGAGAGTGATGGAATACTTTAACCGATCAGCAAAAAGCATCGTTTGCGCCGATTTGTCCTGATTTTGTGATTGAGCTACGGTCTTCAAGTGATACGCTAAGCGGGCTACAAGCCAAGATGCAGGAATATATCGAGAATGGTGCTGTCTTAGGATTCTTGATTGACCGCAAAAATCGCACGGTTCACGTTTATTGCTCCGATCGACCCATCGGACTTTTAGAGCAGCCTGGAAAAGTCAGCGGCGAACCAGAGTTGCCAGGGTTTGTGCTATCGATGGCAAAGATGTGGTGATCCACCACCCTCATTCTTGAGGATGATAAAAGCTGAGGGATTAAAGTATACCCTAAAGGAAATCCTCTATTCCCTTCGTCGGGTTGTTGGAAGCCCACCCTGCAATTTTGATTCAGGGTTAGTGTACGTCACGATTTAACTCCTGCTGAATGACGATTAAGCCAGATTTTGATGAAGCCTTCCTACTCGAGCGCATCGCCCAGCAAGATCAGGCTGCCCTCGCAGACCTGTACGATCGCTATGCTCGAATTTTGTATGCGGTTGCCTTCAAGAGTCTTGGCTCTGTTCAAGAAAGTGAAGAAGTCGTATTAGACGTGTTTTCTCAAGTTTGGCGAACGGCTGCCAACTATGACACAACTAGAAGTCGGGTAGACACTTGGCTGTTTATGATCATTCGCAGCCGCACGTTAGATCGGTTACGTCGTCTCCAAAGATCGACCAAAATCGCTCTTGCCTCCGTCGAGGATGCCAAGAATCCATCTAGCCAACAGAGCGACGATCCCATTGAAGATGTGCTGCTTTTAGAACGTCGTGCACATGTTTTGATCGCGATCGCTCAGTTACCCGAAGAACAACGTCAAGCGATCGAGCTGGCATACTACAAGGGGCTAACTCAATCAGAGATTGCGGCTCAACTCGAACTCTCATTGGGCACCGTTAAAACGCGCATTCGGCTGGGCTTAAACAAGCTGCGACTTGCCCTTGGCACTTGGAAGCCGAGCTAGGATGAAGTTATTCCCACTTAAGACTAGATGAACAACGACGATCGCTGCTTTTGTGAACTGGCTCCCCTCTATGCTCTTGACCTCTTAGATGAACAAGAGCGAGCATGGGTTGAGCAACAGGCGGCTGCGTCTTTAGATTTGGCGACTGAGTTGGCAGATCTTCAGGCAACGGTGGGAGCGATTTCTTATAGCGCGGCACCTGTGCCGATGGCAGCCGACCTCAAAGACCGTCTATTTCAACGGTTGAGCCACGAGCCAGTCGAGATCGAACCTGTTAGAAATCTACAACCCGCACAGATTGAGTCACAGCAGCTCGATCGCTCTTCTCTACGTCGCCGCAATTCTAAATGGCTTCAGGTTGGGGGTGCGATCGCCGCTCTGGCATTCATTACCCTATTGGTTGACAACTATCGTCTGCGTCAAACTGCTCAAGAGACTCAATCCGTGATCGCAGCCCTTCAACAGCCCGACACTATTCTCTACACGCTACGGGGCACCGATAAAGCGACCAACGCCTCTGGTAGTCTAGTAGTCAACTCGACCCAAAAAACGCTAACGGTTCTGGCTAAAAACTTGCCAGAACTGTCGTCAGGTCAAACCTACCGCCTCTGGGCAGTGCCAAAAGGTGCCACAAAGCCATCCTTTTGTGGGCAGTTTAATAGCCGCGCTGAGGGAACCACGACTCAACTCTCAAACTCAGACACAGTTTGCAGTGAGACTGCTTCTCAAATGCTGATTACGGCTGAGTCAGCTACAGCTCCCTTGGTTCCAGCAGGGGATTTAGTGATGAAGAGTGTCTTGTGACGGGTTACAAGCTCGTGATCATGATGGGTGTTCCCTGGTGTTTCTGCGGTGATGTCGCATCTTCTACCGTGACTGCAACCTTTGAAACCAACGCCTCAGATCGATACAATTTTGGCACGACGATCGATTGAGCCACATTGCCTTGAGCATCTACGCTGAATACTTCTGTCAAAATAGCTCCTTTAGAATCAGTCGTAAATGGAGCATCCTGTTTTGGCAATGTCCATAAAACGTAGATTTTTCCAGGTGGCAGTGGCGGCAGATTTTTGACCGTCAGAATGGCTTCTAGGGTGTTGGGGTTGACAGCGACGGTTGCAGAAGCCGCGGTTGCTGCTTGGGTGCCCCTTAACGAAAAGGTGAGGGAGGCTGAGCGCTGGGTTTCAGTTTGTGATGCTTGTAGCGTCTGTCGCAATCGATAGTTATTCACTCCTAACACCCCAATCACAATAGCCGCTGCCACATTGAGCGCTCTGCTCCAAGGAAACGGCTTTCTACCGAGTTTTCTGGATGTAGAACTTGACAGGGTCGCGATCGTTGTCGAGTGAGCATGGGCATCAAGAACGGCTGAACGGAGATGTGCAGAAGGCTCTACATCGGGCAGATTGAAGGATAGCTCTAGCGCTTCTTGCATCTGATTCACCTCGTCTACGATCGCTGGGTGCTCCATTAAAAGCCGCTCAAATTCTGCTGCCTCATCTGCGTTGAGGTCGCCCAAGACATATCCCGCAATGAGTAGCTGTAAGTGTTCTGAAGACATCGCCCAAGTCATAAGTGTGATGATCCAATCGAGTCAGTGAGAGTCTGGCGTAATTTGAGGAGTCTCCGCCGAGTTCTTAGTTTGACCGTCCCCAGTGGAATGATTCGGCAATTTTTGACTCAAACCCTCCTAATCAGCCATTTGGAGACGTTTCTGTTCGCTCTCTGATCACTGAGCGAGGGCAGTTTTCACCTCCTGAGATTGTTCATCTTGAGAAACCTGATTACGACGTGAGTCAATCTTCCTCTTTAGATTAGAAGAAGGATCTCTGGAGTCTTTGACCTGTGCTTTTAACCCTTCTACTCCTAATACGTGTTCAGCAGTCGATCGGATGTATCAATCTGATAAAAATGTTTAACGAGATGTTTGAAGCGACTCAAAAGCTGACAGCAAAGTCTCCACACTGGCATTGTGATTGAGAAAAGAAAACAAATGCTTGTAGTGCAGGATGCCCTGACGATCGAGCAGAAATTGAGCAGGTAACGGCGCACCCAATGCTTGACCCGTTTGATAAGCCCGAAACACCTGACAGCTAGAATCGCTCAACAAAGGCATTTTTAGCCCCAAATCTTGCACCACTGTTTTGCTTTGCTGGGCATCAGTGCTAGTGATCATTAAGATTGCTACACCACGATCGACAAACTGCTGATACTGCTCGTTTAGTGCTTTGATGTGAGGAAAGCAAAAGGGACAGTATTGCTTTTCAGTAAAGATGCGAGTGAACGCAATAATCACTGGGAGATCGTTTTGATAATCAGAGAGTTTAACAGAGCAATCATGAGTGACATCGAGTAATTCAAACCCAGGAGTCACAGAGCCTAACGCCAAACGATTAGTAGCAGGAACTGGGAAGAAGTTACTAAAGAAACGCTGGTTGAGCAAGCCGCTAAAGTCATTGGAAGTCAACATAAACCAAATTCTTCACAAAAAAATAGTGGATGACAGTCAGTGACCACCATCCACTATTTGATCTTAGCGATGAACTACAGCGCTGCAAAGAATTCTTTTGACTTTACAGAGTCAGGATTCATTGTCTTGTCACCGGGCTGCCAACCTGCGGGGCAGACTTCATCGGGGTGAGACTGAACGTACTGAATGGCTTGCAGAGTGCGAAGGGTTTCATCAACGCTGCGACCAAACGACAAGTTGTTGATGGTGGAGTGCTGAATCACGCCGTCTTTATCGATGATAAAGAGACCGCGCAGTGCAACACCTTCGTTAGAGTCTAGAACGTTGTAAGCGGTGCTAATTTCTCGTTTGAGATCAGACACAAGCGGATAGTTGAGGTCGCCAACGCCCCCCGACTTGCGATCGCTCTGAATCCAAGCGAGGTGAGAAAATGCGCTATCAACGGACACGCCTAGAATTTCGGTGCCGATTTTTTTAAAGTCTTCGTGACGATCGCTGAATGCCGTGATCTCAGTCGGACAGACGAAGGTAAAGTCAAGAGGGTAGAAAAATAGAACAACGTACTGACCGCGATAGTCAGATAATTTGATGTCTTTGAATTCTTGATCAACAACAGCCGTTGCTTTAAATTCGGGAGCGGGTTGACCGACCCGTAGGCATTCTTCGTTGGTTTGGGTCATGAAAAGAAGTCTCCTTAACAGTCTGTCTACTGCGTTTAAATGATGGCGCAGATCTCAAGCGCTTCGTCAAAAGACCCACTCAAATCATTTAAGAACTGTAACGACTATATCATAGTCATAACGATTTTGACTAAAGGGACGTGGAGCGGATGAGCGACAGGTTAGACACGCGAGAATGGCTGCTGACCAATGGGTTAGGCAGCTTTGCGAGCGGCACTGTTTGCGATGCACGAACGCGCACTTATCACGGATGGTTGTTTGCGGCTCTTGATCCGCCTGAGCGCTGCACTCTCCTCCTCTCGCACCTGGATGCCACCCTGGACGTTGCCGGACAAGACATTCCCTTAAGCACTCATTTCTGGCTGGGTGGTTCAGTGTCACCGATGGGATATCAGTTTCTGCGATCGTTCTCGCTCGATCCCGCGCCAACTTGGGTTTGGCAGCAAGACTCCTGGCAACTGACTCGCGAAATTCTCTTACCCTATGGCTTGATGGGCGCTCAGATTCCCCATTTTTCTCATCGGGTCTTGATTCGCTATACCTATATAGGAGAGGAAACGGCAGTTCTGAGATTGCGTCCCCTAGTGGGCGATCGGGGGTTTCACCATCCTCAGCATCAATCTCCCGATTTAACGTTCTCGCAGCAATTAGGAGCCAATTATTTAGGGCTGCAATCGTTCCGCATGGGGCAATCTGGCACTCCCTGGCAGCTGCACTGGAGTCATGCTCACTATCAGCCTGATAGCCTGTGGTATGTGAACTTTCACTATTCTAAAGAGACCTGTCGTGGCTTGGATGACCATGAAGATCTTTACAGCCCTGGTTATCTCGCGGTGTCGCTGCGATCAGGAGAATCCATCACGATAGAAGCCAGAGTCGGATCTGAGACAGACTTACCGATTTTAGAAGACAAAACCTTTGACCGTGCCCTGCAAGCCGAACAAGACCGACTCCAGCCGCTTCTGGCTTCTGCAACTCATCCCATTCAACGAAAATTATTGAGAGCTAGCGATCACTTTATTGCCTTTCGTACGACGACTGCTACTCCCACGACGATCGCCGCATATCCCTGGTTTCGTGATGTGGGACGCTACACCCTCATGGCATTGCCCGGATTGACGTTAGTTCCTCAGCGATTCTCGTTAGCACGAAGTCTGCTGTCGATGCTAGGGCACTATTGCTATCAAGGATTAATTCCTAACGGGTTTGCCGAACCTGATGGGAAACCGATCTACACCAGCATCGATACATCCCTGTGGTGGATTGAGATGCTAGGAAACTATCTCGAAGCCAGTCAAGACTGGGAGTTTCTCGCTCAGCAGTATCCGATCGTCAAGCAAATCTACAAAGCATTCACGGCAGGAACGCTCTACAACATTCGCATTGATGTCTCTGACGGATTGGTGACGTGGGATGACCCAACAATGGCGCTCACTTGGATGGATGCAAGGGTTAAAGGAAACCCTGTGACTCCGCGTCGAGGCAAACCGATCGAGGTCAACGCCCTTTGGTATTCGGCACTTTGTTGGGCAAGTCAGTGGGCAGACATCTTGAGACAGACCGATCCCACGAATGCAACGTTGGCAAATCAGGCGCGTCGTTATGCCGATCAAGCACAGCAGGTTAAACACTCTCTACAGCGATTTTGGAATGCAGATAGCGGTTATTTATTAGACACGATCGCACCGGATGATCGCCGTGATCCGACCATTCGACCCAATGCAGTGTTAGCTCTGTCGCTGCGTCACTGTGCCTTCTCAACTGAGCGGGCGCGTCAGGTGTTACAGGTTGCCCGCGATCGCTTATTGACCCCTTATGGGCTGCGATCGCTTGATCCTGCCGATCCCGCTTACATTGGCACCTATGAAGGCGGTGTTTGGGATCGCGAATTTGCCTATCATCAAGGCACAGTCTGGAGTTGGCTACTGGGGGCATTTTTGCGAAGCTGGCATCGGTTTTGCGGAGATTTGCCATTGCCGTTTGATGGGCATATGTTGCTGACTCACATTGAGCAACAGGGCTGCTTAGATGCCGTCTCAGAATTATTTGATGGAGATTTTCCCCATTTGCCCAGAGGAGCCGTCGCGCATAGTGTAGCGATCGCAGAACTTGTGCGGTTGTTTGAAGATGACGCTTCAGTGCTGAGGGTTTTTGCTCCAAAGTTTTTCTAGAAGCTCAACTTGCTCAGTTAGACGTTGAGAGTGTTTGTCATGTAAAAAGACTGCCAATCCTAAACCCGCAGGCAACACAAAATAGAGCCATCCTAAAAGGACGTTAGAGAATTGACCTAGCTGCTCAGAACTCACGAGTTGTGAAGTCGTTGAAGCAGGGTTCGTTGCTGCTGACTCTTGTGGGACAGCCTTGTCAAAATTGTCCGCTTTGCACATCAAGCCCTGGGCATCTTTCACACAGGTCAAATGCTCAACCTCACCTTTCGGGGATGGAATCGTTTGTGCGACTGCTAAAGAAGGAGCGATCGCGACTAACCCTGATGCAATCAAGCCAGCCGTTAGGTGATTAAAAAATTTAGTTTTCACAGGATGACAGAAATAAGTTCTGTATCCAATACTACAGTTTATCCCTTATCTAATCAAGTTAGTAGAATCGCATTGTTATCAACTCTTGACTTTAGCTGCATTTACATCACATTTAACGTCAACCAGTACTCAATATTTCCTTGCGTATTCTTCATTGCATTATTTAAATGATTCCTGGCTGATGCAATATCTTCATTGATGTGATTGAACTCTTACAAAAATCAGCGTTAAAAGTTATCTGCAATACACTTATGACCTGCTTAGAAAATTACCTTACTTAGCAGCGAGTTAAAGAAGCTAAACCTTCTTAGACAGCTATTTCATCAGTGAAAAATCACTGAAATCCATTTCAAGATTCACCAAGGAATAAGGATTTATTAACGTGTGATTCGTCTGGTTTGCCCACCAACTCCCAACCTGAGGAAGCCGGCATTCAAAGTCGCCCAGATTGGGGGATTTAGGAGGCGACCGCTAGGCAAGTTAGCGTCAGTTCAAAATGACACGTGATGTGCGACTTTCTTGAAACACCCGCTAAGACTGCCCTCACCCTAGCCCTCTCCCAGCAGGAGAGGGAATAGAAACGTCCGAAAGTCCTTCTCCTTGGGGAGAAGGGTTGGGATGAGGGCAAATTAGTTGCACATCGCGT
>JBBRPT010000060.1:0-39680 GCA_038227635.1 Leptolyngbyales cyanobacterium | reverse complement strand
TCTGAGCGCTAAGAGCGAATAGCTAACTAAACGTTGTTGTTGTTTTCAAATTTCCACGGAGGAAACCCAATGTCTCACTTTAGCACTCTGCGCACCAAGATTACCGACGCTGAAATCCTTAAGTCCTCTCTGCGTGACCTGGGCATCAACGTCAAGACCGAAGCTGACGTTCGCGGCTACAACGGTCAGCGCGTCCGTTCTGACATCGTTGCCATTCTTGAAGGCGAATATGATTTGGGCTGGTCTCGCAATGCCGATGGTTCTTTTGACTTGATTGCTGACCTCTGGGGAGTTGCTAAGAAGCACAACCAGACCGAACTGATCAACTCCATCAACCAGAAGTATGCGGTTAACAAGACTCTTTCTCAAGTCAGCCGCCCCGGTCTACAAAACGCGAACGTTCAAGTAGTTCTGCAAAAGTAGTTTCTCTGCGCGTTCCCAAGCTGGCGGGTTAACCATGAGGTTAGCCCGTTTCTTTGTGTCAAAATGTCACTGCTGTCACTTCTTGAACCATGAAGCCACTAGACAACGAGTTAGATCTTAAGATTCGATCGCTGATTCGATCGTGCGGACAGCAGGCAAAACAAATGGCAAGCGAAGGGCTGCAAGTTTTTCAAAAAGGTCCTGGTGATTTTGTCACCAATGTCGATCAGATGCTTGATCGTCAGCTTACTGCCGAGTTTTCAGCGCTGTTTCCTCGCGATGGCATAATTACAGAAGAAAATGCCTCATCGAGAGAGCGGTTTCAAGAAAGCTACTCGCGCTTGTGGTGCATCGATCCGTTAGATGGCACAGATGACTTTATTCACAGGCAAAGAGATTATGCTGTCATGGTCGGGCTGTTAGAGAATGAACATCCGATCGCAGGCTGGATCTATGAGCCAGAAACGGATATGAGCTATTTTGGGGGCAAAGACCTAGGCTTGTGGCAGGCGATCGGAGAAATGACTCCTGAGTTGCTCACGATCAAAGAACCAAAATCCTCTGATGAGCAAACCGTCATCATTGGTATCAAGGATCGACAAAATTTTGGAGACGCGATCGCTGATCAAATTCCAGAAATCAAATTTGGCTTTTCTCAAGGAAGCTTTGGGCTGAAGGTGATGAACGTTATCCTGGGTCACGCAGGAATGTACGTCTATTTAAACGGGCGGGTCAAAATTTGGGATACGGTCGGTCCGTTGGCGTTGGCAAAAGTCGCAGGGCTAGTCTGCTGCGACTTGAATGGAGAGCCAATCAGCTACTCTTCAAAAGCGATGGATTTAGAAACTTTGGCACATCAGCAATCTATTGTCATTGGTTGGGCATCTTATATAGAGTTGCTGTTACCTAGAATGAAGGCAGCGATCGTCCCTATTCTTCATTCCTAGCAGTCACGATTGCAGACGTGGATGAGCAAAGGCGTTTTTAGTCTCTCATTCCTATCTAACTCTACTCAAGAATCCGTAGATTTGCTCTGAAGCAAGTTTAATGATTCCTGCCAAGATAGGAGAAGCGTGTCTCATCTGACACAACTCAAATCTTGATTAACTATCTACCTCAAACTTCTATCCTGAAGATCTTTTCATGCAGACTGAAGTTTTCAGTGAGCTTTTTCCTTTACTTGCGGCAGCGAATCCAGAAACGCTTGACTGGCTGCTGTCCGTCGCAACTGAGCACGAATACCCAATTGGCAGAGCCGTTTTGATGGAAGATGCCTGGGGTAATGCAGTTTATTTTGTGGTATCTGGCTGGGTCAAAGTCCGTCGTCACTCTGGCACAGGTGAAGATGTCTCGACTCTGGCGATCTTAGGGCGAGGTGATTTTTTTGGCGAGATGGCAATTTTGGATGAATCGCCCCGATCGACCGACGTAATCGCTCTCTCAAATGTCCGTCTGATGAGCATTTCGGCTCAGCGATTTATTCAGACTCTATTCAAAGATCCACAGTTGCACCATCGAATGCTGCAACTTATGGTCAGACGACTCCGCCAAACCAACATTCGGTTTCAACTCCGCAATCAACCTCCTGCGGTTAAACTTGTCAACACGTTGGTGTCTTTGGCTGAAAATTATGGTCTAGAGTCGAGCAACAGCACCGATATTTTTAACGTCCCTGCAAAAGATTTGGCAGATGTCGCAGATATCAGTGTTGATGAGACAACAAAAATTCTAGAAAAGCTCGATACCAAAGGCTGGATCAAGATTAATCAAAGTCAGCAGGTCATTCACTTAGTCAACCTCAAACAGCTGACCAGTCTAGCAGGTAAACGATAAGTGCAAATGGCTGCGGTGAGGCATGATAGGAAAGTAATCTGAACGTCGCTCGGAGCTAGTGCAAGGATGAATCAAGAGGATTTGAAACTCACAAACTCACCCGTTAGCCCTGTTGTAGAAACTCCGAGCAATTCACCCAGGTCTCATCCCGCTATTATTCACTCGTCGCCCGCTATCGCCTATCAGGTTGCCATGTCTCGACCAGAGACACACCTGTTTGAAGTCACGCTTCAGGTGAGCAGATGGGAGCAGCCGACTTTAGAATTGAGAATGCCTGTCTGGACTCCCGGCTCTTATTTAGTGCGGGAATATTCCAGGCATTTGCAAGATTTTGCAGCTTATGGAGAAGAAAAGTCACTGCCGTGGCGTAAGCTGCGGAAAAATCACTGGCAGATTGACACGCAAGGGCAGAGTGAAGTCGCTGTGCGGTATCACATTTTTGCCAATGAGCTAACAGTGCGAACTAATCATTTAGACGAGACTCACGGTTATTTTAACGGTGCGGCTCTATTTCTCTACGTACCAGGATTTGAGAAACAGGCGGTTCAAATCAAGATCGTCCCGCCGCGATCGGATTGGCGCACTTTAACGACTCTGCCAGTTGTCCCTGGACAAGACAACACGTTTGAGGCAACTGATCTAGATACGCTCATCGATAGCCCGTTTGAGATTGGGCATCACGAGATTTATCCATTTGAGGCGGTTGGAAAGCCTCACGCATTAGCAATTTGGGGACAGGGAAATGTTGACCCTGATCGCTTAATTGACGATACGCAAAAGATTATTCAAGTCGAAGCTGATCTGTTTGGTGGGTTGCCCTACGATCGCTATCTTTTCCTGTTGCATCTCACGTCAAACGGCTTTGGCGGATTGGAACATAAAGATAGCTGCTCGCTCATTTATTCGCGAACGGGATTTCGAGCGAAGGATAAGTACGATCGCTTTATGCAGCTTGTCGCTCACGAGTTTTTTCACCTGTGGAATGTGAAGCGGATTCGTCCTAAAGGATTAGACGTGTTCGACTATGAAGGAGAGAACTACACGCCGTCTCTCTGGTTTAGTGAGGGGACAACGAGCTTTTATGATCTCATTCTTCCTTATCGAGCAGGAATCTATGACGCTAAGACGTATCTCAAATCGTTGAGTCAAGAAATCACGCGCTATCTCACGACTCCGGGGCGACTCGTGCAGCCGTTGAGCGAGTCTAGCTTTGATGCGTGGATTAAACTCTATCGACCCGATGCCAACAGTGCTAATTCTCAAATCTCCTATTACTTGAAAGGAGAAATGGTGACGCTATTGCTTGATTTAGGCATTCGGCTTAAGCATAGCAATGGACGATCGTTTGATGATGTCATGCGTCAAATGTGGAAACAGTTTGGCAAAGATGAGATTGGGTTCACCCCTGAGCAACTTAAAGCCACGATCGAGGCGATCGCAGGATTTGACTTGAGCGATTTCTTCGATCGCTATATTGATGGCGGAATAGAAGAACTTCCTTTTGATGAGTATCTAGCTGGATTTGGGTTGCGCTTGCAGTCAAATGGTGAAAAGGGCGATCGTCCTCCTCATCTCGGCATGATGGTTAAGACCGAATTTGGACGTGAGATGATCAAATTTGTAGAGGCTAATTCTCCAGCCCAACGAGCCGGAATTGACGCTGGGAATGAGCTGTTGGCGATCGACGGAGCGCGAGTCAGTGCTGATCAACTCAACGATCGGCTAAAAGACTATCAAGCAGGCGATGTGATTGAGATAGCAATCTTTTATCAAGATGAACTGCGCGTTCGGTCGATTACCCTATTAGAGCCGCGCCCAAACCAGTATCAAATTGTCACGATCGAGAACCCTTCTGCCATACAACAACAAAACTTTCAGAATTGGCTAGGAGTGCCCTTGACCGCAGTTTAATCAAGCGAATCTGAAGCCGGATTGTCTGGCAAAGAATCAACTACCTCGACTGGAAACTGCACGACAAACGTAGTCTTTCCCGAAGCGCTCTCGACGTGAATCGTTCCTTCTAATCGTTCGACTAGCTTTCTCACCAGCGCCAATCCTAATCCAGTGCCGCCGTGCTTCCAAGGGTCGCTGTTGGGAATGCGATAAAACTTGTCAAAAATTCGCTCATGCTGACTTGCCGGAATCTCAACGCCCGAATTGCAAATGCGAACCACAAAATGATTAGATTGCGTCAAAGCACGGCTCGCTGATGCTAGCCTCCCCATTTGATAATTGCCAGAGAAGACGGGTGGTTGATCAGTAGACTCTCCTTCAGGTTCAGCTTGCACTGTTGCAGAGATTAAGATTTGTTCACCTGCGGGCGTATACTTACAAGCATTATTCAGCAATTCTCCCAAAGCGCGCTCTAAACAAGAGAGGTCAGTTTTTACGATCGGTAGACTGGCAGCAATGTCCAACTCTAATCCTTGCTGTTGATTGTGGGCACGCGCTAAGAACGGCTCCACAATTTTAGGCAGCCAAGACTGTAGAGAGATCTCGCTCAGATTCAGAGACATTGTTTGTGAATCGAGTCGAGCCAGATCTAATAAATCATCGATCAAATTAATCTCGCGCTGACACTCATCTTTGAGCACTCGAAAATAGCGATCGAGCGGACTTGCTTGACTCTTAAACATCCCCAAGTCGCGCAGAATGATGTCTAACATCTGAATCGCCATTTTGATGTTTGCCATCGGAGTCCGCAATTCATGAGACACCGTGCTGAGAAAGTCGTCTTTGAGGCGATTGAGCTGCTCTAGCTCTCTAACCTGTTGTTGAGCTGCTTGATAGAGACGTGCTTGACGAATCGCGATCGCACACTGATTTGCAACTTGCTGCACTAGGCGAATGTCTTGATCGCTAAACTCATAAAATGACTGATTGACCAGCCATAAATCACCCAAAACCCCCTTGTCGTCTGAGATTGGGCAGGCAAACATCGACACATTTCCCCTTTCTGGGTGGGCTAATAGAGAGCAAAATTGAAAATGATGACCCTTCAAGAGCTGCTCATAGATCTCTGGAAAATCTGCCAATTGAGACACTTTTCCTCTTGAAGGCGGAATCGTAGCAGCATATTCGTAGCGAATGGTTGAAGTGCCCTGATCGATGTCAAAAATTGCCGCATTGCAGCAGCCGACCCCAAGCCGTTTTGCCAATGCTTTGACTGCGCTCTCAAGAATTTGATTCTCATCTAAAGAATCACGGACTTTATCAGTGATTTGCTTCAACGTAGACTCAAAGTCATCAGCAAGGCGAAGCTGAGCTGTGCGCGTTTGCACCTGTCGCTCTAAGTTCACGTTGAGTTGTTGCACTTGAAGATGCAATTCTGCCTGGTGAATGGCGATCGCGAGTTGATCTACAACATTAGACACCAACTCAATGTCTGACTCTTCCCAGGGTAGCGAAGAATCACGCAGCAAATTTAAGCTGCCCCACAGTGCCTGATCTACCTGAAGGGGCACAATGAGCCATGTCCCAACTGTTGCGTCGGCAAACGCTTGATCGAGAGAGTTGATCGTGTAGTTGTCATGACTAACCCGAATAATTTCTAATTGTTTGAGACGGTCTGCGATCGCGTTTCCCTGATCGGGCACAGTCATCCCCAGCAGACTCGGTGAGTTAGCATCACTGTGATAAGACACCGTTTGCCAGATCTGCTGACCGGGCAAATATTGCATAATGCTGACGCGATCGGCTTGTAGTAGCTCCACAAACTCGGCGGTCGCAGTCGCAAACACCGTTTCTAAATCGAGCGAGCTGCGAATGGTCTGAATCACTCGATTGAGCGCTTTGCTGCGCTGAATCTGCAACTGATGCTGGAGAACTTCGTTTGCCAGTTCTTGATTGGCGCGGAGAAGTTCAGCCGTGCGTTCTTGCACCTGTTGCTCTAAGCGAGTGTTGAGCGTGTGCAAAGCTGCTTCGGTGTGTTTGCGATCGGTAATATCCATATCTACTGATGTCATTATCCAGCAATCGGTTGATTCATCTCGTCGTGATGTTAAGCTCGCCGAAACCCAGCGCACACTGCCGTCTTTATGGCGAAAGCGATATTCGATTGTCACAGTTTGCGCCGCTAATTAAAAGACCTTGTTTAATTGAAAAGATGACAGTTTCTAGATCCTCCGGCAATACTCGACTGAGCCAAAATTCCGAGTCTACCATCAATTATTGGGAACTGTAGCCAAAGATTTTCTGGGGTTGCTGAATGCAGATATGAATCGTTGAGTCACCGCACTCTTAGAAGTCTCCTAAATCCTTCAGAATGGGGGATTGGGGGGCGAATTCATAGCATCGTTCAGCAACGTCAGAATTTTTAGAAGCTTAAAGAAAATATCTATTCAAGTCGAAGAGAATTGGTTGAAATCATCACTTTCACTGATAAGCTAACGCTGGCTTTCTGAGCAAAATGCCCTAACAAAATCAGGCTTACTCAACCCAATGGGAGAAATTAGAGCCGTTGATTTATGGTCAAGTCGTCTACAGTATTGGAACAGATGGAGAGGCGCTGAAGCAAAGTCAAAAATGCTACAGAGCTTGTATGTGTGAAACGATAAGCCTGACTGTCTCCCCTAGAAACCTTCCTAAAGGGTTTAACAAATTATTCCATTGGTCAGACGGACTTTGATAGGCGGCTCTTTAAACTACTTCTAAAGAGAATTAGGTTAGGAATCCCCCATGACTCAAACTTGGCTTATGATCGGATGTGTTGGCATGACCCTAGGTGCGATCGCATTTGGCTTTGGGGCAAATAGCGCCAAAAATGAAGTGTGGCGAACCGTCTACGTTGTTAACTTTTTTATTACCGCGATCGCTGCCAGCTTGTATCTCGCCATGATTTTAGGGCAAGGCTTTAATGTAATCTATGGTCGTCCGACTTATTGGGTTCGTTATATCACCTGGTCATTATCGACACCGTTAACCCTGATACTTCTTAGCTTTCTTGGAGGAATTAGTCTTCCGATCGCTGCCAGCATGGTTGGTGCTGATATCTATATGATCGCAACAGGGTTTATCGCCACGATTTCGCCAAAGCCTACCAGTTACATTTGGTATTTTGTAAGCTGTGGTGCTTATTTAGGTCTGGTTTATCTGTTGCTGCATCACTATCGAAAGGAGGCAGAACAGCGACATCCCAGAGGGAAAAAGGTATTTCGTAGATTACTTACTGTGCATCTACTGCTGTGGACGGCTTACCCGATCGTGTGGATTCTAGCTAAAACGGGTTACAACGTGATCGACGGTGGTTTAGAAACTCTCTCTTATACACTTCTAGATTTAGCGGCTAAAGTCGGGTTTGGGTTTCTGGCACTAAATTCGCTACGCCAGTTAGAGCAGACGATCGAATCTCCTCAGCGGTTTCAAGAACGAGTCTCGAGATGAGCGATCCTCAAGGCTGCCACGCCACAGGGATCGTGGATTAAATAACCTGTCGTTTTGAACTGATGCTAACCCGACTAACGATCGCCCCCAAATCTGGGTAGCTTTGAACTCTGGCTACCCCACTTGGGAGTTGAGGGGTGACTCCGACGAATCACACGTTAATCAATCCTTGGTCCTGAGTCATTTAGCTACAGCTTCACATCGGGCGGCACGATAATGTGATCGATGACGTGAATCACACCATTACTCGCTTGGATATCAGGTTGGCTGACTTTGGCATCATTAACGGTTAATTGACTTCCCGTTTTGACGTTGAGCGTTTGTCCTTCGAGGGTCTTTACGGCTCCGGGTCTTAGCTGACTTGAAGACAGTTCTCCTGGCACTACATGATAGGACAAGATCTGAGTCAGGGTTTTGCGATTTTGAGGCTGCAATAATCGCTGCCGGGTTGCCGCAGGCACCGATGCAAATGCCTGATCAGTGGGAGCGAATACTGTAAAGGGTCCTTGACCTTCAAGGATTGCAGTCAATCCACTTGCTTGAATTGCGACGGTCATGTTTTTCAAAGCAGGATTAGAAGCGGCAACTTCAACGATCGTGCCTCCCGCTTGTGGCGTTGGCGAAGCCGCGATTGAAGGAACAGGTGAAACTGTCGGGGATGCCGTTGGAGCCTGTGCCGTTTCAGACGCACAAGAAGCTACGATCGGAAGGATCAAAATATTAATGATGAGCAGGCGCATCGGTTTCGCTTCACTCACAAGCAGTCGATTTTTCATTGGGGCATCAACTCTGATTTCCTGTACAAGGCTAGAAGATCAAATGACTTATAGCGTCTTCCACAAGTGAGAGTTTGAACGGATCGGGTAATCAGGTTTTGCCCTATCACTGGCTTCAAGAATCTAGAACTCCAGCACTGTAGGCGTTAAAACTGTAGGCAAAGGTTGATTTTTGAGTCTCTGATGGCTTGAGGCTACGATTGATTTCGCTGGCAAACGGCACATGAAATTGACCCAATTCTTCAGGCAAAAGGACGTAATGGGAATTCGGTTCAACCACAAATTTTGAGCACTTTCTCGCAAGTCCCGCATTTTCGAGTAGGGACTCTACCTCATCTGAAGTTTGCTGATTTAAGTAGATTGAATTTGCCCCTGATGGAAAGACTTTTCGAGAAAGATTTCGTAAAATATGACCCGGACAATTGCGATTATGAAACGAGTTATTCAACACAAAGGCCCCACCTGGCTTGAGAACACGAGCCGCTTCTATCAGCAGTTTCTCGACTTTTTCTTTTTCAATGTGCATCAATACTGCATTAGAAATAATTAAGTCTACCGAGTTATCATTAAGGGGCAAAGTCTCTGCAGAGCCGCAGATTAAAGTGAACTCTGCGGATGGATAGAAGTCATAAGTCTGTTTGAAATAAAGCAGCCGTCGTAACAGAGGTTCTGAAATATCAATTCCGTAGTATTGATCACAAGAGAGGTTTTTCCCTTTTGAAAGATTGATCGAAGCTCTACCGTAACCGCAGCCAATTTCAAGAATCGTTTCAAAATGGCGATCGTGAGGAAACCGATTCCAAAGACCACCGATTTTTCCAGTGATTTGCTGATAATCGATCGTTCTTAATTCATCTTCGCCTAGTTCTTCAGCCTTTTGAGTTTGATAATAGATTGCTCCAATTTTGTCCCACAATTGCTTTTGTTCAGCAGTGCTCAAAACCTCATAATCTTTTGGAAAGAAAATACCATCACGATGTTGAAAGTTTTCTTGAAGCTGGAAGTTGATTGAGGCAGACATTCTAGATGACTCCGAAGGTTAAATCATTAAGCGGTCACGAATCTCTAACATGAATTTGGGTACTAGCTAGAGTTTAGATTTAACTAGATTTCCCAAGATTTCGCTGAACTTTACGACGATCGCTCAAAAACAGCCCCTTCAGTGATAGCTCTAGTTTAAGTTGTATCAAATGATCGTTCATTGAGGTGACAAATCACGAGATTCAACTCCCTAAGTCCCAATTCTTCTTCAAGAGAGGTCAAGAGCAGTTCAACAATCTAGATATGCTGGTTCAATCCCTTGGATACACTAGAGGGATGGGGCTTACTATTCAACCGTTACCGATCGACGTTGTGCATCTAATTGCAGCAGGAGAAGTTATTGACTCTCTAGCTGCTGTCGTGCGGGAATTAGTAGAGAATTCGATCGATGCAGGAGCGACTCGCATCGCTGTATCACTCTGGGCTGATCAGTGGCGAGTTCGCGTGGCGGATAACGGCGAAGGAATGGACTTAGAAGCTTTAAAGCAAGCTGCCCTGCCCCATACGACTAGCAAGATCCATGATCGCCAAGACCTCTGGAATATTCGCAGTCTCGGGTTTCGAGGCGAAGCGCTCCACAGTTTGTCACAACTCTCGCAATTTGAGATTTTCAGTCGCCCTGCAAACGCAACTCAAGGTTGGCGGGTCGTCTACAACGCCGAAGGAATTGCAACTCAGGTCGAAACAGCGGCGATCGCTCCTGGGACGATCATCACCGTTGATCAGCTTTTTGGCAATTGGTCAGCCCGCCGTCAAGGCTTACCCGCGATCGCTCAACAGATTCGGGCAGTCCAAGGGATGATTCAGCAGATTGCACTAAGTCACCCTCACATTACCTGGCAGGTGCAGCAGAACGATCGAGACTGGTTCAATCTGTGGGCTGGCGAAACTGCCCGGAAAATCTTGCCTCAAATTTTGCGAGGGGTGCAGATCGGGGATTTACAGGAAATTACTCTCGAGGTGCCCACTCCTGATCTAGAAGAGACCTCCTCACTTTATGTGCTGGCAGGTCTGCCCGACCGCTGTCATCGTCATCGTCCTGACTGGGTGCGAGTGGCGATTAACGGTCGATTTGTGGAAATACCAGAGCTAGAACACACGATTTTAGGAGCATTTCGGAAGACATTGCCCCGCGATCGTCATCCCGTCTGTTTACTGCATCTCCAGGTGCCCCCTGCCCAGGTTGACTGGAACCGTCACCCCGCAAAAGCCGAGATTTATCTGCATCATCTCAGCCATTGGCAAACTCACATTGTTGAAGCCCTCGATCGAGCGCTGCGCCTCAGACCTGAGTCACTCTCTGAAAGCTTCTATTCTGAGCGAGTCGGCAAACTGCTCAAAACGGCTGAATCAGGCGGAGGATATCACGTCGATCGCGAAATACAGCCCTCATCAGAAGCGACTCCCCTCTCATCAATCCGGGCGATCGCGCAAGTTCATAATCGCTATATTCTGGCAGAGCACCCAGCCGGGATGTGGTTGGTTGAGCAACACATCGCTCATGAGCGAGTGCTTTATGAGCAGGTGTGCGATCGCTGGCAGTTAACGCCCTTAGAACCTGCGATTATTCTCAATCACTTATCAACCATTCAACTCGAACAATTTCAGCGATTAGAGATAGACGTAGAACCCTTTGGTGAGCAACTCTGGGCAATTCGGACTGCCCCTGCACTCTTGGCTCAACGAGATGATTGTGCTGAAGCCTTAATAGAACTCAGCTTAGGAGGTGACTTGCAATCTGCTCAAGTTGCTGTTGCCTGCCGCAGCGCGATTCGCAATGGAACTCCGTTAAGCCTGACTGAAATGCAAACTCTGCTCGATCAGTGGCATAAAACTCGCCATCCTCGTACCTGTCCACACGGGCGACCAATTCACCTCTCTTTAGAAGAGACGACGTTGGCGCGGTTCTTTCGTCGCCATTGGGTGATTGGCAAGAGCCACGGCATCGAATCGTAAATTATTCACACCAGCGGAATCACGCCTCCACAAAATTTCAACTGCACATCTTCAGGATTCGTGTGTTTGCGTGGCATAATCTCATGCAGAAACAAAACGCGAAAATTCTTTTTTTGATGGGAGTGAGGAGTTTAATCAATGATTAGCATTCAGATGAACCGATGGAACCCCGCGATCGCCGGACTCGCCCTAGTTGCCGTAACCGGAGCGACAACTCCAATGTTTGCTCAAGTTCCAGCCGCTGCCCCAGTTTTGGTTGGGCAGTGCCGCGAAGCAAAGGTGTCTACCCCAATTTTTAGTCAGCGATCGTCCACAAGTAGCACGGTGTCTTTGCTGGCAACGGCTCAAAAAGTGACGCTGGCAGAAAATGCTGTCACCGATGGCTTTATTCTTGTGAGCACGCCCAATAAGGGCTATGTTCAAGCGGTTAACCTCAGACCTTGTTCTGGCGCTCCGACTCCGACCCCGACTCCGACCCCGACTCCGACCCCGACCCCGGCTCCTGGCGATAAAGGGATGTGCCGTCGAGTCACTCAACCTCTAGGCTTGGCGATTCGGCAAGGACCCAACACCACCTCGGCGATCGTAGGCGGTGCAGAATTCAACAGCCAGGTTTTTGTCACCACCACTCCTGCAACGTCGCAGACTGCCACCGATGGTCGCATCTGGGTGCAAATTGCCAAACCTGTAGCGGGCTGGGTTTCTAATGGATTCAAAACTACTCCAGGCAGCAACTTAATTTACTGTCAATAATCCAGACTTCTAGACTGACGTTAGGAACGCCTAAGCCCTCTATAAAACCTGGGTCAGTCAGATTGATCCAGGTTTCTTCTCGTCTGTTAGGATCGTGAATTCAATCGGATCGGTCATTGCAAAATGGGGTTGCCCTCACCTCCAGCCCTCCTAGTTTGGGAGAGGAGAGCAAGAGTCCGGTTCCCCTGCTCCCAAACTGGAAGAAGGGGTTAGGCGAGATCTTCGCCCCACTTCGTGAGGAGGGCGAAGATCTCGACATTAATAAATCCGCGTTCCTTGACATTCATTCATCACCTTTGTTTAGCGCATGAATGATCTAAGATTTAGTACACAATTTTGTAAAGTCTCTGAGAGTTGTCTTATGACTAGAACCCTTTTAACAGCGTTTAAGGCAGTGGTTATCGCTTCAGTTGCCGCCCCTGAAAAGACGAGTCAAACGGTTCGTAAGACTAGCCCTAACTATAAAGTGATTGTGCTAAATGATGATTTCAACACCTTTGAGCATGTGTCAGAGTGTTTGCTCAAATATATTCCTAACATGACGGGCGATCGTGCCTGGAAACTGACGAACCAAGTGCATTTTGATGGGCAGGCGACGGTGTGGGTTGGTCAATTAGAGCAGGCAGAGCTTTATCACATGCAGCTTGGCATGGAAGGGCTGACGCTGGCACCCCTGGAGACAGCGTAAACGTTAGAATCCAGTGAAGGTTAGGCTAATTTACAGCATGGGAAACTCTAGCGGCAGGTTAGTGCTCAATCATTCCACTCACATTCCTGGCTTGATTTCCCGATTAGAGAAGTTGATTAAACGCGATGGCATCACCACGATTACTCCTGGTGTGATTGCCTCTGTGCGGTCTCATTCTCCCCACTTTAAGTTAAAGGTGTCAGTGCCGATTCGCGGCGGATTTAAGCTGATTGCTCGTCAAGGCAAAACTGTGCAAGAGGTCTTTATCTTAACAACGCTTGCCCAGGAGTTATTAGAAGCCGCGATCGCTGAAGTGTTGAAGAAGTGAGGGGCGATCGCAGCTTTTTTAAAGAACTAGCTCAGACCCTTATTCAGTCTGCTTAGACCGAATCGAAATTCGGTGAAGCGGTAAACTAATGGCACAAGAAAACGTCAGCAAATAAGAAAAGACAGCCGTAAACTTTAGGCTTAGGGTAGCAACCTCCCAATCGGGCGAGATCCATTTTTGGGCAGCCAATGCTAGGCAATGCACGAGCCAGTAAGAGAAGCTCATGGAAAACAAGACATGGTTTGTGTTGTCAGGGTCGTCACTCTCGTCTTTGCTATTGAATAGAATGTAAAGACCTGCAACGCTTGCAAAGTAGGAAAGAAGCTGCAAATACTGGTGCAAAACCGGATGCGTCATGGGTGTCTTGTCAAAACTTACACTGCAAATCAGTCTAAAGGATGAGAGATTTTCTTCTGAAAAATTCTTACAAACGGCAATATTTGACGAGCTTTAGTTACAAAACTAAAGACGTTTTTGAGATGAATGACTGAATGGATTTACCGCTCATCTATCACCCTAGTTACGTTGTGCCCTTGCCGACTGCTCATCGATTCCCGATGGCAAAATTTAAGAAACTTTACGAGATGCTATTAGCGGATGGAGTGGCGGCGGCATCTCAGTTCGTTTCTCCGGTGCCTCCTCCCCAGGAGTGGATTGAACGAATTCACACATCTGACTATGTGCAGGCATATTGCAATGGCACACTGGATGCTAAAGCTCAACGCCGTATAGGACTGCCTTGGAGCGTTGAGTTGGTGAATCGCACTTGCACAGCCGTTGGTGGCACGATTCTTACGGCTGAATTGGCGTTGCAGCAGGGATTGGCATGTAATACGGCGGGCGGCACTCATCATGCGTTTCCAAACTATGGGTCGGGGTTTTGCATTTTTAACGATTTGGCGATCGCTGCCCGTCATCTGCAGCAAACCACACCAGTCAAAAAAATCCTGATTGTGGATTTAGATGTGCATCAGGGCGATGGCACTGCCTTTATTTTTCGCGATGATGCTAGCGTATTTACGTTCTCAATGCACTGCGAGGTGAATTTTCCTGGTAGCAAGCAGCAGAGCGATTTAGATGTGCCGCTTCCCCAAGGGATGGAAGACGATGACTATCTGCAAACGCTGGCGAGTTATTTGCCTGATTTGCTGTCTCAAGTCAAGCCTGATCTCGTATTTTATGATGCGGGAGTTGACCCCCATATGTGCGATCGCTTAGGTAAATTGTCTCTTACCGACACGGGATTGTTTCGTCGCGAAATGCAAGTGTTAACGACGTGTGTCTCGCTGGGCTACCCCACAGCGTGTGTGATTGGAGGGGGCTATGCAGACGATATGAATGCTCTGGTATATCGGCATTCGCTGCTGCATCGAGCGGCAAGTGATATTTATCGTCACTACCGACTTTGAACTTAGAAGAGGTCGAGGAGACAGGCGTTGAAGACTCTTTGCATTGGCGCAACTGTTGGCGATCGGGTTTGGCTGTGAGCTGATGGTGTTTGGGTTGGAAGCGGTTGCGAAGCTTCTAAAGACACCAGCGCTAACAGCAAGTCATACCGATTTAATTCTTGAATGCGTCAGATGATGGGTCATGGCGCGATCGGTTGGAGACGTTTCACCGAAACGTCTCTACGGCATTGGGGACATCCCTTATCTGGTGTGTTGACCATTTAATTCGGTATCAGAACGTTTGATTCAAAAAGCGCATGATTCATTTGGCAAATAGTGAAAGCATCGGCTTCACGCCTTGCTGACTATTCCCGGCTTCGTTCAAATAGTCGTAGATGCCAAACGCATCCTCTGTCGTTCGCAGTAGCGAATAGTGATTGTAGGGTGTGTCATCTACTACCCCACGCCGCCCATGACTTGTAATGACGATCGTCGCAATGTGTCCCCCGCCGAAATTAGCGCGACTTTTAGGGTCAAACCCACAGCATCCCTGCACGCTCGTTTTTGTTTTGGGATTGTTGTCTTCGTCCCAGGTGATGACGATCGCGTTGTTTCCGGCAGTTGCCCAAAGCGGTGATTGAGTGATTTGGTCTACAAGTTTGCCGATTTGAGCATCTCCAGTGCGAATTAGGTCGTGTTGATTGGGACATTCTGGCAAGCCGTGCATTTCATGGCATTGGTTCAACACAATCTGGCTATAGTTGGGTGCGGTGCCCTGGTTAAGATCCGTCGTTAGTAGCGGCAATCCAACCAGCTTGCTCATACGATCGGGGTTGGTTTGAATACGTTTGAAGTTGATAAACCCGTTATGTTTAGCTGCATAGAGGGCACGAACTACACTCGGAGCCGCAACCGCTTTAGAGCCAGGAGCCGGGATATCCTCAAAATAGCCCTTCCACGTCAGTCCATGTTCTTCTAGTTGGTCAATCAGACTCTTTGACGCGATCGTATGGCTTACATAATCTGGCTCCTTGGAATGACTGCAAGCAGAATCTGCCTGTTTGGGTTGGCAATCATAAGCATCGTCATCATGCACTCCAAACGTGCTGCCCCCTAACATTGCAATATAGTTAGCTTCGCTGGGATGCACCTCACCATAGAACTGAGTTGCTAATCCATAGGTTTTGGCAAGTCGGTTGAGGATTGGAGTATCAGGGCTGCCTACAATTTGGTTATAGCCTTTGTTCTCAGCAATAATCACAAACAAATGGTCGTAGCGAGGAATTGCTCGATCGTTTGCAGAGACTGATGAAACTGCCCCGTTTGCTGGCATTGATGTAGTTGGCTGCTGTTCAGTCGTTGCTCGTTCTATCAAGTTGCTTGCTGAGCTACAGCCACTCAGCATCATGCTAAAACTAACCGAGCAGAGCTTTAAGAGATGCGCTTTATTGGTCAAAGACCTTAACATAAAAATTGTCTCCCAAAAGGAGTTTGTGCAGAATGGAAGGTCAGTGTAGCGCTATTTCACCCTTTTGGATCGCCACGCTCTGATTTGAATCGCTGACCGCCTGCTATGTCTGCTGAATTTCTTGCTAGATGCGTCACGAATTTCTTGACTCTTTCTTAAATGATTCTCCTCTTCTTTGTGGTCAGCAATCCATTCAGCCTACTTGTAGTTGATCCTGTTTGGAATTGATAATTTCAGGTTTAACGCTTTGTGGTTGTAAGTTGCTACACCTAATAGTTCGATTTGTTGTCTCTAAGTTCACCAGCAATCTCATTCAAGGCATCAAAGAGACCAGCTACGGTTGCCTCACGCTCAAGTCGGATCTCTTCCATTTTTTATCGTGAATCGTATGAGTCTCTATTTAGGGTTAGATTTTGGCACATCGGGTGCTCGATCGATGCTGATCGATTTGAGTGGGGCGGTTCAATTTCAAGCCCGTTATCCGTTTGTTCAAGCTTCTTCTAGGGATTTGTCTACAGACTGGCGAACTGCACTCTTTAGTTTAATTGAGCAAATTCCACAGGCGATGCGATCGCAGATCGGCGCGATCGCGATTAACGGCACATCTTCAACAGTGCTGCTCTGCGATTCCTACGGGCAGCCCATTCGGGAACCGCTTCTCTATAACGATGCTCGTGCTGCCGATGTGCTGGATCAGGTGAAGGCGATCGCGCCCTCAAATCACACGGTTGTCAGCGCAACTTCTAGCCTTGCCAAGCTGATTTGGTGGAGTCAACAGCCCGACTTTTCATCGGCTCACTGTTTTCTTCATCAAGCTGACTGGTTAGCCTATTTGCTGCACGGACAACTGGGCATCAGCGACTATCACAACAGCCTGAAGTTGGGCTATGACGTAGAGCGGCTCTGCTATCCTGACTGGATCGATGCTCTCCCGTTTCGAGAATTGCTGCCTCGCGTCGTCGCACCCGGAACTCTAATTGGAGAGGTTACGCCGACGATCGCGACCCAATTTGGTTTGCCTTCCACCTGCCTCGTCTGTGCAGGAACGACCGACAGCATCGCCGCATTCTTGGCGAGTGGAGCCAAAAGTCCCGGTGAGGCGGTGACTTCTCTCGGTTCAACGCTGGTGCTGAAGTTGCTCAGTCAAACTCGTGTTGAAGATAGTCGCTATGGAATCTATAGCCATCGACTCGGAGATCTATGGCTGGTTGGTGGAGCGTCAAATACAGGTGGAGCCGTGCTACAACACTTCTTTAGCAACGCAGAATTAGCAGAATTCAGTCAAAAAATTCCCTTCGATCGCGAGAGTCCGCTCGACTATTACCCTCTGCTCAAACCTGGCGATCGCTTTCCCATCAACGACCCCTATCTGCTGCCTCGATTAGAGCCGCGCCCGACTGACCGAGTTGCATTTTTGCACGGGTTGCTAGATAGCATGGCTCGACTTGAAGCTGAAGGCTACCGCCTGCTACAATCCTTTGGTGCGAGTGAATTAACGCAAGTCTACACGGCTGGGGGAGGCTCAGCTAACGAGCCTTGGGCTGTGATTCGAGAACGTCACCTTCGAGTTTCTGTGCGACGATCGAGTCAGACTGAGGCAGCTTATGGAACGGCTAACTTAGCAATGAAGTCGCACGATCGAGTTTTTCCACAAACAGAGAGTTCGATCTTACAGTGGGAATACTGAAAACAAGCGAGGAAATTCCCTCTTTTTAACAACATCATTCAGCATGTGGCGCAGGTTGATCAATTTAATTCAAAGCCTCAAAACCTATGGAGATCTGAGTCCTGATTTACGACTTAGACAGCGTGTTAATTCGGTATTGCGCGATCGCCCGTTCTATGGCTCGAGCGCATGGTATAAAACTTTTTGGCAACCGTCAGACATCTCTAGCGAGGTTGCAGAATTTGTCTATCAGCAGATGGAAGTCTATTCTGGCTTGACAGTTGCTTATATACTGCCGAGCGATCGTCTCATTGAAGACTTGAACCTTCCCTTAGTCTGCTGGTTTGATTGGGAGACCAATCTCTGTGACGATTTCTACGATCGCTTTGGAGTCGATATCAGCCATTGCTTTGATCTGCATCACCTTTCCACCGTCAAAGAACTTGTCGTTTTTCTCAATCACCAATTGCTCTCAGTAAACTACTCTTGAGATAGTGATTTGTGGTGGGTTGCAGATGGATAAGCCATTGGATGTTGAGCAATCTCAAGCGGTTGCCAAACAGGTAAAGACAAAAGGGAAAGCCAGTTTTGACAATGCTTATAAAGCGGCGTTGGTCACAGAAGATGCAACGTATGTACAGGGTTTTTTAGTCTACGAGGGTGCGCCCTTTAAGCCGATCGAGCATAGTTGGTTAGAGTTGAGCGATCGCCTAGTCGATCCAACGTTTCCCCATCTCAATCGCAAAGCCGATCAGCTTTTTTATTTTCCGGCGCAACGGTTGACAGTTAAGCAGTTAAAGAAGGCGATCGAGGAAGCTCAAGAAGACTATCCTGAAGATGAGCCGCTGCCCATTTATGGCAAGTCGCCTTACGAATATTATGGCGATGTGATGTTAGGCGGCAAGGACTATGTCGAAGCGCATCAAGCCGCAGACACCCAGTGCAAAGAATTAAACAAGCCAAAGTCAAAAAATGGCACGGGTGATTAGTTCTCACACGCAAAACACTAAAATTCCCGCAGGCTCAAAACAGCAAAAAAGCTTCGGGTGACACTGACACTACACCCCTACTAGGCTTTTACTTCCCTTACCTCTATGCCTAAAGTCATTGAGGTGCCCGTTAAGTTAACTCACTGTCAACGTCCCGAAGCAGGACTCGAGAGGTTGCGGTGAACGGTAGACCTGCTTTGAAAATAGATTTTCATCCGTGGGTGTGAAGCCGCGATCGCCGCTTCATGATGTCTCCTATGAAAACACCAACTATGCCATAGAGGAAGTAGGTGTTTTCATAGGAGTCTATTGAAACGGATTGATCCAGACTCAGAGACAAGTCTGTGCATGTTGATCGATCGAGGTCTTGACTACCGCGATCTCCACTTCTCCCAAATAGACAGCAGTGGGCACCACTCTTTGCTTGAGCAGCCTACAGAGTTCACTCCCCAAAAATTCCTATAGTAATCCCGAATGAATTGTGAGAGGAGCACCTTGCCCGTGCTGGTTAGCAATCCATCCCATTCTTACAACTGAAATAGGATTGCTATATCATCCGGTGAGAGCAACTCTTTCGACCTTAAAGGCACTCAAGCGGAACCTTTCAGGATTAGAGCAGTCACTTGAGAATTAGCCTAGACTGAGGGCTATTTAAGCGTTCAGGCAGCGATTGAGTTTAAGCCCAACTCAACCCGATCGTGATTAATAGCGGCTTACCTCGCCTAAAACCCACATTCGTAGTCGCATGACTAAGTTATCTATTGATGACCGAGTTCAAGCGGTGATTGCTGCCTTTCGGTAGGGCTAGCTTAGAAGACTCCAAACTATGCTTCAAAAACACAGGAACGATCGTTGTAAATTTACGTCCGACGGCGCTTCTTTTTTAGACCTTTATAAGCTAGGTTCGCTTCATTACAGTACAATTTCATTTCATAAAATAACCAACAATCGGCATATTTAGTAGTTATTTAGATAGTTACGCTTAAAGAGCCATGCAGCAAACTATTCTCAAGACTTCAAGTCATGAAATGCTAATCTTTGCAAACTGCGATCGTGCGAATCAGAGAAAAGATGACCATTTGGAAGCATATTCAAGAAAAACAAACGTTTTATCAAACTCAGCGCTACTGGGGGGTTCAATAACGCAAAAAACTTCGGTCAACTAGCGTTACAGACTGCTGAACGGTAATAATTCACCCGTAGAATCCCCTTGATGAAAGAGTTATCGGCTCTAGCTTGTTAAAATCTATCTTTCTCTGTCTAAAATTATGTCAAATTTCTGACGCTCATAATCACAGGTTGGAGGTAGAGTGAGAGGATTTTTCTCAGCACCAGAAAATCATTCAAATACTACCAATGCCTTGGAGGATTCTAATAGAATGACCTTTACTACAAAAGCTTTATCTTTTCACCATAAAAAATGGAATCAAGCATTTTTAAGAATGTAACTATAATTTACTTCCTCACCTGCAAATTAAGAACACATGATTAGAATGAAGTTGTACAATTCATATATGGTTGAGCAATTTAACAGCGTTGCTGCTTAAGTTAGAAACATTTTTACCCGGTGGGGTATGGATACCTAATGCTTGAGCACCATCATGAGCCATTTAACCGCAAAGTCACGTTTCATCTCTGAAGAGCCAACCTGTCAAGAATGCCCAAATGAGGAGCATTTTCTAAGATTTGAGTTGTCTATTCATCTTTCAAACGTAGCTAGGCGATTGTGCTTTATGATCTCACCCAGATTTTTCACGCTCAGGGTAAATTTAGCTCTTTGGAAAGACGGCAAGCCCATAGGCACATTGTTAACATCAAGGTCTAACCCTAGATTATTAGCTTGGCTGTTTTCTCAATGAGCCACTAGTGAAAGGTTGTTTTGTCACTCGCTTGGATTGAGACAGATGAAATTTGAAGATATCTATCAATTTTTCAAAGATCCACCTCCCTTTTACCTTAATAAGGAGTTGGCGGTGTGCTACGTTCTTGCAGTTCTCTTGCGAGGCGATTCTTACGGGACAGAGTTGATTCAATTATTGGAGTCAGAGCATCCCCTCTATCGACTGTCAGATACGGTGCTTTACAGCGCACTTAAGTTTCTCGAAGACGAAGAGATGGTGACAGGCTACTGGAAAAAGGTAGAGGGCAGAGGTCGCCCACGCCGAATGTATCAGATTCGTCCTGAAGCCATGCCTCAGGCGCAAGATCTCGCAAGGCTCTGGCAGGAGTATGCGGTCAAGCGCGACCACTTTAGCCAAATTCCTCAAGTCAGTGGTGCAGAGCGATAAGTATTCAGGCTCTGAAAGTTACCTCATTGTTTACTACACTGAAGTAGACAGGACACTTTTACAACCTGGCTGACTTAATGAGCACCTCTGTCGTTCCGTCTACTTTTTTTCTGACCCTGTTGATGGCGATCGGACTGGTATTTTTTATCCGAGCGTCGGTTAAAGATCGCACTCAAGTGATCACCCTGGCTTCTGAGCAATCAGAAGCGTCTTTGTTGACTCAGCTACGGCAATATTTTGATCAGCGTGCTTACCGCGTTGTGTCACTGGATGCCGTCAAAAACGAGGTCATCTTTGAAGGGACAGTACGACCCAGCTTATTTCTGGCAGGCTTTCTAACCCTACTGGCAGCGGCGGGAGTAGTGTGTCTCGTCCTGATGCTGTCTTATTTAGTTGCAGATCTGTCAAAAATCTGGTTGAGTTTATTGCTCCTACCTCCATTGGCGGGAGTATTTTATTGGCGCGGTGCAGAACGATCGGAGCAGGTTTTGCTCAAGGTTGAAGCGATACCCAATGCAGATGCGGCAACAAAAAGTCTGATTACAGTCAAGGCGCACCGTGATGAATTAGCAGAGTTGCAGCGCATCTTGGGATTGAAGGCAGCAGAATGAAGCTCGTCTACCAAGCTCTATAAAAAAGCCCTCTCAGTTGTCTTAACGTGAGAGGGCTTTTAATTGAGACAGAGAATGCCAAACTAAGCAAACATAATATTTCTGGCTCAAGACAGATTTAAACGATCACCTCTAGACTTTATAGTTGTCCAAAGGTCAATCCCATCAGCTTAAGGAAGCAACGTTTACTCCTATCGCATGGGCTTTTGGGTTTCACTGATGGTGCAGCTACAAAAAGCAATCGTCTGGCTAGATGAGGGATTGCGCAGAAATTTGTAGCTCTAACGAGTAGAGACCCCAACAGGTTCTAACTCATCGTCGTTAGTCTTAAGGCTGGGAAATAAGAAATGGTTTTCTTCGACGTATTGCGCACCAAAAAGACCCTTCTCAGCCCAGAAATACCGATCCGTGGTATGCTCGTTTCTCTTGACCAGCAACAGCGCGGGGGGATGAATGCCTTCGGAATGGATGAACTTTCGAGCAGCGGTGACAGGTTTGTCTTCGCCACATTCAATGCTGTATTGAGGCACATTCTCTAAAATTCTGCGCCCTTCTTGCCGCCGCCGACTCTTACGCTTACGTCTCCTTGCCAAACCCCTTACCTCCTAATCCTAACTATCTAGTTGTAGTGATCGTTACAAAAGCCGTCGCAAGTATAGCGGCTCTGGCTTTAGATATCAACTTCCCTTAACGCAACGATACAAAATTTTAAGTTTTCCGCAGAATGTCTTCAAGAACACGTTGGCTCTCTCAGATTGACGCTTGTTAACCTTAAACTTATCGGCTGTAACTGCGTGTAGGGACGCTATCAGCCTACAGACTATCCACATTGAACTGAGAGTAAAGCTGACAGAGAGTCAACAAAACCTAGCAGGTCATTTGTTAAGGTCTGAAGTGCTAGCGTGAGGTGATGCCGCTACTACTAACTTACGAGGGTTCAATGTTTAAGTCAATCTTAATTTAGCCGAGGCATCTGAAGGCGTGTTATTGCCGACTAGTCCAGAATTTATAGCATTGTGTCGATCGCAGGTTGCTCTACTCACTCAGGTGCTAGGGGCTTCGATGAGCGTGGTCTACTTGACTGAGGAACTGGTCGAAGGAGCAGAGGCTCGACTCGTTCCGGTCATAGCCTACCCTGAGTCAGCTTTAGCGTTAGAACGATCGAGCCAGTTGACACTCTCACCCGCAACCGATGGAGCGGGTAAACTGTCGCGTCAGCGTTCTGCCCCTGATCATGTAGATGTGCCCGTTAACGATGCTGATGAGCAGATAGATCACTCGGCTGTCTCGGTGAGACATGAATTGACGATACAACAGCAGCAGATGGTGTTGCCCTTGGTTCACGATGGCATGGTTTTAGGACTGTTAGTGACTGAGCGGAACGATCGCCCGTGGACGACTTGGGAACGGAGCCAGATTGAGCGAATTGCAGACACGATCGCGCTAGCTTATGTGATGGATCAGCGCGCTCAATGGCTCGATCATACTCACCGTCAGCAAAGGCTTTTGCAAAGCGATCAGCACGACATTTTAGACAACTTGCTGCATCAGTTCAAAAATCCGTTAACAGCACTTCGCACGTTTGGTAAACTGCTGCTGAGACGGTTAAGACCAGAAGACTCAAATCGAGAAGTCGCGACGAGCATCGTGCGAGAAAGCGATCGTCTGCAAGACTTGCTCAAACAATTTGACCAGGCGATCGATCTCGGAGATGTAAACCTGATCACAACAGAGTTGAATGAAGACTTAACGGTCAATCAACCGATTCCACTCCTTCCAGCGGGAGTTTTGACGGGTTCAACTCTGATGTTAGAAGCCTGTAGCGTGACTGAGATTTTGCAGCCTTTGCTCGTGTCGGCAGCAGCGATCGCTCAGGAAAAAGAACTCTCCATTCGATCGTGGATTTCGGACAACTTGCCGCCTGTATGGGCAAATCAAGGCGCGCTGCGCGAGGTTTTGAGCAACTTGATTGATAATGCGCTCAAATACGCTCCAAGCAATGGACAAGTTCATATCCGAGTTGATGAAGCGGGTGATTGGGTGACTGTTCGAGTCAGCGACACTGGGCTGGGAATTCCGCTACAAGATTTGCCCCATCTGTTTGAGCGACACTATCGAGGAGTGCAAGCAAAAACCGACATTCCAGGGTCAGGGTTGGGGCTAGCGATCGCGCACCAATTAGTCGAGCAGATGCACGGTGAAATTGAGGTCTTCAGCCCTATGCAAGACAGCGGCTGGGTCTCAGACTATTCTGACCAGCCGCCGAAGAATCAAGGCACTACGTTCATAGTGAGACTGAGACTCGCGTCATCTCGCCTACCGGGACAAGACTAGATCGTTGTTGAGACGCAAGTTCAGGTCAGAATTGGGTTTGATAGAGATTAGGTCTACTTTATCGCTACCAAAAATCAGACCTGCTAAGGCACCTGCGCCGGTACCGATTAAGACTTCTCCAGCTTTGATGTTGCGATCGCCCGTGACCGCCGCGATGCCAGCAGCAGCAGCAGACCCTAGAGCCGCATCTTTGATAATCGTGCCGACGTTGGTGCCACGACGAATGGTTTCAGTCTCGGTGATGGCGTTAGAGGTGGCATCGATCGTAACCGATTGACCGTTTGCCAAGGTCAGTTGGCTGGCGACAAACTGCGCTTGCCCTTGAGACACGACCAGTTGACCCGACACCTGACTTCCCGCCGGAATCAACACCGTCCCGTTGGAAGTGACGATATTTTGAGCGACATCAAGGGTGATTGGGGTAGGGTTTGGCTCATTCTTTGCCAACAGGATCTTGTCAGCTTTTGCATAGCGTAGAGGAATTGAGGTGCCCGCCGGAATTTTCACTTGTTGGGGCTGAGGTGTAACTGCCTGACCCACGATATAAGGAGACTGAATCGCAGCAACCTGTCCGGTGCTAACCAACGCCTGATAAATAAAGGCAGCTACTTCAGCGCGGGTGGCAACCTGATTGGGGTTGAGCAACTGCACATCGGGATAGTTGACAATAATGCGGCGTTCAGCGGCGGCGGCGATGCTGCCTCGGGCATAGCCTGGAATGTCAGCCGCGTCGCGGAAGATTTGCAGCGTCGTGTCAGCAGGGGCAGCGCTGGCATATTGCAACCCGTTTGCCAGAGAAACCAGCGATTGAGCGCGAGGAATGTTTTCGTTAGGGCGGAACGTGCCACCCGGATAGCCTGCTAAAAACCCACTAGAGTAAGCGACTTGAATAGCTTCGTATCCCCAGTAGTTAGTCGGAACATCGGTGAAGTTGGTCGCACCGCGAACTTTTGGAGCATTGGGAAAAGCTTGACGAATCATGGCAGCAAACTGAGCACGAGTCACTGGGTCATTGGGACGGAATGACCCATCGGGGAAGCCCTTGATGACATTTCGAGTAGCAAGCTCTTGAATAAAGCCACTTGCCCAATAGTTTGAAGAGACATCAGAGAAAGTGGTTTGAGCAAATGCAGGCGCAGAAATCACGATCGGAGCTATTGCAGATGCAGTGACACCTAAGGTGAGTAAGAGAGCCGTTCCAGACTTAAAAGCGATAGACATATTGAGTCGTTCCCAACTGATTGCGTTAATTTTTAACTTGATCAAATAGACAGTGAATGGGTTAAGAAATCTTGTCATCTGACTAGGGAGAGACTTGCGACCTTTCCTGAAACATTGTTGTAGATTGCAGACTTTTGGCTCCCATTCTGTCCGCCTTTATGTATCTTGAGACCCTTGTAAAAAGAGAGATGTTTCCACAGTTATGACACTTTCAGAAGTGGTTATAAATCAGCCCATTCATGATGCTCTAAATTTACTTAAACGAGCTTTATTTTCAGGATATAAAGTGTTCTCTCTGACGCGATCGCTGATCTACCCTATGATTGTACAAATCCGATATCATCCCTCTGTCGTCTGTCCCTATCATGCAAATAGTCAAGGCACACGGCGACAAATAAACATAGGGCTATGACTTTATCTTTCACAGGTCATCAGTGCTCACAAAGGGCAGATCAGAGCAGTAATAACCTAGGAGAAAGGGCAACGGTTTGGTTCACGCTGCTGAGGGGAAGAGAGAAATGAGCGATAACTGGCTGCCACCTTATAAAGCAAAGCAAGTGCGAGAGTCGGGGAAGCAGTATTATGTCACCGACCAAGGCGATCGCGTTCCCAGTGTGACAGCGATTCTCAACGCAACCAAGCCACCAGAGCAGCGCAAAGCCCTGTTTGACTGGCAGCAGCGCATCGGAGTCGAAGAAGCGTCTCAGATTACGCAGACAGCGAGTCGGCGCGGCACTGGAACTCATCGTCATGTGCAGCGTTTTTTGCAAGGTGAAACTACTCCTTGCCCCGAAGCGGTGCGTCCCTACTGGGAAAGTATGGAACCGATCGTGAAGTCGATCGAGCACGTCCGTTTGGTCGAAGGGACGATCTTTCACGGCGAACTTCGCTATGGCGGAGTCGTGGATTGTGTCGCTAGTTTTGAAGGAACGCCCTGCATCTGTGAGTGGAAAACGTCGGATAAACCTAAAAAAACGGTCGATCGTCTATACGATTACCCGTTGCAGTTGGCGGCATATTGCGGGGCAGTCAATCAGCTTTACCAAGACTATGACTTAAATTTGCGTCATGCCTTGCTAGTGGTTGCCATTCCAGATCTGCCTGCTGAGGTGTTTTGGTTTGAGCCAGACGCGCTGACCGACTATTGGGAGCAGTGGGAAGAACGCGTCGATCGATTTTGGCGGCGACAGGGCTACTTTAAAGGATGAGTTTTAGATAGCCTGTTTTGAATACAACTCTGAATGAAGCTGGCTGGGGGCAAAGGCTCCGTGTTCAGTAACGATCGCCGTCACTAAGTCTGCGGGAGTCACGTCAAACGCGGGATTGTAATACTCGACTCCGGGCGGACAGAGAATCGTTTCTCCAACTTGATAGATTTCTGCCGGATCGCGCTCTTCGATCGGAATTTGGCTACCATCGCTGATCTCAAAGTCGATCGTCGATAGAGGAGCGGCAACAAAAAACGGAACTTTGTGCGCTTTAGCAATTAGAGCCACGCTATAAGTCCCAATTTTATTGGCGGTGTCACCATTGGCAGCAATGCGATCGGCTCCGACAACTACCGCATCAATCATGCCGAGCTGCATACAGTGCGCTGCCATATTGTCGGTGATCACCGAGACGGGAATGCCCTCTTGCACACATTCCCAAGCGGTCAGTTTTGCCCCTTGCAGCCGAGGTCGCGTCTCATCGGCATACACCCGTTCCAGCCGATCGGCTTGCCACGCCGATCGTACTACTCCTAAGGCGGTGCCATATCCAGCCGTTGCCAGTGCCCCCGCATTGCAGTGAGTCAACAATCGCAGTTTACCGGGTATGGACGGCAAAACCGATAATCCATGATCTCCGATCGCTTTACACGTCTCAATATCGTTAGCGTTGATCATCTTCGCTGTTTCGAGCAAGACTTCTTTTAGGTAGTCCACGGTGCCCAACGTTTGGCGCGCCGTTTTGAGCATTCGCTCGATCGCCCAAAACAAATTGACTGCGGTAGGGCGAGTAGCGCGTAGGGTCTTGGCAACGTCTTCGAGTTGAGTGAGAAAAAGATCGCGATCGCTCGTTTCGATTTCTCGTGCGCCGAGATACATCCCATAAGCGGCAGCAACTCCGATCGCCGGGGCACCTCGCACAATCATGGTTTTAATCGCTTCTGCCATATCAGTACACCGATGAATATCAACTAGCCCATATTCATTAGGGAGGCGGGTTTGATCAATCAGCAAGACACGATCGGTTTGCCAAATAACGGGGAAGACCTGGTTTTGAAGAGACATAAGAGCTAGGGATTGGTTGACGACAGGTTAAGAACGATTGCAGGAACCAACGATTCATTGTGCCATCATCTGCTGAACGGTTGCGATCAACTCAATCCCCAACGTCTCAAAATGGACGATCGCTCATACGCTGACGGGTGACGGCAGACGGCTAAACAATTTGAGAATTTGCTCTGCCATTTGCGGCGGAGTCAGCCCTAACTCTGCTTTTGACTCGTCGGGCGTGGCATGGTCAACCAAGATGTCAGGAACCCCAATCCGCTTAACGGGAACGGTGATGTCCGCATCCATCAAAGCCTCGACTACCGCAGAACCAAACCCACCGGGAAGACAGCCTTCTTCGAGCGTCACCACACGACCGATTTTTTCAGCCAACGGCAAGATTAACTCGGTATCGAGAGGTTTGGCAAATCGAGCATTGATTACCGTGGCTTCAATGCCGTGTTCGCTCAATATTTCGGCAACCTGCATCGAGGGATAAACCATTGAGCCATAGCCGAGTAATAAGAGATCATCACCTTGACGGAGAATTTCACCTTTCCCGATCGGCAACTCTTCCCAGCCTTCTTCCATCAGGGGCACCCCATAGCCATTGCCTCTGGGATAACGCATGGCGATCGGACCACTCGTGTGGTTAATTCCCGTCACAATCATGCGCTGCAATTCGGCTTCGTCTTTAGGAGCCATCAGCACCATGTTGGGAATCAGTCGCAGATAGGCAATGTCATACATTCCCTGGTGAGTGGGACCGTCTGAGCCAACGATGCCAGCGCGATCGAGGCAGAAAAACACGGGCAGATTTTGAATGCAAACGTCGTGAATAATTTGGTCAAACGCCCGTTGCAAAAAGGTGGAATAGATCGCCGCAACGGGGCGCATTCCTTCACAAGCGAGTCCGGCGGCGAGGGTGATGGCGTGCTGTTCGGCGATGCCAACATCCATATATTGCTTGGGCACTCGCTTTTGAAAAATATCTAATCCCGTTCCGGTTGCCATGGCTGCGGTGATGCCGATGACGCGCGGGTCGTTTTCAGCGATCGTGCTTAGCGTTTCACCAAATACCTTTGAGTAGCCCGGAGGCTTGGGTTTGCTGGAGGGGTTCACCTTGCCCGTTGCTAGGTTAAAGGGCGTTTGGGCGTGATAGCCGACCTGATCGTTTTCAGCGATCGCATAGCCTTTTCCTTTCACCGTCGCCACATGCACCAAAACCGGACCCGGATGCTGGTGTGCCTGTTTGAAGGTAGCGATCAGTTCTTCAAGGTTGTGACCGTCGATCGGACCCATATAGGTGAAGCCCAACTCTTCAAACACTGCTCCTACTTTGGGAACTGCCAAACGCTTCATGCCTTCCTTGAGCCGCAATAGTTCGGGTGAGAAGGGCATATTTTTGAACTGTTCCTCTAAGTTGTCAGTGAGGAACTGGACAGGCGGGCTAAGGCGCATTTTGTTGAGATAGCGAGGGATTGCGCCGACGTTGGGCGAAATTGACATCTCGTTATCGTTTAGCACGACGAGCAAATTAGTTTTGGGCAAATGACCCGCATGATTAATCGCTTCGAGTGCCATGCCGCCCGTGAGTGCTCCATCACCAATCACTGAGACAACTTTGAAGTTTTCGCCCTTGGCATCGCGTGCGAGAGCCATTCCTAGACCTGCTGAGATGCTCGTAGAGGCGTGACCTGCGCCAAAGTGGTCAAACTTGCTTTCACCGCGCTTGAGATACCCTGCGATGCCGTCTTTTTGACGTAGCGTGTCAAAGTTGGCATAGCGCCCTGTGATTAGCTTGTGGGGGTAAGCTTGGTGTCCGACATCCCAGATCACTTTGTCACGATCGAGATCTAGAGTTTGATAAAGTGCCAGGGTTAGTTCAACGACCCCTAACCCAGGACCGAGGTGCCCTCCAATGGTTGCGACCGTTTGCAGATGCTTTTCACGAATCTGACGAGCAATTTGCTGAAGCTGATAGATCGACAGACCATGCAACTGGTTTGGGTGAGTCAATTCACTCAGATGCATACCGGGAATATCCTTGGAATGTATGTGAATCGGTAATTTTATCTACCTTTTATCACTGTAATTCATTAGGGGAATTGATTCCGAGAATTGAAAACCCTTATCGCATCTGCAAAGTCGTCGAAGTGGTGCAAATCAGCAGAAATCGCTACTTCTTCACGTCGGTGACGCGCCAACTGAGTTTGAGATTAATCCAAAAGTTCCAGAAGGTGACGATCGCGATCGCACCTAATTTCGCGGCAAACTCATTCACCCCAAAGGCATCGTGCAGCAAACTCACTAGCAGCGCTTGCAGAATAATGCCAGCGAGACAGACGAGATTGAATTTAAAGAATCGTCTCAGTCGCTGACGTTTGCCCGGTTGTCGTCCAGAGATATCTCTAAACGTCCATAAATCATTCCAAACGAAGTTGTTTACAACGGCAACTTCGGCAGACAGAATCGTGCTGCGGGCGATCGGCAAGCCCAACTGAGTTCGCAGCAGATAAAACACTGCAAAATCGACAAACACACCGCTAAACCCAACTAAGCCAAATCGCAAGAATCGAGCGATCGGGAATCGCTGTCTGAGTCGCTCAATTCGCCCTCGCGATCGTAATTTTGCCAGGTGCATCAAATACTCAATGTATTGCCGCCAGGTGACTTTGCTCTCGCCTTCTTGCCGCTCTTGAAAGACATAGCCGACTTCTGCCACTTCCTCAACGTTGCCCCGTCCCAACACCTCAATCAAAATTTTGTAGCCCAGAGGATTCATCAGGCACTCTGCGATCGCGGCTCGACGCACCATAAAATAGCCGCTCATCGGGTCAGAGACGCGCCCGACCACATGGGGCAAAATCATCAACCCCAGTAGTTGAGCACCGCGCGACAGCACCCGCCTAATTAGCCCCCAATCGCTCGTGCCGCCCCCTTCGATATGACGACTGCCAACTGCCAAATCTGCCCCGTGCTCGATCGTTTTCAGCAGCTCAAGCAACACTTCTGGCGGATGCTGTAAATCTCCATCAATCACGCCTAAGACTTGCCCCGACGCTGCTTGCCACCCTCGAATTACTGCTGTTGACAGCCCTCGCTCGGTTTGACGGCGCATGACGCGCAGGTGCGGATAGTCTGCCATTAGCTGTTGAGCGAGTTCCCAGGTGCGATCGGGGCTGTCGTCATCAACCACGATCAACTCATAGTTATTGGGCAATGCCTGATCTAACAATCGGCTGAGAATCTGCACAATCTGCCGAATATTCTTGCTCTCATTGTAGGTAGGCACGACCAGCGAAAAGTAGACTGGGCGAGTCGTCAGTGACCCATCAGATATGGAAGGCACCTGCAGCGCTCCTGATGGCACCGACAAAAGAGGGCGAAATAAGTTAATACTCATAGTGAAATCGGGTTCTAGGTCGAGGGTCACGAGTCTAGGTCTAAAGCCTGCTTGTGAGCAGTCAAGATGAATTTATAGTGATCACATCTATTTAAAGCACCCACCATAAATGCAACGTTTTGCTTAACAAAACCACTTTAAGGTGGATTTCTCTTTAAGTCACCCCTGCTGATAGAAGGGTGCCATAGGTCAACGGATAGAAGAGAACCGTAAATATGCAGGTTAAGACCGGAAAAGCCTGTAAAAAAACGATTAAGCTTCGAGGGTTTTAGGCGATTATAAAGAACCCTCTGAGCTAGGATTGGGATGCTTGTTTTGCCAAATAACCGCATGAGTGAAATCACGTAGACCGTTTGTGACACGACTCGGACTCTCTATAAATCTTGCTCTCATGCCTAAGCGCAAACCCAAATCGTCACCGACGGAGACCACTCCGGCAAGCCTTAAAGAAAAGTTAGCGGCTAAACGCAAAGCGACACAGACGCGCAAGGAAGTGATCAGTGCTTTGTCAGTGGCGGCAGCCGTGGCGATCGCAGCGGGGTTGCTCATGGCGATCGTGGGAGGCATTAAAGGTGGAATCGGAGGAGGGGTTGCGGTTTTCATTCTAATGGCTTCATTTCAATATCCCTGGCAAGCCCTTTATGCCTTTCTGTTTTATATGCCCTTTAGCGGAACGGTGACTTATGCGATCGGAGGCAACAATCCTTTGTTTCAGCTTGCCAAAGACGGATTTTATGTTCCCGCCCTAATCGCAGTCATTCAATATTGCAAGCTCCGCAAACAGCCGTTTTTAATGCCCAAAGCCCTAAAGCCCGCGTTGGGAATCTTTCTGGCTTATTGCATTTTGGTGCTGCTGTTTGTGAACGGCGCTCAGCAGTTTGCAGGTGATGGCTCTGAGAAGCCCTTTTTTATGGGCATTTTGGGCATCAAAGTCTTGCTGGGCTATGTACCGCTGATTTCGTGTGCGTATTATTTAATAAGAAAAAAAGAAGATTTGCACTTCTTAATGCGAGTAACCGCAGTCATTGTTTTGACCTGCTGCGGTCTCGCGTTTTTGCAATATATATTTCTCAAAACTGGGCGGTGTCAGGGCACCGTGGGTGAGGGAGCAGCCTTGTTTAAAGCGTCGCTGGAAGCCCGATGTTTAGTGGGCGGGTCGCTGCTCTACAACGAAGAGCAAGGCGTGATTCGGCTACCCGGAACGTTTGTTGCGCCGTGGCAGTGGGGTTGGTTTCTCATCTCTAGTGCCTTCTTCAGCTTCTCAGTTGCATTTATGGACCCGTCTTTTTTGTGGCGTGGAGTCGGGTTAGGGTCAATGGCTGCAACGCTAGTGCTGGCAGTGGTCTCAGGTCAAAGAATTGCGCTGTTGCTCGTGCCGATCGTAATTGTGGTTTTGCTAATTACCACGGGTCAAGTGGTTAATTTAAAGCGATTTATCCCGATCGCGCTGGCACTGAGTCTGCTGGCAGGTGGGGTAATGGCGACAAACCCAGCAGTGGTCGAAGAACGCTGGAATAGTGCTGTTGAACGCTGGAGTGCCTCGCCCCCAACTGAATTCATTGCGGGTCAGTTTGCTGATTTCTCTGACGATGGCAAGTCAAGCTTTTTGGGCAGAGGGCTAGGACGGGCAACCAACTCTGCTCGCGCAATGGGGAAAACCGCCTTAATTGAGACTTACTATCCCAAGCTGCTGTTTGAGATCGGACCGATCGGGGCGTTTTTATTTCTAGCGCTGGTGACGACATTGACGGTAGCGACGTTTAAAGCCTATCGATCAGTGCGTGATCAAAGTCTGCGGGGCTATGGAGCCGCATTTTGGACGTTTGTGCTCGTTATCAGCTACAACACTTATTACTATCCGTTGGATGTCGATCCCGTTTCGGTCTATTACTGGTTTTTTGCGGGGGTTATTTTAAAGTTGCCTGTGCTGGATCAGCAGGAGAAAGCCGCGATCGCAGATCCAATCTTCAAACCGAAAAAACGACGACCGCTCACCCCCGATTCTTGATTCCCTCCCTTCATCTCAACACTCTATCTCCCGCTTGGGAACACTAAACCGTCCCTCTTTGGCGCTTCTCTCATGACTTGCCCCCTGATTTCTGTCATCATTCCCACTTATGGGCGCGAAGAGCCGCTTCAGGAAACGTTGCAAGATGTTTTGAAGCAGGATTATCCCAATTTTGAAGTGCTGGTCGTTGACCAAACCCAAACTCATCGACCAGAGATTCAGAAATTTTTAGATGATTTAGAAAATTCTGGCAAGATTCGGCTATTTCGAGTCAGATGGGCAAGTTTGCCAGGGGCGAGAAATTATGCAGTCCGGCGGGCGAAGGGCGACATTTTGCTGTTCTTAGACGACGATGTGCAGCTCAAATCGGGATTTTTAGCCGCTCATGCCAAAAATTATGAAGACAGACCAGAGATTGGAGCCGTTGCGGGGCGGGTCTTCGATCGCATGAAGTTGACCGATTTTAAGCCAGGATTAGAGATCCAAGACCTGCCACCTGAAGCGATGAATCCTGGAATTGCCTGGTATCACATCAATCTCGTGCATACCATCAAGCCGCAGCAGGTGTTGAGTGCTAGAGGCTGCAATATGTCTTTTCGCAGAGAAATCTTTGAAACCTATGGAATCTGGTTTGACGAGCGGTTTCAGGGCAGCGCGGTGCGAGAGGAATCAGATTTTTGTTTACGCATTCGCAAAACGGGGTTGATGATTTGGTATGACCCAGAGGCACATTTGATCCATCTCGGGGAAGAAACCGGGGGCTGTCATGACATCAGCACGCGATCGCTGAAGTATCAAATCACGTTCTATCACAACCATTTTTTGATGGGCTTTAAAAATCTCACATTCTGTCAGGCATGTCGATTTTTCTTGCGGCTGTTTGACTGTCATGTGTTGGGTCGTCCCCCTTGTCACAAAAGCGGTTCACCCATCAAAGTGGTGACTCGGTTTGGGTTCTATATTTTGGGGTTTTTGCAAGCGTTGAAAACGGTGCTGCGATCGCCGAATAGTCAAATTTATAGCCAAGAATCTTCTGGGGTGATGCTATGAGAATCTTGGTTGCTAGTCACTCGTATATCGTCGATCTCAACTGCGAAAAACTGCGTGTTTTAGCGACATTAGAGCCGGGAATTGAAGTCACGATCGTGGTTCCAAAACGCTGGAAACCGGGGGGGGTGATGAAAGACCTAGTCGAACCTCGCTTTCGGTTAGAAGGCTCTTTTAGAGTCGTCCCTATCTCTAACTTCAGCCAAAATAATCAGGGACTTCTCACGTTTGGAGCAGATTTGATTGCGTTAATGCGAAAGTTTCGACCAGATATCATTCAGGTTGAGCAAGGAGCTAAATCGCTGGCTTATGCTCAAATGATTACGTTGAATCGTCTCCTCGGACTGAAGGCAAAAAACTTATTTTTTACCTGGTGGAATCTGCCATATGCGCTAAAATTTCCAGTTTCGTGGCTAGAGGCATATAACCTGCGTCACACCGATGGCGTTGTCGTCGGCAATCGAGACGGAGCGGAAGTTTTACGGCAACGAGGCTATCAAAAAGCGATGCGAGTCATGCCGCAACTGGGAGTCGATGAGCATCTATTTTGCCCCCAACCTCAACCAGAGCTGGCTGCTCAGTTGGACATTAAGCCTTCTGATTTTGTTGTCGGATTCGTCGGACGATTTGTCGAAGAGAAAGGCTTATTGACCTTAATGAAGGCGTTGACGAATCTCGACGATCGTCCCTGGAAATGGCTCTTATTAGGACGGGGAGCGCTCAAAGAAACGCTGCTCGAACAGGCAAAACAAGCAGGAGTGCTCGATCGCTTAATCTGGGTTGAGAGCGTTCCTCATGCAGATGTCTTTCGCTACATCAACCTGATGAATACCTTAGTGTTGCCCTCCGAAATGGCTCACGAGTTTAAAACCCTCACATCATCGGGTTGGAAAGAGCAATTTGGGCATGTCTTGATCGAGGCGATGGCGTGTCAAGTACCTGTGATTGGCTCTGATTCAGGTGAGATTCCCCATGTGATTGCCGATGCCGGATTGGTGTTTCCCGAAGGAGACGTGGCGGCGTTGAGCGATCGTCTCGCCCAACTCATGGATCATCCCAAACAGGCGAGAGAAATCGGTCAGCGAGGCTATCAACGCACGATCGCCCATTACACCAATCACGCCCTTGCTAAAGAACTATTGAGTTTCTATCGCGATCTGCAACTTATCTAAATCTTTTCCTATGCGAATTCTGCAAATCGTCCCGTCGATCTCTTTGATTTACGGAGGTCCTAGCCAAATGGTGATGGGGCTTTCAGCCGCCCTTGCATCCGAAGGGGTGGACGTGACGATCCTCACTACTGACTCAAACGGCGATACCGGACAAGCGCCTTTAGATGTGCCGTTAGAACGTCCCGTTAAGCAAGATGGCTATGAAATCTATTACTTTCGCTGTTCGCCGTTTCGTCGCTACAAGTTTTCGCTCAAGCTGCTGCGGTGGTTAGCCAGCTATGGACATCACTATGATTTGGTACATATTCACGCCCTATTTTCACCCGTGAGTACGGCAGCCGCCACGGTTGCGAGACATCAAAAATTGCCCTACATTCTGCGTCCGTTGGGCACGCTCGACCCCGCCGACTTGCAGAAAAAACGCCAGCTCAAACATCTTTATGCTGCGTTGTTAGAGCGTCCTAATTTAGCAGGAGCTGCCGCCATCCACTTCACGAGCGACCAAGAGGCGAAAATCTCCGATCGCTTCGGCACGTTGACTCAGGATCTCGTGATTCCGTTAGGGGTGACGCTGCCCAAATCAGCCGAGCAATCATTCCGCAGTCAGGTTGGAATTCCTAGCGATCGTCCTCTCCTGCTCTTTATGTCGCGCATCGATCCTAAAAAAGGATTAGATTTACTGATTCCAGCGTTAGAAAACCTGGCTAACGAAGGTCGATCGTTTCAATTTGTTTTAGCGGGGACAAATCCTCAAGATCCAGCTTACGACGCGAAGATTCGAGATCAGATTCGATCGTCGGTCTTGCACGATCGCACGACTCTCACCGGATTTATTTCTGGCGGTGAGAAAACTACTTTATTGCAAGAAGCCGACTTATTTATCTTGCCGTCTTACTACGAAAACTTTGGCATTGCGGTTGCAGAAGCGATGGCAGCCGGAACGCCCGTTGTGATTTCTGATCAGGTTCACATCTGGCAAGACATTCAACGATCTGAAGCGGGTTGGGTGAGTCACTGCACGATCGACTCGTTAACCGAAACCTTGAGACTGGCATTGAGCGATCGCACCGAGCAGCAGCGCCGAGGACTCAACGCCCAAGCCCACGCCCAGAAATTTTATAGTTGGTCAGCGATCGCCCAACAGATGATCGAGGCATATACCAAATTGACCCACAAACGCGATCCCTAAGAAATTCACCAACCCCCGTAGAGACGTTTCGGTGAAACGTCTCCCGCCGATTTCGCCACGACCCAACCGCATTCAACCGCAAATCTTACGAGACCATCAAGTCAACACATCCACATAAACTGACGACCAGCAGCACCGTTGCCGCCATTTGCGTTGGTCGCAGCCGAGGAGATTGAATCAGCGATTCTCTCACTAATATCGACGTACAGGCTCCGATCGTATAAATCAACCCCAAGAGCAGATAAGGAGTCTCTGGGTCAACCATCCACACCACAAACAAAATCATCGACAGGGAAAGCATCAGCATTTCAACCAACTGAGGCGGATTGTATTGCCCCACAAGAGCTAGCGTGTTCCAAAAGTGCCGCCACTGTCTGCTCACAAATTGCTATGTCCTTAACGTCACAGGAGACTTAATTTTTATAGAAATCTTGCAAACACGCAAGCGCAACGTCCGTTTCGACCTGGGTAAACACTTGATAAAAACGGCTCACGCTCCAAAATGGGTCAGGAGTCGCGAGAATGATAGCCCGATCGACACCGCGACATTTTGGTAAGTCACTCCAATGCTGCAACGAATCGACAATCTCTAACGGTGCCACGGGCACACAAACCCAAATTTCTAGCGGGTTGCGAGTTCTCAACGCTTTCACCGCAACCGCCATCGTCATTCCCGTAGCGATGCCATCATCGACCAGGATCGCGATCGCGCCTTCAGGGTCAATGTCAGGACGATCGGCAAACTGAGCCAATTGCGCTTGAGCCTTGTTTTGAGCGAACCGCAGGGCTTCTTCACGTTCTAGCGTCTGATTAGAGGACAGCGGCTTTTGCCAGAGAACCTGCCCATCGGCGGTCACGGCTCCGATCGCCAACTCTAAATTCTCAGGGCGGGTGATCTTCTTCGCCACAATCACATCAAGCGGACAGCCCAACGCTCGTGCCACAGGCTCCGCCACGGGCAACCCACCCCGAGGCAACGCATACACCACAAATTTTGCAGAGGGCAGCGTTTGGGCTTCGGCTAAGACAGCTTGAGCTAGCTTTTCCCCGGCATCGTGGCGATCGACAAACATTGTCGTGTTTCCAGATCCTTGAGACAATTGAGAAAGAGACATGACTTCCTCCAGTTGAGTCAATGGCTTTCTTTTATGATGAATGATTCGGTAGAAGAAAGACTTTTCCTAAAACTATTTCTCTCGATCACCCTCAAACCCTTCCTTTCAACCTAGAATTTATAAATCGAAACGTCCTGCTTGCCGATTCATGGTTAATGAAGAACAGATTAGTTTATTTGACTTGGGGTCTAGCCCAGAGCCAACTGCCCCTAAACCGCCACCCAAAGATTTTGACCCAACTTTGATTCCGACGAGTGCCAAAATTCCGATCCCGATCGGCACTTATCAGACCATGGAGCAAATGGGTGCCCACTGCAATCAGTGCCATCGCTGCGATTTGGGCGCAAATCGAACTCATGCAGTCGTCGGACGAGGAAATCTGAATGCCCCCATTATGATTGTGGGTGAAGGTCCAGGACAGACTGAGGATGAAACCGGACTGCCATTTGTGGGCAAATCGGGGCAGCTATTAGACAAAATTCTAGAGTCGGTGAAGCTAACGGTTGAGGAAGATGTCTTCATCTGCAACGTGGTGAAGTGTCGTCCGCCAGAGAACCGCACGCCTTTAGCTGATGAAGCAGAAGCATGTAAAGGCTATTTGCTCGAACAGATTCGTATGGTTGACCCCAAAATTATTTTGTTGACCGGGGCAACGGCGATGAAGAATTTGGTGGGCATTAAGCAAGGCATCACCAAAGTCCGCGGGCAGTGGATCGAGCGAGACGGACGGATGTATATGCCGATTTTTCACCCTGCTTATTTACTGCGAAATCAGTCACGCGATCAGGGCAGTCCTAAATGGTTGATGTGGCAAGACATTCAGGCGGTGCGATCGAAGCTAGACGAGATGCGCGCAGAGTCTTAGTCGTTGACTTTATCGGGAAAGACCCGTTCGTTTGTTGAAGTCTTTTTCTGTCAGCCGGGGCACTTTAGCAACAGGCTAAACCAACTACAGAAAGGACTTAAAACACATGATCGCGGGATTATTTTCGTCGCTGGGCATTTGGGTATTGCTTCCTGGAGCATTCTGGATGCTGATGATTTTTGATTGCGTTCGGAATGAACCCGATCGTCAAACCTGGCTCTGGATTTTGATGTTTCTCAACGTTCCGGGTGCCTTGATTTATTGCGTCGCTTGTTGGTTGCCTCGCGCTAATGTACCGATTCCCAACTACTTCAAACGCTGGGCTTCTCGCCAGCCGTTATGGAACGCTGAAGCCGCCGTAAAAAATATTGGCAAGGCGCATCAATATGTCACGTTAGGTAATGTGCTGTGTGACCTGGGCACATTTGATAAAGCTGTAGAAGCCTATGATCAAGCTTTAGAAAAGGAGCCTGAAAACACACATGCACTGTGGGGAATGGCTTTCTTAGAAATGAAAAATCAGCAGTTCGATCGAGCCAAAAATCATTTAAAAACTTTGTTAAAACTCGATCGAGACTACAAATGCGGTGAAGCCTCGCTTTTGTATGGCAAAGCTTTATCTGCACTCAAAGATTGGGACGCTGCCAAAATTCATTTAGAGCAGGATATTAAATATTGGAGCCATCCAGAATCATCAACGCTGTTAGCCCAAATTCTCATCGATCGAGGCAATACTCAAGAGGCTCGTGATTGTCTCACTACAATGACTACAAAAGTCAAAGCGTCGCCAATTTATCACTATCGGCGCAACAAAAAATGGGTCAGCAGAGCCGAAAAAATGCTGAGAAGCCTATGATCAGATCAACGGCAACTTAACAGGAACATTTAGTTTTTTAGACAGAAACTTTATACATTCTAGAAAGCTAGGGGCGTTATCGAGTTGTTGAACGATCGGAAAAATGATACTCAATACAGCTAAAAAGTAAGCCTTAATTCTCTGAGGCTTGCGGCGATAAACTATTTTAATTTCAGCTTGCAGATCTTCTAGGTAGACGATCGCTAGCTCACGCCTCCCGTCTGGAAGTTGATCGACGAATTCTTTCAAGACATCTAACGATTTAAGAATTGCAGCCGCATCGTCAGCAAGGCTTTTATTGACATCAACTTCGGGATTAGATTGGAACGTTTCCTCATCTTGATTGGAGGGTTGCTCTGAGCTTGCTCGATCGAGGGCGGCTTTTCCTTCTTCAGTCAAATAAGCTCGAACAATTAGAAATTCTCTTGTCTTATTGTCAAAAACTTTTGCCGCTTTTAGATAGCCATCTTCTGTCATCGTGTCTAAGAGGATGTCTGAGAAGCAGAAAAGCTCTCAAAACGATAGTCTGTCAATAACAATATACGCGACAGCGTTTGAGAGCCATGACACCATCGTATCCGAGTCAGTTGAGTCAAGATCAGTGGGACTTGCTATCGAGTCT
>JBBRPT010000059.1:0-39786 GCA_038227635.1 Leptolyngbyales cyanobacterium | reverse complement strand
GTGCGCCATGCCAGCCCAGCAAGGGCTGCAACGTCTGCCGCAATTGAGTAATCTGAGACATAGGGTTTCACAACGCTAACTACTATTGGCATGAAACCCTTTCCTAACTATCCTTTGCAAGCTTTTGTCCTGTACTTAGAGACATCTCAGGAGCGATCGGAATTTTGCCCCGTGACTTTAAGAAGGTTGCTAAGTTGCCCATCGGTTTCAGCAAAGACTCCTCACTGTTGAGGTTCCCCAGCAGCTTGATATTGGTAGCCAGATCAGGAATTTGAATCCCTTGAAGCTGCTGCGCCAACTCATCAGGCGTGACATTGAGTTGCTTTGACATAATTGCCAACCCTTCTTTAGGGTTCGCCTTCAGAAACTCTGTACCTTTGAAATGACCCTCCACAAATGCCGCCACCGCCTTCGGATTAGACTGAATAAACACAGTGCTAAAAACGTATAGATCTGCGATCGCGGTCGGCATCTGTTTAGAGCTATAGATAATTCGCCCATCTTTCTGCGCCTTGAGCGCCTGATTGCTAAACGGAGAATAAGAATAGGCAATTTCAAGATCGCCTTTTTGAAACGCCGCAGCCGCCGCATCGGGAGGTGTATTGATCAGCGTGACATCCTTCTCACTCAAGCCTGCTTCTGCCAAAATTTGCAGCACAAAGAAATGCCCAATGCCCCCCAACTCTGTGCCGATTTTTTTGCCCTTAAAATCCTGAATGCTGGCGATGCTGTTTCGTGCCATCACCACATCTGCCCCGACCGACGTATCTTCAACCACCACAATTTTAAAGTCGCTTCCCTGCGCTGCTAAGGCGACCGCTTCTGACGACACGGGAGCCAGCCCGTTTAACTTTCCAGCTAAGAATGCCGGAAATCCGGCTGCCACCGTTTCAAAGACTTGCAGTTTCACATCTAAACCCAAATCTTTAAAGAATCCTTTGGCTTGGGCAATATAGAGAGGAGTGTAGCCAATCCAGGTGGTAATGCCTAAAGAGAGCGCATTGAGTGGGGCGGAATTATCAGCAGTGCTCGAAGGCGTAGAAGGCTGGGTGCAGGCGTGTAAACCCACACTTGCGATCGCGCCCGTCGCAAACCAGAGTGCTTGTCGGCGGGTCAGTTGATTGGCTTGAAATGGGTTTGTCATGATTGAAGATTAATTGGGTCAATGAATGTAGACAACAAGCTCAGGACGGCAGCACCAAAAATGAAACCTCAATGCCACCATAAAACGTTTCTAGATTGGGATTTCCCTGCGCGTCGATCGCCGTTCCCTGTCCTGAAAAAACGCGCTGCACTCGATAGCGATGGTAGTTATGCAACAGTTTTGGCAATGTCACGTAATGCGCTTCTTGACCCGAAAAGAGTTGGCGATCGAGTTCGTGCAGGCGATGCCAGGGACACTTCATCAATTCATGGTGAGCATTGTGGTAGCCAAAGTTGAGCAATAGCAAATTTAACCACCAATAACGCTGAGAAACCAAATTTGAAAACGTGTTTGCTTGCTCATGAGCACGATCTCGCTTTGGTATTGAACCTCCGAGCGGGAACACTTCATAGGTATGCTGGAAAGCATCCACAAATCGCAGTCCTGTCACCATCCCAATATAAGCTAGAAAATAGAGCGCCAATGTTTTGAATGATACTATCCCCAACGCTACGAATAATGTAATTCGGATGGCTAAAATTAGCAGCACTCGCATTCGTTCACTCTTGCGATCGGAAACCCGAAAAGGAGCAAAAATAGATCGGAATCGAGATAAAAATGCCAAGGCAGGAATATACATCCACTCCAACACTAAAAACGTCGAGCGTATAAATGTGGGTAGATCATTTAGAAAAGTCGCCAAATCAAATCGGCAGAAATCAACCCGATCGACGTGGTGAGCAATATGCAGCCTTGCCAGATCTTGAAATCGGGCATAACAGCCACCATTGAGCCACAGCATTGATTCGCCTACAATCACGTTCCATTTCATGCTGTCAAAGATCGTTCCATGCATTAACTCGTGCGCTAGATAGGCTGAGATCATTAAAGTGTGGGTCAACAGCAAAACACCCAAAGCATTGAGCCAGCCACTATTTTGAAGAATTAGCGCAATTCCAGCTGCGTATCCGCTAAACGTGTAGAGAAACGCGATCGCATTCCAAACAGGCTTGTCTTGATGCAAAAAATGCTGAACGTCGATCGATTCCTTGAGAGTTGCACGAGGCATTGATTGAGCTTTCATGGGTTAACCCTGAGATAGTGATGCAAACAAAAGATCCAAAACCAAAAAGCCCAGGAGGGACAGTAACAGCACAATGATGCTACTTGTCTCTCCCGGGCTTTTATCCCGCCGTGTCACCGCGCTCGCTTGTCAGACTTGCTAGTCATCACCAGTGCGGCTTGCTTCTCTCGAACCAGACATTGAAAGGGTGTTCAACCGGAACCCTAGAAGCTATTTATAAGTTGTGCGATCGAGTGAGTCAAGAGATCTATTTCTGCTATACGAAATACAAAGCCTTGACTGAATATCAGTTCACTTAAAACTGCTCGTAGTTTAATGTGTAACACGTAGCTCCTGACAAAAGAGTGTTGAAAATGACAATCCTCTTCTTTTGAGATCAGCCTTCTCAACAAGGATGTCAATCCGTGAAACCTTGTGATTGCTCACTCGCGTAGCCAGAATTAAGGGTTTTGTAGAAAAATGATAGGGTAGAGAAAATCGAGTTTCTCTCATCTCATCCTCAATGGCATCCCAATCCCTGTTTAAGTAGCGGCACTTTCTGCCAGAAATCATCTTGCTGAATGTGCGGTGGTATTGCCCTTCGGGTTCACCAGTTCCCTACGGCGGGAAATCGGTTGTGTCGCAAATACTTTTTAGCGACAAACGAGTATCTCGTTCGCATTCCGTCAAGCGCTAATTCCGAAGAGTTCTTCAGCAATGCCCTTTTGGTTGCACTTGTTGCGTATTGCTGGCGCTAGTTCGCTACGCCCCACAAACCATTAGGGTTCACCGATAAGGGTGAATGCAGCCCACTCGATCGGATCATCGTTTTCCTTCTTCAAGCTCAACATGGCTTGGCGAAGTGCCTGCGCCTTATCCAATTTGCGTTCATGCCAATTGCGGTAAAACTCAGTCATGAGGACGCTGGTAGAGGAATCAAACACGCTCCATAGGGACACAACCACACTGGGGACTCCGGCGGAGATCAGCGATCGTGACAGCCCAATCACGCCATCGCCTGTAATTTTGCCGCGTCCCGTATTACACGCACTCAGCACAACAAGATTGGCTTGCAGTTTCAGGTTCAAAATTTCTTCTGCCGTCAAAAAGCCGTCGTCTGGGTTAGAGCTTGCCAAAGCGATCTTACTGCCGATGCCATCAACATCGTCAAACAACCCGTGGGTTGCCAGATGAATTAGCCGTGCCTGCTGCATTTGTGGGACGATCGCTGCTTTCGTGGCTTGCTGACCGATTAGGGCGTGGGAGTTGAGCAATTTGGCAATTTCAGTAGCCTCTAGTTTCATCCCCTCTAAAGGCTGCAACCCTTCTGGCATGGGAGAAGGTGCGCCCACAATCAGAGATGTCGAGGTCGTAGAGGGTTGCTGGTTGCCTTGGTTTTGCTCTTGCTGCGTCAGATTTAAAACCTGGATGGATGGAACCGTTAAAATCGTGTGCTGATCAATCAAATATTTGCCCTGACCATTTCGTAGAGCTGCAAACGGCACGAGAAACAGGGCACCATGCGGAATGAAAATGACGCGATCGTGGGGATCTTGAGGCAGCAAATCTGCAATTGGCTCGATCAGAAGTTGATGCATGGATTGAAGTTGAGAATGCATATCGACTAGCGACAGTTGAAAGGTCTGTTGGGTCGTATCTAATTTTTCAGGAACCGTTGTCCCAGAGCGGGTTCGTGCACTGATCGCATCACGAGTTTGAGTCACTAATGTAGTCAGATTGAGAACCGATTTTGTGGGGATGCGCTCGCCTCTTGTTACAGCAGTGGTCGGCGTTTGAGCAGAAGCAGTCAGTCCTGGACTTGGGTTGAGGGTGGTTTGCCGAAACGCAATTTCTCCGGTTGGCTTAATCACCCAGATATAGACAGCATGAGGCAACACCGTATATTCGACGAGAGTCGCTTGATGGCTTTTTGCGATACCTTTAATTTGCTCTAAGGTAATCGGCGCGGCAGCCTGGTCAATCAGTTGGGTGGTTGACACTCGTTTTGCTAATAACTCAATAAAGGCACGAGCACGACCGCGTTCGGCAACTTCTAAAGCAAGGCTAAATCGATTTAACTTAATTAAAACTTCTTGAAGTCGCTGATAGGTTTTAAGTTGAGTCTCAAAGAGTGCCACATTGTCTCGATCGCTCAAGCCAACTCGCTGTTTTTCAAAGATTTGGATTGCGTTTGACAGAGCCGTTTCCGCGGCTTCGAGTTGCTGATTTGCGAGGAGCAAATTGCCCAATTCACTGAGGGTAATTCCCTCTTGCTCTCGATCGTTGACGGTGTGATGGATGATTGCAGCCTGTTGCAGCGTTTTGATCGCTTGCGGCAGTTTTCCCTGAGCTGCATAAGCCAGTCCTAGTTCGCGTAGTGTAACTGCCTCATCTGGATGCACACCCGTCGATTGTTGAATTTGCAGTGCTTTTTGAAAATTCGCGATCGCGTCTGTGGGCTTACCTTGTTGAACTAATGCAGTGCCAATACTCGTCAGGGTTCTACTCATCGACACCGATTCTTTAATGTCCGTTTGAATAGCCAATGCCTGACGATGTTTCTCCAACGCTTCTGTGTATTTCTGTTGTTCCTGATAGATTGTCCCCATTTGACTCAACACATTGGCTTCGATGCGACGAATCCCCATGTCTCGACCGAGAGTAAGCGCCTTTTGCAGGGCTTCCAGAGCGCGATCGTGTTGTCCCAAAATGCGATAAGAACGTCCCAACCAGGCGAACATCATCGCTTCATTGGGACGATCGCCCATGTCTTGATAAATCTTCTGTGCTTGCTGACGTTTCTGTAAAGACACGGCGTAGTAGCCCTGCGACCAATCAACATTGGCTAGTTTGCTCAAGGCAGTAGCTTCATTTTGGCGATCGTCGTTTTCCTGCGCTAGTGTGAGCACTTGCTGGTAGTACTCCCGCGCCTTGCTAAAATCTCCAGCACTTTCGTAAAAGAAGCCAAGATTTCCCAGTTGAGTTGTAGGTTTAATTCCCAACGTTTCAGAAAGTTTGAGCGATCTCTGAAAGTAATCCAAGGCTTGCCGATGGTCACCCAGATACCCATAAACCGTCCCAATATTGTCAAACAGGTTCACTTGCAAACTGGGAGAATTGAGTTGTTGGGCGATCGCCAGTGCCTTTTGGCGATACTCTAGAGACTTGTCATACTGCCCTTGTTCGCCATACACCATGCCCATGTTACTCAATGTCCGACTTTGAGCTGCTCGGTTTCCAACTGCGATCGTTAGGTCTAATGCTCGCTCAAAATGAGTTAAGGCTTTGGCATACTCTCCAGTTTGCAAGTAAATGAAGCCTAGATTGTTCAGCAGGGTTGCTTCTCCATCCCGCTCACCCAGAGGCTTCACAAGTTTTAAGGCTTCCTGACGCAGCTTCAGTGCTTCACCATAGCGTCCAAGTTTCGCATAGCTCCCGCCCAAGTTGTTTAGGGTTGTGCCTTTTGCAGAGCGAGACATATTAAGACAGAGATCCCGAGAATAGCCAGAACTTAGAGTAGAAGAGGCTTGGGCACAGAATTGTTGCTGCGCTGCCGGGTCTCCTGCCTCCACTCGTCGCAGTGCCTCATCTGCTGCATCAAATGCTTGATGGCGATACTCCAAGCTCTGTTTGTACTGTCCCTGTTCGTCGTAAGTATTGCCCAGATTGTTGATGGCAACAGACTCGAGCCGTCGATCGCCAATCTGTTTTGCGATCGCCAAAGCTTGTTGATGATGCTGGATTGATTCCGCATACTTCCCCATCGCTTGCAGATAATTTCCGATAGCCGTCAGCAACAAACTTTCGGTTCGTGGATCTTTCAGTTTTTGCCGAACTAGAGTCAGTGCCTGTTGAGCCGTTTGTAGCGCTTTGGGATACTGGCTGAGGGTGTCATACAATGTAGACAAACTACTGAGGAGACCGACTTCTTCTTCCGGATCAGATCCCAATTGTTGTTGAACTTTCAGGGCTTCTTGATAGACATCAGCAGCTTGTTGTGGTTGTCCTAGATCCTGATAGCGCAGTCCTAAACCCTTCAGCGCTCCTGCTTCTAAGGCAAGGGCTTCTTGAGGTTTTAGACGATCGCGATTTTGCCTCACCACTGCCAGTGCTTGCTGACCTGCCTCCAAGGCTTCTGCATTTTGGCGCAACTGAGCGAACCCAGTGCTTTGTCCGCTATACACCAAAGAGAGGCGGAAAATAACTACATTTGCCAGATCGGCATTCTTCAACGCCTGAGCGAGTATCAGTGCTTGTTGCAGGGATGCGATCGCTCGCTGCAAATGGGTGAGCGCCTCAGGATAAGCACCTGCCATCATCTGAGTTTGCCCCTGAGCCAGGTAAGCCCCACCGATTGCACTCAGTGCCCACGCCTCTGCCTTACGATCGTTGGCTTGTTGCGCCAGACGATAGCTCTGCTGAAACATTTCTAGCGATCGTTGAAATGCGACTATTGCCTCAGCATATTTTCCCTCATTGCGTAAGGCAAACCCCTGATCCTGGTAGAAATGACCCAACTTGTCTAATCCCTTCATTTCAGTTGGGGAATCGCGCGAGTCCTTGGCAAGAGCGATCAGCTGCTGATAAATGCTCACAGCCTGAGTGGTTTGTTTTTGTTTTGTATAGATTTCACCCAAATTGATGAGCACCTGAATTTGTTCTGTGCGATCGCCAATTTCTTGATAGGCACTAAAGGATTGCTGAAAGACAGTGAGCGCTTGAGGATAGCGTTTGAGCTGAAAATAGGCAACGCCCATGTACTTTTGCAGAGTCGCTGTGGAGGAACGATCGCCCGATGGCTCGAAAATAACCAAGGCTTGCTGATAAAACTGCAATGCCTCCTCAAGCTGCTGCTGGTTAGCCTTCAAAAGTCCAATCACAAACAGCGTTGTCCCTTCAAAGCGACGATCCCCGGTCTCTCGCTGTAGTGTTAATGCTTGCTGCAAGGATTGCAAACTCGCTTCTGGTTGTTGTGACAATTGTGCCTGTCCGATTCCTGCCTGTAGCCGACCTTGCAGTAATCGACGTTGAGCGACTGCGGCTGGAGCATTACCTGTAGACTGTAAGGCAGCCAAGCCTTGTTCAAACTGCTGCAGAGCGTCTGCTGGTTTTGACTGAGCCAAGGATAAAGATCCCAGTTCTAACCAGGTTTCCGCCACACCCAAGCGATCGCTTAGTTGTTGATAAATCGCGAGGGCTTGTTGCAAAGGCTGGGTTGCTTCTGTAGGTTGATTATGGGCTTGCATGAACTCAGCCCAGCGAATCAAGGCAGCGGCTTCTCCCGCGCGATCGCCCAATTTGCGCCAGAGGATTAATGCTTGTTGCAGAGATTGTTGAGCGAGATCGAACTGACGCAAGTTAGTGTAGACTTCGCCTAATTGATTCAACACCGTTGCTTGACCCAGTGGATCTGATGTTTTCTGGCTCAGTGTCAAACCGTGTTCAAAGGTTTGTCGCGCCGCTAGAAGTTGATTAGCTAGAAATTGTTGCTTCCCCTGCTGCAACAATTTCTCTACGTCTGATAGAATAGCTTTGGATTGTTGTGCCGGAGATGAGCTGTCAGCCGCCTGCTGGATCGCAGTGGGTGCTGGCGTTGCGGCGTTGGCTTCTCCCCCATTTCCACCGAAAATAGCACTGAAGGCTAATAGGGCGACCAGTCTACTGTTGATCCTCAACCCGATCGCCTTCATGCTCTGCTGATGAAATTGCACAACCATACCCTACTCTCATATCAAAATACCTATTCTAAATGACAACTGTGTCATTTAGATTCACTGAAATTAGGTTAAGATTTTGCCGTAGCATTACCCCATTTGCACCGAGCCTTTTCTGTGATTCAGGCAAGTCATGTTTCCTTTCAGCAGCCTAGTCGTCTAATCAAATTCAGACCGAAGTGCGTTAATTAAGAGGATGAATCAGCGCGGCTATTATCTTAGTCAAAGCAGCTGGATTGATCGATTTTGCCAAGTGGCTCTGAAATCCAGACCCTCACGCTTGCTGCTGGTCAGACTCGGTGGCATAGGCGGTCAGAGCAATCGCAGGTATCCCATCCCGCTGGCAGGGCTAATTTATTGTGCGAGATTTAAAGTGCAGGGAATGTCATGCGAGATTGCTCTCAATGCCTGAGTCATTGACTCCAGACCGTTCAGGCGCAAGAGATTGATCACAAAGTTGCGGCAGATGGAGAGATTAACCGCGACATTAGGAGATTTGAGCAGCAACGGAACAGAAAAGTACGCTAAGGCTGTAATGATTGCTAGTCAGTACTCTTAGCTCTTGAAATAAGCAACGTCAGTTAGAAATCATCTTTAACTGAGAATTGACATCTTCTAGGTCAGAGTCTTTTGGGTCAAAAAATCCACCTACCCATGCCAGCATCTCCTCGTGTTCAGGATGGTCTGGATCTTGAATCACCTCCAAGAAATGCCGATAGCCCCAAACACCACCACAGTCTTCAGGCGGACAGGCACGCTTGCCTGTGATGCAGTTGGGGTAGTCGAAAGCTGGATCAACGTCTAGTACTTTTTCAACGAGGATTTCGTGCTCCCAGGCATCGCCAAAGTCATAGAGATAGGAGAGCTTGAACTTTTCTCCCGGAATGACTTTGCTGAGTTTCACGTGCTGCTCGTCACGCACTGCCATGTCATCAAAGGCGAATTCAGGCATGGGCACGCCATATTCAGTACCTTGAATAGTGAAAGAATAGAGATGGGAATTAGTCCAACCCATCAAGAGCTGAATCACCCGGTGCAGTTGAGCCAGGGTTGTATCGCTACGAACCTGGACTCGTCTCCAAATCGGCGGACGAATCTCTTTGAGTGTAATTTTCAGTTGATAAACAGTTTGCGGTGTCGGTTGCTTTCGAGATGCCATAGTGGGTTGTTAATTAAAGCCTCAGGACGGGCTTGACGATGTCGTTCACGGTTGTTTTACTCAAGTGCAAAACCTGAGCGATTTTGCGATAGGAATTGCCGTGCACTTGTACTGATTCGATCGGGTTCTTTGTGCTTTTTATGAATCTGGATCTTAGCTAAGGCTGAACTTCACGGAGCCGCCGTTCCAGAAAGCGGCGTTCGCTGTCATTAGTGACGATCGCTAATGCCCTTACATAGCTCTGTGCCGCTTCTTCTAAGGCTCCGATCCGACGCAACAGATCAGCACGGGCGGCGTGGAACAGGTGATAGCTGTCGAGTTCGGTTGCAAGTGTATTGATTAGTATAAGTGCCGTCTGAGGCTCACCTACTATCGCGATCGCCACCGCCCGATTCAACGACACGATCGGCGAAGGATATAAACGTTCTAGCACCTCGTAAAGCTGAACGATCTGCGCCCAGTCCGTGTCTTGTGCCTGCGCTGCCTGACAATGGAGGGCAGCGATCGCGGCTTGCAATGCAAATGAACCTGTTCCGTCGCGCAATGCCTCCTCAACCAGCGGCAGCGCCTCAGCGATTTGCGACTGATGCCAACGGTCGCGGTCTTGATCTTCGAGCAACACCAGATCGCCTGCGTCATCTAACCGAGCATCGCGCCGTGAGTCGTGCAGCAACATCAGTGCCACCAGTGCGGTTACTTCTGAGGGCGGTTGCGGTGCCATCAACACCCTCACCAGGCGACCGAGCCGGATCGCTTCGGCACAGAGTTCGGCTCTGACGATCACCTCGCCCTGAGTTGCTGCGTAACCTTCATTGAAAATCAGATAGATCACGGATAACACGGCATCGATCCGCGTCGGTAAGTCGGCTGTGTCCGGCACGGTGTAGGGAATGCCTGCGTCGCGAATTTTGCGCTTGGCCCGCACCAGTCGTTGCGCCATCGTCGCGGTCGGCACAAGAAACGCGCGGGCAATTTCGTCGGTTTCTAGTCCGCCCAGCATCCGCAGCGTCAACGCCACTTGAGTTTCGATCGCCAGTGCCGGATGGCAGCAGGTGAAGATCAGCCGCAAGCGATCGTCTGGAATTTCATCGTCATCGTAGGTCGGCTCCTCACTCGCTGGGATTAACCCGGACGCAGCGTAGAATTCCAATTTTTCGGTCAGCTTGGTCTTGCGTCGGAGGCGATCGATCGCTTTGTACCGTGCGGTACGGATAATCCAGGCGCGAGGAAGATCTGGAATGCCGATGGACTGCCACTGATTGACAGCGGCTGCAAACGCTTCCTGGGCAGCCTCTTCTGCTACATCGAAATCGCCCACCAGCCGGATCAGGATGGAGACAATCCGACCCCATTCAGTGCGGTAAACGGCAGAGATCGCTTGATCTACGTCTAGTTTTGCGGTTGTAGTCATGGCTGACAATCAAAATTTTTCTATGAGGTGTCGATTTGAGCGATCGCCGTTCGACTTACAGACAAAGGGAAAAAATGGAGGTGAATCTGATCGCACTTTATAGTACATTTGATCGCATCCGAAGATCAAAATTTTCTGTGAGGTGTCGATTTGAGCGATCGCCGTTCGACTGACAGACAAAGAAACAGTGGAGGTGAATCACGATCGTACCAAACCATCAAAATTTTTCTGGCGAGGGGTCGATCTGACTGTAAATCTACGAACGAATTTTGAACATCTGATTGTAAATTTAATCACTGGAGAAAACCGATGTCCTACGTTGATGGTTTTGTGATTGCTGTACCGACTGCCAACAAAGAGAAATATAAGATTTGTGCGGAAACCACAGCAGTCATTTTCAAGGAGTATGGCGCGCTCAAATTGGTTGAATGCTGGGGAGACGATGTTCCCGATGGCGTTGTGACTTCTTTCCCAATGGCAGTGAAACGCGAACCCGATGAGACCGTTTGTTTTTCATGGATTGTTTGGCCTTCTCGTGCGGTCAGAGATAACGGCATGGCAAAGGTGATGGAAGATCCGCGCATGAAGCCAGGAGGAGATCTGGGCATGGCTGAGATGCCTTTTGATAGTAAGCGGATGATCTATGGTGGGTTTGAAGTAATCGTCGAGGTTTAACGCGGTTTTGTTGGTATTCCTGAAATCTTATTTTAGGGAATAGAACCTTGTTAAATTCTTGCCGATTGACCAATAACATGGAGACATTATGAAGCTATATGAGTTTGCTCCGACGCGATCGATTCGTGTGCGATGGATGCTCCAGGAACTCGGCGTGGACTTCGAGGCTGTAACCGTCAACCTCGCAGCCGGGGAACACCGTCGCCCAGAGTTTCTCAAGCTCAATCCGGCAGGCAAGCTTCCAGTACTTGTGGATGACGACTTCGTACTTACCGAGTCGGTTGCAATCGTGCTCTACCTGGCAGAGAAATATCCCAAGAAAGGGTTGATTCCCACTGATCTCAAGCAGAAAGCTCAAGTCAACCGCTGGCTGCTGTTTGCGGTCACGGAGCTGGAGCAACCGCTCTGGCGCATCACACGTCACACGGCACTGTACCCAGAACACCTGCGCCTTGCTGCCGAGGTCTCCCTGGCTCGCCAAGATTTCACGGACATGGCGACCGTGATGGAAGAGTATATGGAGAGACGCAGGTTCATTGTTGGCGACACGCTAACGATCGCAGATATTGTGTGCGCTTACACCCTCGACTGGGCAAACGAAGTCCAGTTGCTTAAAGACTTCCCGCAGCTCTTGGAGTACATGGAGCGGATGTATGCTCGATCGAATGCGCCACTCCGTATTGCTGAGGCGATCGCCAGCATTCGCTAGTCAGCTAACCACAACACCATGAGCCATCGATCTGGGTTCTAGCAATTGTGCCCAACGTGACCCATTACAACATTCTGCGATGGAGTTCCTTCAGAACAGCTCTTACAATTTCTAACCAACCAATAGGAGTACACCATGCAACTCAATCCTTATCTCTTTTTCAATGGCAACTGCAAAGCAGCGTTTGAATTTTACGAGCAATGTCTCGGCGGAAAAATCGCGATGATTATGACTAATCACAATGCCCCACCTGAAGGGCAGATGCCTGGAATGGCAGGCGAGACTATCATGCACGTTCGGCTTGAAGTGGGTAACTGGGTCTTGTTGGGGTCTGACTGCCCGCCCAGCATGTTTCAAGGCAACAATGGCTTCTGTGTGAATCTTGGCATTGACGATCCAACGGAAGCCGAACGTGTCTTTAACGCCTTAGCAGAAAACGGAACTGTGCAAATGCCTTTCTCGCAAACTTTTTGGGCGTTTCGATTTGGCATGGTGAGCGATCGCTTCGGCATCCCCTGGATGGTGAACTGCGAGAAAGAAGCCTAAACCCTGGTCAGCCTGCACATCTAACTTGAACATTGAGCAACTACAGAGGAATCATGAGAAAACTCAAACTGCAAATGCAAATCACTGTTGACGGCTTTGTTGCGGGCCCAGAGGGTCAGTTGGACTGGATGATTCTGTCCAATGATTGGATGAAAGACCCATACATCAACCATCTCACTGACACAAGCGACACCATTTTGCTCGGCAGAAAAATGACCGCCGGGTTTATCCAGTACTGGGAGCAGGTGATCACACAACCAAATAGCCCTGAGTACTCATTTGCACAGAAAATGGTGAACACTCCCAAAGTGGTGTTCAGCAAGACTGTTGACCGGATTGATGGGCAGAATGTCCAGGTGGAAAATGGTTCTGTCGTTGAAGCGGTCAACCACCTCAAGAGTCAGGCAGGCAAGGACATCATCGTGTATGGCGGCGCAACTTTCGTTTCCGCACTGATTAAAAACAAGTTGATTGATGAGTTGAATCTCTTTGTCAACCCGGTGGCGATCGGCAGCGGAATGCAGATATTCGGCGATCGCACAACTCTGAAGCTGACGGACTCTACTGCCTACGCAGACGGCGTTGTGGTCAATACTTACACGCCCCAATAGTGTTTTCGACAATCATCATTAGAAGGAAATCATCATGACAACCACGCAAAAGATCACACCCTGCCTCTGGTTCAACTTTAACGCTGAAGAGGCGGTCAATCACTACCTGAGCATCTTCAAGAACGGCAAGATTTTGAAGGTTTCGCACTATGGCGATGCCATGCCCCAACACAAAGGCAAAGTGATGCTCCTGCTGTTTGAACTTGAAGGACAGCAGTTTCAGGCACTCAATGCTGGGTCACAATTTCCATTCACTGAAGCCATTTCGCTGAGTGTGGACTGTGAAACACAGGAAGAAGTTGACGAGTTGTGGAGTAAGTTGTCCGCAGGTGGAAGCGAAAGTCAATGCGGCTGGCTAAAAGACAAGTTCGGGCTGTCTTGGCAAATCGTGCCGCGATCGCTCGTAGAAATGCTCAAGGACAAGGATGCTGACAAGGTGACGCGCGTGATGCAAGCCATGTTCACGATGAGCAAGATTGATATTGCTCGCTTGCAGCAAGCCTACGATCAGAACTAGTTCACGGACTGATTCACAAAGATCAACCCAGGAGTCTAACCCATGAAATACATCCTGCTGATTTACATGGCAGAAAATGCTTTGAGCGAAACTGAGCGAGAACAGTGCTATATGGAATCCGCCCAGCTTGCCCAAGACCTCGATGCCAAAGGTAAGTTTTTGTCTACCGCCCCGCTCCATTCAGTTACGACAGCGACGAGTGTCCAGGTTCGCAATGGCAAAAGTCTCGTGACCGACGGCCCGTTTGCAGAAACGCGCGAACAACTCGGCGGGTTTTTCTTGATTGATGCCCAGGATCTGGATGAAGCGATCGCGATCGCCGCTCAGATTCCAGGCGCAAAAGTCGGCACGGTAGAAATCCGCCCCGTGATTGAAATCGCAGGCTTGCCCATTGGGTAGCTCGAACGTTCCCCACCCAGGCACCGCTTGATTGGGGTGAAGTCAGTGCCCACGCGGTGGTAGAACTCTTGCTTCAAGTGCTGTGGATTAAGCTATTACGTCAGATTCAAACGCACCAGAAACTTGCGGATCACCTAGGGTTTGAAATCCTCGTCAAGCCCCTCCCCTTAGCGTGTTGAGACTGCTGCAAGATGTGGGTTAGCTCACATCTTGCACCTGAGCTAAAACCACGCTTGTTGAGAATAAAAAGTCTAAAAGTCCTTCTGCTCCGTTGCAAAATCGGCTTATTGAGATTGGTGCAAGATGTCAGTTAGACTATCCTCAGATTCAGGAATCAATGAGCTTACTTCTGAACTGGAAAATGCGGATGTGAGGACAACAATATGAGTCGAGTCGAGGGCAAAGCTTGTGTCGCCACGGGCGCAGGGTCAGGCATTGGAAAAGCGATCACGATACGATTGGCTGAAGAAGGGGGCAAAGTGCTCTGTGTGGATATCAGCACCGAAACCCTAGCAGCGACCGTCGAGGAGATCCGGCGAACGGGCGGCATTGCCGATGCCATGACCGCTGATGTGAGTCAATCTGAACAAGTTGATGAATTTATTGCGCGGTGTGTTGAGCGCTACGGGGGAGTCGATGTTTTAGTGAACAACGCTGGCGTTAACCTTCCGGGTGTGTTTCACGAAGTCAGCAACGCGGTGATCTGATAAAACTTTAGATGTAAACGTAAAAGGAGCAATCTATGGCAGTCGGGCTGCGATTCCCTAGATGCTGAAACGCGGTGGAGGCTCGATTGGCAATATTGCCAGTGTGAACGGATTAGTCTCAGAACCGTTTCTTGCCATCTATTCTGCCTCTAAAGAAGCGGTAGTGATGCTGACTCGCGGCATTGCCCTGGATTATGCGAAGCGTGGTATTCGCTGCAATTGTATCTGTCCGGGATGGGTAGATACTCCGATTAATTATGCCCATGCAGAAATGCTGGGTGGATTGGACAAAGTATACGCTTCAATGGATGCGTTTCAGCCGATTGGTCGTCCGGGAGAGCCGCGTGAGATTGCTCACTTAGCGCTGTTTTTGGCATCAGATGAAGCGTCGTTTATGACGGGATCGGTCATTGCCGCTGATGGAGGAATGACGGCTCAGTGAGACTGCTAGAGCAAGAAATGGGTCTGTTTTTATACAGTGCCAAATTAAATGACATCGAGACAAATTCGTGTTGCTGAGCAAACCCCTTTCTGTTGCAGGGTTGCAGAGAGCGTTCGATCAGCAGCCTAGCACCAGGTCAGCAGGATTTCCAAGCTGGCTTTAGGTGGAGAAGCGAGACTAAATCTGGCTTGCTCCTTTGACGACACTAATTTGTCGTCACGACAAATAAAAAGTCACTGTACAACTTTTCATAGAACTTATAGATGCCGTTTTCTAGTTCTATTAAAACGCTGTGATTTGTGAAGTCTATTATCTATTAAGGGACTTTTATTTTGTCGCGTCTGACGAGTTTGGCTGTGGTTTTGCAGGTTGTGAAAAGGCAAAGAAATGCCTTCCTTGCGCGTCTACTTTCTCTACGCCCCCCAAGGCTAATATTTCCCGTTTAGCACGGGCTTGAGTCGCCTGATCGCTCATTGCTGCTGCCTGTTGATAAACCGACCCCCACGCTTGAAATCGCACAAGACGGCTATCAGGATCGGTCTTCAAAAAGTTAGCTGTTTCTTGAAAAATAGCGCCAGCTTCACGATAGTCTGGCACGTCATTTGCCCACTTTGATGCCATCTCTAATGAATGGATGGCGTTAGGAGTGTCTCCTAGCAGCAATAATTGATCGAGAGCAGCATAACGCCACACTGTAAAGGCTCTAGGATGATTTTGTGGCGAGAGCGCATCTGTTCCTCGCTTGAGATATTCGAGCGATCGGGTTGGCTCACCTAGCTGATACGACAACGTACCTGACAAAAATAAATAGCTATCGACAAATCGCGGATCACGCTGCGTAATTAAATCAAAATATTGAGGACTTAATGAATAGCCCGTTTGCTTACGAGCTTCATCGTCTCCGTAATATTGCAAGAAGTTAAGGAATGCCCAGTTGGCAATCATATTGTCGAAGCCAAAGGTTGGAGTTTTCTGCAACAGATTTAATCGTAAGGTCTCTTGCTGCTCGGCTTGCCGGGGGTTCTCAACCCAAAGAGAGCGTTTGTTGAGTTGGACTCGCTGCATCGCAATGATCCCTGCGATCGCCGACCCCGCGATCGCGGTATGCAGCACCCAAGCTCGCCAACGGTATTGTTTGATACTGACTGCCATCGCAAACGCCCTCTCAGATTTAGACTTTTGAGACGATATTTCATCCCTGAGCAAGTAATAAATAAGGTTTTGAGAAACTTAATAAAACTCGCTGCTCACCTCTAGAATATTCCATCAGATTCGGTTAGATTGTCATAGAGCTTCTATTTAAAAATCAAACACCTGTCGGCGCATCACCATCCCAATCGTTGAGAGACACTTCGTAAACTGTCATAAATTCACTGTGGCTCTCAGTGAAGGCGTGTGTACTCTTGAGCTAGACTAGCTCCGTACTTAATCTCGGAGACAACTCTGTGAGCGGTGCCTCTGTTCAGTCTACTTTAAAGAGAAAACGCTACGATATTGGCAATCCCTCTGCGAGCCATCATCTGCTTTTATAAAAGCTTGCCTACGGATGCAGCACCGCTGCGATAGCTATCCACTTCACTCCTAAAACAACTCGATGAATCGACCTACCAGGCGCTTCCCGCTTCTCCAAGTTGCCCTTTGCAGTGGCGTAGTGGCTGCCACGGCTACCCTTACACTATTCGGCTCCGACCACGCTGTTAAAGCAGCTCTGCAAGATAGCCCCAAAACGGTTGTTGATGAAGCTTGGCAAATCGTTAACCGTGAATATGTAGATGGCACCTTCAACCGAACTGATTGGAGAGCAGTTCGTCAAGGCTTATTAAATAAGAATTACACTTCGCGCCAGCAAGCGTATGATGCTCTGCGTGATGCTCTCAAGAAGCTAGATGATCCCTACACCCGCTTCATGGATCCCAAACAATATGAAGCTCTCAGCAGTCAAACCTCTGGAGAGCTTTCTGGCGTAGGCATTCGCTTAGAACTCGACGACAAAACAAAAGCGTTAACGGTGGTTGAACCGCTTGAAAACTCTCCTGCAATTAAGGCGGGTGTCAAAGCGGGCGATCGCATCACGGCGATCAACGGTAAACCCACTAAGGGTATGACGGTTGAAGATGCTTCTAATCAGATTCGTGGCGAAGTTGGCTCAAAAGTTTCATTGAGAATCGGACGAAGCGGCACCAGCGAGTTTGATTTGCCACTGACAAGAGCCAGAATTGAGCTACAGACCGTTCGCTATAGCCTCAGACAAGAAGGCAAAAATCGAGTCGGCTACATTCGTCTAAACGAGTTTAGTAGTCATGCGTCTGAGCAGATGCAGCGTGCGATTCAAGATTTGGCGGCTCAAAAGGTCAACGCCTATGTGTTAGATCTGCGGGGCAACCCAGGTGGGTTGCTGCAAGCCAGCATTGAGATTAGCCGGATGTTGATAGACAAAGGCGCGATCGTTCGTACGGTCGATCGTAAAGGCGGCAAAGAAGAGTTTGTGGCAAACAATAACGCGCTGACCAAGCTTCCTTTAGCTGTAATTGTTGACGGCAACTCGGCAAGCTCAAGTGAGATTTTGACGGGAGCGCTGAAAGACAACAAGCGCGCCACTGTGATTGGTAGCCAGACTTTTGGTAAAGCGTTGGTGCAGTCGGTTCATTCGCTATCGGATGGATCAGGGTTGGCAGTGACGATCGCTCACTACTACACTCCCGCTGGCACTGATATTAGTCACAAAGGCATTACGCCCGATATCAAGATCGACTTGACCGATGCTCAACGGAAGTTTTTGGCGACTAATCCCAAGCTGATTGGTACGAAGCAAGATCCTCAATATGCACGCGCACTTGCGGTTCTTGAGCAAACAGCGTTTGTCCAGTCCAACCCAGCAAAGCCTTTGCAACAGAGTTTGGTGAATTCTGTAAAGTAGACTGACTAGATTTTGGTTAAGTGGGGGCGTTTCTGACGGAACGTCCCCTATTTTTTGGACAGAACTAAAATGTCACCTTGTAGAGCTGAAATAATTCACCGGGAAGCATTTTGATGGTTTTTCCTCCCTCGGATTTAATGGCTTTTTCCCACGCAGATAGGGGATCTAGAAGGACTTCTGCTCCCATATAGGTTTCTAAAATCGCCCAGCTTTCAGCTAACGGCAATTCGGGGTTGAGCACATCAAAGACAAAGATTCCTCCTGGTTTAAGAACTCGCTTGACCTCAGAGAGAACGGTCAGCCAGTAATCGATCGTGTAATAACAGCTAAAACCTGTCGCGATCGCGAGATCAAACTGATTGGGTTCGTGATGCAACTCATGGGCTGCTCCTAAATTCACACCTTTAAACAACTTCGAGTTGAGCTGAGGCGCACGAGCGTTCAGCAAATCTCGTGCGACGGAGCTAATCTCTTGCCCATAAAAGAGTGCTCCCCAGTCTCGCCACGGGTAGATTAAAAAACTGACTCCACAGCCAATATCTAGACAGCGCTGGTTTTTTTGCGGTTGGGCAAGTTGCCAAAATGGAGACGTGAGTTTGGCTTGCAAGATACCAGAGGTGCGCTCCCGAAAGATAGGCATCGCTTGCACTTCTTCCGGGAGGTCAAATGGCTCTCCTCGATATTCTTGATTAAACCGTTGGGCAACGGCACCAATCTGAGATTGCCAGTCTAGGAATTCATTCAAAACGCTTATCCCTTCAGTGCTTTTGTGAAGTTTTGGCGATAGGACTTGCTGACTAACAAGACGGGCCATAGCAACGCGAGGTAAAACCGTCCTTGACTAAAATTGGTACGACGAAACCCTGTCCAAAATTTCCAAACTCCACCGACGTAGGCAACAAATGCCAAAAAGCCAAGTATCCCCATCATCATGACCCCCAATCGAGATAAAAACAAAGAGAATAGAACTACTAGCGATTCTAGCAAGCCCTGATCAATTACTAGGGATTCAGAGCCTATCTAAAACGCTGAAAGTGGGAGATCGATCATGACATTTATTGAACAGTGCAGTCTTGATGACTCAAAACTCTAGAAATAAAACGATTTGCTAACAGTTGTCAGGTTTGACAGCACAAAAATCGCTAGCACTGTCAAATAAAGTTAAGTAACCTCCCCTTGACTAACCTTCCGCGATCGAGCGTCCCTAAGTCACACCAGAGTTAAGTGCAAACCAGCAAGGAGACCGTATGCGAGCAGTGCTAATGGCAGGTGGATCAGGAACGCGACTGCGCCCTCTCACCTGTGATCTGCCCAAACCGATGGTGCCGATTCTCAATCGCCCGATCGCCGAGCACATTATTAATTTACTTAAGCGTCACCACATTCAAGAAGTGATTGCCACGCTGCACTATTTGCCCGACATCATGCGAGATTATTTTCAGGATGGCAGTGAGTTTGGCGTGCAGATGACCTATGCAGTCGAAGAAGATCACCCACTCGGCACGGCGGGATGTGTCAAAAATATTGTCGAATTGCTAGATGGCACCTTTTTGGTAATTAGTGGAGACAGCATTACTGATTTTGATCTGACGGCAGCGATCCAGTTTCACAAGCGCAAACAGTCTAAGGCAACCTTGATATTGACGCGAGTGCCTAACCCGATCGAGTTTGGCGTGGTGATCACGGACGAAAATTATCGGATTCGCCGCTTTTTAGAAAAACCCTCGACGAGTGAAATTTTTTCAGATACCGTCAACACGGGCATTTATATTCTGGAACCAGAGGTGCTGGAATATTTGCCGTTTGATGAGGAAGCCGATTTTTCTAAAGATCTCTTTCCGCTATTGCTAGAGAAAGATGAGCCGATGTATGGGTATGTTGCCAACGGCTATTGGTGTGATGTCGGAAATCTCGATGCTTACCGAGAAGCTCAATATGATGGGCTGCTGCGAAAAGTAAAGCTGACGTTTCCTTACGCTGAGCGATCGCCGGGAATCTGGGTGGGTGAAAACACTTATATTGATCCGTCTGTCCGCATCGAGACTCCAGCCATCATTGGCAATAATTGCCGCATTGGTGCCAGAGTGAAAATTGAGGGTGGAACGGCGATCGGAGATAATGTCACCATTGGCACCGATGCCGATCTCAAACGTCCGATTGTCTGGAATGGCGTGATGATTGGCGAAGAAGTGCATCTGCGGGCGTGTGTGATTGCCCGCGGGTCGAGGGTCGATCGGCGGGCGCATGTGCTAGAAGGGGCGGTGGTCGGTCCCCTATCGAGCATTGGTGAAGAGGCGCAGATCAGTCCTAATGTGCGAGTGTGGCCCAGCAAAAGCGTTGAGGCAGGGGCAACACTCAACACTAATCTGATCTGGGGATATGCCGCTCACCGCAATCTATTCGGGCAGCGCGGCGTGTCAGGTCTCGCGAACGTCGATATTATTCCAGAGTTTGCGGTTAAGCTAGGCGCGGCTTATGGCTCAACGCTAAAATCGGGTGCTCATGTCACGGTGTCACGAGATCAGCGCCCGATCGCTCGCATGGTTTCTCGATCGCTGATCGCTGGACTGATGTCAGTTGGGGTGAATGTTCAGAATTTAGAAGCGACTTCAATCCCTGTCGCTCGATCGGTGATGCCCAGTATGAACGTTGCAGGTGGAATTCATGTGCGCGTTCACCCTGATCGCTCCGATCACATTTTGATCGAATTTTTTGACCACAAAGGCATCAATATTTCTAAAGGAATTGAAAAGAAAATCGAGGGAGCGTTCTTTAAAGAAGATTTCAGGCGAGCGCAAGTTCAAGAAATTGGTAACGTGGTGCTCGTCAATCACGCTATTGATCTCTACAGTCGCGGGTTTGAGAAAAATCTGAACCTGCACGCCGTTCAGCACAGTAGTTCTAAAGTGGTGATTGACTATGCCTATGCGGTTTCAGGGGCAGTCTTGCCTCAACTACTGGCAAAATTTGGCTGCGATGCGGTTGTGCTGAATGCGAGTTTGACACAAACGGCTCCGACGATCGCCGATCGAGAAGGCTTGCTCAATCAACTCGGTCATGTGGTCGAAGCGCTCAAAGCGACTTTCGGCGTTCAAGTGTCTGCAAACGGTGAACAGCTCGTTCTGGTCGATGAAACAGGCAGCCCTATTCGGGGTGAAACTTTAACGGCGTTAATGGTAGATATGATTTTGACCGCAAACCCCAGAGGGACGATCGTGGTTCCGGTTCAGGCTTCTAGCGCGGTTGAGTTGATTGCTCGTCGTCACGATGGCAACGTGATTCGCACCAAAGCAAACCCAACGGCGTTAATGGAGACCTGTCACACCACTCCCAGCACGGTGTTGGGCGGCAGTGGCGAGATGGGCTTTATCTTTCCGCAACTGCATCCTGGATTTGACGCGATGTTTTGCATTGCCAAACTGATCGAGATGTTGACCCTGCAAGAGAGAACGCTGGCGCAGATTCGGGCAGACTGTCCTCGAATTTCTCACAAAACCTACTCAGTGCGTTGTCCTTGGACGGTCAAGGGATCTTTGATGCGTCATTTAGTCGAAAGTCATTCCGTTGAGAGCCTAGAGCTAATTGACGGGGTGAAGATCTTTAATCATCAGCGTGATAGCTGGGTGTTAATTTTGCCCGACGCGGGAGAACCGCTGGTGCATATTTATGCCAACAGTCACGATCGGGGCTGGGTTGATGAGACGCTGCGTGAATATCGCCTGCGAGTGCAGGAGTTTGTCTATCAAGAGCAGGGAGTCGAAGAAATTAAAATGGAAAGTGTGTATTAATCGACAGTTCTCCAACTTGTTTACTCTAAACGACGAGGGATTCAACGCCTTCCTGATGCTAAAAATCGGTTCTTATTCTTGCTTTCGCGCTGATTAAGAACTAAACGTTCACGGAGAAATAGAAGATTTCTCCGGTTCTGGAAAACATTGGTTGTAAGCTGAATTTTTAGAGGTTCACTCAAAATGCTTGTGTTCTTTATTCATGGCGTTGCGACAAAAGATGCGGGTTACTCAACACGGTTGCAAAAGCTTCTGAGAGAAGAATTTGTGAAGCAGGACAAATCCTTGCCTCACTTCTATGGCTCTTTTTGGGGAAACGCCATCAGTGACAAAGGTAGAATTTGGAACTGGATTCACAACGACTTAAAAGATTTTAAGAAGGACTATCCTCAAGTTGATGTCCGCGATGTTTTTCGATATCAAGAATTTAGAGAAGATTTTATTTCTGATTTCTTCGGTGACATCCTCACTTACACAAATTCAGAGTGTGGTAGAGACATTCGAGGAATGATCGCAGAGCAGTTATACAAGTTTCTAAAAGCTTATTCTTATGAAAGTGAATTACACATTGTTACTCATTCACTCGGAAGCATTGTCCTATGGGACATTTTGTTCTCTAAAGAATTCTCATCAGATGATCCGGTTTATGAAATCCGCTCGATGCTTAAACTATCAAACCGCTCAAATAATGGGGAGAAACCCTGTCTGAAAAGCATCACGACAATGGGTTCCCCTATTCTTTTCTTTAACATGATGTTAGGAGTTCAACCTGAACAAATAAAAGCTTTTGCTACAAACTATCAGCCAGAATCTCTTCGATGGATTAATATTATTCACTCTTCAGATGTGATTGCTTACCCCCTTCAGTCGAGCATGGATGCCAAGTTAATGCCCAATTTCTTCTTTAGAGATAAGTTTATTTGGGCTGATGCTAACCGCGCTGAAAGAACGGCTCGAAGCTTTGGACAAGCTCACGCGGCAATGGCAATAGGAATGTCTGATGCCCATTCTTCTTATTGGAGTAGTCGTGGAGCGGCGCGTTTAATTACAGCAAATATCTTGGGTGATTGTGATGCGATCGACTCAGCAAAAGTAGATGTTGAGTAGAGATAGTTGATCAGGGCGTATCTAGAACGCCCCGACTCCATCAATCTCTACAGCGCTTGCAGATAATTGGCAGACACATAATCGGCAAGCTGAGTGCCAGAAATGTAGCCAGCATCTGCATCCCACTGATAATGCACACCAAGGTAGATCCGACTTCTACCATTCTCTAAGGCAGCCGACGAGAAGCTGTTAAAGGCTCGCTTCGCGTTGACAGCACTGGGGTCTTCGGTATCGAGCTTGAACGTGACGTTATCGGTTCCGAAGAAATTCCGCATGATGCCTGCGTGGGTTGCACCAAAGGTGGCGTGACCCGAAACGTAAGCGGGGAATGGGGGAGTAAAGCGCTTGCCGTTGCGATCGACCGAGAGCGGTTCCCAAGCAGCATCTTGATCGGTGGCAGGATTTCCATCTAGGTTAGCCAAGTGAACGGCACTTTCGGGTCGCCACAGATCTAGATCAGTGGAGTATTTTGCATCCCAGGCAACAATTCCGGCATCTCCAAGCGCCAACCCAACCAGCGCAAATAGACGGGCAGACTCGACGATCGAGAGGTTGCGCTGTTCGGCAACAATTTGTGTAAATCTGAATAGCTGACCGGGTGGCTTATAAGTTCCATCCAAGTCGTTTGCCCAGAAAAAGGCAATCTCGGTTTCGTCGGCGGTGCGGCTGCTCGACGTCGCTGACCCTAGCTGCTTGACTTCGTTAAACTGAGCGGCATATTCAGGGCTGCTCAACAGGTCGCGCTTGGTGGCGTAGCCTGCGGGTCGTGAGGGACGAAATTGATCACCTTTCTTCATCGCAAACGGACGCACTTTGTTCCAGTTAGGAGTGACGGCATTCCCCGATCCGGTGGGTCGCCAGTCTCCAGCATTGGTGCCCGGAGTGTAAGGATCGGTGTTTTCGGCTCCATCATTGGTGCGGTGAGCAAGCATTGCATAAGCAGCGGCGGTGCCAATGATGCGTCCGCTTTCGACGTTTTGAGCACTGTCAGCCGCTAAAATGCGATCGAGCGAGTCTTGCAAGCTCAAATCAAAGCTGGCTGTCTGTTCGGGGTAAACGTGAATGAGAATCTGATAAGCGGAATGAGCAACGGCGGCTTCGATCGAGGCTCCATCCACAGCCGGAATGCTGATTAGGTAAGGTTGATGAGTCTTGACGATCGAGTTGACAGCATCGTAAATTGCGCCGTGCATCATTGCGCCGACTCTTGCGATCGGACAAGGTGCACCGCCCTTCTTGCGAATGGCTTCCAGGTAAACGTTGTTCCATTCAATTACGATATTCGCCATTGGTAAGTCTCCTAGTTGAGTGTCAAGGTCTGAGGCAGTGCTGTGATGTCCAAATGCCTTAGTGAGCAAAGCTTGTAGGCAAGTTTTGGGATTGATCATCGGAAGATCGGGGTGAGTAAAAATCGAATGGGTGCGCCCTGAAATTGGCTTCGATTCAAAAACAGATCGAGAAACCAAATGCTTTAGTGATTTACTTTTCTGTAGTAAAATTCACTGCACCCAAGCTAACCAACCAGCGATCGCTTAGGCAGTTACCCGGATGGGTGATTTCTTTAGTCAGGGGCAAATGTGCAGGGTTGATCAGCCAACGGTTAAAATTGAGAAGCGACGGTGAAGATAGACTAATTCGTTTGCAGGACTCGCTCACTCACAGAAGACAATCGACTCAAGACAAAGGACGAAACCCATGAATAACTGCATCTTGATGGCTGAGATCATTCAAGAGCCTCAGCTCCGCTTTACGCCCGATAATCAAACGCCGATCGCTGAGATGCGAGTCCAGTTTGCCGGGTTGCGCCCTGAAGAGCCTCCGGTGACGTTGAAGGTTGTGGGGTGGGGCAACATGGCGCAAGACATTCAGGCAAACTATCATCAGGGCGATCGGGTGATTCTGGAAGGTCGCCTGACGATGAACACGGTCGATCGATCGGAAGGATTTAAAGAAAAGACCGCAGAAATGACGGTGCAAAAAATTTACACCCTAGATGGGGGCGACATTCGTTCAACGTCGAGTGCATCTTCTGCAGGAACGGGGTCTCAGCCAGTGGCTCAACCCGCGGCGGCTCCATCTGCTAAACCTGCGGCGACTCCACGAGCAAAGACCACGACGGCTAAGGCTCCGGCGGCACCTGCTCCGATCGATCAGCCCGAACTGGATGACATTCCGTTTTAGATAGTTTGTTTGGGAAGCTCTAATTCTGTATCTGCACCATTAGCGTCGCTGAATGTTGGGTCGAATGGTTGAGTCATGGCTAGAGATTTGTTCCACAGTGCGGTAAAAAACGCGCTCACAAAAGAGCAATGGTCAATTACAGCAGACCCACTCAAAATTAAAATTGATGGGGTAAAGCTGGAGATTGATTTAGCGGCTGAAAAGGTGATCGCTGCCGAGAGGGAAGGACGCAAGATTGCGGTTGAAATTAAGAGTTTTCTCAATACCTCCGCGATCACTGACTTCCATGCAGCATTGGGTCAGTTTCTCAACTATCGCCTAGCACTTCAGATGACGGAACCCGATCGAGTTCTATATCTAGCAGTGCCGTTGGAGACATTCGCATCGTTTTTTCAGGAGCGCTTTGTTCAGGAGGCAGTCAAGCTGTATCTACTTCGCTTGGTCGTTTACGATCCAGAAAAGGAGATTGTCACCGCATGGAAAGATTAGATAAGTATCGCCAATATGTACGTCAGCTATTAACCGCTCAAGCAGAGTTTGACCAGAACTCTAGCGATGTTGAATGTCAATTATTATTTGATGTAGAACATGATCATTATCAATTGCTAGATGTAGGCTGGGACGGACTGAAGCGTGTCTACCATTGCTATATTCACCTGGATATTAAAGACGGAAAAGTTTGGATTCAGCGCAATATGACCGAGATGGACATTGCTGCCGAACTTGTCGAAATGGGTGTCGCCAAAGAAGATATTGTGCTTGGTTTACATCCTCCCTACAAGCGTCCCTATACGGGATATGGAGTGGCTTAGGTGAATTGGTTTAAAGTGCCAATCAAGTTTGTGAAGGAGTAACTCGACAGATTTTCTAGAACTCAACCTAGATGAAGCTTTCCAACCCATCTTGTATCTTGTCGCCCTATGTCTGCTCAAAACCTTAATGCTTTGCAATCGCGGTTAGGGTCTAAGGCTATCCCCTCAGGGAGTATAGTTTGACAGAGCTTTGCGACTTCCAACCGATCTGCTGTCAAGCCCTCAGTTTGACAGCAGATCGGCATAGCTCAAGTCAGTCTCGTAGAGATTGGTACAACTCAGGTTGGCACAGTTTAGTTTTGCATGGTTCAGGTCTGCATAACTCAGGTCAGCCCCGTGAAGGCTGGCATAGTTTAGTTTTGCATGGTTCAGGTTGGCACGGCTGAGATTGGCACGGCTGAGATTGGTACAGTTGAGGTGAGCATCGTGGAGGCTAGCATAGCTCAGGTTGGTATCGTGGAAGTTGGCATTGTTGAGGTTAGCATTGTTGAGGTCAGCATCGTGGAGGTTAGCATTATTGAGGTCAGCACCACTAAGGTAACTACGGGTGAAGTCGGCATAGGTGAGTTTGACATTGTTGAGGTCAATTCTCCTATCAGGTGGGTCTTTTTTATGCCTCCGTCCGATGACTGTCAAAGCTGCTTGAATGTCTTTAGTCGTTAGTTCGGATTCAAGTTCTTTGATTGCAGCGTTCCTATTCTGTTCATCTGTTCCTCCTCTATTACCCTGTTTTATCTGCTCGGCTCTAGCACAGATTTTCTCGCTAGGAATTCGTGCAGGTGACTTCTCTTGAATGAAAGACGTTAGGACTTCCATAAGTGTCCAGTGGTCTCTATCAGAGTCTTGGGCAATCCGTTCTAGTGCATAGATGCCACCCAGACGAACTTCAATCTTATCATTTCCCAGTTGCTCAACTGCTTTAGAAAACCGCTCTGTAGTCAGCCGTGTTTGCGTTAGTTGAACATTCCGGAAGACGAAAAAGCCACCACCGATCGTGGCAACTGTGCCAATCCCACCAACGATCGCTTTTACAACCTCTAGCGAGGCATCAAACTTCTTTTTACTGACATCTGTGGGATTTTGCTGAAGAGTTGACCAATCCTGCGAAACTTGGGTTCCCCAGCAAGACAACCACACGATCGTGCCAATTAGAACAACTCCTGCAACCATCCAGTAGAACCAAAGGCGAATCTTAAACATCTATCCTGATCAGTTTTTGTTGGTGCCATCAAATGAACTTTTTAAGCTCGCTTCTGATTGTATTACTTTACAGTGATTTAGTTATGATGAAAGTTTTTAAGACAGTGAGTAACATTGCAACTCAAATAATGAAACAAGACTTGTAGTAGTTCTTGAACCGATCTTTTATGCTGAATTCAATAGAATTCGACATTTAGTAAAAGTTAAATGATAAATGCTAATGAAAATTATATTTATTGTCTAGTGCATCAATAGAATTAATTGAGTCAGAAGTTTCAGGAGTCAGATTTCAAGCTTGGCTCCTGAAACTTCATGATCTTCTCGCAGCGCGTCGCGATTAATTTGTAGCTCGATCGGTGAGTTTAGTTAGCACCTGGTTCGATCTCTCCACAAACGCTTTCATGCCATCGGCATCAAATCCTTTTTGTGCCATCAACGCCAGATCATAAACATGATGACAAATCATGCTGGCGAGTTCTGCTGACGGAGATTGACCGTCGGTGACGATCGCTCCTTGACTCAGGTTAATCAAGTTTTGAATCATTGGATGAGTCGTGTTGACTAACAAAATATGTTCTTCAGGGAACTGAACATTTTGCTGCTGCATTAGCGCATTCATCTCCTGCATCCGACGCAGTTGCTCTGGTAAAAGCACCATTGCGGGCGGCGTGCTGGCGGGGTCGTCTCCTTTGAGTGCCTCGGTGCGAATAATCAGCTTTGGCTTGTTGAGCGCTTTTTGAAACAGTGCTTTAACCTGCTCGCTGCGAGTCTGATTGGTTTTAGGATCAACCATTTCAGCCTGCTCTTTATCGATCAGCGTATCATCTAGTTCAGCGTCCACTCGTGCAAATTGCACCTGCGAATATTCTCGCTCTAGGAAGCTGACAAAGTGACTGTCGATGAACGAGTCCATAAACAGAACTTCTAAGCCCTGACTGGTGTGGAGCTGCACATAGGTTGCCTGAGTGACTTCATCAGTGCAGTAGAAAATGCGGTTCTCGTGGCGTTCTTTGTTGCGTTCTAGATATTCTTTGAGCGTCGTGTAAGATTTGCCATCTACAGTATTACTCACCTTGTTGGAAGTATCTTGCCAAGCATCACCATCTGGCGTTTGCACTTCTACTTTAGGAGCGTCATCGATCAGATTCGCTGTAGTGCGATAGATCAGAATATCTTCAACTTGCTTTTTGAATTTGTCGTCGTTAATCGAGCCAAATTTAACGAAGGTGCCCAGGTCTTGCCACGATCGAATATATTGCTCTCGATCGTCACGATACAGTTCCTTTAAGCGATCGCCGACTTTCTTGGCAATATAGTCTGCGATGCGGCGCACGGTGCGATCGTTCTGCAAAAAGCTCCGCGACACGTTAAGCGGAATGTCGGCACTATCCACAACACCCCGCAGCGGCAGCAGAAACTTGGGAATCACTTCCTCACAGTTTTCGCTAACAAACACCTGATTGCAAAACAGTTTGATCTGTCCTTTTGAGACATCGACATCAGGCTTTAGTTTCGGGAAGTAAAGAATGCCGTTGACGATAAAGGGGAAGTCGGTGTTGAGATGCACCCACAGCAGTGGCTCTTCTTGAAACGGATAGAGGTAGCGATAAAACTCTAAATAGTCTTCAGTCGTGAGATTTTTGGGTGACTCCTTCCAGGGGGCTTTTTGGCGGTTGATTTGCTCGATCGCTTTAGGTTCTTCGCCTTCTTTGGGTGGCTCAATCACCTCTAACTTGATCGAGACGGGCAAAAAATCACAGTAGGTTTTGATTAGTTGCCGAATTCGATAGGGTTCTGCATACTCATGTTCTTCGTCTTGCAGTGCCAGGGTGACGGTAGTGCCGCGAGTTGGACGATCGCCCTCTGACAGCCTAAACTCAGTTGAGCCATCACACGACCAATTGACTGCCTGCGAGTCGGCTTTGTAGGATAACGTGTCGATCGTGACAACTTTTGCCACCATGAACGATGAGTAGAACCCTAACCCGAAGTGTCCAATGATCTGCTGATCGCCGACGGCTTTATATTTCTCGACGAACTCCTCAGCGCTAGAGAAGGCGACTTGGTTGATATATTTTTTCACCTCGTCGGCGGTCATGCCGATGCCGTTATCAGAAACTGCAAGGGTTTTGTTTTCGGAGTCGATCGTGATCACAATCTCCGGTTCGCTCAATTCACCCGAAAACTCATCTGAGGTTGACACCATTTTGAGTTTCTGGATGGCATCTACCGCGTTAGACACCAGCTCTCTCAAGAAAATCTCGTGGTCGGAGTAGAGCCACTTCTTGATAATCGGAAAAATATTCTCAGTATGAATACTGATATTTCCCTGCTCTAAAATTGTTGTCATAGTCTAGTCCTGGTTACTCAAAAGACCTCAGCCCTATTGTGGACGAGGATGACTCGATCGCTCTCATTGTAATCAGTAGCGTTTGCCGATAGCTACGATCGAATTTCCACACCCCAAGTAGGAGTAAGGTGGGAGCGAGCGGGTATTTTTGGTCAAAGCGTTGACTGAAGCTGATCTAACAGCGTCTCAAAATAGGTCAGCGCCCCGCAAATCGTTTCAGGATGTACAGTGACTTTTTATTTGTCGTGAAGACAAATTAGCGTCGTTAAAGGAGCAAGCCAGATTTGGTCTCGCTTCTCCACACAGTACGAATCGTAAGCCTCTACGATCGCTGACTAAAAACTAAAAGTCTTTCAACTAAGAAGCTGCTGAATCATTCGGTTTGACCGCGATTCATAACTGCCGCCAAACAAGTTAAAGTGATTGAGAATGTGATAGAGATTATAGAGAGTTTTACGTTGTTTGTAGCCAGAGTCTAACGGGAAAAGTTGGTTGTAACCTTGGTAGAATTCAGTTGGAAATCCGCCAAATAACTCTGTCATCGCCAGGTCAACTTCACGATCTCCCCAATAGACTGCTGGATCAAACATCACAGGTTTACCCGATCGAGTTGTGGCGGCGTTGCCTGACCATAAATCCCCGTGGACGAGTGAAGGCTGAGGGTGATGGCTTTTTAACAATTCAGGAATAGCGGCGAGTAAGTGGTCTCCTTGAGGAAAGCGCCCGCCGTTTTGCTTTGCGAGTTGAATCTGATAGCCGATGCGATGCTGAGTAAAGAAGTCGCTCCAGTCCGATGTCCACGAATTTATTTGCGGGGTTGCTCCGATCGTATTATCTCGCTCCCAGCCGAACGCAATCACTTTTTTGACTTGATGAAGTCTCGCAAGTCGTCGCCCCATTTCTTCCCAGATTTGACTGGTTCCTTGTCCCAGTTCTAGCCACTCCAACACGAGATAGGCAGAATTATCAATCGCTCCCCAACAAATCGGGTTGGGCACCAAGATAGTTTCAGTCTCACGCATTTGCTGAAGTCCTAGCGCTTCGGCTTCAAACATAGAAATTTGGCTAGATTGATTGATTTTGACGAAATAATTCCGCGCACCGTCGGTCAATTGATAGCCTTGATTGATGCACCCTCCGACAATCGATCGCCGATCGAAACTCTCGAAACGCTGTCCCGTTAGCTGAGCGATGTGTTCAGTAATGTGTGCCCACATAAAAAACTATTAGAAGATGGTTGAAAAGTCCTATCGTGACTAGCAGACTGTGCGAAAATTTTCTCTCTTCATTAAATAATGAGGACTCTGAATCCAGTTCCTTTCATAACTCTCAGTCAGAGCACATCCAGAGCAGATGTTGCACTGCTCTGCCGAGTCGCTTAGGAATAAGGGTTTATTAACGTGTGATTCGCCGGGTTCGCCCCCAGCCCCAATCTGGGAAAGCCGAAGTTCAAAGTTGCTTGGAATAGGCATTTAGCGTGTTATGCCACTCACGATCGGGCTTTTAAAGCATCCTCTAAGAAGATCAAACAGCGGATAGTTCGTGATTCACAATTTCTTGAATCATCCGCTGTTCCCAAATTTCCTGTGACGAAGCAATACATTCAACGTCTCACAACGTCCCATAACCACGCCAAACGCCCACCAACACGCCCTGAACATCCACTTGGGCTGCCGGAACTTCTGTGACCGGGTAAAGCTCCCGATTGGGGTTACCAGGTTGCAGGATTACCTTACTGCCTTTGCGCTGAAAATATTTGAGAGTTGTTTTGCCTTCTACACGGGCTGCAACAATCGCATTGTTCTTCAAAATTTTCGGGTCGGGCACGGGCTGCATAATCACGACATCGCCATCGTCGATCAGCGCGTCGATCATGCTGTGTCCTCGCACTTTGAGGGCAAAATGCTGGGGTTTGAGCAACAGGCTAGAGAGATCGAGATGCTCGACCTCGGTGTCAGAGAAGGTTTCAACCAAGCTTGTTGCGGCGATCGCGCCCAAAATCGGCACGCCTCTAGGCTCTGGGTGCAAGAGACGAATTGTGCGAGCCTGTCCCTCTGTCCAGGCGATATAGCCTTTGTTTCGCAGATGTTCGAGTCGGCTTTGAACGGGGGCTGGCGACTTGAGATTCATCGCTGCCATCATCTGGCGAATCGAGGGAGAATGCTGATGCTGATAAATGTAGTCGGCTAACCAATCGTAGAGTTGCCGTTGGGCTTCAGTGAGAGATTCCATAACTAGTACAAGTGATACGAGCTTTTAGAACACTTGTATCACATATTAGTACAATCGTCCAGTGATTTAAACAAGAGATTACTTAAGAACGTTTGTATTATTCATTTCGCTCAGTGGGGTGAATTTGATTGAAAAGAAATTGCGATCGTTCTCAGGGCAGTTCGTTTGCAATAATAGTGTGTTGATAGAACGCTGTTTTGGCTCGGTGACTTATGACTGCTGTTGAAACCACTCCTCGTCTAGCATCTCGTGTTGTGAATGGCATTCTTGCTATCAAGCCGCTTTTTAATCTGGCAAAATATCAGGCGCGTCAGATGATGATCAAGCGAGCAGAATCGATCGGCGTGCAGTGGATTCAAGAAGCCGAGAAGTTACGATCGCGCGATTGGACATCTGACTTCGATCGAGTCAACAATCCCGATTTGGTCTATCCCGATTATTATTTGCGCCCCTTTCACGCCTATAACGAAGGAAATTTGGGTTGGGAGCCTGCTACCGAAGTCGAAGTTGCAGCTTACGCCGTTCATGCCCGAATTTGGAAAGATGGAGGAGCGGAAGGCGATTCTCGCCTCCGGCAGAGTTATCACGACGTATTGAAGATCCGACTGCCTGAGGTGCCAAATGAGATTGCGGACTTGGGCTGTAGCGTCGGCATGAGCACCTTTGCGCTGCAAAAGGCGTTTCCCGATGCCAAGATCACCGGAGTCGATTTGTCGCCTTATTTTCTGGCAGTTGCCGACTATCAAACCCGACGCTCAGGTTCTCAAAACCCTCCGACCTGGGTTCACGCGGCTGCTGAATCGACGGGTTTACCGTCTGCCTCATTTGATTTAGTGTCGGCGTGCTTAATGTTTCATGAGTTGCCGCGAGGAGCCGCGATCGAGATTTTGCACGAGGCAAGGCGATTGCTGCGTCCCGGTGGACATTTGGCAATCATGGATATGAATCCTCAATCCGAAATTTATGCCAAGATGCCGCCCTACATTTTGACGCTGCTTAAAAGCACTGAGCCGTATATGGATGATTACTTTTCGTTCGATTTAGAGAGTGCGATCGCTCAAGCAGGGTTCACTCAACCAACGCTGACTTTCAACACGTCACGTCACCGCACGATCGTGGCTCAAGTGAAATAACTATCTGCGTATTCTCTTCGACCTTGAAGCCAAGACAAAATTCCTCATCACAAGGCTGAATTCCCAAGACATAGCTGTATCACGACCTTGCCTCTGCTAAGTTGGGCAGGTAATAAAGAGCTGTTTGAAGTCTGGTAAACACAGATTTTCTTTTGCGAAGAGAAATAATAGGGCAGATACAGAGATCCGCCCTACAGGGATTCTGATAGTTTTAGACGAGCGCCATTTTCGGTTCACGCATCATCGTGGCGATCGCATCTGATACACCCGTCCCGTAAACCTCACAGGAATTGTTAGGACTTTCGATCAGTTTCACCTTATAAAGCTGTGCGCCAATGTCACGAATTGGATTTTCTAGCAAATCGCGAATGTGAACTGCAATATTTTCAGCCGTGGGCACGACCTTTTCAAAATAAAGAATATCTTTGTTCAAAAACGTGTGATCGAACGGCTCGACGACATAATCCTCGATCGCTTTCTCAAACGCCACCAAATCCGCTAACATTCCCGTTTGTGGATCAATTTCACCTTTAATCGTCACTTCTAGATGATAGTTGTGACCATGACCGTTCGGACGAGCACACTTGCCATAGATCTCGCAGTTTTTCTCAAAGCTGAGGTCAGGGCGCGCTAGACGATGAGCTGCGCTAAAGTGTGTACTAACGGTGAGAAAAGCTTCCATAGAGTTTCCTTGGTAATCAGCCCAGAGTTCGGGGTGTTCATAGAGGCGAATGTTGACGATCGGCAGGTGAGATGCGAGCCGTTGCCAAATCACCCGTGCAATATTCTCGGTTGTGGGAAGGGTCTGTTGAAAGTCTGCCCATGCCTCGTTGAGAAACGAAAAATCAAGCTGGCTAGTCACTTCCTTCTTAATGACGTGCTTGACATCTGACAGATTAAGCACCATGCCATAGTCGTCTAAGTCACCCAACATTGAGACATAGAGAACATAGTTGTGTCCGTGCCCCATCGGACGGGCGCAGGCACCAAACCGCGCAACGTTTTCAGCTTCGCTCAGTTGAGGCAGCCAATAGCGATGACTAGCCGAAAATTGAGCGCGGCGATCGATGATGCATTTCATAAATTGGTTAGGGAAAATTGCAGGTGTTAAGTTCCGTAAACTGACGCTCTCTCTAGGATACCGAATTGAACGAAGGATTTCAGGATCGTTAAGTTTTTAACACGGTGACAATCTTCTGACTGACTATTCCTGGCTACCTGTCTCTCTTGAAAGTTTTATTTAGAAATGCGCTCTAAGTCAAAATCGCGCCGCCCATCAAGCGTCGATAGCGATACTCAAGTTCGGCTTTCATGACTGCCCATTTCTCAAGCGTGGGATCTTTCTCGATCGTTCTCTCTGCTGCACTTCTCGCTAATTCCAACACTTCTTGATCGTCTACCAAACTCGCCAGTGCAAAATCTGGCAAACCTGATTGTCGCGTCCCTAAGACCGCACCAGGACCTCGGAATCGCATATCCATTTCTGAGATAAAAAATCCATCTTGCGATTGCTCTAACACCTTGAGGCGTTGACGGGCAGTTTCGGTTTTAGAGCTGCTCATTAATAGACAAAATGACTGAGCCGCCCCTCGACCGACTCGACCGCGAAGCTGGTGTAGCTGCGACAGACCAAAGCGATCGGCGTGTTCGATCAGCATCACTGACGCATTAGGGACATCAACTCCGACTTCAACGACGGTGGTCGAGACGAGAATTTGAGTCTGGTTGTCTCGAAATTGAGTAATCGACTCGTCTTTCTCGGCAGACGACATTCGCCCATGCAGCAAGCCGACTTTGAACTCAGGAAAAACCTTTTCTTGAAGTTCTTGATGTTCGTCGATCGCGGATTTCAAATCCAATTTTTCTGATTCTTCGACTAGAGGCAGCACCACATAAATCTGCCGACCTTGAGCAACTTCACGCCGCATTAGCTCATAGGCTTTTAGGCGTTCTCGCCCCGCCAGCACCGTGGTTTGAATCGCCTTCCGACCCGGCGGCAACTCATCGATTTGACTGACATCTAGATCGCCGTGAAGCGTCAACGCCAGCGTCCGAGGAATCGGTGTTGCGGTCATCGTTAACACATGGGGATGCTCACCCTTTTGCTGAAGTTTTGCCCGTTGCTGAACTCCAAAACGATGCTGTTCGTCAATCACGACTAAGCCCAACCGATGAAAGTTCACCGTGTCTTGAATCAGAGCGTGAGTGCCAACCAGTAGAGGCAATTCGCCGGTTTCGAGTTGGGCGTGAATCTCGCGGCGTTTGGCGGCTTTGGTCGAGCCTGTCAGCAACTCCACGGGCAGATGCAGCAAATTGAACCAACCGACCAATTTTCGATAGTGCTGTTCTGACAAAACTTCAGTCGGAGCCATCAATGCGCCTTGATAGCCTGACTGAATCGCAGCTAACAAAGCAATCACGGCGACCACGGTTTTGCCCGATCCCACATCGCCCTGAACCAAGCGATTCATCGGGACGGGTTTTTGCAGATCATTCAAAATGTCGTTGACGACTCGGTTTTGAGCGTTTGTGAGTTCAAACGGCAGTTGTTTGTAGAAATCATCAATCAGCTTTCCCGTTGAGGCAACTACGGCACTGGCTTGGACTTTTTGTTGAGTTTTGCGACGGTTGAGCAAGCCCAATTGCAGATAGAAAAATTCGTCAAAGACAAGGCGACGACGGGCAGCGTCTAACGCGTCACTGTCAGGCGGGAAGTGAATATGAGAAATCGCCTCCGCCAGACCAGTTAACCCGTATTCATCTCGCAGCCCTTTTGGCAGCGCTTCTTGAAGACGATCGACCGCTCCCAGCGCTGTCGTCATTGTCCGTCGAACTAACTCTGCCCCAACGCCATCGGTGAGCGGATAAATCGGCACAATTCGCCCGACGGTCAAGGAGTCAATCTCGTCGTCAGCTTGCCCCAAAATTTCTAGATCGGGATCTTCTAAGGTCATGCCAAACTTGGTTTCTTTCACAAAACCCGATGCGGCGATCGCTGCCCCAACTGGATACTGACGCTTTTGCTGTTCTTGCCATCCGCGATTGCTGTAGCGAGTTCCGGCAAAGAAGCGGCTGATTTTCATCTGTCCGGTCGAGTCGCGAATCACGAGTTCGACGATCGTCAGCTTATTGTTGCGCGGACTGGTAAAACAACTACAGCTTTTCACCGTCCCGATCAGGGTCACAGTTTCACCTGCTTTTAGCTCTTTAATTGTGACCTGACGCGCATAGTCAAGGTGATCTCGTGGGTAGTAATAGAGCATATCTCGCACCGTGAGCAGCCCCAGCTTCGCCAACTTCTCAGCACTTTTGGGTCCGACTCCAGGGAGATAGGTGAGAGATTGATCGAGCGAAATATTGGAATTAGACTCGACGATCGGACTCGTGCGTGGACTCGCGATAACTTTCTGAGTCGATGGCTCTGAGTAGGTCAATTTTTTCTCGGCTTCCTCAGAGGCTTTTTTGACCTGAAACAGAAACCGTCGCGTCTCAGCCACCAAATGCTGACGCTGTGAAAATGTCAGATCGGCATAGCTGGCAAACTGAGATGCCATTTCTTGACAGCGCTTTTGATCTCGATCGGGCAGTGTTGCGTCCGGTTGACTGAAAGTGAGATGCAAAAATTCACCGAAGTGATGTTGATTGCCCTCCAGGTTGTTAAATCCATGCTCTGCCTCGACAGACAGGGCTTTTTGCAATCTCACCAGATCCATAGTTAGAAGAGCGCACAATCAAAAATAGAGTCTATGTACTATTTTTAATCATTAATTGAACGATTTGCTTCGATGAAGTCTAGCAAAATTCGCTGATGAATTGTGCCCAGGGGTCGAACTTGGTTGGCTCGATCGGAGAAACAATCACCTCGAATAATATCCTCTGCTGAGAGTAACCCTAAATCCCAGCCTTCCATCAAGACAAGTTTCTCCAGTCCAACAATCAGAGGTGCGTGAAAGACGTGACGAATCACTTTCTCGTCGCTGTATTCCTCAAATTTCGTTACATTGGGCATCGGGTAGCCAATTTCTTCGACCAATTCTCGCTGAACGGCGACTTCTGGGCTTTCTCCTGGCTCAATGTGTCCTCCAAAAAAGCCCCAGCAGCCCGGATGGACGATGCGGGGATCGTTGTCTCTAAGCTGCATTAAAAATCGGTTGTCTTGGTAGAGAATGGCGATCGCGACCTGCACCTGATCGTCTTTTACACCATCATTCATGCCATTACCTCACGATTTTGTTGCCGAAACAGATTCGGCGGCTCCTTCTTGCTCAATATAAATCGACCCCTGATCTTTGCCATCTAACAAAATACGTTGATAACGGACTTTTCCGGTGACTTTTACATCTGTGCCGGGTGGGGGAGATGCACGTTTTGTCACGACCCAAACTTTGCCCGTTGAGTCTTGAAGCTCGTAGGCACTCAATCCTGCTAATGGCGCTTGAGCACCGATTTTGCCCTGTAAGTGAACCGTAAAATTTATTTTCTGCTTTTGCAAATCGCTAATTTTAGCGGTACTAAAGTCGAGAGTCGAAAGCACCGCTTCAGGATGAAACGTTGTTTTTTCTGGCTGAAGAGCCGGACTGTTGCAACCAGCTAGCCCAACCAAGAGATATAGCCCCACCCCGCACGTGGGAATTGAGACGTTCGATCGCATCGCTCACCTACCTGTTTTGACGAATAGACTTCAGCACTATCAAGCCTGATTCAACCGCTCTCAGCGACTACCCGAAAGGCATTCCACGGTAGACTAAATCTGCGACGCTAAGAGAAGCCTATTGATGTGTTAGCACCGACCTGACTTTCGCATGGCGATCGTACTCTTTCTTGACCTAAAAGATACCTAGAGCACCCTGAATTTTGAATTCATTTTCACTCAAAATTCATCACTCACTGTTTCCTTTTTTATGACAGCCCAACTTCTTGACGGCAAAGCTCTGGCTCAACGAATGCAAGCAGAGTTAGCCCAGCAGGTTCAAACGCTTCAAGTCAACTATCAACGCCCTCCGGGGCTAGCCGTTTTGATGGTGGGCGATAGCCCCGCCAGCGCTGCCTATGTGCGAAATAAAGAACGTGCCTGTACGACCGTCGGAATCGCCTCCTATGGCAAGCATTTTCCCGCAGATGCGACGCAGGCTGAGCTAGAACAGACGATTCAAGAACTCAATCGCGACGATCGGGTAGATGGCATCTTAGTCCAGTTACCTTTACCGGATCACTTAGATTCTGTAGCGCTGCTCAACCAGATCGATCCCGACAAAGACGCAGATGGGCTACACCCCCTCAATCTCGGACGGCTAGTGCGCGGTGAACCAGGGCTTAGAAGCTGCACCCCTGCCGGAGTGATGCGACTTTTAGAAGCCTATCAAATTGATCTCAAAGGCAAGCAAGCAGTCGTCATTGGTCGTAGTATTTTGGTAGGAAAACCCATTGCGCTCCTGCTGTTAGAAGCCGATGCGACGGTGACGATCGCCCACTCTCGATCGCATGATTTGAGCGCGATCGCTCGCAGTGCCGATATTTTGATCGCCGCTGTAGGGCAATCCGGGCTGATCACGCCTGCGATGGTCAAACCCGGTGCAGTCGTGGTTGATGTCGGCATCAATCGCATCACTGACGAGACTGGCAAAAGTCGATTAGTCGGTGACGTTGACTTTGAGGCAGTTAAGCCTGTTGCCGGATATTTAACCCCTGTTCCGGGTGGAGTTGGCGCGATGACTGTGACCATGCTGTTGCACAATACAGTATGGAGCTATCGCCAAAAATTTGAGCGATGAGTTGAATTAACATTCACAACTCTCAATTCAGGTGACTGCGAGAGGATGTTAGGAGAGAACTTATGGTAGTGACGGACGAAACACAATTTTCAAGACGAGCCTCTCAGTTTGACTTGCGCGCCTATCTATCGACTAGGCAAGAACAGGTAGAAGCTGCCCTCGATCGCTCCCTCCCGGTGATCTATCCTGAACAGATATATGAGGCGATGCGCTATTCGCTGCTGGCAGGTGGCAAGCGGTTGCGTCCAATTCTCTGTTTAGCGACGTGTGAGTTGATGGGCGGCACGATCGAGATGGCGATGCCGACCGCCTGTGCACTTGAGATGATTCACACCATGTCGCTGATTCATGATGACTTGCCCGCGATGGATAACGACGATTATCGTCGAGGCAAGCTGACCAATCACAAAGTTTTTAACGAAGCGGTCGCAATTCTCGCTGGAGATGGGCTGCTGGCATACGCTTTTGAGCACATTGTCGAAGAGACTAAAGACGTTCCTGCCGATCGCTTGATGAAGGTGATTGCCCGTCTCGGTCGCGCTGTAGGTGCGGCGGGGCTAGTCGGTGGTCAAGTCGTCGATCTGCACTGTGAAGGCGCGTGTGATGTGAAAATTGAAACGCTCAACTTCATTCATGCCCACAAAACGGCTGCTCTGCTAGAAGCCTCGGTCGTCAGTGGTGGCATCATTGCGGGAGCCTCCCAGACCGATGTGCAGCGATTGTCTCGATATTCTCAAGCGATCGGGCTTGCCTTTCAAATTGTCGATGATGTGTTAGACATCACCTCGACTCAAGAAGAGTTGGGCAAATCGGTCGGCAAAGATTTACGCGCTCAAAAGGCAACCTATCCCAGCTTTTGGGGAATTGAGGAGTCGAAGCGCCAAGCTCAACAGCTCATCGAGCAAGCCAAATCAGAAGTCGTAGGATTTGGCGATCGTGCCGTGCCCCTGATGGCGATCGCCGACTTCATCACAGCCCGTACCCATTAATAGTTCATCCCTCTTTAAAAAATGCAGGACTTTGGCGACTTACTGAATAACAGAGTGCTGCTCGTTGCGATCTTTGCCTGTTTGCTCACTCAAGCAACTAAGCTGATTGTTGAACTGATTAAAAATCACACATTAAACTTTCGGGTAGTGGTTGAAAGCGGCGGAATGCCCAGCTCTCACTCTGCTTTGGTGACGGCTCTCGCGGCTGG
>JBBRPT010000058.1:0-40301 GCA_038227635.1 Leptolyngbyales cyanobacterium | reverse complement strand
TTGCCTTCTTCTGATTGACCATGCTTGACCACATCATCACTCCCACAACTGGGGCAAAGAACAGGTTCGAGAACCATCGGAGAAATTGGTTAAAAACGGCTCCTCCATTATTCCTGATTCCACAGGTCTAGAACATTACCCAGAACTCTAAGTAACGCAGCCCATCCTAACTTGGCAATCCATCAACCCTCACAATTTGTAAACTTTTGCAAGAACTCTAATTTCTAATCGAAAAAACCCCTTGTTAAAGATTAATGTCAAATATTGTTGTTTTGATACAGTTTCTAGGGTCTTTCAAGACCAGACTATATGATTGAAGCCATCAGACCACTATCAGCATTTCAACTGAGGGTGATGTACCTTTTAACGGCAGAGATTACCCGATCGGGCACTGCCGAAACTGAGTCAAATTCTTGAAAATATAGGTGTGCTAGACGCTACCTAGTGCAGTTCACTCAATCTACCGCTCGTAGACTAATTCTCGATCGACCCTTGAGACACAATTCACCCATCGATCAGCCCATCTTTGCTGATTAGTTTTTGCTGAAACCCTATGGCAAATCTGCAATCTATTCACGCTGTTGGTGAATCGCTGCGGAACTACTTGCGGAATACCTATCCGACCAGTGCCTTCACAGGATTGCCAACCTTTGATATTCGGCTGATTTCTAGCGGTGAGTTAGCCACTCTAGATGAGCCGACTAATACCCTGTCCCTGTTTTTGCATCGTGTCACCATCAACGAGCATCTGCGAAGTAGCCGACCCAACGGCTCGACTCAGCTTGGCGTTCCGTTGTCGATCGAGCTTCACTATCTAATGACCATTTGGGCAGACAGTGCCCTTGCCGAACACTTGGTTCTAGCCTGGGCAATGCGGCAGTTACATGCTCGATCGATCCTAGATGCGTCGTCTCTGTCATCTGAAGGAGGATGGCAACCCCAGGACACCGTTCAGGTGATTCCGGTCGATTTGAGTAATGAGGACATTATGAGAATTTGGGATCGGTTAAAGCCGTCCTATCGGCTGAGTGTCGCCTATGTTGCCAGAGTTGTGAGTATCGATGTCGATCGACAAGAGTCTGGTCGTCCGGTGGTTGCGACGCGATTTGGCATCGACGATCGGGAGGGGATGCCATGACACAGGTTCAGCTAGATCGCCGCGTGTTGGGAGCGATGCAACTCGTCGATGCAACGACAGGATTGCCGCTACAGAGACGATTGCAGGTGAGCGGAGACGGCATCCAACTGGGGTGGAATCGCAGTGGATATGCGGTCATTTATGCCGCAAAAGGACTGCAAGCCTACAGCGAGAGTTTTCTGGCACCTCCGGCGTTGGCAACGGTGTCGATTCAGGTCAAAATCGTTGACTCGGAGGGACAGTATTTGCCGCGACAAGTGGCGATTAAATTGCCTCGTGAGGCTGACCCCGCAAAAGCGAATATGCCTGATTCTTTATTTCAGCCTGTCAAAGTTTCTGTGTATCGATCGCCTGCGGCTGGGGTGGCATCGGGTTGGGCGGTGATTCGCGCTACCGTGATCGACAAAACGACCAGTCAGCGCCTGCCTTGGGCATTGATTCGAGTCGTGCAATCGTCTCCAGCTAGAGTGACGCTTAGCTTAGCAGATTGGCGCGGTGAAGCTTTAATTAGTGTTTCTGGAATTCCAGTCACAACGCCTGGAGTCGGAGCGGGTGCTGTCTTAGTGAACGATATTGATGTCACGTTAGAAATTGTTTTTAATCCACTTTTAACCATAATTCCGACTACATCTGATTTATCAGGATTGATCGATCCTAATCTGGGCTATTTGCCTGATCCCGACGATCTGGAAGTCCGGCGATCGAGCCTCCGATCGGGCACTCTTCCCTACAAACTTGCGTCAGGTCGCGATCGATCAGAGACGTTATCCGTCACGTTAACGTAATCATTCCCCTCCTGTTGCTCTTCACATTATAAGGAGACCCTTCTGTGCCAGAATATTTAGCTCCCGGTGTCTATGTCGAAGAAACCAGCTTCCGCGCCAACTCCATCTCAGGCGTAGGAACCAGCACCACTGCCTTTGTCGGTGCCACCCTTAAAGGACCCTTTGGGGGAGTGCCCGAACTCATCACCAGCTTTGGCGAATTTGAGCGCGTCTACGGCGGACTCGATGACCTTAAAGGTAAGACGAACTATATTGCCCATGCGGTGCGCGTTTTCTTTGATAACGGCGGCTCACGGCTGTATGTGTCCCGCGTGGTGTCTAGCTCGGCGGTCGCAGCACAATCCGATGACTTGCTAGCCAGTGCCACAGATGAAGTGCGATTTGTAGCTCGATTCAAAGGCGAAGGCGGCAACGGCGAAGTCTCGCTTTATCAGAAAGAAACGCCTGTGAGTAGCGGCACGATCGCCAATGCCCCGTTAGGCAGTATTCTGCGCGTCAAAGCTGCCGACACAAAGTATTACCTCAAGCAAACCAATCTTAAATCAACAGGCGACTGGAAAGACTCGGCGGATGCGGTTTTGACAGACGCGATCGTGGGGGCAAGTCCCGCCCCACAACTCGATCTTTTGACACTAACTGTCGTGACTCGTGACGGAAGCGGCACCGAGGCGAGCTATGAAGATTTGGGATTTGATACCAAACATCCCCGTTGGGTGGGCAGCGTTTTAGCATCTCAGCCCAAGCGTCGAGCTGATGACTTAACCAATCTCGTTTCGTTGACCGTCACGTCTGCAACCGTGACGGCTCTAACGTTAAGAGAAGGATTGTTCGGAGCGACTTCTCAGCCTCTGACTACTTCTCTCAAAGGTGGAGACAGTGGTAGTGATCCGAGCGTTGGTGATTACAAGGCGGCACTGAAGTTATTAGAGTCGTTAGAAGATATCTCGATCGTAGCATCTCCCGGTCATTCAGCATTGTCAGAAACGTTGTTCTTGGGAATCCAGCAAGAGCTATTGAACTTTGTGTCTCGACGACGGGCTTATCAAATTGCAGTGCTGGATACGCCGCCGAATCAGAGTCTCAACGATGCAAGAACGGTACGGAGTCGGATCGATTCTTCCTACGCGGCACTCTATTATCCCTGGGTCGTGGTTGCTAATCCGCAAGCTCGATCGGGCAGTGCTGCTCCTGCCGAATTAACGCTGCCGCCTTCTGGGTTTCTCTGTGGGATCTATGGTCGCAATGATGTAGAACGCGGTGTGTATAAAGCCCCTGCCAATGAGATTGTGCGAGGAGCCATTCGATTTGAGACGGCAATCAACTTTGCTCAACAAGAAGTATTGAATCCAGCCGGGATCAATTGCCTGCGGTTTTTCCCCGGTCGCGGCTATCGAGTTTGGGGTGCCCGCACGACGAGTTCTGACTCGAACTGGAAGTATGTCAACGTGCGCCGTTATTTCAACTATCTGGAAGCGTCGATCGATCGCAGCACTCAGAATCTCGTGTTTGAGCCAAATGGAGAACGGCTTTGGGCAAATGTCCGCGATACGATTTCGGCGTTTTTGTATAGCGAGTGGGTATCGGGCGCACTGCTCGGCAGCACCTATCAAGAAGCCTATTTTGTGCGGTGCGATCGCAGCACAATGACCCAGCAAGATCTCGACGAAGGTAGATTGATTTGTCTGATCGGGGTGGCGGTGATTAAGCCTGCGGAGTTTGTGATCTTCCGCATTGGTCAAAAGACAGCCGATTCGCGCGGTTAATGGTTGATTTCCAGCAAATTTTGGAGAATGTCTCATGTCCGATCGTACCTTTCCATATAGCGCGTTTAATTTCTTGGTGAAGTGGGATAACGGCGTTGACCCAACGACTGCACTCGGCGGTTTTTCAGATGTTTCGGGCATCAGTACCGACATCACAATGGCAGAATATCGCAACGGCAACGAACTCGAAAATCACGTTCGCAAAGTGCCGGGATTACATAAAGTGGGCGATGTCACACTCAAGCGCGGCATCATCAAATCAACAGACTTTTGGAATTGGATTAACGCCACGAGACGCACAGGAGTGAATGCTAAACGGGAAGTCGTGATCACGCTACAGGATGAAGCAGGAAAACCTGTGCAGTCTTGGAAATTACGCGGCGTGGTGCCGATGAAATACACAGGACCGACACTCGCGGGTAAAAGCGGCGATGTCGCAATGGAAGAACTGGTTCTCTCCGCAGAGGGTTTGATTTTAGTCGATAGCACCGGGAATGACATTGGATGAGCGGTTTAGTCTTTGAGAGTGCGCCGCCGATCGTCGCCAGTGCCCCCAATCGATCGGACATTGCCTGCTTTATCGGATTCGTGAGCAGACGGAGTACTGCATTGCCGCGATCGCTTGATCTCTGGCTGCACGATCAAGGCTGGACAAATAGCACTTCGATTCAGGATTTGCTCAACGTGCCAGTCCCGATCGAGGCGTGGAACCAGTTCGATCAGTGGTTCGCCTGGGAGCAACGTCGATTGGATCAAAATACGTTTGGCAGCAGTTATTTAGGAGCAGCCGTCCGATCGTTTTTTGCCCAAGGCGGACGCAAATGCTATGTGATTCGAGTCGGCGATCCGTGGCAGTTGACGGCTCCCCAATCGGATCGATTACAGCAGATCGAAAAGCTGATTCCTGGCTATCCGAATGCGTTTTCGGGATCTGCGGTTGATCAGACGACTTGGCGAGGAGTTGGGCATTTGTTCGGGTTGCCAGATGTTTCGTTCGTCTGTTTTCCTGATTTGCCGGATGCCGTTGGACTCGATCGCCAACCTCTCGATCCGCCCACACTGCCGCCATCCCCGTCAGAACAATTTGTGGACTGTTCGGAGCCTGGTATTCAGGGACTCGATCGAGCTACACGATTGTTTCAGGCTCCCCGATGCAATACAGCAGGCTATACCGCTTGGGCAACTGCCCTCTGGCGCGTCGCAGAGTTACTCAGTCGTCAGCAGCGAGAAGTTCAGCTAGTGGCGGCTGTCCCGTTGCCCGAAGTCGATCGGGATTTGCTGACGTTTTTCACGCAATCCAAACAGGGGTTTGCTGTGCCGCCGCTCTCGACTTCAATTCAGGAACAATTGGGCTTATCAAGTGCCTTTGTTCAACTCGCCTATCCGTGGGTGCAAACGCCCGGATCGAGTAATTTACCGGAACAATTAGAAAGCCCTGACGCGGTACTAGCAGGAGTTTTGGCGCGAAATGCCCTGACGCGCGGCAGCTTTCGCAGTGCTGCAAACTTGCATCTAGCCGATGTCCAGCAGGTGTATCCGCTCCTGACTCACGATCGGCTTCAGCATCCCCAGCTTGATAGCGAGACTCGATCGACAAAACACACGCTGCCTCAGCGCATTTCGATTTTGGGCAAGACTCCCACCGGACTACGATTGCTCTCAGACGTGACCACAAGCCTGGATGAAACCTATCGTCCGGCTAACGTCAATCGACTCGTGGCGGCAATTGTCCGGGCTGCCAGACGACTCGGTGAGGAGGTCGTCTTTGAAGCGTCGGGCGAACGGCTGTGGATGCGATTACGGGACAGCTTGGCAACCCTGATGCGCGGATTGCAGCAGGCTGGGGCACTTCAGGATGCTGGATCTCCGGCGTTTGTGGTGCGCTGCGATCGAGACACGATGACGCAGCAAGATATCGATCAAGGTCGCGTCATTGCTCAGATTGAGTTTGTGGCAGCCGTCCCGATCGAGCAAATCACGATCGTCCTGGCGCTCAATACAGGCGGACAGGTTTCTCTGATTCCAGCACAGGAGGCGATATGAGCAATTCGGCGTATCCGCTGCACGTCTTTCGGTTTCAGGTGACGTTTCAAAAAGATCCGTTGCCCAACAGTGGCGATACGGCTCCCGTGCAGATGAGTGCAGCCTTTGCAGAATGCACGGGGCTAGAAGCGACGATGGAACCCAAGGTGATTAAAGAAGGCGGACGCAACTATGGAGCCGCGCAACGCAGCGGAACCGTCACCTTTGCAACCGTGATTTTAAAGCGGGGAATGACTCGCGATCGAGACTTGTGGAACTGGTTTTCGCTCGTCGCTCAGGGAGCCTATGCCCATCGCCGCACTGCCACGATCACAATGTTCGACACGAGCGGCGCAGGCGTGTTGGCATGGACGTTGGAGAAAGCAATGCCCGTCAAATTCAAAGCCGCCGACCTGAACGCCAAAGGCAGCGAAATCGGAGTAGAAGAACTGCATTTTGTCCATGAAGGATTGAGTCTCGCGAGAGGAGAAGGAACGCTATGAGCGAACCCGTGACTCGCGCCACCTTCACGCCCCAAACGGGAAACCGAAGCCCGATCGAGGTGCATTTCAATCCCGTTTCACTCCAGATTTCTATCACTAATACGTTAGAAGATAAAGGCAAAGGTGATGACAAAAAACAATTCATTTCAAAAACGGCGGCAACGCTGACGATGGAGTTAATTTTCGATACGACGAATAAAGGGAGTGATGTCCGACTCGACACGCAAAAGATTGCTCAATTTATGGAGCCAGGAAAAGAACCCGGTGAGCAAAAAATTCCGACGATCGTGTTGTTTGAGTGGGGCACATTTAAGTTTCAAGGCTTGATCGCATCCTACCGAGAAACTATCGATTTCTTTTCATCAGACGGAGTGCCTCTGCGGGCAAGCATTAATCTCACGATGTCTCGCCAAGAGGAGGTCTTTGAGCCTAGCCCACAGCCGCCCCGCGACTCCTCGATTCAAGTCTCCGGTGGAGTAGGAATCAGTGCCTCCGCAGTCGCTTCTCTAGGAGGCGCACCTGGGGCAGGACGGGCGATCGCAGCGTTTAATGATCAGGACAGTCTGCGATTTTCCAGTGGTGCATTCACGTTGGATGCGTCGATTCAGTTAGGTTCTCCGATCGCATTCGCATCGGGTGGAGCCGGATTGAGTGGCGGCATTGGAATCGGAGGCGGCATTGGAATTAGCGGCGGTGTTGAAGTCAGTGGTGATGTTGGAATTAGCAGCGGTGTTGGAGTCAGCATTGGAGGTAGCGCTTCCGCCGGAGTTTCAGCTAGTGATGGAGCATTCTCTGGGCTGCGTGTTTCTAGCACTCTAAATCCCACGGTTCAGATCGAGACTCAACGATTTATTCAGCCGAGTGAATCAGTCGGATTTGCAACCAGTCGCAATGCGAGTTTTCAAGTCGGTGGACAGGCAGAAATTGAAGGGTCTGCCAGCCTCAGTACGAATGTCCGATCGAGATCCCGAATTCAATTTGAGGAGGATTAATCATGCCCGTAGTCTTCGATCAAGTGATTGGCGAAGTCGTTCCTCCCACGCCCTCGTCCCCCGAAATTAAGTCAGAACCTCCTCCGATCGGGGTTAGCGATCGCAGCGTACAAACCACGCTCCGACATTTGGCAAAACGTTGCGATCGACTGAAAGCAGATTAATGAACCTCAACTCCTCACCCGTGGTCAACCATGCCTGAAACTCGCCTCAGCCCCCTTGCCGTCTACAGCGCTCAGCCCACCGTGCGGATCAACGCTCAAGAGTATCCCAAAGTGAGCGAATCGATCGTGGCAATGGAGATGGTGGAGCAAAACGGCGGGATGTCCGCTTTAGAATTGCGGCTCAGCAATATTGTGAGCGATCCTAGCGGCGGCGCAGGGTTCGCCTTTGAGGACAATCAGATTTTGAAACTCGGAGCCTCGATCGCGCTCTATGCCGGAGACGTGACGGCTCCTCAAGAAATCTTTCAAGGGGCGATTACGGGATTGGAAATTGACTTTCTAGAAAGCGGATCGCCCGATATTACAGTTCTCGCAGAAGACGTTTTTCAACGGGCACGCATGGCGCGACAGAGCAAAGTTCACACCAATGTTTCGATCGCCGACCTCGCCAAACAACTCGCCAATCAACTCAGTCTGACTCCCGTGATTACAGGATTGACCACCTCGATCGGAACTCAAATTCAGATGAACGAAAGCGACTTAGCATTTTTGAGACGACTGCTCGATCGCTACGATGGCGATCTGCAAGTCGTGGGTAAAGAACTCCATGTGTCCCCTAACGGAGACGTGCGGCGCGGTGGTTTAGAACTGAAGCTCAACGGTCAATTGCGACGGGCAAAAGTCCTGGCTGATCTAGCGCACCAAGTCACCGAAGTCACCGTGAGCGGCTGGAATCCTGCCCAAGGAGAGAAGGTGAGCGCCAGTAGTCGAGGGGCACATCTGCGATCGGGCAAAGGCACTCCCGGTTCGCGACTGTTAGAAAACACATTGGGCAAGCGCTCCCATCATTTATCTCACCTAGCCGTCACCACCGATGCCGAAGCTCAAGCAGTTGCCGATGCTGCCTTTGACGATCGGGCGCGGCAGTTTGTCTGTGTCGAAGGGACTGCGGACGGTAATCCTGCCCTGCGAGTTGGGACTCACGTCACGCTGCGCGGATTGGGCGATCGCTTTAGCAATACCTACTATGTAACTCGCGCCTGTCATCGCTTTAGCCTGGGAGTGGGCGGCGGTTATATCACCGACTTTGAAGCCGAATGTGCCTTTTGGGGAGGAAACTAATGCAGACCATTTTTGAGCATCCCACCGCATTACACGGCAGTTATTTGGGAGAAGTCGTTGCCGTCAACGATCCCGATAATCTCTCTAGAGTTCAGGTGCGACTGTTTAATTTCGATGGATTTAATGACCAAGATGCGTCGATTTGGGCGAGAGTCGCTGTGCCCGTCGCGGGAGCAAACTACGGAGCCTTTATGCTGCCAGATGTCGGGGACGAAGTGCTGATTACTTTTGTCAACGGGGATGCTCGACTCCCGATGGTCATCGGCTCAATGTGGAATGGCAACGCAACCGCTCCCGAAACGCTGGGCGGAAGTGGCGGCACCGTCGATCGCTGGTCGATCGTCGGCAAAGCCAAAACGCGGATCGCGATCGTAGAAGAAACTCCCGGAAATGCCACGATTTCGCTCACGACTTCGGGCGGGGTAAGCGGCACTCTGACGCAGACCGCAGGCGGAAAAATCGAGTTTGAAGCGGCTGGAACGACCATTACGGTAGACACTTCTGGAGTGACGGTGCAAAGCGCTGGGCGCGTCAGTGTGAGTGCGAGTCAGGTAGAAGTGACTGCCGGACAGGTAACGGTGAACGCAGCGATTTCGACATTTGTAGGGATCGTCAAATGTGACACCCTGATTGCAACCACAGTGGTGTCGTCCACCTACACGCCGGGAGCCGGAAATATATGGTAGATCATGCTGTCACACTGCAAGCGATCGGAGTTAGTCAAGTGGCTGACCAATCCAACCTGCCCAAGTCCTACGATCTGCGACCCACGATTCTCAAACGGACGGAGCAGGATTTCATCGGGTCAGTCTTAGACGAACTGCGGAGCGGAACGGGCATTCAGGCGTTAACAGGCGTGATTCAGTCCGATTACTCTAATGATACGCTGACCTTTCTACAGCCTGTTCATCGCACGTTCTATCTAGTGATATTGGAAATTGCTTGCGATCCGTTTAATCAGCCGTATTTGCAGCCTCGTCTCGATCCTCGCAAAATCGAGAGTGCTGGCTTGGTGGTACGACGAGTTGTCAACGGCAAGCGCGAAGGTTGGCGCAAGCAAGGGCATTCTGTGCGCGGCTGGATTTCATTTGACACGGAGGAGGCAGAACGACTTGATCCTGATCCCGATCGTCGTCCCCCGATCGCGTCAGGATTGCCGCAGCTCGATCGCTTATTAACGCCGCAGTCGCCCCTATCGGAAAGTGTGGCTCCGCTTTATGTGGCTCCGCCGGATGTCTGTCAGGCAGTGGGACGGACGATTTTGTATGGCGTGATTCCTGTCACCAGTTCTGAGTTTAGTGAAGCACCCCCGATCGTGCCCGCAGACGATGCTGAAACGGTGAATCAGGTGAATGCTGCAATTTCGGATATGTTGCCTTATTACCTGCGACCAGATGGCGATCGAGGCGAACCTCTGTCGGGCAGAACGTTAACCGCCGATCAAGCAGATGATAAAAGTAAAAGTTTGCGTGACTTTTTGGCAACGCTGCAACAGCTTAAGTTTCAGTTTCGGCTATTTGATGCTGATCCGGCGAGCGTGGCGCTGCTGCAAGAATTAAATCGAGCGATCGTGTCTCCTGATACTCCAAATGCTCAACCGTTAGGTGATTTCTTGGCGTTGGCAAGTCGGATTTTAATAGATCGAGAAGCCGGATTAGCGGTGACGTTGCCGCAGAAATGGATGCCTCTCAGCAAAACGCAAAACGATGCAATTCTCACGCTGTCTCGTGGCGCGTTGATGAGTCACCTGTCAGCGTTGACGGCAGGAGAAGGTCGGTTTGAAGCTTTGGAAAGCCTATATCAGGTGCGTGCGTTTGTGCGGCTTAAATCGGTTGATGCTTGCGTTCATGCTCCGATTTGGAGTGATTATAGTGATGCGTTCTCGATCGCGCCTTGGTACGAATCGAGCAATCAGCCTTTAGTTAAGGTGGTGTTGCCGGACATTCTCGACCCTAAAACGTTGAATAGTCTTAAGCCTAGTGTTGCATTTTCGGTTCCGTCTAAATTGTTTGGATTTCTCAATAAAAATAGTGATCCCGCATCAGTTCTAAAAGGTGATGCTAAAGACGGTGATGATGGCGGTATTACCTGGATTTGTTCGTTTAATATCCCGATCATTACACTTTGTGCTTACTTAGTGTTGAATATCTTTCTGAAATTGTTCAACATTATCTTTTGGTGGATGTTAATCGTAAAGATTTGTCTTCCCGTTCCTAAAAAGCTTTTTCCTAAACCGAAGTAGTGTTGTAGCTCTTGTTTCTCTCAGTCGTCTCTATTGAATGTTGCTCTTATGCCTCCTAACCCGCTCCCGATCGGATTTCCGCTTCTCTCTGTCCCCGATAGCAATGGACAGATCCATTACCCTAGCCTTGAAACCAGCGTGCGGCAGGCGATCCAGGTGATTTTGCAAACTCGACCCGGAGAGCAACTGATGCACCCCGACTTTGGGGCAGGACTGCAAGCCTTTTTGCAAGAGTCCAATACGCTGGTGACTCGTCGCCGTCTGCACGATCGGATCACCGAGTCTCTCAATCGCTGGGAACCACGCATCCTTCTCGATCGGGTTGAAGTGGAAACGGTGCCCGATCAACCGAGTCATCTCCGCATCGAAGTCTGGTATCGTCTGCGTCGGACGGGCGTGGCGCAACATCTCGGTCTTACCATGCAACTGGAGGTTTAATATGCCGATTCGCCCTCCAAATTTAGACGATCGCAGCTTTGATGATCTAGTCGCCGAAGCCTTGTCTCGCATTCCCGCCCACACGCCGGAGTGGACGCACGATCGAGTCGGTGATCCGGGTCGTACGATCGTAGAATTATTCGCATGGTTAACGGATACGTTGCTTTATCGTGCTAATCTGATTCCCGAACGGCAGCGATTAGCATTCCTCCGGCTGTTGGGAGTTCCGATGCGTCCAGCGTTGCCTGCCAAAGGAATGGTGACCGTTTCCAACGATCCGAAAGCGACTCAAGCTATTACCCTGCAACCGTTGGCGACCGTGAAAGGAACCGTCAATTTTGAGACAAGGGCAGAAATCACGGTGTTTCCGATTACGGCGGAACTGTATTACAAACGTCCCTTAGTCACCACCGAAGCCGCTAAACTCGTCAACATTGTTCAGGGACTCCAGCAGGTGTATCAGCTTCAAACTCCGGCGGTTCCATACGTCACGACTCCAATCTTTGCCGCCGCTAAACCTGATCCTCAAGGCTTTGATTTAGTTCAACACACGATCGATCAGTGTCTTTGGATCGCCATTCTTGCCGCAGAACCCGGCGCGGTCGAGGACGCAAAACAAGCGCTAGGACGGAGTTCTGGCGGCGGACAACCGTTGCTCAATGTGGGCGTGATGCCCTCGATCGCGGTTCCCGATCTGTTTGAAAACATCGGCGATCGCGCCCGAATTCCTCACGTCTGGGAAGTCTGTACGGGGCAGGAAATCGACAATGTGCCGCAGTATTTGAGCCTGAATGTGATCGCTGATTCGACCGCAGGGCTGACTCGTCGCGGAGTAGTCAGACTTGCGATGCCGTCACCGACCTATATTGGCGCACCGACTAACGATGTTCGCACTCGGCTGAATGCTGGGACAGGCGATCGTCCGCCTCGCATTGATGCCCCAGAAATCGCGGCGCGGCTAGTAACGTGGCTGCGTCTGCGTCCGAGTCGCCCCGATCTGCAAACTCTATCCCTGAGTTGGCTGGGCATCAATGCGGTTGAAGTTGACCAACGGCAAACCCTCACAGGTCGTGTGATTGGAGAAAGTGACGGCAGCGCAGATCAAGAATTTCAGCTACCGGGACAGTCGATCGAGGCAGAAACGCTGCAAATTCAGGTTGAGGAAACCGATCGCGGCTATCAGCCTTGGACCGCGATCGAGGACATCGCCCTTGCCGGACAAAATGCCCCCGTGTATCGACTCGATCGTGAAGCCGGAACGATTCGATTAGGCAATGGGGTTCAGGGACAAATTCCTGACGCGGGACGACGAATTCGAGTTGCAGTGATGCGATCGGGTGGCGGCATCGCGGGCAATCTGCCTGCCGGATCGCTAACTGCCATCACCGCTAAAGATTTGCGGGGCAATTCGGTTGCGAAACTTAAAGTTCAGCAGCCTCTCCCGATGCAGGGCGGAGTCGAGAGCGAAACTCTCGCAGAGGCTGAGACGCGCATCCCAGGATTATTTAGGCATCGCGATCGAGCCGTGACGGGCGACGATTATCAGCGATTAGCTGCCGAGACTCCCGGCGTTCGTCTGGGTCGAGTCGAGGTGTTACCAAAATTCAAACCTCAACAGCGTCGATTTGATATTCCTGGCGTTGTCTCTGTGATGGTGTTGCCGTTTCAGGAATCATTAGAGTTGCCGAACCCTCGCGTGGATCGTCCTCTATTAGAATCGGTGCAATCTTATCTCGATTCTCGTCGCCCTCTCGCAACAGAACTCTATGTGATTGGCTGTGAGTACATTCCCATTGGCGTAAGCGTAGGTGTTCAAATTCAGGATGGGTTTGGTCAGGATGGCGTTTTGTTAGCGGTGCGGACGGCTCTACAGCGATTTCTGTTTCCGATCGCGCCCGGTGGTCTAGATGGAAAAGGCTGGAGTCTGGGCAGAACGGTGAAAGCGCGAGAATTAGACGTGGTGATTGCTAGAGTTCCCGGTGTCACGGCTGTCTTGAGTATTCGTCTATTTCAACAAAACGCGCTAACTCAGTGGCAATCCGTGTCTGAGGTCAATCTGACTCCGTGGCAACTGCCCGAACTGTTGGCGATCGTAGTCGTTGCCGATGAGGACGCGCCCGACACGTTAAATTCAGGTCGTGATTCATCGGGCGTTAATTCTAGCAATCGCTCTGGCATTGCCGTTCCTGTTGTTCCGGAGGTGTGCTAGATGGACGCAAACGGCTTGCGATTTTGGATGTTAGCCTCGGCGGATCAGTGGAAGCCGATCCCCGATCAGTCGTCGCTGGACTATGACGCGCACTGCCGCCGATTGCGTCTCGCGAGTGAACAACGATTGCCGCAGTGGAGCCATGCCACGATCGAGCTAGAATCTACCGCCCTGGCTCGATTGGCGCAGGTGCCGCAAACTCTCGACGGCTATGACACCCGCGCCTTTTGGGAGCCAACGTCCGGCAAGATTTTAGCCACAGGTGCAGTGCCTCGATCGGTGCCCATTTTCACGTCGGAAGCAGGAAATCCGCCCACAGATTTAGTCATGGGCTATGACGGCATTCTCTATGTGGCGTTGACTTCTGGAGCGGTACTGTTGATTGATCGCCGCGATCGCTGGTTGCCTGTGACGCTGCAAATTCCTGACTTTAAAGCGTGGAGATTGGCGGCGAATCCGGCGGGTGGCGTTTGGGCGATCGATCGGGACAATCGCCAACTCGCAACCGTGACGGGCGTTCCCTTTCCGACGCAGCCACCCGGCAAGTATGCCGACGATATCTTTCGTCCCTGCGAGGAAAATCCCAATCCGCCGCGTCTTGTTCTTTGGCAAACGTCGAACCTGCCGGCTGAAGAGACATTCATTGCGATCGCCACGAACCCCAAAGGCGATCTGGCATTACTCACCTGGTTGACGGACGGAACGCCTCACGTTCGGATGTTGCAGTCCGATCTGGCTTGGACTCCGCCGCTCACCTTGCTGGGAATCCGCTATCCCTTTAGTTTGAGTTGGGTGACGCTCGATCGGGTTGCCGTTCTCGTGAGCGATTTGCTGACCGAAGCGCCTGTGTATGCGGTGCCCAAACCAACCGGAACGATTGCTCAAGTCCAGCCTGTGGGCGACCTGTATCCGCTGCACCAGCACACAGGATATCCGTTTTTGCATAATCTAACGCTGCCGCCTCACTATCCCACTGTGACCGGGAGTGCGCCGCTTCATCACCTGTCGCTGCCGTCCTATGCGCGTCAGGGAGTCGCGATCGCTCATGCTGCATTGGATAGCGGCAATCTGCAAACCGAGTGGCATCGTCTCTATTTAGAAGCCGTTATTCCCGCTAAGGGTGAGATTCACGTCGATTTGGCAGCGACCGATCAGCCGACGCTGCCCGCTAAACCGAACTGGTTTGAGCATTCCTTTGGGGCGACGCAGGTATTAGGAAAGCCAAGCGGGGTATGGGTGTCGTCACCATCTGAGATTCCGTTTCATCCGGGTTTGTTGGAGATGGAGCGGGAGAAAGACCGATCGGGACTCTTTACAGTGCTGATTCAGCGTGCCGATCGACAGGTCAGAACCTTGCAGGGACGATATCTCTGGGTACGAGTGCGAATGGTTGGAGATGGATGCACTACCCCCGAACTTGCCGCCCTGAGAGCCTATGGATCGCGATTCTCCTATGTGAATCATTACTTACCCGAACTCTATCGAGAAACGGTATTCGGCTCCGATCGCGATGCTGTTACCACCGCGACTTCCTCTGATTTTCTGGAACGATTTCTCAATAATTTTGAGGGTATTCTCACTCCCATTGAAGATCGCATTGCCAATAGTCATCTACTCACTGATCCGCGCACGACTCCTGACGACGCGATCGAGTGGTTGGGAAACTGGATTGGTATCACCTTCGATCCAGCCTATTCTTCAAGTCGGCGGCGGCGATTGATCCAGGCGACACCTGCGCTCTATCGGCATCGTGGCACTTTGTTGGGATTGCAGCAAGCCCTCGATATCGCGACCGATGGAGCCGTCAGCAAGGGATCGATCGTAGTCTTAGAAGATTTTCGATTGCGTCGCACCTTCGCCACGATTTTAGGCGCAGATTTAGCTGATGAAACCGATCCACTGTTCGCCGGATTGGTCACGAGCGGCAATTCCTATGTAGGCGACACGCTCTTTTTGGGTGACGAAACTCGACGGGAATTTCTATCCCTATTTCGGGCAGACATTGAGACAAATTCATTCAAAAAACAGGCAGAAGAAGCCGCGATCGCTGCCTTCTTTGATCAGTTAGCCTATCGCACAACAATTTTGGTGCATCAAGAGGTTACCCCGCAGGATTTGGGCTTAATCCGTCGCGTGGTCGAGTTGGAAACTCCCGCTCATGTGCTGTCCCGCGTCATGACTGCTAGCAGCCCACTTATGGTGGGCATTGCTGCGCTAGTCGGCGTAGACACCTATCTCAGCGCCAAACCCAAGCCCCAGCCCGTTGCCCTCAACAAAAGTCAGGTAGGCGTGCGCGATCGAGTACTGCGTCCTGCTAGTCTTGATCCCCGTTTAGGAGGAGGAATCGATGAGATGGAATCCGTTTTGCAAGCCCCGATCGCGACCCTTAAATCGCTCCCGATCGCTGAGTTTGGACAGTCATTTCAACTCGACGGCAATCAGTCACGGGCATTTGACGGACACACGATCGCTCAATACCGATGGACAAAACTGGAATAGGAGACACAACGCATCCTGAATTACAAAATTAACGTTTCTTAAATTCTGAATTATCACACTGGAGACTCCCATGGCAGAAGCAGAACTCAAACTTAATACTCCCGTCGAAACCACCGATTCTGTTCTGGTGGTGAAGGTCGATCCCACAAACCCATTATCAACGGGCGTTCACCGATTTCAGTTAGTCGTCGTCGATGATTCGGGCAATCAATCCGATCCCGCGATCGTAGAAGTTGTGATTCGCGACACGCAACGCCCCACCGCCGTGATCGACGCTCCCCCCACGGTTGAAACCGGACAAAGTTTTAAACTCAGTGGCGAACGATCGAGCGATGTGGTTCCCGGTAAAGTCGCTAGCTACATTTGGACGATGATCCCGATTATCGAGCGTCCGCCGATTCGTCCCACTCCGATTAATCCTATTCCAATCAATCCCATTCCGATTCGTCCTCCCATTCAATAGTCCTATGCCCACCTTTGAGCCGCAAAAACCGATCGTTACCCAGCAGCCGATCGTGGTTGTCGATGCTGGACTCGCCCCCGGTCGATACCGCTTTCAACTCGTCGTCCAAGATAACGCCGGAAATCGAAGCCTCCCGACCGAACAAATTGTCGTAATCAATCCCCCCAGGATTCGCTAGTTATGAGCAATTCTAAATCCACCGATCCCCTAGCCGTCGCGCCCTCGCCCGATCGAGTCTACTACGCGACCGGCATTTCTCTCGACGCAGAAGACTTCCTCGCGGAGCAACTCTATCACCGCAGCCGACTCGCCAGAGCCTTGTTTTATCTACATGGCAGTGGCACCGCCGCCGGACTGCGCGTCGATTGGCGCAAATCCCTCAAACCGGGAGACGATCCCCAGTTTCCGCAGGGGCGCGATGAGGAAATCGTCGTGCAGCCGGGACTTGCGATCGATCGTTTGGGACGATTGATTGAGATTCCCAGAGCAGCGTGCATCCGCGTCGATCGCTGGTATCAGTCACAGATTGCCGACGATTTGACAAAAGGGTTTCACCTAGATCGATCGGGTGTCGTTGCGGATGTATTTGTGCGATTTGTCTCCTGTGAGCGGGGCAAAACTCCAGCATTTGCGGCAGGGGCATTTGATGCCCTGGATGCAGTAGCTCCGTCGCGATTGCGAGATAGCTACGAGTTGACGCTGGTGATTCGTCAAGAAGCGAGTGCTGATCTCAATCAACATTTGCCTCAAAATCCTTGGGGCGATTTCGGCACGGGCGATCGGCGGGCGGCGCTGCAAACTGCCATTCTCAATGCGTGGCACGAAGGATCAGATCAGCGAGACGAAACGGGACTCAAGCCCCAAGCAGAACATGTGGTTGGGCAAGATCCGACTGCCTTATTTCTGGCTCGATTGGTGTTGCCTGCGGCGGCAGCGATCCCCGGACAGCGCCCGGTTCGGACTGCGGATGCGGTGATTGTGCCGGACAATTCTGTGCGATCGTTTGTCTACGCGGCAGGCTCGATCGCGCGTTGGCTAGAGCTATGAATCTTTAATTTCCTTTTTACCCCTTACGCCCTATGTTTACTCAAGGTTCTTCTCGCTCTCGTGTGGATGATGCCGAACTCGCCGCCATGATTCAGGCAGGGACGGTGATTCTCGACGATCGCCGCACGCGCCCGTTTTATTTTGATGGTCGATTTCTCACAGCGAAAGATCTGACTCGTGATCAAACGTATTTTTTGACGCGACAGACAGACTTGGCGCGGGCAAGTGGGTTCGGCATTGTTCAAGGATTGCTCGTCAAACGTCCGCCCAACAATGCTGCCAGCGCAATTTATATTGAGGCAGGACATGGAGTGACTCCCGGCGGCGAGTTGGTTGTACTGTCCCAATCGCGCACCGTCAACCTCGTAGACATTCCTGAAATTCAGCGATTAGATGCAGCCTTTGGACTGGCTCCAGTGCCTCGCGAATCGGCGCGAAATGCGTCGGGATTGTTCATCATTGCCCTGCGATCGGTCGAGTATACGGCTAACCCGATCGCGTCTTATCCGACTTCGCTCAAGGCTCCTCGGTCGGTGAATGATGGCGACATTGTTGAAGCCGTCGCGATCACGCTGATTCCGTTTGCAGATGAGGGCAGTGGCGGGTTAGAGGTGCGTCGATCGAGAGTCGCGCGGGAGATTTTTGTCGAAGAGTCGGTGCGCGGATTGCCTGCCAATGCTCTGCCTCTCGCGATGGTGGGCTTGAATCGCGGAGTCGTGGAGTGGATTGATCCGTACTTGGTTCGGCGAGAAGTCGGTGCTGAGCAAAAGAGTTTGTTGAGCTTTGGGGCAACGCCGCGCGGACTGAGAGAAGCCTATGTGCAGCAATACGATCAGCAGTTGCAAGAAGTCCTCGATTCTAGAACTCTGAGCAATCAAGGACGACGATTTAGCGCGACTGATTACTTTGCTGCTTTACCTCCAGCAGGACAAATGCCTGCTGCGACGATCGATCCAACCAGTTTCACACAGATCTATTTTCCGTCTACGGTCGATGTTAGCCTCTCGCTGGTGCCGTCTGACGAGCTGGCGGCATTGGTCGAAGAGAGTTTGCTGTTGCCCCCGATCGACTTGACGATGACCAACGAGGCACTCGATTCGGTGGGCGTGTTGGTGTTGATGCCCGTCAATCGCCAGCAGTTTCAGCAGTTGCAGAGAAGCTTGAGGAGTTTGACTCGATCGCTGCCTGCCGTGGCTCCCGGATTGGTGGCAAAACGCACGCCGCTACTGGCGTTGCAGCAGATTCGACTGCCTCGATTAGTGAGTCCGATCGTCAATCCTCAAGATCTAGTCGATGCCGAATGGCGAAAAGCGTTAGCGAGTGCCGATTTACTGTGGTTTATTCGCAGGCGCAATTTGCCCTATCACGCGACGAATGTTGGCTTAAATGTGCGGATTACAACGAGTGAAGTAGTTGTCGAACGTAATTTAGTGACAACGCTGGAGCAATCCGGCTTATTAAGTCGCGTGAATAGTATTAGAAACACTGCGACGACTGCTGCTAATGCGGATGTGACATCACTCTTGAGTTCGCCAAAACTCAACACCTCTAAATTGCTGTTGAGGGGTGCAGTACAAGAATTAGAAGCGGCAAAAACGGCTGATACTTCAACTCCACAGCCAACCGAGACGCTTGATCAATCTGCTGTTTTGGGAGTCTCAAATCGATTTGGTGACCCAAAGCTAGGAGAAGGTATTTTGCGACTAGAAGCAACCAATGCCCAACTTAAAGACGACTCGATCGCGGCAACCGTTGCCCAATCTGGTACTGTTCCCGAACTCGATCGATTAGCCAGCCAACTCTCCGACACAGAACTGCAAACATTCTCAACTCAGTTAACGGATGCAGTCAGAACGAATCCTAGCACCGTTGGTAATTTGATTAGAACTACGTTAAATAATCGACTGGGAGGGCTGCGATAATGGACGTGAACCCTATTAAAAATCCGCTCAATGGGGAGCATGTGATCGATGTCTCTCCGCCGATGCAGCCTGATGCCAATTTAGGCTGGCAGCGTCGTCTAAATCTTTACTCAGGTCGTTCTCTCAGCGCTCGAGCATTCATCACCGAGCAACAGGGACGATCGGGCATTTTAGCAACTCGTGGACAATTACTGTCTCCGGGTGTGATCACAGGATTAGAAGTCGATTTAGAAAAACCGGACTCGACCTATTATCAGATCGCGGCTGGAACAGGCATCACTGCGACAGGCGAAGATGTCTTGATTCCGAGAACGCTACGAGTCGCGGTAAAAGACGTGCGCGTATATGCGTCGGCTGCAATTCTAGACAGCATAGCCCCAACGCCAACGCCAACCGGAGTCTTAACGCCCCGTAAATTAGGTAAAACGCTGGGAGAACTCATTGCAAATGGCATTGCTGCTAATCTGCCGAGAGTCGGAATCCTCGTGCTTCAGCCGATCGTAGCGGAATTAGTCGGACGAAATGACCCACGAGATCCCTGTGAAACTGACCCCCAAAACGATGCCTTTGAAGACTGGCAACTCGTCGATGGGTGTCGTCTCGCGCTGTATCCCTGGGCTTCGGAGTGGATCGCCTTACCCGAAGCAGGCGACCTGACTCAACCGGCTGCATTAGGTCAATGGCGAAACCGACTAGCTTACACCATTTTCAGCGCTGAAAAAGGCAACCCGCCCGATCAATTGCTGCCTTGGGAACGGGTCGGAGTCCCCATTTCGCTCGTCGGATTTGATGCCGATTGGAAGCCACTCTTTAGCGATCGCTATTCGGTCGTTCGATCGGGCGGTCTGCCAAAACGTCGCCATCCGCTCGTCGCGAATGCAGGCAGTCCGTTTCTATGGCAAGCGCGAGTCCAGCAATTTGCCGAACAGTTATCCGAACTCGACCTCTCTACTCTATCGATCGCTCAAGTGGCAAATCAGTTTCTCTCGGTGCCCCCTGTGGGTGTGCTGCCCACCTCCGCCGTTGAGGTGCGAGCAAACAATCAGGGATTGGGACGAAATCACTTTTTTCCCAGCAATTACACGATTCAGGCGGCTCCTGTGCCGATCGAACAGTTGGACATTGTTCTAGAATCGAGTGCGTCTCTCGTCCCATTCGATCTGTCAAAACCTGACCAAGTGCAGATCCTAGCGCCCGTTCCGCAAGCTTGGTACGAGCCGGACTTGCTCAAAGCAGAAGCCGTCGATCCAGAGTTTCAACGGACGATCGAGGAGTTTGTGATCCGGCGATCGCAATGGCTCAATCGTCGCTCGATTGTTCGGACTCGCAGCACGCTACTCACTCAGGCGATAACGGGAACGGCACCTATTGATCTTGACCTCGATCGTGCTGAAGACGAACTCGCCCAACCGCCTGCCCCATTCTCTAGTACTCGCGTCCACCAATCAAATGTGTCGGCTGGACTCCATCAACATTTCTTTGATGGCGCGACTGCTGGACTGTCCGTGATTCCGGGCGATCGCTTAACGACTTATATCTACCTTGATGCCGACCATCCGCCCCGCGAAATCATGGTGCAATGGAACGTCAACGGAAGTTGGGAGCATCGCGCCTACTGGGGTGAAAACCTACTTAATTTTGGGACTCCAGGAACCGCCAGTCGGCAACTTATGGGAGCATTGCCTGCCTCTGGTGCTTGGGTTCGATTAGAAATTCCAGCCAGTCTCATAGGGTTGGAGAATACAACGATCACGGGAATCTCCTTCACGCTCTATGATGGTCGCGTCGCGTGGGGACATACAGGCAAATCTGCGGCAGGTGCATTACCTGTCAATGATACGGTTTGGGTGGGGAATGCACTACCCGACGGGGCAACTCTGCATACCAACAGCGATTCTTGGACTTGGATTCAAGATGCCGAGTTGCTGACTCCCTTTGAAGAGGATTTTGGAACTGCGATCGAGAACAATGTCCGAGGAGTCGCCCCGCTCCGATCGCTAAACACTCAACTCGCGACGCGACTTCCGGCAGAAGCCAGTCAACTCGCCACACTGGGATTAGAGGGCTTTATCGCACTGCTGGAAACCAAGGTCAAACAAGCCAACGATCGAATTGATTTTCACTTTTTGCGAGTCCAAACGGATATCTATCGGATTCGGCAATTTGTGTTGGGCACCGACCAAGCCGCTCGATTGGCAACTTCTCCGACTCTAGCGGCGATCGCAGAAGGAGGGCAAAGTGCCCGTGTGACCCAAGAGCAACTCAATACCTACTTTGTTAGAGCTAAAGCGGCAAGAACAGTTGCAGGAGTTCCTGCGATCGCGGCTCCTTTCACCATCTTAGCGGCGGGGACTACAGCCTTTGCAGCCGCTCCGCAACGAGCAACATTGTTTGAGTCGCTCAATCAAGCGACGTTCAGCAATATAGGAGGTGTGAGTTCTACCATTTCTGAACTGGCAAAGATACAGACTGCTCAAGCTCGAATTGGAGCGATTCAAGCACAAACGGTTGACAACAAAGAGCTATTTACGTCTAGATCTCCTCAAGTGCGCGTCGTTGATGTCCTGGAACAGTCGCCGCTTGTGGGTGCTGCCAGCCGAACTGTCACCGTTGCCGAACGGCTGCAACCTTCTGCCTCAGTCGAAGCCAGAGTCTTTACGCTAGCGAGTCAGGCAGACACGATCGAGTCTCTCGCCAATTTAGGAATCGATCTTGCGGATGTCAGTATTCCGGGTACAGCGTCTAAGTTTAGAGATGTTACTGCTGCGCTGCTGGGTCAGATTCGGGTCGGTGATCAAATTACCAGCGATGAATCTGCTCAATTTTCGGATGGGGTAAAAGTGTTAGACAACACGGTTGCTGCGCTGCGGTTGGCAGAAGGACGAGTTCAAGACTATCGCAGTTCAATCGCCCTCTGTCAGACCGTTCTCGCTCAGATACAGGGCGTAATCGGTCAAGTCAATCAACGGCTGGGCACGATCGCCGGGTATCTCACCGAAGCTCGCCATGATGTTTCCGTGGCACGAGCATTGTTGGCAGAAGAACAGATGAGAATCGACGGCATCAATCAGCGTCGCGATACTATTTTGCAAAACTATGTGACGTTCTTGGTGTTCCATCGTCCCCGATCGACGCAAGTCATTCTTGATGCGCCGACTCGTCCTCTCGATCCGGGTATCACCTCGTCCCCAGTTCCCGTGTGTCTGAATCGTCAGATCGTTGCTCCGCCTGAGTTGCGATCGCTCATCGAGACGCTGCGAGATGCCCCTGTAAATTGGTTCACACATATCCCGCGCTTAGTGGATCGGCTCGATCGAATCGAGACTCTTTATACTACTCTGCAAGGCGCTAAGCGGCGAGCCAGTCAACAGTTATACATCTCGGATTCAATAACAGCGACGACTTCAGTCGAGCAGCGAATTAGCCAGACGGTAACGGCTCAAAAAACGACGATAGCAGCCGTGCGATCGCAAGTTGCTCAACTCAATCTCGGTATTTATTCGGGTCTAACGTGGCTACAACTGCGAGAGCAATCTACAACAGTTCTATCGCTGGGCGACTTGATTGATGGCAGTCATGGACGCAGTGATGTGTCTCAAAAAGCCGCTCAGGAACTTGACCAAATTGCTCATATTGCTGCCTGTTTGTATGCCAACTTCGGCGAAGTGTTACCCGTCATTCGCCTAGAGTGGGCAGAGCGTCTCAGCCAATACGATGCCCCTGTCAATCTGAGAAACCTGGGGAATTTGCCGCGATGGGGCGAAATTGCCCTCCTAGAGCGGCGAGAGACTCAAACCTTAGTAGATTGGCTGTATCAACAAATCGACGCGCTCCAGCCCGATGCGGTGGCTTGGGTTAGCGATTTAGTACGAGTCTGCATCCTGTTAGCGAGTCATGCTCCGGTGAATCGACTGATTTCGGGTCGGCTGAACAAACCTACGATCGTGCGTCCCGGTGGTCGATTTGAGGTGGCGATCGATCCTGCAAGAGTCCGAGTTGGAATGCACGTCATGCTGTATGCGTCGCCCGATCGGGTCGTTGCCCAAGGTGTGATCGAGGATTTAGCATCGGGTCTAGCGTCGGCTCGAATTGTTCAGGCGTTTGAGTCGAATGTGCAGTTGGGCATCAATGCTCAAGTGCAAGTGGGTGAAGTGGGAGCGTTTAGCCGAGTATTTGTTGCGCGATGATAAAACGTCAGGTTCGTACTGTTCATCTCCGATCGCTAGATGCTGCTCTGATTCGTCGGGGTGCGATGTTGTTGGAAGATGCGTTGCACACAGCATCGTTGCCGGATGCTGGACGATTGCTGCTAGTGCGGTCGCTGGATGTGGGGAGAATCCAGTCTCAGCAAAGTTCGGCGACGTTGGCGTTGGTTGTAGAGCAGCGATTGACGCAGTTAGAAACGACGGCTGTTCATGCGAATGATCCGGCGGCGGGTGACTCGATCGCGGTTTACTTTCGCGATGACGTAGAGCCTTATTTATGTCTGGCGCTTAGATTAGCCAATCACCGCAGCGCTGACGAATGGTTTTGGCAATTGGCGGTGACGAATTGGCAACCTAATTTGCCGAGAGAGGAAGGATTTCGGCGAGTGATTTATGGATTGATTCAGAGTCCGATCGGGGTTGTCGCGATCGCGCCTCTCATGCAAAAACTACTCGCTCAAAACTCAATCACGCCATTGCTTTCAGTCCTGACCCAGAGCGACGGATCGGATTTATTACAGGCGTGCGGGTGGCTCAAATCAGAGAGTTCGATCGAATTAATCAACTCGTTACTTCTAGTATTCCTATCTTCATCTTGGATCAATTTACTTCAGCGATGGATCGAGACTTGGGGAATCGAAGATCCGCGATCGCTTTGGCTATCCACCATCGGACTCATTGCAGAACAGCCCGCATTTATTCTAGATGAACAGTTGACGATTCGATCGCAACAAATAATCCATAAAGTTAGTGACTTAAGAAAACAACTTAAGTCCGATTCATTCTCATTGCTAAAAAGTCCTGTTTCTGTTTTAGAAACTTCTCAGACAGCATTAGATAATTCACAAGAAATTATTCACGAATCAGAATCACCCGACTCTAAATTATCTATAACTTCTCCTCACCTCACTCACTACGCAGGACTTCTTTTTCTATTGCCTTTGCTGACTCACTTAGGAATTGAATCTTTTCTAGAATCCAATCCTCAAATTATCGAATTCGATTTACCCCGCAAGTTACTCCATACTATTGCCCATCGATTAGCCATTCCCAAAACCGATTCCGTTTGGAGTCTTCTTGGCGATTATTTAGAGAATTACTCAGAGTCCGATTTAGTCCGATCGTGGCTCAACTCACTGCGTCGCTGGTGTCGCCTAAATGCCCGCATGGGACTGCACAACTTAGTCACTAGATCGGGACACCTTTCCATCACTCCCACTCACGTTGATATTTGGTTTGAGCCAGAGCAAGCCGACATCCGGATTCGTCGAGTCGGGCTAGATCTCGATCCAGGTTGGGTGCCTTGGTTTGGACGAGTCATCGCGTTTCACTACACAGGAGGCGGACATGGAAATTAAGCCCGTGAACTGCCCGATTAAGACTCTGCACGGCTTCGCTTTTGCTGCGATCGCTGCCACCTTAGATCCGGCACTTCTCCTGACCCCAGCCACTCCTGAGCTACAGAATCTCCGCGATTATTCAGCGAGCATCACTGATGACTATCAGAACTGGATCGATGCGCTAAAAGACTACTTACATCATCCTAATGTTCTCGATCGTTCTCTACTAGAATTGTCAAAATCATTATCACTCTCACTCATCGAAGTGTTAGCGATTTCATTAGCAACGATTGTCGAACAGGACTCGATCGCCGGTCGAATTTTAGCTTATTTGCAATCTCCGATCGGGGGGTCGCGTCCCACATTGGGACTAATGACTTTAGCATTCGCGCCATTATCTAACAGCGTTTCTGTCATTGACCGTCTAATGATCGGTAATGCGATCGCTAGTGGATTGCTACATCTGATTAACGAATCAGCCCCCTTACCCGAACAATCCCTAAAAGTGCCGCATCATCTCGGATTAGCACTACGAGGATACGATCGTTCCTTGCCTGACCTGACGATCGGACTAGACGATCAGGCGATTCCCTTAGCGGCTTCAATTTTGACCGAGGTGCAGCGCTGGGCAACCGCCTTTCAGTCTGGCACACAGCGAGTTCTAGCATTACGGACTCGATCCCTGATCGAAGGAAAATCCGTAGCCAACGCGATCGCGATCGCACTTCAGCGTCGTCCCTTATTTATTACCACAGATCAAACCGCAGAACTCACCCCGTGGCTATTGCTTAGGACTCTAATTCCTGTGTTTTGCTACGATTTGGCTCCTGGAGAACGCAAAATTCTGCCGTCATTACCGCTTTATCAAGACCCTATTTTGATCATCTGCGGCATCGACGGCAACCTCGAAGTCCCGACCGAAACGGTTCTCAACTGGGTCATTCCCGTCCCTACTGTAGAAGAACGACAGCAGCTTTGGCAATTAGCGATCAACAACGAAACGCTGTCCTCAGAACTCGCCCACCAGCATCGTCACAGCAGTGGACGCATTGCCCAACTCGGTCGATTAGCCCAACATCATCAACATCTCCAGCAGCACAAACACCCTCAACGCGACCACATCATCGCCGCCGCTTGGACAGGCGAAGGAGTCGGACTTGATGCCCTAGCTCAGCCGCTTACCGACACCATTCCCGACGATGCGCTAGTCATGACTCCTGCCCTGCGCGACGAACTCCAGATGCTCTTTTTGCGCTGCCGTCATCGCGATCACCTCGTCACCGGACTCGGACTTTCTGCCACTGTGCGCTATTGTCCTGGAGTCCGATCGCTGTTTGTAGGCGCATCTGGCACCGGAAAAACCCTCGCCGCCGGATGGTTAGCCACCAAACTGGGAATGCCTCTCTATCGAGTCGATCTTGCCTCCATCACCAGCAAATACATCGGCGAAACTGAAAAGAATCTATCTCAACTGTTGTCCCGCGCCGAACAAGCCGAAGTTGTCCTCCTCTTCGACGAAGCCGATTCTTTATTCGGCAAACGCACCGATGTACAGCAAGCCAACGATCGCTTTGCCAATGCCCAAACTAACTATCTACTCCAGCGCATCGAATCGTTTGACGGGATTACCCTACTGACCAGCAACAGCCGCAGCCGTTTTGATTCAGCCTTTTCTCGTCGGTTGGATATGATTATCGAGTTCCCCCTACCCCAAGCCGAAGAACGGCGATCGCTGTGGCAGTCTCACCTAGGCAAGGGTCATCAGTTGACGCAATCTCAACTCAATCAGCTTGCAGCATCCGTCGATTTGAGTGGCGGCAACATTCGCAATGCAGTATTGGCAGCCGCCGTGATTGCTCAAAGCCAAACTCGCCCGATTGCCTTTGCAGATATTGTGCAAGGAGTCGCCAGCGAGTACCGCAAACTAGGACGACAGCTTCCCGCAGAACTGATCCTCGATCGAGCCACCATTCTTTAGGAACTACTATGGAACCTGTTGCCTCCCAACACCCTAAAGCTACTCAACAAAGTCAGTCGATCGCTTCAGCAGATTTTCATCTCGATACGGTCAACACTGAGCAAGGCGCAACCGTTGGAATGCCCGTGTATTTGCAGCGATCGAATGTTTCTCAACCAACCACTTTTCTACAACCGAAACTAACGGTAAGCGAACCAGGAGATATGTACGAGCAAGAAGCCGATCAAATAGCAAAACGAGTCATTCAACCATTTATCCCTACTCCCAAGGTGACTTCTGTAAAGGCTATAGATCCCACTCAAGTTAAACGTAAACCCAATACTTGCAAAACCGAAGAACAACCAGGACTACAGTCCACAGACAACCTTATCCAACGTGCAAGCGACAGCAGCTTACAGATAACTGATAATCTCGAAAGCCGATTGAACGGTAGCAAAGGCGGCGGTAGCTCCTTGTCTAATGAAGTCCTTGCTTTTATGGAACCTCGTTTTGGTACCGACTTTAGCCAAGTGAAGGTGCATACTGACAATGAATCTTCTCGAATGAATCAAGAACTGCAAGCGCAAGCTTTTACACATAAACAGGACGTTTACTTTGGTGCCGCTAAGTACAACCCTGATTCTCAAGAAGGAAAGGAGTTGCTAGCACACGAACTAACTCATGTGGTTCAGCAAACCGGGAATGAATCGCAGTTACATCGGCAGCCTGAGAAGATGATTATGCGAGATAGTGATCCAACATTCAAATCTGAGTATGCGGGGTATTCTCTAGGCAATACAACGCTCCAAACACGTAATCAGGACAATCTCGGCATTCAGACAGGTCAAGCACCTAGCGGAGTTGGTGCAGAAGTTACTCGACAGGAACAGTACTTCCTTGATGTGGGTATGATGCATCCGTCCAGCCGATCTATTGCAAGAAACCCTCGATCGATTGTACAAAGAGATGCAGGCGGAGGAAGACCCAGTAAGTATGGAGATATTGATGTAGATGTTTTGGAAAGCTTTATTCTTGCTGGACAATGGCAGAACACTGCTGATTTTTTAGATCAAATATCTGACAATCAAAAAGTTCTCAAAATTTTAGGTGAATTGAAGCAAATACCTTCGCCTTCAGGCGAATCCCTGTTGAAGATTTTTCTTAGAAATAAACCGACAACAACACCCCGATTAGATTCACTTTTATCGCGATCAAACGATTTTACTGTGCTGGACTCAATACATAGCGATGAACACATTTATAATCGCGATAAATTTGTAGCTCAAACTTTTAGTGCTATCGGTGATCCGATTCCTGATGTAATTGTGGCTGACGAACAGAAACCTAAAGAATCACCTATAGTGCATACTTTATCGAAGGAACTTTCCGTCTTTGTTCCTAAAGGTGTTCCTTCTACGCGAAATCAGGTGCATATTTTTTTCACCCCGTTTGTTGCTTCTTATGTGGGAGCAGCAGGCTCTTTTGTAGCTCAACAGGGTCTACGTGCAGAAACAGATGCTTCACCGTGGATTTTGATTGCTGTACCCGCTCTATTTGAAAGAGACCAGCCTAATTTTGTCACGATTAGCACCCCAGAAATCGAAGATTGCCTGACCGCGGCTGGACGGAAAGCCAATATTGATGCGATTCGACTCAGCGCCCACAGTCGAGGACATCGCGGGTTGGAAAACACGATCGGGCTAAGACCGGGCACAAAGCCTCTCATTGATCTCAGCCTAGTGGAGAAAGTTACTGTCTTTGATGCAAGTTATAAAGATCTTGGCACCGCTTTGACTTCTCACAAAAAGGAGTTAACAGCTATGACTGATCCTAAGAAGGGAGGAGAATTCATTCCCGGTGCGGTCCGACTTTACGATGTTACTGTGGCTAATATCTCTGGTCTACGGGGCATTGGACTCAATGTTTCAGGTATACGGGCTTTGAGTTACGCAAGGCTAATTAAGGAGGGAACTGCCCGTGGCACAATCACTCCATCTGACATAGATTCTATTGATCCAGTCATTAGTAGTGCAATTAACCGAGTTTTGGCAAAGCTGCCCGATCGTGGGAAATTTTCTACTCAAGAACCCGTTCCTGGCGATAAGGTGAGCCTACAGGAATTCCTTAAAAATAACCGAACTGATATGACAAGTATTGATAGTCAAAAGGTGAAGACATTCATTACTACTAAGAAACTTGATTGGGGAGCTAAATTTTCGATGGAGATTGATGCTCACCACTGGTTTGTGGCAGAGTTAGCCCACGAAGCTGTCGAATAGACCTTGAAACAGGAGAAACTATGGAACCTACGATCGAACAACAACCCAAATTCACTCAAAAGAGTTCGTTGATCACTTCGTCAGAGTCTCATTCCGACCCATTACATACTGAGAAAGGTGCAATGGCTGGAATACCTTTGTTTTTGCAGCGATCGAGTGTTCCTCAACCAACCACTTTTCTGCAACCAAAATTAACCGTGGGTGAATCCGGAGATACATATGAGCAAGAAGCCGATCGCGTTGCCGACCAAGTAATGCGAATGCCTGATTCCGCCTCAACAGTTCAGCAAAAACCATTGCCGATTCAAACAAAGTTAGGGATTCAACGATCGGGCGATCACGGCTCGCACAATAGCAGCGACATTGAGAGTCGGCTGAGTAGCAGTCAGGGTAGAGGAACCCCGCTATCGGATGAGGTGCGATCGTTTATGGAACCTCGTTTTGGCGCGGATTTTAGTCAGGTGCGAGTGCATACAGATAGCGAATCTGTTCAGATGAATCAGGGTTTAAATGCCCAGGCGTTTACATGCAAGCAGGATATTTATTTTGGAGCCGGGAAGACTCCTGCAAAGGATGCGTTGACTGCCCACGAATTGACCCACGTCGCGCAGCAAACTGAGCAGGTACAGCACCCATTGATTCAATTACAGTCCGATCCGCAGTCCCCATTCCAAACATTTATAGAGTCGAAAGTCGAGCATATTCGGAATAACATCAAGAATACCAATATTGAAGATACCGCTAATAACCCGTTCCATCAATTGAACGGATTGTGGATTCGAGATATGGTAAACGTTTTGAAGATCTTAAACAGATCGGGCGATCTAGATATCCTGATCCAAAATTTCAAAACTGCTCCTGAATATACAAAACCGCGCATTGGAACTGTGATTAACACCATTAAGCCATTTCCAGAAGGTGCGAAAGCTGCGGAAGACTTTGAGCAATCTCAATCCACTGGCTCTGCTGCCGATCAATCAGCCCTTCAACAAGTGCAGCAAGAATTTAAGGAACAAAAAGCAGAAGTAACTGCATTCCAGAGCGCTCGCAATTGGACAACGCTGCTTCCACCTAAAGCAAAACCGCCCATTCCCCAGGAGCAACAGCAAATTATTATCGATTCCATTCGGCGGGAGCGTACTTTAGTGAAGGAGAATTCTGGGCTGTTTAAACACGGCAGCGGCTATGAATATGACGGCACCCCCGGCAGCGATCCAGCCCCAACCAACTTGAGTAATTCTAATGCACGACATGCAGAGATAAATGGTCTTGTTTGGCGGGAATTAGCAGGAGAAGGGTCGAGCGCATCTATTAATACTTACGACTCCCAGTTGTTGACCTGGGGCAGAGGATTTGGTGGAAGCAGCGGACAGTTGAAGAAAAAGATGGAAATCTTGTTTGCTGGAGATGCTGATTTAAGGAATCAGTTGATGGATGCTGGATTTACCTATGAAGGGGGTCAATGGCTGGCAGTCAATACAAACACTCAGCAGATTGAAGAAGGAGACAAAGCACTCAAGTTAATCCGAACAGACAAGAAAGTTTTAAGTCTGCTTATCCAATTAGGCGAAGCTCCCGAACATCGTCAGAACGTTGTCAATGCCGAAGTTGGAACTGTTTTGCAAAATGCTGGAGCCGTTCCTAGTTGGGCATACAGTTGGTCGAATGCGGCAATCCGCTTTACTGCTCACTGTGTTCACTGGGGTTCCGCCTGGAGTTCTTACAGCAGCACTGGAGGCGATATCAAAAGCATCACCCAAGCGATGGCACCTAGGGTTGCTAAAGAAGCAAGTAGGGGAGGTGCCATTCTTACTGCCGTCCCTTCAACCAACACGTTTCGCAGTTTTGCTGGAGGCGCACTCAAGGGACTTTTAACGGGTCCAGCACCGCTCCCGGCTGATATCGATACTACATCTTATGCCGGACACATCTTCTTTGCGGCGGGTGGAGGCAGCTACTATCATTTAGCTCCTTAGAGAAAGAACAACACTGATTCACAAGTAAGAGAAGACGGACGATGGAACCTATTGTTGAACAGCAGACCAAATCTATTCAAAAGAGTCCCCTGATCACCGCAGCAGAGCCTCACTCCGGCACAGTACAAACGGAGCAAGGCGCATCGGCTGGAATGCCGCTATTTTTGCAGCGATCGAGCCTATCTCACTCAAACACGTTTCTACAGCCGACTCTATCCAATACTCAACTGGCAATCCAGCGGCAGAGCGAGGCAGAGTCCGCAACACCGTCAGCTATTGCCCCAGCCGCGTCAACCAACCTGAATCAAGCGCAGGAAGCAGAACCAACGGATAATGGGTCGCCTCAAAACAGCAAGGAACCGAAATTTTACGGGCTACTATCTCACAGCATTAGCGGTCCGCTGACCTTTTCACCTTGGAAGGTAGGCAATCCGCAGGAAGATGCGATCGGCATTCACAGTCCGCTCATGAGTGTTATGGGAACAGTACTTTCTGATACTAAAACTGTATCGGTAGACCAGTATAAGATCGGTTTTGTGCAGGCGCTAGTCGCATCCAGAATGACCGCAACGTATATAGATAAAGCCAGCAACCCGGTGCAATACCTGCAAATTGGTGTGAGTCAGCAGCCGATCCGCGATAGCCTTGCAGGATCTAAGCCGTGGACGAAGCAGAAAGATGTAAAGTCGCTGGACGCTGAGAATGGCTACATTGTCACGACTGAAGACCGTCCACGGAACATAGCACCGTGGCAAACCCCCGATCGACGAGGAAGCCTAAGTAGCGCAGAGGGTTTAGACTACTTCTGCACTTGGCTGGCGGCTCGGCACAAGACCAGCGGTCAAATGTACTATCTAGGTTGGGGAACGTGGTCAGTAGACTGGGGTAGTACGTTCAAGGCGGCAACCCAAACTGGTGAAAACACCGGCAATGGGGGGCAGGCGGGTCCGAGCGGTGAAAAACAGGGACCCCTCACGCCTCTAGAGGGCGATCCAGTGGCGAACGATTCGATTACTGTGAAGTGGAGCGCTACTCCATAGGACGTTCAACTCAACAACTTGCAGAATCGATTCTCGATCGAGCCAATAGTCGTTAACAACTCTCAAATTAGTATGGAATCTACTATCGCTCAACAACCTGAATCTACTCAAAAAAGGGCTCTCCCAGATCTGCCGTGGTGCCTCTCCACGGTATTGTCAACTTAGCTGGAACGTAGAATAATCGTATTGATTCCATTCAGACCCCGACCCTTTGCCCATGTACTCCCGTCATCGATTCCCTGGCGAAATCATTAGCTACTGTGTCTGGCTTTACTACACCTTCCCTTTGAGCTACCGGGACATCGAGAAAATGATGCGGTATCGGGGCATCGAGGTGACGTACGAAACGATTCGGGAATGGTGTCAGAAATTTGGGCAGCAATACGCCAATGAAATCCGGCGCAAACGTCCGTTCATTGCGGATAAATGGCATTTAGATGAAGTGGTCGTGACGATCAAGAAGGTGCAATATTATTTGTGGCGAGCGGTGGATTCTGAGGGGAACGTGCTGGACGTACTGCTGCAACGGCGACGGGATACCGATGCAGCCAAGCGATTCTTCCGTAAACTCTTGAAGAAACAAAGCTTCGTGCCGCGGGTGATTGTGACGGACAAACTGAAGAGCTACGAAGCGGCGAAGAAACAGGTGATGCCGAACGTAGAGCATCGAGCGCACAAGGGATTGAACAATCGAGCCGAAAACTCGCATCAACCGACGCGAGTGCGAGAACGACGAATGCGACGATTCAAATCTCCGGGGCAAGCGCAACGATTTCTTTCCGCCTTTGGACCGATCCGAGACCACTTTCATCCCAAACAACATCACCTCACCGCAAAACGCTATCGCGAACAACTGCGCCAACGCTTTCAAGATTGGCGAGAAGTTACTGGGCTGAATTCTGCCGCATAGTCTGAGTGCCCCTGCCGATTCAGGAATGATTGTGCTTAGTTTTGAACAGGCCCGGTTAAGTTGACAATACCACACTATGTTGCATAATTTATGTCCCGCACTACTAGTGTTTGCAGGTCTGATCCCAGCCTTACAAGAGAGTCGCTTCTTTGGGACTGGTGGCTGGCGAATGCAATCAATGCGTCCGGGAGAGAAGCCAGAAACAACTTTAAGGCAAACTTTGGCGGAAGAAACACAAGAAACGGCTCGCTTGTTGCTAATCATTGATCAGTTTGAGGAACTGTTTACAGTGGCAAAGGAGGAAGCTGTCCCCTTTCAGGAAAGCTTGCTGAAGCTAGCCAAAACGCCCAATGTTTACCTGGTTTTGACTGTCCGAGCTGATTTCTATGCCGACCTCATGACCTCTTTGCTCTGGCAAGAGATCCAAAACTATCGGCTAGAAGTAATGCCGTTGAATGACACAGGGTTGCGGGACGCGATTTTGGAACCTGCTGCAACAGTGGGGGTGTTTGTCGAGGCAGCGTTAGTTGAGCGCTTGGTGACGGATGCTGCCGGAGAACCAGGAGTCTTGCCACTGATCCAGGAGACTTTAGTGTTGCTATGGTCCAAATTAGAACGCCGCTTTCTACCGTTGCGAGCCTATGAAACACTCATTTTACCTCGTGATGCTCTCGGGGGGCAAGGAGCAGGACAGAGAACAGGATTGCAGATAGCGATCGCAGATCGAGCAGATCAAGCAATCAACGACCTCAACGACATCACTGGAACACAAGAGGCGATCGCTCGACGCATTTTTCTGCGCTTAATTCAGTTTGGCGAGGGACGAGCCGATACTCGACGGCAGCAATCAGTTGAATCTTTAGGATCGATAACGGATAATCCGGCTTTATTTAAGCAAACGTTGGCACATTTAGTGGATTGCCGCCTGCTCACTCCCAGTGGCGATGACAAGAACTCATCCCGCAAAATTGATATTGCTCATGAAGCATTAATCGCAGGTTGGCCCACCTTACAGCAATGGATTACCGAGCGGCGGGAAGTTGAACAAACACGGAGACGCTTAGCAGCGAGTGCTGAAGAGTGGGTTCGTCTAGGTAAGGGCAGTGGCGGCTTGCTGGATAAGATCGAATTAGCTGAAGCACAGCGTTGGTTAGATAGCCCCGATGCAATCGATTTAGGCTATGAAGCATCTCTGGCTGAATTGATTGCAGCCAGTCGGCAAGAAATCGAAGCGGTAGAGCGCCAAGCCGCAGAGCAGCAAGAGCGAGAGCTAAACCTGATTCGAGAACGACTAGCTGAAGAGCAGAGAGCCCGAAAAGCAGCTCAAACTCGAAATCTCATTGCAGTCATTTCCTTAGTTTTGCTAGCTGGCTTAACCTCCTTCGCCTTTATCCAACGGAATCAGGCTGAGCAGAATCGTCAAGAAGCCGAGCAGCAAGCCTTAATCTCTCAGGTAAAAGCTGTTGAAACTTTAGTAGCCTCTAATCAGCGTTTGAAGGCATTGGTACAAGCCCTCAAGATTGCGAAGGCTTTGAAAGAGAAATACGGCGATAAACAAAATTCTCAGACATTCATCATAGCCTTGCAGTTGCAACAAGCGATGGATGGCATGACTGAGCGCAACCAACTAGAAGCACCTAAGAACTGGGTTTTGGGCGTTGATGTTAGTCCTGATGGTCAAACGATCGCCTCTGCTAGTCAGGACAACACGATCAGGTTATGGCGGTCAAGCGGGGCACCCTTAATGATGCTTCAAGACCCTAGCTTAAAGGACTCAGGAGGTACAGCTCATACAAATTCTGTATTAGAGGTGAACTTCAGTCCCGATGGTCAATTTCTTGCTTCTGCCAGCATGGATAACACCATCAAGGTTTGGCAAGTTAAAGACGGTAAGCTGATGAAAACATTTCCAGATAAGAGCTGGATTTCTAGCCTCAGTTTCAGTCCCAATGGTCAACTGATTGCGGCTGCCTGTGCGGACAAGACCGTTAAAATCTGGTCTCTGACCAGCAGTAAGCCCGTCAAAACTCTGACAGGGCACACTAACACCGTAATGGATTTAAGCTTTAACAAAGCCGGAAGTTTACTTGCCTCTGTGAGCAAAGACGGTACGGTTAAACTCTGGGACACCGTAAACTGGAAACTTCGACAAACATTTCAAACACCTGGTGCACAAATTTTTGGGGTTAGTTTCAGCCCAGATAGCCAAACTGTTGTTTCCTCCAATGGCGATAGCCCTATCAAGCTTTGGACGCTCAAAAGTAGCATTGGCACAAATCCATCACGAGAGGAGAGGGGCGGATTAAACATCCGGTTTAGCCCAGATGGGCAAGCCATTGCTGCTGCTGGTCAAGATGGCGTCATCCGTATCTTGAATAAAGATGGCAATCTCTTAGAAGCATTGAGGGGCCATCAACAATCCGCTGGAACTGTTCGTTTTAATCCCAAAGACAGCAATGTGGTGGTGTCCGGTAGCTTGGATGGCACAATCCGCATTTGGGATCGCAGAGGGCTACCATCTTCGGGAGCAAAGCTTGCTGCTCAGACTACCCGCTTAGCCTTTAACCCCGATCGCGCTAGTCCCATTAAACTTGCCTCTGCTCATGAAGATGGGCGCATCAAGCTATGGAAACAGGATGGCACCCTGATTAAAGAACTTAAGGAGCAAAAGGATTATATTTCAAGTCTTAAGTTTAGCCCTGACGGGCGATCGCTTGTCTCTGGCAGTGTAGACAAGACAATTAGACTTTGGAATTTGGACACAAATATTTCTAAAGTGCTAACAGGACATACTCAGCCAGTCACAGATGTCAGCTTTAGCCCTGATGGGAACCTCGTTGCTTCTGCCAGCCAAGATCACACCATTAAACTATGGAAAGCAACGGATGGACAATTACAGAAGACACTAGAAGGTCATCAGGATTGGGTCAGCAGCCTTGATTTCAGTCCCGACGGCAAGCTGATTGCCTCTGGAAGCTCGGATAATACCGTTAAGCTATGGACTGCTGATGGCAGGTTAGTGCAAACCCTGAATGGCAACCAAGGTGTAGTGAAGTTCAGCCCTGATGGTCAATTTTTAGCCACTAGCAATGAGGACACTGTGCGTCTATGGAGACGTACGGGAGAAACGGTTGAAGCCTTTGGGACACCATTCAAGGGTCACTCGGACAGCATTGTTAGTCTTCGTTTTAGCCCAGATAGTCAGGTTTTAGTGTCGGTAGGTTTGGATAATACGATCCGGCTTTGGAGTCGGGATGGTGTCCTCTTGTATACGATGCAGGATTCTCAAGAGGGCAATGACGGCGGAGGCATCTTAGAAGTAGCGATTAGTGCTGATGGCAAAGATCTTGCTTTGGCCAAGGATGGTACAGCCATTATACGGGCTTTGGATTTTAACAGCTTAATGAGGCGTGGGTGTAGCTGGGTACACGATTACTTGCAGACTAATGCGTCGTTAAGCGAAAGCGATCATCATCTTTGTAATGGTATTGAAAACTAATTTCAGATGCAATCATGCAACCTTTTAAAAACTTTGAAACCATTAAGTTGCATATGCTCAGTTAATCTCTTTCGATCAGTTCAATTAAAGGATATGCAAAAGTTTGACCAACGTTTCTCATTAGGTTGACTTCCTTTCAAATAAAAATGATACTTTTATATATCTAGATGTTCAAAAAATTATTGTCCCAGCACGCTAGTCCAAAACTACCCACTTTTAGTGGGAGGCTTTAGCTGCTACCTATTTACTATCAGCAACAGCAATAATTTATCCAACCCCCTGAGGTATGCAAATGTTCCGTCATAAACACCTATCAACCCTTTCCTTCGCTTGTTCATTAATGGTAACTATAGTTGTTGCCTGTACTATGGGTTTACCTATTCAAAGAACAGAAGCTAATACTTCATCTCCTGTTAATGAACCTTCTCCTGAAATTATCTGTAAAACGGCTACTAAAGATCCAAATGGCGTGATCGAAGTTACCCCTGGAGTTGAGTCTTCGTATGCCCCCGTCGCCGTTATACCAAGCGAGACTCCGGTGACGATTAGCAACCATCAAAAGAACAGAACACAGATCGACCAACCGATTCAAGGTTGGATAAATTCGGATCAAGTGTCCCAGATTTGCAAACCAAAACTAACAATGCAACAGGTTGAAACATTACTCCAAAAAGCAGTTGACCAGACTATTTTAGACGATTATAAAGACGCTATTCAAGCTTTAACAGAGATTCTTTGGAGCCAACCTGATCATGCTGATGCTTATTATAAAAGGGGCATTGCCTTTCTCAATTTGTCCTTATCATCCTTCTTAGAGTATCGTGAGCCTCTGCATCAAAACCTATATCTGAAAAGATTCAATCAGTATTACAGAGTTTCTCTCTATAATTTCAAACAAGCTACGCGGTTAGCTCCTCGTTCTGCTAAAGCATTTTTATATAGAGGATTGACCCAAAAGGATTCTGATGATGAATATGGTGAGAGCTTTACAGAAGCGATCCGATTAAATCCTAATTTTGCAGAAGCCTACTATTACCGTGCTATTGCACCACTTAGACCCTTGCTCTTCCCATGTCAACGAGCGAGCAGCGGGTGCGGGTGCCATAAAGGGAACTGGTGCCACGCTCTTAGAAACGGCAGCAGTAGGAGATTGCTCGACAATCAGTTGCGTCAGTTCTGCGATCGCGCCATCTACCTCTGTTTGCAACCTGGAACTTTCTGCTGAGTCCGCTGGTTGCAAACTTTCGATCTGTTGCTCCCAACTTTTCACTTTCGGTTGCCAGAGTGCTTTTTGCTCAGGTAGCAGTTGATCGAGCAGCCCATTAAGCTGCTTGATTTTGCCTTGAAACTGAAAGAAGCGATTGATTTGCTGTGCCAACTCATCCAGGCGATCGAGCACTTGCTGCGGATCCTTCAGATCTGGCATCTCCCGCAGCGCATTCTCTAGTCCCCGAGTTGCCAGTTGAAGGTACGGAATATTAGGATTCTGGTCTTGCAGGCGCTCCCTCAGGGTTTTAGCATATTGTATCTGCAACAACCAATCCGATCGCCCCTTCAGCCACCTGCTCCAGATCAATTCTGCCTGAGTCATTGCCGTCTGCCCTTCCTCCCAACGCTCCCCTTGCAGCGCCATACGGACATCTATCAGACTACCCTCTAAGCGAGTGCGGAAGGCTTCAGCCAGTTCAAGCTCGCGATCGTCCTGTAGCTGCAATCGTAACTGCCCTGCCCGTACCAGAATTTCATCGCGTGGCTTACCCTTAGCGCGATACGCAGAAACCCCCATCCCTAAGCCCGTACCCGCCAATAGCATCAGCAATGGCAGCAACCAAGGATCTTTCACCCGCACTGTCACCGGAATTGGAATGCTTTGTTGCCCATTGGGCGTACTTAGTCGCAGGCTGCCACTAAACTCTCCACTACTAGAGGACTTGCTGAAGTCAAACTTCAGTGGCACAATCAACGCGTTTGGCTTTTCAGACAGTGTACCTAAGCTAATTGCACTGGCAGGAAAAACAGCAGCGCCATCCGCTCGGTAGAGATCAAGCGGCATCAGCTCAGGTTGTTTAATCGGTGTGGTGGTCTCTAACAGTACAGTCCGAGTCTCAGTTGAGCCACGCATTCCCACGATAGGTTCAGCTAGATTTCGGATTCCTACAACTATCTGTTGCACTGGCTGAACCGTCACATCTGCCTGTGCGCTGTTAGCTCCGATCTGGAGTACTCCCATCGTCGATATGATTAATCCAACACCAACTAAATTAAACCTCTTCAGCATATTCTTTGCGAATCAGAAGGATAAGGCTTTTCCATATCTAATCACACTTACCTTCTTATCGGCGTTCCCGGTCGAGTAGCAGGGCTAATTTATTGAGAAGAGAAAAAATAGGACAGAGTGGTTGTTTCTCTTCTTCCCCTGCCATGAGTCTGATTGAGCATCTGAAGCAAGTGCGCGACTTTGGGGTCTGGGGAGTAACGGAACGGTAAATGCACTTAAGCGTTCTCAACTCTTATCTGATAGTGCCCTAAAGCACTGCAAATAGAGCCTTTCAATCTTTCGCCCTGTACCCTGAATTAACGGCTACTACCGCTCATCATTAGAGCTTCGCATCGTTGCACAAAGGAACGTTTATGCAAGGGTTGACCAGCCACGAGAGAATTAAGTGGTTCGGTGTTGCATAAACCTATTGCAAAACGTGATTGAATGGCAATAGGTTTATGCAACAACATCTGTACAGTGACTTTTAATCTGTCGTGGAGACCCATTAGTGCCGTTACAGAATCAAAGCTAGACCTGGCTTGCTTTTTCGCCTAGGGTCAGCTTGGCAATCCTGATTACCTGATGCTAGGTCGTTCAGCAAACTCTCTCTGCAATCTGGCAGCAGCAGAGTTCGCTGAACGACACGAATTTGTCTCAATGGCATTCAATTTGGCACTGTACACAGAGGAAGTGAATTTCACTCAACATTTAAGTCTTAAATCTGACACTTTATACTTTTGCAACAAGATCTCTTCGATCGAGATCAGCAGAGAGATACTTGTAGAAGTTTTCGGAATCGAAATGGATAAAACCTTCTATCAACACAACCGCTCAAAGCTTGTCAATATTAGAATCTTGAACGAAGACTAGTGCCTACACTCCTTCAACAAAGAGAGATACTCCTGTGGTACAAACCAATATCAGAACTTCCGAAATTGAGCCGGAAACCGCGCTGCAACCAGGACCGATTCTGAATGTGGACGAAATCTAGGGAAACAGTTTAGCTGGATTTAGTAAAGATTTTCAAATGCTGCTTTTTCTCAACATCAAGAGCATCAATCCAGCTAAAGAGTGGCTACGTCATATTGAGCCTCACATTGCTACCCTTGCAGAAGTAAATAGGGCGTTGCTGAATGGCGCTATGATTTCGCCGGATTCTGGGCAGAGCCTCAAGGCTTTCAGGAATCGTTTCATAGTCAAATTCAGCAACGCCGTAATTAGATTCAACCAACTCTTTAAGGCGACCCGTAAGCGTCGAGGAGGTAGAGAAGGAACCGTTCAAGCTACCTTTATTAACATCGGCTTCTCATACTAAAGGACTAAAAAAACTGACGAACGATGCCGATCAGTTTAAAGATGCCGTATTTAAAGCAGGTGTACAGTGTCAAATTAAATGACATTGAGACAAATTCGTGTTGCTGAGCAAACCCCTCTCTGTTGCAGGATTGCAGAGAGAGTTCGCTCAGCAGCCTAGCATCAGGTCAGCAGGATGACCAAGCTGGCTTTAGGCGGAAAAGCAAGACAGA
>JBBRPT010000057.1:0-40511 GCA_038227635.1 Leptolyngbyales cyanobacterium | reverse complement strand
TCGTTGCCAAAAGTGGACTTACTGCAACCGTTGCCTCGACTGCTGCAATGCAGCCGCCTCAGGCTCCAGCCGCTTGTATGTGTCCTTTGTGTTTTGGCAAGACTGCCCTCAATCAATTAGGGACATCAAGTTTGATCAGCACGATCGCTGGATAGCTCTCTTAGAGATAAAAGCTGGTTCTGCTACAAAATGACGCGGTGCACCTTGAATGAACTTTATTAAAATCGTTCTTTAGTTGCCTAAATGAATTCCTAACCCCCCGATCCATTTTTACGAGTGTGCTGCTGAGATCGACGACGCAATACCGAGCGATCGCTTGCTCAATCGGCACACTGAGCACCTGACGATCGCGCCATCCAACCCTGCGATCTTACTGATTCTCTGCAATCTAATCAGACATCAACCCCTGGTCGCTCTAGAAATGCCCAATACTCGTTAGGTTCTGATCGCTCGCAGCACGACTGCCCAAATCACAGCATTCAGCCCTGCACAGTCGCCGCCGCTCGTTAAAATTCCAATGCGTTTTGTCTCGCCCATAATCTCCTACACTGAATAGGCTATCGGTGATCTGAAGACTCCTTGTCACTCGCCACCAACTAACTTTCAGTCTGACTTGATCGACTTCTGAGGCATTTTTTTTGAGCAGTATCCAAACCTATATAATTGAGTCTCCTATGTCGAAAAATGATGACATAACCGTTGAGCAAGAAAGCTTTAATACGATTCCCGCCTCGCCTCCTGGGTTTAAATCTGGCTTTGTGGGCATCATCGGTCGCCCTAATGTGGGCAAGTCTACGTTGATGAATGATTTGGTGGGGCAAAAGATCGCCATTACGTCTCCGGTGGCGCAGACGACGCGCAATCGCCTGAGAGGGATTTTGACCACGCCAGAGGCGCAAATCATCTTTGTCGATACACCCGGAATTCACAAACCCCATCACGAATTGGGCAACGTTCTCGTCAAAAATGCTCAGATTGCGATTCACTCAGTCGATGTGCTGCTGTTTATGGTCGATTGCTCAGTCGAGTTGGGTGGGGGCGATCGCTACATTGCCGACTTGCTCAAAAACATTGAAACTCCTGTGATTTTGGGGCTTAACAAAGCTGACCAGCAATCTGAGGACGATTTATTTTTAGACAATAGCTATCGCGCTCTCGCCACTGAACACAACTGGACGGTTGCTAAATTTTCCGCTCTCACTGAAGCTGGGCTAGAGTCTCTGCTGCAAAGTTTGATTCAAAATCTAGAGCCGGGTCCTTATTACTATCCGCCTGATCTCGTGACCGATCAGCCAGAACGCTTCATTATGAGCGAGTTGATTCGAGAGCAAATTTTACTGCTGACCCATGAAGAAGTGCCCCATTCTGTCGCGATCGGCATTGAGCGAGTCCAAGAAGAAGACACGATCACTCGTGTGTGGGCGACCGTATTTGTTGAGCGTCCGTCTCAAAAGGGCATCATCATCGGCAAAGGCGGCACGATGCTAAAAGAAATCGGTACGGCGGCTCGTCAACAGATGCAAAAACTAATCGATGGCAAGGTTTATCTAGAATTGTTTGTGAAAGTTCAACCCAAATGGCGACAGTCTCGCACTCGTCTCGCTGAGTTGGGCTATCGAGTCGAAGAATAGCGCCCAGGTGATTATGAATGACTCAGATCGAGCAAAAAGCTGGTATACCCAGGTTGCTGCAACTTATAGCCCCGACCAGCGCAAGAACTGGTATAGCGATGTTGCAGCGGACTATAACAAAGTCAGACCCCACTATCCGCAGAGTTTAATTGATCGCGCGATCGAGGTTGCCCAACTGCGCCCAGGGGCAACCATTCTCGAATTAGGGTGCGGTCCCGGAATTGCCACCGTTCCGTTTGCTCGATCGGGCTTCTCGATGGTGTGTTTAGAACCTAGCCTAGCCGCCTGTGAATTTGCCCGCCAGAACTGTGCAGCGTATTCAGCCGTAACGATCGTCAACACGTTATTTGAAGAGTGGCACCTAGAGCCTGAGCGATTCGATGCCGTTTTAGCTGCGAATGCGTGGCACTGGACTCCACCGGAAATCAGGTGTCAAAAAGCTGCTGCGGCGTTGAAGGAGAATGGCTCTCTGATTCTGCTGTGGAATATGTCACCTCAGCTTCCCCTGGAGGTTTACCAAGCCGTCAATGAGGTCTATCAAGCTCAGGCTCCGTCCCTGATTGCAGAACGGGAAGACCCAGCGACTCAAGAACGGCTTCTTCAAGGTCTCACGCAAGACGTTGAAGACTCAGGACTCTTTGAAGCATCTATATCTGAACATTTGCTGTGCAATGTGACTTATTCGATCGACAACTATTTGAGATTGCTCAACACCTTCTCACCTTACAGAATGTTAGATCCAGCTAAGAGAGATTCTATATTCATTAGTCTACGAGACCTACTAAAGAGAGCCTCTGGCGAAGGCGTTCAGGTTTCTTATTTGTCAGCGTTTCACGTTGCCCAAAAAATCTGAGCTAGTGTTTACACAACAACATGGCTGAACATCTCGACTCACTCTAGAATGCTGTAGAACGTATTCTGTCCACCTACTTATGGTTTCTCATTGCCAACAAAGACCTAGAGATGCGAGACGGCAGTTCTCATTTAGGTGAGATACACTCTACACCCCATTTTCCCAAGCCGTACTACACTTGAGCAGGAAGGGCTATATAAGAACTAGGAATATAGCAAACGTCCGAAATCAATTTGGTTGTTACAGCCTCCATCTAAGTCCCCCGTGCTGCTAGCCGTTAGACTGCAACTCCTCACCATTAATTTTTCCCCAATGGTAGAGTTAACTATTAAAGATAAGTCACGTCTTCAAATCAGCGGAGAAATGTCATGGTGAGTCAACTACCCAACTGCATTACCAGTCCGCCGTGGTGGCAACTCATAAATTGGATTGCCGATCCGCTCGGATTTCAGGACAGATGCAGACGCAAATATGGGGATATCTTTACCATACGACTGAGTGGAATCGGCGATTGTGTGATCGTTAGCAATCCGCAAGCTATTCAGGAGATCTTTAGTCAAGATTCAAAATTTGAGGCAGGACGCGGCAATAACTTGGCGGAACCGCTACTCGGACAAAATTCTTTAGTGTTAATGGATGGCGATCGTCATCGGCGAGAACGAAAATTATTAATGCCTCCCTTTCATGGGGAAAGACTACAGACCTACGCAGAACAAATCTGCCTGATTACTCAACAGGTCGCGAGCCAGTGGCAAGTTGGTCAAACTTTTGTGGCTCGGACTGCCATGCAGAAGATTAGCTTAGAGGTGATTTTGCAGGTCGTCTTTGGCTTGAGCGAAGGGGAACGCTATCAACAGCTCAAACCCCTGCTGACAGCTTGGATCAATATGACCGATTCTCCTCTGCGATCGAGTATGCTCTTTTTGCAGTTTCTACAACAAGATTGGGGAAACTGGACTCCTTGGGGACGGATGAAACAGCTACAGCGCCAGATTCATAGCTTGCTTCAAGCAGAAATTGAGGAGAAAAGGACTAAGGGAAACGAGGAGCGTACCGATGTCCTCAGTTTGATGATGGCAGCCCGCGATGAAGCTGGGCAAGCGATGACCGATGAAGAATTAAGAGATGAACTGCTGTCAATTTTATTCGCCGGACATGAAACTACGGCAACCTCCCTTGCTTGGGCACTCTATCAGATTCATCAACAGCCAGCTGTCCGTGAAACATTGCTCAAGGAACTAGACAGCTTAGGGAAAAATTCATCTCCTATCGAGATTTCTCAACTTCCCTACTTAACAGCCGTATGTCAAGAAACGCTGCGAATGTATCCCGTCCTTCCGACAATTTTTCCACGGATTGCCAAATCGCCTGTGAAGATTGCAGGATACTTGTTTGATGCTGAGACAACCCTCATGCCAACTGTTTATCTTGTGCATTATCGAGAAGACTTGTATCCAAATGCTCAACAATTTAAGCCAGAACGGTTTCTTGAGCGCCAGTATTCCGCTTCCGAATATTTCCCATTTGGTGGCGGAATTCGGCGGTGCTTAGGACATGCCTTAGCGATGTTAGAAATGAAACTGGTTTTGGCAACGATTTTATCTGACTATCAACTTGCCTTAGCAGACGATAAACCTGTCAAACTGCAACGCCGTGGGTTTACGCTTGCTCCTACAGGTGGAGTTCAAATGATGATGGTTGGGAAGCGATGAAGGTATTCAGGTTTCTTATTGGTCGGCGTTTCACGTTGCTCGACAAAACTGCACTAGTGATTACAAGTCATCAGGATTGACACCCATCTCTCGCAATCGTTCGGCTAGTTGATCGGCACGTTGCTGTTCTTGATCGGCACGTTGCTGTTCCTGGTCGGCGCGTCGGCGTTCTTGATCGGCACGTTGCTGTTCCTGGTCGGCGCGTCGGCGTTCTTGGTCTCGCAACTGCCCCAGTTCTGTAAAGCTTAAAAATTGCTCTCCATCGGGGCGATAAATTTCCATTGTGTCAGCCGTGATCTCAAAGCGAATTTGCAATCGAGGGCTGACCCAGCCAGACATAGTCTCAATCACATCTAAATAGTTGTCCGATCGTAGCCACCCAATCAATTCGTTATCGTCTGGGTCATAGACATAATATTCTTCAACGCCATACTGGTTATAGAATTTATACTTTCTGGCTGTTTCTGCTAACCGATTTCCGGGTGACAAAATCTCAAACACGACTTGAGGCGGAATGTCATCTTCTCGCCATTGCTGATAAGAGCCGCGATCGCCCTTTGATCGACCCAATGCCACCATCGCATCGGGTGCCTGTCGAATCGTGTTGCTGCCTTCAACGGGATACCACAACAGATCACCCGCCACAAAGACGTGGGGATCGTCTGCAAACAACGCCTCTAGGTTTTCTTTAATGGTGACAATCCATCGAAACTGTTTGGTGTTATCAGCCATCGGTAGCCCGTCGCGCTCCGGGTAAAAAATGTCGGCTTTTGTTTGGGACACCATGACAACAAAGGCTCCAGAGAAACCGTTGATTTAACCTTAACAGACTATTTGTATTACATTTTTTGCAACACATTCCGAATGATATCGGAGGTCACTTGATCAGTAGTAATCGCGACTCCGATCGCAGTCGGCAACACAAACCGCACTTTTCCCGACTGAACTTTTTTATCACTTTGCAGCGCTGTGAGAATAGCTTCGATATCCATTCCGTCAGGTAAGCGAGTCGGCAAACCAGCTTTCTCAATTAAGGCGAATTGGCGATCGCAGCTTTCTTGATCCCACAGTCCCATTTCGACTGCGATTTGACCTGCGGCGACCATCCCGACCGCGACTCCTTCACCATGATTGATCACACGATAGCCTGTGAGACTTTCAACTGCGTGTCCGATCGTGTGCCCATAGTTGAGAATTTCGCGCAGTCCCGATTCTCTTTCGTCTTTGCTGACGACGTGGGCTTTTGCCTGACACGATCGCGTCAGAATTTCTTGCAGCAGTTGATCATCAACGTAGCGAAGTTGATCCAAGCGTTTTGCCTGTTCCAGTGTCTCAAACAGGTCTGCATCCCAGATGATGCCGTATTTAATCACTTCGGCAAGTCCAGCACGAAACTCTCGCATGGGCAGCGTTTTTAACACTTGCGGATCGATCAACACGAGCCGAGGCTGATGGAAAGCACCGATCAAATTTTTGCCTCTGGGGTGGTTAACTCCGGTTTTGCCTCCGATCGCCGCATCCACCATCGCCAGTAGAGTGGTAGGCACCTGGACAACATTAGTACCGCGTAGCCAGGTCGATGCAGCAAACCCAGTCATGTCGCCAATCACCCCGCCGCCTAGTGCAATCATGGTGGACGATCGCTCTAATCGGTTGTCTAGTGCCGCATCATAGATTTTTTGCACCGTTGCAGGTGTTTTGTAGCGTTCTCCAGCAGGCAAAATGCAGATTGCAACCTCAAATCCTGCTTGAGTCAAGGACTCGATCACTCGTTGCCCGTACCCTTTAAAAATCATCGGATTTGATACTACAAGGATCTTGCTTTGCGGTTTGAGCCTCAGCGTTTCTCCGGTCACCCAAGCGCCGATATGATCGAGACTGCCCAGAGCGATGGCGATCGTATAAGCGTTCTGAGGCAATGGAACTGGAATAACAGATTGCATGATAGGTGACGTAGTAAAACTTTATTGGTTATCTGAGATCTTGCACCCACTCAATCAGCCCCATTCGGACGGGTCGTTTTTGGCTCAGACCCGCCCGTGATTGAAAATCACGGTCTGACGGTTCAAAGTCCACTGAAGGGACTGCAAGAGGGTTTGAGGTATTCAGTCCGTTTTAACGGACTTCGCAAGGCTAACCCAAAATTCCATTCACGGGCGGGACGAAACCGCAGCAAAAAAGCTGGTGCAATATCTAAGTTATCTTATCTGAATTGGCGAAAGCGCTTTTCGTCAGATGCAAGTCCTTCTTTCTAGATCAATAGTTCCGTATAGTGAAAGATAGGATTTAATTTGGAGCATGCCACTATGTCCGCAGTAATCGCTTACTTAGCCCTTCTGGGCGGTGCCTTTGGATTGGCACTGGTGTTGTTTTTTGGCTTTCGCGCAATCAAGCTGATTTAAGAGTTCAAATTATTTAATGTGAAGAAGTCTCGACTGTTGCTACGGCGATCGAGGCTTCTTTGTTTTAGGGAAACGAATTTAGGACTGTAAGCTCATTGAAGAAATCGGTTTTGTCGAATTTGAAAGCACACCGCGGCGAGTCGCTTCTACAAATCGGCTGACTCGAATTGGGTCGATCGAGTTTTCTCGTTTGCCTTGACGCTTCAGCGAACTCGACACAATCACGCCATCGGCTGCGGTCATCAACTTAGGAATATTCTCCCAGTCGGCACCACTGCCAATAAAGACGGGCGTTCCATTAGCGACAGCGCTGGCGAGTTCTAAGTCTTCTAAACTGGGAGGGTTACCCGTCGCCCAACCAGAGAGAATTACCGCATCGGCTAACCCGCGCTCGATCGTGTCCTGCACAGCCGTGGTTAAATTAGGCGAACCCAACGGGCGAGCGTGTTTGACCAGCACATCTGCAAAGACTTTGACATCACAACCCAACTCTCGCCGATAGCGCAGCAACTCATGGGCACGTCCTTCGATCATGCCTTGGTCAGTCGCCATGATGCCCGTCCAGACGTTGACACGAATGAATTGAGCTTGAACACAAGCCGCGATCGCGAAGGCACTTTGAGCATCATTTCGCAGCACATTGATTCCGATCGGCAGCGTCACCAGGTTCATTAATTTCTGGATTACCACCGTCATTGCGCTCACGACTGCCGGATCGACCTGATCTTTGGGAAAGGGAGCATCAAAGAAATTTTCGACGATGATGCCATCAACACCGCCTGCTGCCAGAGCAGTTGCTTCTTGTTCGGCACGATCGATGATTGCCTTGAGACTGCCACCCCAACGTGGGGAGGTCGGTAGGGGCAACAGATGCACGACACCAATAATCGGATTAGGAGTTTTAAAGACTTGTTTGAGATCCACGTACCCAATATTCGGCTTCAGCAGCAAAGGTTCAACTGATTCATAATGATAGCTGTTTCCCGTACCTGAATTTGCTATCTGCAAGGTCTTATAGTGAGAGAAACGTCACTTAAAGCGCTTATGTTGCTTCATCTCAGCACCTGGCTAGAAGTCGAAACCTATCTTGAGCAGTCGAAAGGAATTATTCTCCCGATCGGGTCTACCGAGCAACATAGCCCGATCGGACTGATTGGAACCGATGCAATTTGTGCAGAGGCGATCGCCCGTGGAGTCGGCGAAGCAACTCATGGGCTAGTTGCCCCTACGATCAACGTCGGCATGGCGCTGCACCACACTGCGTTTCCGGGAAGCATGAGCCTCCGACCCAGCACGATGATTTTGATGTTGAGAGATTATATTACCTGCCTTGCAAAAAGCGGATTCCAAAAGTTCTTATTTATCAATGGTCACGGTGGCAACGTGGCAACCATGAAAGCTGCGTTTTCTGAAACCTATGCTCACCTCTCTGATTTGGGCATCCCTGGAGCCGATCGGGTGCAGTGTCAGATCAGCAATTGGTATATGTGCGGCTCAGTCTATAAGCTAGCGAAGGAACTCTATGGCGATCAGGAAGGCTCTCACGCTACGCCGAGCGAAGTGGCGCTGACTCAATATCTGTATCCCGATGCGATTAAGCAAGCGCCTTTGAGCGAAGACGTTGCCAAAGGGCATCCAATCTATGGCGCGATCGACTTTCGGCGGCGATATCCCGACGGACGAATGGGGTCAAACCCAGCGCTGGCAACCCCTGAGCATGGCAAGCAATTTTACGATCTGGCGGTGAAAGAAATTAGCCACTCCTATCTAGAGTTTTTGAATGCGGAGTGAAAGTTTAGGGTGCAAGCAATTGTGATTCAGGTACAATCCATAGCTGAATAAGCTGGTGTGAGGAACGATCATGAGAAATCCGGCGATGAAAGCTGACCGCCAATTTTTGGTCATGGGGCTGCCCCTACACTTGCTAGACGACTATTCTGGCTGGTTATTCGATCGGCTCTATCAGCAGTTGGGCTGTCATGTGGTGACACTCAATGCAGAAATGACGATGCAAGCCGAGCAAAATTCTGCTCTGGCAGAGATCATTCACCACGCCGAACTCGTGATTCCTGACGGGGCGGGAATTGTGTTTTATCTGCGGCTTTATGGCAAGCGAGTTGCCCGTTGTCCCGGCATTGAGTTAGCGGAGTCAATTCTCAAAAAAGTGGCTCTGTTTAATCTTGAGCAACAAGAAATTTCTCAGTCGGCAAACTCTCAGCAGACCCCGCAGCGAGTCTCGACGATCGAGTCTTCTCCCAATCCATCTGTCTCAGTTTTCTTTTTTGGCGGTGCCCCAGAGGTTGCTCAAACTGCCGCTAATCGGTGGCAAAAACGCTTGCCGGGGTTGGCGATTGCGGGGGTGCAAAACGGCTATCTTTCGGCTAAAGAAGAACCCGCTTTCCTAGAAATGCTCCAGATGCGACAGCCCCAAATTATTTTTGTAGGCTTAGGTGTTCCTCGCCAAGAATTGTGGATCGCCCAGCATCGTCACCTCTGCCCCAAAGCGCTTTGGATTGGGGTCGGCGGCAGTTTTGATATTTGGGCAGGCACCAAAACCCGCGCCCCAAGCTGGCTAAGAGACAACCATTTAGAGTGGGTCTATCGTCTCTATCAAGAACCCTGGCGCTGGCGGAGAATGATGGCGCTGCCACAGTTTGCAGGACGATCGATTCTCTATCGGCTGACAAAACGTAACCCGATCAGCACAAGATTCTGACGGTTGAATTCTGGTCTATGTGTTCTAATAGGTTGAATTTTTATCGTCACGTCTCATGCCGCAAGTCCTCACTGATCCATCTGTAAACGCGCAACCCGATCGGCGATCGTCGAGTCAACCTCCTGGCAAGCCAGTTGACAGCATCATTCAACTCAAGAGCGTCAGCAAGACTTATCGCAACGGCAGTCAGGCGCTGATTGATGTCAACTTAGAAGTCAAGCGAGGTGACTTCTTGTTTGTCACGGGTCCGTCGGGTTCTGGCAAGTCGACGTTTCTCAAGTTGCTCTATGGCGAAGAGTGCGCGTCTCAAGGCGAAGTCAAAGTGGATAATGACTTTCCGGCAAAGCTGCGGGGCGATCGTCTCTCATTATTGCGCCGTCGCATCGGCATCGTGTTTCAAGACTACAAGCTGATTCCCCGACGCACGGTGACTGAGAATGTGTCGTTTGTGCTGTGGGCACAGGGCTATACTCGCAGGGAGATCAATCGACGCTTGCCTGCTGCTCTCAAAATGGTGGGATTGCAGCACAAAGCAGATTGTTTTCCTGAAGAGCTGTCGGGAGGCGAACAGCAGCGAGTTAGCATTGCCCGCGCGATCGTCGGCACTCCTCCCTTGCTTTTAGCGGATGAGCCTACTGGCAATCTTGATCCTGATAACTCTTGGCAGGTGATCAAGATTCTTAAGAAGCTTAACCAAATCGGCATTACGGTGATCGTGACGACTCATGATGAAAGTTTGATTCGCCTATCAAATCACCCAGTAGTGCAGATTAAGAATGGGCGGCTTTCGTCTATGAATTATTAAATAACTTCCATTTGGTCGAAAATCTGGTCGAGTTGCGACAGCGTCACTAAGCCATATTGCCAGAGCACCATCGGCAAGGCGGTTGTGTTTTGCTCAGATTGGCGTGCAGCTAGCTCGATCGCTGCTGCTGGAAGTGCCAACTCCTCTTTTAAAAACCGAATTAAGTCAAGCCGTCTCTTAAGTTCCATAATTTTTGCTTTCCCTGATTAAAAGTATATTAGACAAATGTTAAAGTGTGTAAAACTCTCTCATAAATTAAGGGTTTGCAAATCTCTCTAAAGGGTGACCATAGCTCGGACAGTTCTACTCACTGAGCAGTAAGAATTCCGGAATTGAGGTAGAGGTGTTCACCCTCCCCTGACACTCTCAGACGAGTTGCTAGAAATCTCACGCGCATTGTTCGCCAATCGCAAGTTTGTCGCTGGATGCGCAGAGCAGGTTCAACTAACGCTTACACCCATCGACTCGCACCCAGTGTTCACGCTCTTACGTCACTTCAGTGCCTCTGGATGTTAAGAGCGTTCATTCAACCTTGCATTATTCAGATCTAACGCGATGTGCAACTAATTTACCCTTACCCCTAACCCCTCTCCTACAGCAGGGCTGGTTTATTCGGAAGAGAAAAAGCTACAACCCTCATTCTTAGGTTTAGTTGTCAATGAGTGTTCGCCCATGTTGAACGAAAGAATTAGAATTGGAGGCATTTTCCTTTTTTCAATAAACCAGCCCTGCTCCCCTACAGGAGAGCAGGGCTGGTTTATTCAGAAGAGAAAAATCTACAACCCTCATTCTTAGGTTTAGTTGTCAATGAGTGTTCGCCCATGTTGAACGAAAGAATTAGAATTGGAGGCATTTTCCTTTTTTCAATAAACCAGCCCTGCCTACAGGAGAGGGGCGCTAGAAATCTTGTTCCCTCTTCTGCGGGAGAGGGCTAGGGTGAGGGCAGTCTTTGCGGATGTTTTATTTTAGGAAAGTCGCACATCGCATGATCTACGAGTCCCCAAGCGATGATTTGAGCTAGTGCAGCGTCACAGCTAGGAATTAAAGCAGGCACCTCAAAGTTTCATTAAATCGAGATTTCAGCGATCGCTAAGCCTAATTTTTATCGTTGACGCTGCACTAGCTACCCACTGCTGCAGACCCTTCAGCTATGCCTGATTTCTCTCCACCCTTTACGAGATAGGACTACTTTGAGGTCTTATTGCTGTTGATTAACCCATCGCTTTTGGAGTCAACTTCACCACCAGCGGCGCATCAGGGACATCTAGCGAGATTTGAGTCGGAGACGTGAATTGGCTCACCGGATCGGTCGATCGGCTCGTCAAATAAGTCGTCGCTTGCTGCGTCTGAGTCACCAAATTTAATGTGACTTTCTGACTCACTGCTGCATCTGTGCTCGTCACATCTAACCACATCACTAAATAGAGATCGCCATTACTCTTTTTTAAGAGTGTATGCCGAACGTCTTTAGTGTTGCCCGTCAGATAATAACTCAACGAACCAGCCGCCGAGCTGCCCTGCGGGTCTTGAAGTAACCCAATCAAGTTTTTCAACGCATAGAACGCGGGTTTTGGAGTGCCATCTGCTCGAATTAAGCCAAAATTGTTCTCCATATCTGACTGGGCCCGCTGATCCATCAGTTCATATAAGAACGTGCGGCTCACGCCACGGTTGAAATACTCCAAAAACAGTCGAGGAATGTATTTTGAAGACACTTCCTCTGAGACCCCTTTTTGACTCGCGTTTGCGTCTTTAACAGCGTTGTGCCAACCTGTCTCGGTTGCCACGATCGAGCGATCGCCCGACACTTTCTTCGTGTTTGGAATCCATTTTGTGTCGAGATCTTGATCGGGTTGATTGCCCCCCGGATAACTGTGCATGTTGCCGTTATCCATAACTGATTGCAGCGATGCTATGCGAGAGCCATTTTCAGGAAACGCCAGCGAAGGAGCGATCACCGACACAAACGACGTAGCTGCATCGCCTTTCACTGCTTTGTATAGATCCGTTTGATAGTCAACAACCCCATCGGGAAACGATTTGCCTTTGTAAGTCAGCGTCGAGTTGACATCCCACTCATTGGGACCTTCGATCGCCCTCACCGAAGGCAACACTTTTTTGAGCAATGCAACAGCATTATCAGGATTGATGCCGTCTCGCGGGTCCATAACAAGCGTTGATCGAATCCCAAACCCTGCCAGTCGATTCAGCTTCTCAAACATGGCAGGGTCATTGCCCCCATCCCGGATATTCCGAATTCCTAACTCTCGCAATCTAGGTTCTACGACATCTCCATAACGCCCATAGCTAGTGTCGGTGTAGCGAAGGTGAGTCGCTACACCCATCGAGTCTACAAACGAGTCAGCACTTTTTGCCTGCTCAGTGAGTGATCGCTCGATCGCCGATAGCAAATAGTTTGTTGGCACATCTCCGGTTGCATACACTTGCAGGTAGTAGGTGCCAGCATTGAGCAGGGCATCGATCGTCTCTAGCATCGTTCCATCATTGGTTGAAGAGTTAAGCACATTGCCCTGACTATCCAATACATTGAGATTGGCATTGGCGGTTAGCTCACTCAAGTTCAAGTTTAAGTGACTGGGCGCGTCTACGCTAAAGCGGTAATAGTCACTCAGATTAGTTGAGCTAACGCTATCTCTGACCTCGTTTGTTCCAAGACTGCCCCAATCCACAGCATTCGTGAAGTCGGCAGATTGGCTTCGAGCAACTCGATCGCCGACAAAAAGCTGACGTTGAGGTATTACCTCTTTAACTTGATCGGGGCTAGACCACAGCAGTTGAGCCAACGCATCGCCCCCTTTCTCATAATAATCAAGCCGAAGATCAACCTTTTGTCCAGCAACCAAACTAATTACGCCCCTGTCTTCCGTCACCGCATGAGATGCCCAGTGATCAATGAGAAGTTGCCCATTGACCCATAGTTTAACGCCATCATCTGAATGGGTATAGAACGTGTATTCGGCTGACTGAGTTGGTAAGAGTTGCCCCGTCCAACGCACTGAAAAATTGTCGGCAGCGATCAATTCATCAGGCGATCCTTGTCTCCAATCAAAGTCTATATTGGCATCCGTTCGTGTCAAAACCGGAGTTGTGAGATTGTTGTCACTGAAATATTGAGCTGATAATCCTATCGTCCCAAGGGAGGAAGCGGTCACCGCCGATGTTGAAGTAAACTCCGAGAATACTGAATTAAGGCTGTTGGTAGTTTTGGAAGAGGCTTGCAGAGCAAACGCGCCAGCGCTTGTACCTACAGCATCTGCTTGGGTAGCGAAATTGGAGTCTAACACTATAAGTTTTCCTCTGAGAGTTGAGAAGTGTCCTTTAGCCGAACCTCTAGGTCAGAAAGCTTTTAGAATTAGAAACGATAGAATTTCCGCGAAACGCTACCCCAGCTTGGCTTCTAGATAAAAATTGGGCATCTAGACAGTTAGGGAAGCGCTTCTGCAAAAGTCTAGGAACCTAAGCAAAAACAGAAGTCAGTTTATATCATTTAGATTTCCCGCGAAAACAGACATCTAACCTCCGTAGTTTTGCTCAGATAGGAAGATGCACGCTCTTGTTTGCTATGCAGCAAGCTGGGAGAAGAGCTTTAAAAGATTGGCACGAGAAGACAATTTTAGTGAAGGATAGGAACACGAAATGCAGGTAGAATTGCAGCACCAAGATTGGGATAGATAGTAGACGGTTGTTACACTATTGACAATACCAAACTCATTGTTGCTGAGCTTTAAATCGCTCGCATCATAACGTGAGTTAAACGGTCTGTAAAGAATTTATTTAGAATTTTCTGTTAACGGAAGTTCAAACCGTTTGTAAATAGGTCGATTCTTCCAATCTGCTCCAAGCTTGTGAATAGAAAAGACGCAGGATAGTTTTCCCTTACCGAAGGAACGCAAAGAATTGTAAAGCGCTGATTAAGCCTCATCCTCGTCCCTCGTTTTTCGCCTGAGGTGAGAATTCGCCGTGATCCCTCAAAAATGTAACGGTTTGCAACGTATAATGGAGACGAATTGACGTTGTAACCATTCCCTAAGAGACGACATGCGAGTTGCGATCGCCGGAGGCGGATTAGCGGGGCTATCCTGCGCTAAATATTTAGTCGATGCAGGGCACACCCCGATCGTGCTAGAAAGTCGAGACGTTTTGGGTGGCTTAGTGGCCGCTTGGAAAGACGACGATGGAGACTGGTACGAGACAGGATTGCACGCTTTTTTTGGTGCTTATCCCAATATGCTGCAGCTGATGGCAGAGTTAGGCATCTCTGATCGTCTCCAGTGGAAACAGCACACGCTGATCTTCAACCAACCCGAAAAGCCCGGAGTTTTGTCTCGCTTTGATGTGCCTGACATTCCCGCACCTTTCAATGTGATTGCCTCGATTATTCGCAACAACGACATGTTGACCTGGGAGCAAAAAATTCGATTTGCATGGGGTCTTTTGCCTGCTATTATCCGAGGTCAAAAATATGTCGAAGACATGGACAGATACAGCTTTATAGAGTGGTTAGAGCGGCAGGGAATTGATGAGAAAGTCAACAGCGATATTTTTATTGCAGCGACGAAAGCGTTGACGTTTATCAATCCTGATCAAGTGTCTTCTACCATTCTTCTCACAGCGCTTAATCGCTTTTTGCAAGAGCGTTATGGCTCTAAGATTGCTTTTTTAGACGGCTCACCGACCGAGCGGTTGTGTCAGCCGATCGTTGATTACATCACAGAGCGCGGTGGAGAAGTGCAGCTCAAAAAGCCACTCAAAGAGATTCTTCTCAAGCCCGATAATACGGTTCGTGGATTTGCGATTCGGGGCATAGATGGTGCAGTCGATGAAGTCATTACCGCCGATGCTTACGTTTCAGCGATGTCGGTCGATGTGATGAAAGTCCTTCGCCCTGCATCCTGGAAGTCAATGGATTTCTTTCAAAAGTTAGACGGATTAGAAGGAGTGCCTGTAATCAACCTGCATTTGTGGTTCGATCGCAAGCTCACCGACATCGACCAATTATTATTCTCACGATCGGATCTTCTGAGTGTCTACGCCGACATGAGCGTGACGTGCAAAGAGTATGAAGACCCAGATCGCTCGATGTTAGAACTCGTTCTCGCTCCCGCCAAAGATTGGATCGATAAATCTGATGAAGAGATCATTGCCGCGACCTTGATTGAGATCGAAAAACTTTTTCCTCAGCACTTCAAAGTCGATAACCCAGTCAAATTGCGGAAATACAAGGTGGTGAAGACTCCCCGATCTGTCTACACCGCGTCTCCGGGGCGACAGGCATTTCGCCCAGATCAGACTACCCCGATTCAAAACTTCTTCCTTTCGGGTAGCTATACAATGCAGCGATATCTTGGCAGTATGGAAGGTGCCGTACTTTCTGGTAAGCTGACAGCGCAAGCGATCGAAAACCATCCGTCTCTCGCGGTCTCTTCCGGAGAGCAGCGTAGTTTAGTATCGACCCCATAGCAAGTAGCGCTTTGTCAACCCTCCAGACTGCAACAGAATGCTGCAATTGCCCGAACCAACAACCTCCTGCGTAAGAACCCTGGCTTCCGTAGAAGAAGCCTATGAACAGTGCCGCCAAATCACGGCAAAGTACTCCAAGACGTTCTATCTCGGAACGCTCCTGATGTCGGCGGAGAAGCGTCGAGCAATTTGGGCGATCTATGTATGGTGTCGTCGCACCGATGAACTCGTCGATGGACCTAATGCCAGTCTGACCACGAACGAAACGCTGGATGAGTGGGAACGGAAACTGGAGGATGTGTTTGTGGGGCACCCTCACGATCACTATGATGTTGCCCTCGTCGATACACTAGAGCGATTTCCACTTGATATCGAGCCATTTCGAGACATGATCGCTGGGCAGCGGATGGATCTGTATCGCAGTCGTTATCAGACCTTCGATGAGCTATGGCTTTATTGCTATCGCGTAGCGGGAACAGTAGGGTTGATGTCTACTACAGTCATGGGCAGAGACGAGACCTTACCCACCACCCCGTGGGATCAGCCCAAAACCGATGACCCGATCGAGGAAGCGATCGCTCTCGGTATCGCTAATCAACTGACCAATATTCTCCGCGACGTGGGTGAAGATGCGCGTCGTGGCCGCATTTATTTACCTTTAGAAGATCTAGCGCTCTTTAACTACACCGAAGACGATCTGATGAAAGGGGTCGTGGATGATCGCTGGCGAGCACTGATGGCGTTTCAAATTCAACGAGCGCGCAAGTTCTATGCAGTGGCGGAAAGTGGCATTGGTGCCCTGAGCGTGGATGCTCGATGGCCTGTCTGGTCTGCGCTGATGCTCTACAGCCAGATTCTAGATGTGATTGAGCGAAATGGCTATGATAATTTTCGACAACGGGCTTATGTGTCAAATCCCAAGAAGATTGTGTCGCTGCCGATCGCGTGGCTAAGAGCAAAGGTTTTGTAAGCGATTCTCCTAGAATTACGCGATATGCGACTTTCCTAAAACACCCGCAAAGACTGCCCTCACCCTAGTCCTCTCCCGATGGAGAGAGAACAAGATTTCTAGCGCCCTTCTCCTGCGGGAGAGGCAGGGCGGTAAGGGCAAATTAGTTGCACATCGCGTAGAATTGTAAAATTAAATTGATTTTGACCCTGATTTCGCCTTAACTCTAAGATTGATCTTTGGATTGGGAACTCTATGACCAGAGAAATGTGTAGCGAATAGGATCGCTATGCGCCTTCTCAAAGGTGCGCCTTTCGCTCGAGAAGAGTCGCATCCGATCACCTGAAATCGGATCATCATGTCTCAAGAAACTCCAAGAATTGTCAGGAAAGAAGAGGTTCAACGGCTTTATCGAGATTTTAGAAAAGCCGTTCTCGTTTCAACTGCCAACGTAATCACGCGTGAAAATCGCACGTTGCTTCGCGAAAAAGTCGAAGTTCTCAACGTTCAAATCGACAATTTATCGCGAAATGAGTTGCTCGATCGGCTCACAAAAGGGGTTGTTTTCACCCCCAATGTCGATCATTTAATGAAGCTGCAGCACGATCTAGCGTTTAAGCAAGCCTATGAAGTTGCAGATTACAAAATTTGCGATAGTCAGATTGTTCTCTATGCCTCCAAGTTTTTAGGCTTTCCTCTGCAAGCCAAAATCTCTGGCTCTGAGCTTTTTCCCGTGTTTTGTGACCATCACAGAGACAACGAAAAAATCAAAATCTTTTTGTTAGGTGGCGCAGAAGGCATCGCTGACAGAGCGCGAGACCGCATCAACCGCAAGACTGGACGAACCATCATCGTCGAGGCGCATTCTCCCTCATTTGGGTTTGAGAAAGATGAAGTGGAATGTCAAGCGATCGTGCAGATGATCAACGATTCTCCGGCAACCGTTTTAGTGATTGGAGTCGGCGCACCTAAACAAGAAATCTGGATTTCTAACTACAAAAATCAGCTTCCTAGAATTGATATTTTTATGGCGGTCGGAGCCTCGATCGACTTTGAAGCCGGAAATAAACCGCGATCGCCGGAGTGGATGAGCAACTTGGGCATCGAGTGGCTCTATCGTCTGTGGTGTGAGCCTTCCCGACTCTGGAAGCGCTATCTCATAGACGATTTGCCGTTCTTCTGGCTGATCATCAGGCAAAAACTGAAGCTGACTCGAAAGCGATAGAAAGAGAAGCAGTTGTGTTCATCTTCTACGTTCTTGAAGTTTGCGGTATACGGCTTTGATATCGACGTTGTGATAGGCGATCGCGACCAGCGTGTGATAGAGCAAGTCGGCAGCTTCTCCGGCGATCGCGTCGGCATCATCATCCTTGCAAGCCATCACGACTTCAGCCGCTTCTTCGCCAATCTTCTTAAGAATCTTGTTATCGCCGCCATCCAAAAGTTTGCGAGTGTAAGAGCCTTCACTGGGATTATCGCGGCGATCGCAGATCACACTAAATACCTGTGACAGCGTATCAGCCGGGGGAGGAGTCACGCCGCCATCGACTTGATGAAAACAACTGCGCTCTCCGGTATGACAGGCAATATCTCCAATCTGCTCAACGGTGACGAGCAACGCATCACTATCGCAGTCATAGCGAATCGCTTTCACCTTCTGAGTGTGTCCTGACGTTGCGCCTTTGTTCCAAAACGCTTGGCGCGATCGACTCCAAAACCAGGTTTCGCCTGTCTCTAAGGTTTTTTGCAGCGATTCTGAATTCATCCACGCCATCATCAAGACGGTACCATCGAGATAATCTTGCACGATCGCTGGCACTAATCCGCGATCGTCATACTGGATTTTCTCAAAAGGAATAGACTGCGCGGAAAGAGGTTCAAAAGCTGACATGGTATGGATGGATAAGTCACCTGTTCACGATATCACTTGCGCGATCGGTTGTTGGCATTGAAGGGAAACGTAACGCTTGATGTGTTCATTTACGATCGTTGTGTGCCTCTTAATTTGGCTGTACCCGCTTCATCAATTGCTACTTTCACGAGTTGCGGATGGAACAAATCTATCAAAGCTGGCTCTGTAAGCATTGCAAATTCTGCAAAGCTTTTCTCCTCAGGTCTGGTGTCACCCAATTCGTTCGATTCTATGCGAATTCGTATCGCGACTTGCCCTGTTATTTTGTAGCAATAAAATCTTAGTGATAGATAAGAGTAATCTCCTGGGCTACCTACTGAAAATTCAAGCTTGTCATTATGTGTTTTCGGAAAGCCCTTGAGTGCATCCACAAATGTCTGAAAGCTCTCGCGATCGACATAAATACGAGTTTCACCACAGAACCTGCCGTTATTAGCAGATGCCCATAGGTTAACCATGTCTTCATCTTGCCAAATAATTCCAAGCTCTAACTCTGGTTCCATTAAACAACCATCAACAGTGAAGCTTCGCCATCAGTCTACATCAAACGCAAAATGGGAGTGCGATCGCTACTTCAGCAAATCGCACTCCCATATTTTTCGCTTCGACTAATTTGAAAGTTCTCCTCAACCAAACGTGAGGCAAATTGCCTCAAAAAATTACAATTTAAAACCGAACTCAAAAAATCAAGAAATCAGCCAACTTCGACAACCGCAAGACGGGGTTCTTGAGAAATCCCGCTATTCAAGCTCACCGCTTGATTTCTAACCGCGCTCCAGGCAATCTGATGCGCTTTTGTCTCGTCGCCATACCATTGAAGAGCCGAGTTAAACGCTACGCTATAAAAGTGTTGTGCCGTGTCAGAAAGCTGAGTGCGAATACTCGCAGGTAACTCCTGATTGATTTGGTACGACATTCTAGCCGCCTCCGGTAAGTGAGATAATTGAGTAGTATGACTTGCTGCATTTGAAAACCTGCCTACCTTGAGGAATATCTTTGAGGATGAGCCTCAGGTAGCGAGCGAGAGATTTAAGGAGAAAACTTTGATCACAGGCACGTTGAGAACGACAAAATCAGAAGAAATCTTTGCTGCTGCCCAAACGCTGATGCCGGGTGGCGTGAGTTCCCCGGTGAGGGCGTTTAAGTCAGTGGGCGGACAACCGATCGTGTTCGATCGCGTCAAGGGCGCACACGCTTGGGACGTTGATGGCAATCAATATATTGATTACATCGGCTCGTGGGGTCCGGCAATTTGTGGTCACGCCCATCCCGAAGTCTTGAGGGTGCTTCACGAAACGTTAGAGAAAGGCACCAGTTTTGGCGCTCCGAATGCTCTAGAAAATGTCTTGGCTGAAATGGTGATTGATGCCGTTCCTAGTGTGGAAATGGTGCGATTTGTCAATTCGGGAACTGAGGCTTGTATGTCGGTTTTGCGACTAATGCGAGCATTTACCGGACGCGAGAAAATCATCAAATTTGAGGGCTGCTATCACGGTCATGCTGATATGTTTCTCGTGAAAGCGGGTTCTGGGGTAGCGACTCTTGGCTTACCCGATTCTCCGGGCGTTCCTAAATCAACGACTATTAACACGCTGACTGCGCCTTTCAATGATTTAGAAGCAGTGAAAGCTCTATTTGCAGCCAATCCCGATGAGATTGCTGGCGTAATTTTAGAACCTGTGGTTGGCAACGCTGGCTTTATTCCTCCTGACGATGGCTTTTTGGCAGGTCTGCGAGAGTTAACTCGTGAAAATGGTGCGCTGCTGATCTTTGACGAAGTGATGACCGGGTTCCGAATTGCTTACGGTGGCGCACAAGAGAAGTTTGGCATCACACCCGATTTGACCACACTCGGCAAGGTCATTGGTGGCGGTTTGCCTGTCGGCGCCTATGGCGGACGCAAAGACATCATGGCAATGGTTGCCCCCGCAGGTCCGATGTACCAAGCCGGAACGCTGTCTGGCAACCCTCTCGCGATGGCTGCGGGAATCAAAACCTTGGAGCTATTGCACCAACCGGGGACGTATGAGCACCTCGATCGCGTCACTACCCGCTTAGTCAATGGGCTTCTTCAAGCTGCTAAAGAGACAGGTCATGCGGCTTGTGGCGGTTCGATTAGTGGAATGTTCGGATTCTTCTTTGCTGAAGGACCTGTTCATAGCTACGAAGACGCTAAGAAATGCGATTTGGTTAAGTTTGGGCGGTTTCATCGCGCCATGTTGGAGCAAGGAGTTTATCTCGCCCCGTCGCAGTTTGAAGCCGGATTCACATCCCTAGCTCACACCGATGAGGATGTAGATCGCACGATCGCTGCTGCCAAATCAGTCATGGAAAGCTTGTAGAGAGGTCTGAAATTTTGCAACCCAAACGTCACCTGTAAGTTTTTGTTGATACGAAATGTCTGAATAGTAAGGGCAATCTTTTGAGGGTTGCCCTTTTTTAGTGCGGTCTGCAAAGCGTGCAGTGTGCAAAACGAGTTGCCTTCGCTAGCTTGATTGGAGTGTCTCGACACAAATATACGCGATGTGCGACTTTCTTGAAACACCCGCTAAGACTGCCCTCACCCTAGCCCTCTCCCAGCAGGAGAGGGAATAGAAACGTCCGAAAGTCCTTCTCCTTGGGGAGAAGGGCTGGGATGAGGGCAAATTAGTTGCACATCGCGTAAATATCGAAATCTAAATGTTGGGCTAGAGATTCTCGCCGATTTCTCGCAGTGTTAGCATCTCCATCCTTCTATTGGTTGCCTATCGCCGTCTGTCACTCAACTTTTGCATTCCTAAACGTTCTTTCTGGGTGGTAAGCGGTTTTGTTGGGGAGCACGATTCTGATTAACAAGTGCAGCCTTTGTGTCCGCAGTCGCCATGCCCATTGGGGTGACCCTCAGCACACACGTCGCTGCAATAGAGTTTGCCATCTTTTTGAACTGCGCCTTCTGTAGAGACGATACACAGGCAAGGTTCACAAGCACATTTCATTTGGGTAACGGCAGCCATTATGGATATCCTCTTATTTACCCTTTATCATAACGTGTGAACAAATATTCAGATATTAATTGATTAAAAAGTAGGGAGCAGAGTGGAGTGCCCCCTACGATCGCAGCTCAAAGCTTACTCTTCGTCTTCTGATTCTTCGTCTTCCGATTCCTCGTCAGAAAACATCTCATCAACGAGTTCTTGTGCTCGGTCATCAGAAATTTTCAAAGCCACACGCAGATATTCTAAATACTCCTCTTCTTCCTCAGGGACTTCTCCATCAATCGCAAGAACCACCATTGCCACGGTAAAAGCGACTTCTTTTAAATCGCGATCTGGCAACGACTCGACCGCTTGGGCAAACACCGCATCAGGACCGTCTTCTCGAATCAATGCGCCAACTTTTGCGCCTAGCTCTTGCAGATCTTCGTCCGAATACTCTTCATACAAGCTGATGCCTGAGAGCATTTCATCTAGCGCGTAGCCTTCATCTTCGTTGATACCATCTCCATCCGCGTAGCCAGAAAAAATAGCGATCGCCGCGATCGCAACATCTGTCTCTAAGATGACTTGACTCTGAGTTCCTCGGGCTGGCAATCGACGCTTGGGCATAATTCTTTCTTTAGTGAGTGTTTGCTGGATCTAATGATGTTTGCAACATCTCTAGACCGCACTCATAGTGCCCAAGTTGAAGTCAAACGATCGGTTGCGAGTTAGCGATAATTATCAAACTGCAACGCCATTGGATAGTCTTCTTGTTTTAATCGCTGCATAACGGCTTGCAGGTCGTCTTTAGCTTTGGCAGATACGCGCACCGCATCGCCCTGAATCGAGCCTTGCACCTTCTTAAATTCGTCTCGAATCAGTTTTGTGATTTGTTTGGCAACTTCTTGGCTGATGCCTTTTTTGAGCTTGATTTCTTGCCGAACTCGGTTGCCACTAGCAGACTCGACTTTGCCGTAGTCAAAAATCTTGAGCGATAAATTACGCTTGGCAGATTTTATTTGCAAAATCGTCTGAATCGCATCTAACGTGAATTCGCTGTCGGTGCTGACGACGATCGCGTCTTCACCCAATTCCAGCGTGGTTTTGGTGTCTTTGAGGTCATAGCGAGCGATGATCTCACGATTGGTTTGGTCAACAGCATTGACAAGCTCCTGGCGATCGAAGTCGCTGACCACATCAAAAGAAAAAGTAGAAGCCATAGGTAAAAAGGGGAAAGGAGCAGGACAACGTTCCTGTTGGGCGGCTCGAAGCCACATCACTTCTATTGTAGATCAATCTCAAAAGCCCACTCCAACAGGATTGCTATACGGGAACGCTTTACGAGATGGCATTAACTACCCCAAAACCCTGAGCCGCAGCAGTCTGATAAAAAGACTGTACTTCTTTACAATATTCTAACAATGTGGAATAAGATTCCTCTTCCCATATGTAGCGATATACTGGCGTTTGCGCTTGTAATGCGTACTCAAATCGTTGTCGGATTTCCCGCTCATCGATCTTTAAAAGTGATTGAGCCATCTCCGTAACCTCATCGACTTCTTGATAGCGCATAGGGAAGAACGTATCATTTGGGTCAACGGGTTTCCCAGAAAGTATATTGACTCTATAGAAATCATCAACTTTGCTTACTAAGGCAGATGGTTCCATTGAAGTTCCATGTCTAAAAAGACTACTAACATGGCTCCATGAGTGATTTAAGTTTAGCTGCAAGCATTTTTTCTCATCTGCCACAATCCAGTAAAGCTCAGGTTTAAGCTGCTCGTAAGTTTCTGGGGAAATACTTTTTAAATCTTCTAAAACCTCAATGTCGTAAATTGACCACCAATTAATCACTGATTCCATTTCAGAGCTAATCTCATTAAGCACAGTGAGCTGATTTGGGGTTAGTTCGGACAAGCTTGAGATTAACGGAGTATCGTCATCAATAGCTGAAAAATCCATAATCACTTGCTCAAAGACTTTAGGATTTTTCTTTGTTCTTCGTAAACCATTCGCAGAAATATGCTGGAGCCACGCCGTAGCTACCATAGTTCTAAAGGCTCCTTTACCTGCTAACTATTTCTGTATAACTAACCACTATCCTTTAATGGTGCTGGTAATGCTGGCGGCAATCAAGGTAAAAATGCACGTTGAGCCGAGGGCAAACATTAAAGAACGGACGATCGGCACGTTGAAAATATAGGCAGCTGAGTAGATGAGGCGAATGGGGAGATAACCGATCGCTGCCCATGCTACCGATTCGGAGGTTTGACCCGTGACGTATGCCATCAGCGCTGCGACGCTAAACAGCATAAATGACTCCCACGAGTTTTGGTGCGCCCACGTTGCCCGTTGACCAAAGGCAGGTAGTTTGTCAAAGGCAGCGCGAGGAGTCGCCATCATGGCTTGGTCATAGCCAATGGTGACACGGGCATATCCCACGACCAAAAAGGGGAGATAGACCAGAACAGCGGCAGCCGCGATCGCCCCTAACAAAATCGTCGGAGTAGACAGTCCAAACAGGTTCATTTGCGATTTCCTAATCGAAATAAAATAACGTCACAATTTTACGCTGGTCTTCTGCATCTCGGCAGGTTTGCAGCAACGTCCGGCTGTCGTGAAACGCAAACCCGATCAGTTGCTGACACCGAGAAATAATCTCCTGGTTGCACAGAGCGCTGGCTTCTGCGAGAGAGAGGCTATTATTTTCAGGGTTTTCGACCAGGTGCATGACGTTTTCAAGCTGTTCGCGAGATTCGCGAGGCTGGCGATCCATCGTTTGGGGCAAGATCACCGTCAGCAAGCTGGGATCGGCGCGCAGCGCTCCCCGAATTGCCGCAAAATTCGTTCCTGTAGAACCGGATGTAATTAGACGATTTCCTTCTAAAACCAGGGCATAGCTCATCATCTCAATCAAGTTTTGGTGAGTGATAGGCACATGCCGAGAACCCAGCAGGGCGATTCGTTTAGAACCTGTTTGCTGAATGGTGGCTAGCTCTTGTAAAAAATCATCGACTTTTGGTAGATCGATCGACTGACTCAAAGTCGTATGTATCGTGACAACGCCGCTATTTTATCAGACAGGCTCGTCATCCGAACGTTTTGCCAAGAGTTCGAGTGCTTCATCGCACCAGTCAACCCATTCCTGCTCATACCGGATGCCTCGTCGCAAGGTGAGATAGGGAAACACATTAACATTTGATAATTGCTGAGGATGTTGAAAATATTGCTGCTGGATAGTTTCATAGGTTGCTAACTTTTCTTGGTGAATCTGGCGATGACGCTTCAACTCTGACTGAATCGCCGAAACGGGAACTAGATTGCCGACAAACACTTTGACTAACAAATCATCTTTCAGCGCTGCAGCGTCGCAGGGTTTTGCTGTCCACTGCATCAGATGGTGCAGTCCTAGTTCGGTCAAGTGGTAAAGCTTTTTATCGGGACGACCTGCTTGAGCGATTGCTTCAGCCGCGATCCAACCCTGTTCTTCTAGTTTGGAGAGTTCGCGATAAATCTGCTGATGACTCGCTTTCCAGAAGAAGCCGATCGAGGTCTCAAAATATTTGGTCAGGTCATATCCACTCCGAGACTGACTGATCAGCGCTGCCAAAATCGTGTGCGCGAGTGCCATTGCTGTTTCTCCTTGAATACGCAACAAATTGCATATTCACTTATTGACATATTCAAATAATTGCATAATACTTGGATCAAGCAATGCAACTAATTGCATATTAGCGTCTCGGAGAGCTTTTGCTTGAAACGCTAGACTGACACCACTACCAAGGAGATGCACGATCGTGATTAGTTCTTCTAAAACCAAATCTTGGGCAAATGCGGTATTGCACACCGCAAGAGGGTTCGAGCCGTCTCCATTATCGGTTTTGTCAGGAGCCATTCCGGCTGGGCTACGCGGATCGCTCTATCGCAACGGCGCGGCTCGGCTAGAGCGCGGTGGACAGCGCGTTGGACACTGGTTTGATGGCGATGGGGCAATTTTGGGCGTTCACTTCAGCAACGCAGGGGCGACGGGCGTTTATCGCTACATCCAATCGGCTGAATATCAAGCAGAGGAAAAAGCGGGGCGATTTATTTACGGTGGTTATGGCATGACTCCGCCGGGAGCGATTTGGGATCGGTTCAAAGCAATCAAGAATGCGGGGAATACCTCAGTGTTGGCGTTTCCCGATCGGCTGCTCGCTCTATGGGAAGGAGGACATCCTTACGAGCTTGATTTAGAGACTCTCGAAACGCGTGGACTGGATGACTTAGGCGGGTTGCCGAAGTCGCTACCGTTTTCTGCCCATCCTAAACGTGACTCGAAAACGGGTGATGTGTTTAATTTTGGGGTGAGCTTTGGCAAAGAGGCGACGCTAAATGTCTATCGCCTTGACGCGAGTGGCAAGCTGAAGCAAAAAGGCAGCGTTGAGCTAGACGGTTCGCCGTTGATTCACGATTTTGTGATGGCAGGGCAATATTTGATCTTCTTCATTGCGCCCGTGCGGCTAGATGTGTTGCCGTTGCTGCTCAAGCTCAAAAGTTTTAGTGACTCGTTTGAATGGAAGCCAGAACTCGGAACGCAGATTTTAGTCTTCGATCGGACTTCTCTAGCCTTAGTCAGCCGAGGTGAAACAGAACCCTGGTATCAATGGCACTTTGGCAATGGCTTTGTGAATACAGACGGTGACTTAGTTGTGAATACTGTTCGCTATGATAATTTTGACACGAATCAATATCTCAAAGAAGTTGCGACAGGTGAAACTCACACATCCGCTAAGTCAACGCTGTGGCAAGTGCGCTTGAATCCAGTGGCTGGAAACGTAATCGAGATGCATCAACTCCTCGATCGCTTCTGTGAATTCCCGATCGTGAAGCCACATGATGTGGGTCAACCTGCGCCCCACACTTATTTATCACTCCGTCGTCAAGGCATTGATCCGGTTCAGGATTGGTTTGGGGCGATCGCTCGATTTGATCAAACCACTGGAGAGCTAATGGAAGCCGACTTAGGTGAAAATCGCTACCCAATGGAGCCGATCTATGCACCGGATGCTGAAGATCCCGATCGAGGTTGGATCGTCACAGTCGTTTATGACGGGACTCTCGATCGTAGCGAAGTCTGGGTTTTCGACAGCGATCACCTCAACGATTCGCCTGTGTGTCGTCTAGCATTACCCGAAGTGATTCCATTTGGGTTTCACGGCACTTGGAAGCCTGCTTAAGAGTCTTCTTTCTCGATATACACCGTCACGGCAGCAACTGCGATTAACATTTCATCATTTTTGTCGTTAAATTCTGCGATCGCTCGTCCCTGCACAATCATGCCGCCTGCCTCAACGGTGAGAGTCTTTCGTCCAAAGGGCAAAACCGCCAATACGTCTGCCTCTCTGACCTGATCGGGGTAGGGAACGGCAACCTGCACCTCGACAACCATTTGATCAGGGTGGTCTAACCCCGCGACTTCCCAGATACCAGGAAGCGCATTGTGAGCGATCGCATTTCTCACTGCGCGAGCCGCCGCAACCGTGGGTTCTTGCCCATGTTGATCGACTCCCATTCCCATCTCAATGATGAAGCGTTTTCGAGTCACAGATTCCTCGCCCTAATGTGAGTGATTTGACTTATCTTAGAGCATCCCTAATGACACCTTCGGTTTGATTTGAATCAGCTTTAGGAGTATGGCGATCGCCTGCTGGTAAAATAAAAGGAATCTATTATTTGCTGCCAAATGCAGTTATGCCAGAGATTGCACGATTTTATGGAATTGTGATTAAGGTATTCTTCTGTGACCACCCTCCGCCTCATATTCATGCGATATATGGTGAGTATAATGCACTGGTAGATATTGAGTCACTCGAAATCATTGAGGGAGATTTGCCAAGTCGCGCACAAAAGTTAGTCCTTGAGTGGGCAATTTTATATCAGCAAGATTTGTTGGAAATGTGGAATACTCAAGAGTTTCGTAAATTACCTCCTCTCAAATAGTTTTAGGCTTAAGAGCAGCATGAAGTATCCTCGAATTCTTAAAGCCAAAGCGATCGACGACACAAGTTTAGTGATTGAGTTTACCAATCAAGAAGTTAAAAGATACGATATCAGCCGTCTGTTAGACATCCCGATGTTTTCTCCGCTTCGGCAACCTGCTTTCTTTAGAGACTTCAAGGTTGAGCAAGGTGGGTATGGAGTGGTATGGAACGAAGAAATTGACATTAGTGAGCATGAGCTTTGGAAGAACGGTGTCACATTGGCGCAGAGTGCAGACTTAGAAAGCGACTGCGCTCAGCAGTCATAGCACGTTCACTCCTCTCGCGAAATTATCTGCTCGAACATAACCGACGATCGCTGCCTCTAAATATCCCGTTGAGCGGAGTGCATTTAAACAATCTTTTGCCCTGTCTTCAGCAATGCTTGCTAGTAGACCACCTGATGTTTGGGGATCGAACAGCAAAGGATAATCGGGAGAAGTTTGTGCTTCGTTGAGGTTGGTGATCGCTTGACTCGATCGCAGATTTTGAGGATGGAGAGAGCTGAAGATTCCTTGTCGGACGGTTTGACGTGCGCCTTCTAAGATTGGCACGGCGGAGAGATCCAGAGTGACTGACATCCGAGATGCGTCCATCATTTCAGCCAAGTGTCCGAGTAAGCCAAAGCCTGTAATATCGGTGCAAGCGGTTGCGCCATGAGTCAGGAAACAGATGGCGGCTTGCTGGTTAGAAATCAGCATTGACTCGATCGCGCCATCAATCCATTGAGGGTTTGCCTGTCGTCGCATTTCGGCTGCAAAAAGAGTTCCGGTGCCGATCGCTTTCGTCAAAATGATCACCTGTCCAGGCTGCATTCCGCTTTTTCGCAGCAGACGAGTCGGATCGGCAAATCCGTTGCAAGACAACCCAAAAGCCAAGTCTGCGCCTTCGACGGTGTGCCCTCCAATTAAAATGGCACCTGCTTGCTGAAGGGCTTTGACGGCTCCAGAGAGTAGCTGATAGAGGGTTTCTTCTTGTTTGGCTGCTGTCGCATAGGGAATGGTGGCGATCGCTAAAGCACTCTGAGCCGTTGCCCCCATCGCAAATAGATCACTCAAGCTGTGGTGAGTGCTGATTTGACCAAACAAAAACGGATCATTCAGCAGTGCGGGGAAATAGTCGATTGTTTGGACTAAGACTTTTCCGATCGGAACTTGCACCACAGCAGCATCATCCGGCGCATCCAATCCGATCAGAATGTCTTGGGATTGAGTCAGATTTGGGTGATCTTGACGAATGCGTTGAAGCGATCGCTCTAGAGTATTGCCACCGACTTTTGCACCGCATCCTGCACATCGCATGAGTTGAGCTTGGGATGTTAATGACGATTCGGATTGATTGGTGACAGCATTCGTCGCTGTCATCGTTGGGAGTTCTCGGAACCGTTGCATAAAGGTGCGATCGATGTGATCTTTGATCTTCCACAACAGCGAAGACTTCCAGCCAAGTGCTCCATAAGAGGCAACCGCAGACTGGTCTCCAGTACCGATTAAGCTGAGATAGTTTTTTTGCGGATGGTAGGACTGGAGCGGTTTATCGCGAATGATGCTTTGCAGATTTTTGAACAGAGGTTTCCCTTGCCGGACTGCAAAAACTCCGGCTTTTGGGCGATCGTAGTTGACCATCGTGGCGATGTCTCCCACCGCAAAAACGTGAGGATGCGACACCGATTGCAACGCATCATTGACGAGAATAAAGCCTTTCTGATCAACGGCTAATCCGGCTTTGCTCAACCAGTCAGGAGCCGATGCTTGCGTCACCCAAATTGTTGCATCACAGGGAATTTTTAAGCCCGACTCCGTAATCACCAGCCCTGACTGCACCTCATGCACCCGCTCAGATAAGTGGAGGTGAATGCCTCGTTGAGTGAGTTGGTGATGAAAGTAACGCCGCACCCAGGGATTGTGTTTGGGCATCAGATCTGCGCCTGTGTGAAAGAGATGCAGAGCCAGCAAATTTTTGGACTGTCCGGCTTTTTGCAAGATCTCGTGCAAGCGATGCTGCATATTGAGAGCCAACTCAACGCCACCCGTGCCACCGCCCACAATGCTGAGAGTGACTGGCTTCTCAGGGTTTTGCTTGAGAGAGTCGGTGAATCGATTCCACCACGACAGCAAATGCTGAACGGGTTTCGCCGCAATGCTGTGGTCTGTTGCCCCGATTCCCGGCGGTAATGTGGGAGTGCTGCCAATGTCGATCGACACCCAATCAAACGAAACCGGAGGGCGATTTGCACACAGCACGCGATTGTTTTCTAAATCCAGTCCGATCGCGGGGTCAATAAAAATTTGAGCTTGAGCAAATTGACAGAGCGATCGCAGATTAATATGACAGTCTTCGTGGTCATAAAATCCGGCGATGTGCCCCGGCAGCATTCCTGAATAGGGCGTGTCGGAGGCTTCGGTGATCAGCGTTAACCGCACTCCGGGCAGTGGGTGCATCCCAAACATTCGCAGGGCGATCGCGTGGCTGTGTCCACCACCGATTAAGACGAGATCTTTGACTACAGGCTGGGACGATCGTTGCATCTCTTAATTCTAAAAGAAGAAGGCTTAAGCGTTCACTCTGTCTCAGTCGCACACTCGAAAGGATTTGTCAAACAAAAAAACTTTCACTGAGAACAATTCGCGATATGCTAGGGCAAGTGTGAACAGATGTACGCAGGGGAGGGATTATGAAAAACGTTTTGTGGATGGCAGGTCTGGGAGTCGCGACGTTGTATCTAACGAGTTGTGGGAGCGATCGAGCCGCAAACAATTCGGCTCAGCCCTCGGCACCGATCGCTCAAGCGTCTGCTCCAACCTTTGAGAAGCCGACTGTTTCGTCGTCAAGTGCTTCTTTACCGATCGTTCCAGTAAAGGGGATGCTTCAGACGACCAATCCTCAAGCTCGACTATCGCAAATTTCTACGACAGGGCGACGCGATCCGTTTTCGGCGATTCTTCCCGCTTCGATTCAGCTTCCGGCTCCGAAGGTGGCTCAGTCTCCAATCAGGCAAGCGGTTAAGCAGGCTCCGATTCAACAAATCGTTCCTCAAACTGTTGCACAGCCTCCTCTGCCTTCGACTCCGATCGCGGCGTTGCCTCCTCTACCCATGAGTCAGGCTCCTTCGATCGTGCCTCCAGCTATTTCACAGACTAGCCTTGCTGATGCGGTGCAAATTACGGGAGTGGTGCAGATTGGCGGCAAAGCAATGGCAATCATTCAATCGCCCGCAGAAGGGACGGCTCGCTATGTCCGACCAGGTGACTCAGTAGCGAATGGCAGAGTTCTGCTTAAACGAATTATCATGAGCAAGAATGGTGAACCCACGATCGTGCTAGAACAAAACGGGGTCGAAGTCACTAAGTCTGTGGGTAGCAGCAGTGGTTCGATCGCGAGTGCTCGATAGCTGCTTCAAACTCTTCCTGAATCTAGGAGTTGGTTAGCATGACGAAACCTGCGACGCATCTTAACGGTAAGTCATCGGCTCGATCAGTGGTTGAGCGGCGATCGCTTAACTTTCACGAGACTTATCTCTGTCCGGTTTGTCGTCATGGACAGATTGCTGAGTTGACGCTGATGGATGCGTTTGCCTGCAATTTCTGTCGCCATATTTTCACCGCCAATCTGCGAGAACAGTCGATTCACGTTGAAGATAGCTCTCAGCCGATGACGTGGCGCTGGACTGGTCGCAACTGGCAAGCGGCAAATCAACTGGATGTCGATCTGACGCTGGTGATTTGGATTGTCGGCGTAATTTTGGTGGTGCTGCCGCCGACGCTGATTTTTCTCTCGTCTCGAATTGTTCCACCGTTGGAGGGCAGCACGTTGGCTTGGTTGCCAAATGTGTGGGTGGGGCTGACGTTTTTAACTCACTTTGCGTTTGTGGCATGGCTGATGATTGAGCATTATCAACTGCCAATTTATGTGTCGTCTAAGGTTCGCATTCGCCAGTGGTTAGAGCGTCGATAAGATAGGAGTCGGGACTAGTGAGTGATGACTACTTAAGCGTTGGAGAACGTGAAAGCCACTCATTGCATTCTAATAGATGAAACAAGCTGGCTAGGATCTGCGATCGAATTCCGTAAAAGCATCAGTAAAAAATGTCAGTGGTTCAGACGTTGAGTTCGATCGCAGTTGGGTGCGCGCAACAAAATTATGGCAAGGCGATATACGGTCTACATGGATGTTTGCTGCTTTAACCGCCCCTTTGATGACTGGACACAAGCGCGAATTCGTCTGGAAGCTGAAGCCGTGCTTACGATCGTTGCTTACTGCCAATCGGGCACATGGAACTTGTTGATATACTCACCGTCCTAAAGGAGCGGTGATTCTTGACGCTTCACCGACTGACGCTACCGAAGTAGTCTTACTCTGTCTCTGCGTCCGTTTAGAGTCGTGCCGATACCCCATGCCGACTTTTTCAATATTCTTTGCTGCGTTCTCGTCTCGATCATGAACAGACCCACAGCTTAAACACTGAACGGTTCTGACCTTTAGATCCAGCTTGCCCCACCGATAACCGCAATCAGAGCAAATCTGGCTAGTCGGTTCCCATCGGTTAATGATCGTGAAAACTCTGCCAAACTTCTCAGCTTTAGCCTCACAGAGAGTTCTAAATTCTCTCCAACCCTGCAAACTAATTGCCCTAGAGAGCTTACGGTTTTTGACCATGCCAGACACGTTCAAATCTTCCAAAATGATGGATTGGTTTTCTCTCACCACTTTGGTTGATAACTTGTGCAAGAAGTCTTTCCGCTTGTCTGCAATTTGGTTGTGCAGTTTGGCAATCTTTAACCGTGTTCTTTCTCGCCTCCTAGTTCCTTTGGGTTGCTTGACTAACTTGCGTTGCAGCTTCCTAACTTTGCGGTCTAAGCGAGAGTAGTTAGGACTTTCAGCCTTTTCGCCATTGCTCATGAATGCAAACGTCTTAACGCCTAAATCGATTCCGATGCTTTGGTTTTGGGCATCGACTTGAACAGGCTCAACCTCTACAACAAAGCTGAGAAAATACCGATTTGCAGCATCCTTGATCACCGTGACAGAGCTAGGCTCTGAGGGCAACTCCCTAGACCAGACTGGGCTTAAATTGCCAATTTTGGTTAAGTAGACCGATTCACCTTTGATTGAAAAGCCACCTATCCTAAACCGCGCAGACTGTCTGCCCTGCTTCTTTTTGAAGCGAGGATAACCTATCTTTGAGCCTTTTCGCTTCCCGTTGCGAGAGTTGAAAAAGTTCTGATAAGCCGTCCCTAAATCTGCCACAGATTGCTGCAACGGAATATTAGAGACGGTTGCTAACCATTCCCGCCCACTCGTTTTCTTAGCTTGAGTGATGACGACCTTTTGCAGATCACCATTCTTAGGCAACTTCTCAGCAGCCTTGCAAATAGCCAGCGCATCATTCCAGACAACCCGAACGCAACCAAACAACTGAGCTAGGCTCTGTCGCTGTTGGTCTGTTGGGTAGAATCTATACTGATACCTGGCTTTCATGAGGCGTGTTAGAATTGGTCTGTTAATCAATTATAAGTTGGTCCGCACGAAATGACAACCCAATTTCGTCGAGAAAGACATAGCGTGACAGACCTTAAGATTCACTTGGTCTGTGTGACTAAATATCGTCGGGCTGTGTTCACCACTGAAAGCCTGGATTTGATTGAGAAATCATTCAGAGAAGTTGCAAAGAGCATGGACTTTGCGATCCTCGAATTCAACGGTGAAGGGAATCATGTTCACGCGCTGGTAGAGTATCCTCCAAAGCTTTCAGTCTCTCAGATCGTGAATGCTCTCAAAGGTGTTTCAAGCCGTCGCTATGGGCAAGCTGGACTACCAAAGCCCCACAAAGAAGCGCTTTGGAGTCCTAGCTATTTCGCGCTGTCGGTTGGCGGTGCCCCATTAGAGGTCTTAGAGGAATACATTAGAAATCAAGAAAAGCCGCCCTAAAAGTGCGGGGCTTGAATCCCATTTCCTCGGTCAAAAGTGCTGCCCTAGAAGCTGAAATTGATCGGACTCCTGATCCGCTTAGAAAACAGCAGGTGCTAGATTCTCTGGCGATCGCCAACATTCGGATCAGCTCGACTAAAGCGGTTCTTGCAAGAGCAACTGTATTAGTCGCTTTAAGTTTCAAAACGTTTGATGCGTTTCATCTTGCCTGCGCTGAAGCTGCGGATGCGGATGTATTCTTGACAACTGATGATCGTCTTGTTCGCAAGGCAGCCAATTATCAGGATATGTTAAAAGTCCAAGTAACTAACCCGGTGAACTGGATCATGGAAGTTTCTGCAACGGAAGGAGAGACAAATGACAACACCCATTGAATTAAATCGAAAGGCTTTCAAAGCGCTAATTGCAGCGTTGGGCTATGTCGATGCCGTCAGATTTCTCAAACAATTTGATGAGGGTGGTGGCGACTACACGAAGGAGCGCCATCAATGGCTAGATCCGCTCAGTCTTGACGACGTTTGGACAGAGATTCAGCAGCGACAAACATTCAATCAGGAGAGCTAGAATCTGAAGTTGCTGAAGCATTGAACATACAGTGTGAACGTACCCCATCTACATCTTGAATGCATTTAGGAATGCTCATCTCGATCGAGCAATGCCGGGATGCCGCTAGTATTTGCTAAGATTTCCGCTTCTCAGATTATAAAAGCGCCTCATCACGTTGAGCCAGATCAAGTTGACCGTTTGCTCTCATGCCAATACAAGGTTTGGGTGTCGTTTGACACTCAAGTTAAATTTCGTCTGGGTCTACTCCCATTGCTCGGAGTCGTTCGGCTAGTTTCTGAGCTTTTAGTTCTGCTTCGTCTGCCCGTTCTGCACCCGTGGGAATGACTCGCCCCTCATGTTGCGAAGCAGTTCCCCCTTCGGGGTAAACGCACCACCGAAGCCAGGTGGACTCTTGACTCTCAAACTCTCCGTTCCAAAGGGTTAAACCCAGTCCCACTGTTTGCAGCCAAAAGGGTTCTGGCATCTCCACATATTGCCCTGCGGTCAGTACCCAAATCTTTAGTAGATTGCCATTTAACTCGCCTTCTCGCTGAAGCTGCTGCAAGGGGTCGAAAACGACATAATAGGCAACCCCAATCCGGGCGTAGTCGTCTTTTTTGGAGTCCAACTCATTGCCTTTGCGATTAGAGACGATCTCGATGCACACTTCTGGAACCTTCCCGAATTCCCAAACAAAATAGGATCGGTTCTGTTTCTGGCTCCAGTCAGCAGGCATTTGCAAATTCAAACTGAGAAAGGCATCGGGGACGAGGGGATCTTGCTTGAAAGCGTAGAACAGCCCAATATTTGAGTCAGCAATAAAGGGGACTCCGGGCGACCATGAGGCGTAGAGCGGCTCTACCAGCAGACGTTGTTGCTTTGCACTTTGAAAGTTGTCCACTGGGGTATCGTCCTCAATCACCAAATGGCTGATGTCAAGCTCAGTGACGATTTCTTCATCGTTGAGAAGTTCTTGAGTCATGGGTAATAACCAAACCCGATGTCTTATTATCGTCTGGATACGATCGTGTTAAACGTCCTGGCTTAAATTTGGACTGTTTGCAACACTCAACTTCCTGATAAAAATTGGAGAGCGGTTATTATTGCACTTACTCAAGAAGGTAAATGAAGAAGAGCTAATTAAGGTTTCTTCTCAAATTTCCACTACTAATTCTGGATTAAAAAAATAGTTTGGTTCATCTGGATAGCCACGAGGATTGCAAATTATCCGTGTCGAACCAATCTTATAATCAAATTGTTTATGTAAATGCCCATGTATCCATAATGCAGATCCAGATGATGCAACCAAATCATCAAGGTGAGAGGCGTAGGCTGCACTCAGTAGATCTTCTTGGTAGTGCGGCGGTATGGATTTTTTGCTTGGTGCGTGGTGAGTAACGATTACAAGCGGCTCTAAACCGGATTGAGCCAAAGTATCTCTTAGCCAACGAACTGATTTTTTACAAATCACTGAAGCATCAACAGATTTCATCTTTGAGTAGTTTGGAAGCATTCTTATTCTTCTCAAATCCGTCATTCGTTGAGATGCGTGATAACCTGCAATGCGTGGATCTCCAAAAAGTTCAAAATCAGTCCATAGCGTACAGCCTAAGAAGTTTACGCCGCCGATCTGGGTTAACTCATTCTCTAGAATTTGAACGTTTGTACCCGCAGAAGTTTCCTTTAGCTTCTTTATCAGTTTTGGATAGGTCTGACCATAACATTCATGGTTGCCCAAAACGTAAATAACGGGTTTATTTAAAATATTTTTAATAGCCCAATCAATTCCTTTATTTCCGGTATGAATGTCTCCAGCTAATACGACAACATCAGCATCAGTATCTGGAATATCAAAAGGTTTGAATTCAATGTGAAGGTCGCTCAGGACTTGAATCTTCATCAATGCTCCTGGAAAAGATGGGTATAGCCTAAGCTAACTTCTATCTGAAAAAAGTTTGAAGCAACGATCGCTTCCCTTTGTAGAGATTTACTCTTCGATCACGGCACTCCGATCGAGCAGCAATAAATTCCGCAATTGGTCAGTGTCAAGTTCAGTGAGCCAATTTTCACCTGCGCCAATCACTTGCTCGGCTAGGGCTTTCTTACTCTCAATCATTTCGTGAATGCGCTCTTCTAACGTGCCTGTGCAGACAAATTTGTGGACTTGCACATTGCGAGTTTGACCGATGCGAAACACCCGATCGGTGGCTTGGTTTTCGACTGCCGGATTCCACCAGCGATCGAAGTGAAACACATGATTGGCGCGAGTTAAATTCAATCCGACTCCGCCTGCTTTGAGCGACAAGATAAAAATGCGTGGCCCTTGCGGATCTTGCTGGAAGCGATCAATCATTTCTTCGCGCTGCTTTTTAGATGTGCCGCCATAGAGAAACAGCGTCTCGCGTCCTAGTCGCTGTTCGAGATGGGCTTTGAGCAACTTGCCCCACTCAGCAAACTGCGTGAAAATCAGTGCCCGATCGCCCTCCGCGACTGCCTCCTCTAGCATCTCTTCTAAGCGCTGAAGTTTGCCCGATCGACTTTCAAACGATGAATCAGAGGTTTTGTCTTCTTTGATTAGCGTGGGGTGATCGCAAAGCTGTTTGAGTTTGGTCAGCAGTGCCAGAATGATGCCCCGACGCTGAATGCCCTCGGCGGCATCAATATCTGCGAGAGATTTGTCTACGATTTGCTGATAGAGCGCGGCTTGCTCAGCAGACAGCCCACAAAAGACCGTCATCTCTTGTTTTTCGGGCAAGTCTTGAATGATGTCACGATCGCTCTTCAGTCGCCGCAAGATAAAAGGCTGCGCCAGCGATCGCAAGGTTTGCAGCGAGGTTGTGTCGCCATAACGCTCGATCGGAATCGCAAATCGACGCTGAAAGAAATTACGCGGACCCAAATAGCCCGGATTCAGAAAGTCTAAAATTGACCAGAGTTCTGACAATCGATTCTCGACGGGCGTTCCGGTTAAGGCGATGCGAAACTGAGCCTCAAGTTGCCGCACTGCCTGAGATTGTTTTGCGTCTGGATTTTTGATGTTTTGCGCTTCATCTAAAACGACCCCTTGCCAAGTGACGGCAGTCAACGTTTTGACATCTCGCTGAATTAACGCATAGCTCGTCACGACCAAGTTGCAATCGCGCACCGCTTTGGCAAATGCCGACCCTTGAGGACGTTTATCCCCGTGGTGAACTAGAACTTTGAGGACGGGAGCAAACTTTTTCACTTCGCGTTCCCAGTTGCCCAAAACCGATGTGGGACAGACTAAAAGAATCGGTTGTTCTAAGGTTCCCTGCTCCCGTAGATGCAGCATGAAGGCGATGAACTGCACCGTCTTCCCCAGTCCCATATCGTCGGCGAGGCACGCGCCCAGACTCCATCGCTCTAAGAAGGCTAACCAGGCAACACCGCGAGATTGATAGGGTCGCAGTTCGCCGTGAAAGTCTTTAGGGGTCTCGATTTCTTCGAGGGATTGGTTTCCGGTGAGGGTTGTCACCAATTCTTGCAGGGCACCCGATGCTTCAAAACTAACGACTGGAAGCTTCTCGATCGACTGTGCATCTCCGGTGCTAATTCGCAACGCATCTTCTAGAGACAGCGTGGTCTGATCTTTTCGAGCCACAAAAAACGCTTGGGCGGCTTTGATGTCTTGAGGTCGAAGCTCTACCCATTCGCCGTTAATTTCCACTAAGGGCGCATTCATCGCCACCAAGCGATCGAACTCGGCTTTGGGAATGCTGTGCCCTCCGATCGCCAGTTCCCACTGAAAGTTGAGCAGACTTTGCAGCCCTAACTGTCCTTTTTTCTGCTTGGTCAGCGTGGACGCTTGAATCTTTAATCCCAATCGATTTGCCCATCCGCCCCGGTTTGCCAAACTAGGTGGCAAAATCACGCCTAACCCACTGTCCTGCAAGCGCCACGAGCCATTCATGATCAACTCATACGCCTGTACCGGAGTCAGTTGACACGACTGCGGACGGGCTTCTTGCAAACTCGGTTCGATCAGACTGTATAAGCGAGAAGCGAGTCCCAACCCCATCAGCAACGTCTCTTGAGGATGGTCGATCGTGCGTCCTTGATAGACCAAGCGATCGACCGGATTTTGCCAAATCACAGACGCGCTGACGATGAATTCAGCGTTGTCGATCGCTTGCAGCAAATACTCCAGCGTCCAGTTTTTTTGATGACTGAGCGGAGGCTGAAGTCGTAAACACGCCCGAAACTGGGCAGTCTGATCATTTCGTAAAGGCGCTTTCCAGTTGGTCAGGGCGGCTTCTAATCGCTCAACGCCATCCGCACGTACCTGGGGTGATTGTCCCAATCCTTGCAGCCATTCTCGCAGTGGAGACTCGATCGCGACTCCTCCCCGCGCCACCGCTTCACGAGACAGCTTGGTTGGAATGGGATGCTGGTCAACCGCCACTCTAATCTGAGCATCGACGACTTGATTGAGAAAGCTAGAGAGAAGCGCTTGCGGTTCGGGAGGAAGCTCGATCGCTAAACAATCTTCCAAACTTTCCTGTTGATAGGTGCGGCAGACAGACGGCATTAACTTTGCGAAGTTGCCCAAACGTTCTTGATCGGTTGAGCTATCGAGCAGAGCTTCCCAGGACGCGATCGCATTGTCTAATGCGGGGAGAAACTTCGATCGAGCCAACAGATCCAAACTCCAGCGCGCCGTGTGTGACCAAAAGCGCAAATCCCCTCCTAAAAACGAATCCTCTTCATTCAGCGAACCCAACGGCAGGGAATTGAGAAACTGCAACGCCTCGATCGGAGCAAGGCAGAGTCCATCGACTCGCCACGGATGTAGAGGATTTGGCTGACTCGACGCAGCAGCCGCAGACAGTTGCGGAATCAACCTCTCATCTGGCTCCAAGGCAGCAGACGGCAAGGCGAGAATCTGCGATCGCCACCGTCCCATCTCGTCTGCCACAGAATTCTCTTGTGCTTTGCCGCGCTTGCTTTTGGATTTGGCGATCGCCACCGTTTCTAAAAATGGCAAGCTCAACCGTTTAGCCTGTTGCAGTTCTGTTAAACACGCCAACAACTCAGCGCGACTCATACTATACGGATGAGTCGCAATTAAAGAATCGGCTCCCGCTTCACTAGAAGAATCTAACCGTCGCCAAGCCTCACCCCAAATGAGCAAGCCTCCCTGCAACCCAGCCGTCTGCGCCTGAAATAACCAGCTACCGTGTAAAACTGCCATTTGAGTAGTGAATCCCCAGAATTTAGTCAAGACGACTCAAGAGGATGCGATCGCCATCAGATCAATTCTGTCATCATAGAGCGACCCGATGCGACCGAGCCAGAATCAGCGTAAATTCCAGCATCAGTAACATTAAAGAAGTCCGTAAAAAGGTATCAGTGCTACGATCGACCCAGAACAAAGTAAAAGAATAAGAAAGGACAGGACACTTCATGCAAGAGTTCGAGAAGTCAATATCCTTTGATGGTAGGGATATTAGACTCAAAGTAGGAATGCTTGCCCCACAAGCGGGAGGCGCGGTTTTAATTCAGTCAGGCGATACGGCAGTGTTGGTGGCAGCGACTCGCGCTAAAGGACGAGAAGGTATCGACTTTCTGCCATTGCTGGTCGATTATGAAGAGCGGATGTATGCGGCTGGGCGCATTCCCGGCGGATTTTTAAGACGAGAAGGACGACCTCCAGAGCGAGCAACCCTTACGAGCCGTTTAATCGATCGTCCCCTGCGTCCTCTCTTCCCCTCGTGGTTGCGCGATGACATTCAGGTTGTGGCAACCACGATGTCAATGGATGACAACGTTCCCCCCGATGTGCTAGCTGTGACCGGGGCATCGATCGCCGTCATGCTGGCAAAAATTCCGTTTAACGGACCGATGGCAGCCGTGCGGGTCGGCTTAGTGGGCGACGATTTTGTGATCAACCCCACCTATAAAGAGATTGAGTCAGGCGACCTCGATTTAGTCGTCGCGGGCACACCCGATGGCGTGATCATGGTCGAAGCCGGAGCCAATCAGCTTCCTGAGCAAGACATGATCGAAGCGATCGACTTTGGCTATGAAGCGGTGCGCGACCTGATCCAGGCGCAGCGAGACTTTATGGCAGAAATGGGCATCGAGCTAGTGACCGAAGAGGCTCCTCCCGTCGATCCGACGTTAGAGAACTTTATCCGCGATCGGGCAACGGCTCCGGTTAAAGAAATCTTGGGCAGATTTGAGAAAGACAAGGCTCTCCGCGAAGCCGCTTTAGATGAAGTCAAAGGCTCCATCTCTAAAGAAATTGAAGCGCTACCCGACGAAGATCCGGTGAAAGTGACAGCGACTGCGAATGGAAAAGTTCTCAGCAACACCTTCAAAGAAGTCACCAAAACCCTAATGCGTCGCCAAGTGATTGATGACGGGATGCGCGTCGATGGTCGCAAGTTAGACGAGATTCGTCCAATCTCTTGCAAAGTCAGCGTCTTACCTCGTCGCGTTCACGGCAGTGGCTTATTGAACCGAGGCGTGACTCAGGTGCTGTCAGCCGTCACACTGGGCCGCCCTGGAGATGCTCAGATGTTAGACGATTTGCATCCCGAAGATGACAAACGCTATCTGCATCACTACAATTTCCC
>JBBRPT010000056.1:0-40911 GCA_038227635.1 Leptolyngbyales cyanobacterium | reverse complement strand
GATCGGGGCGACTGACTACGGTAAGGTGGAAAGAGTCACCGTTGAAGCCAGTTTCGCATACTCGTTGATATGTCTCTCACCACATCCCCCGTTTCAAGCCGCACCATTCGCATTGGGTCTCGCAAAAGACAGCTTGCGCTCGTGCAAACCCACTGGGTGCAGGCGCAATTGCAAAAAGCGTTTCCCGATCGCACCTTTGAAGTTCACACGATGAGCACTCAGGGTGACAAAATCCTGGATGTCGCGTTGGCAAAAATTGGCGATAAAGGACTGTTTACGAAAGAATTAGAAGTCGGGATGCTGAATCAAGACATTGATTTTGCGGTTCACTCGCTCAAAGATCTGCCGACTCGCCTCCCCGAAGGGCTGATGTTGGGATGCGTCACCGATCGAGAAAATCCCGCCGATGCGCTGGTGGTGCATGAAAAGCACAAAGGCAAGCAACTCGATACGCTGCCAGAAGGCGCTGTGATCGGGACTTCTTCACTGAGACGGTTGGCACAGCTTCGTCATCACTTCCCACACTTTGCGTTTAAAGATGTGCGCGGCAATGTGATTACTCGTCTCGCAAAATTAGACGCTGGTGAATATGACGGGCTGATTTTGGCAGTTGCGGGTTTAGAGCGGTTAGACTTGGGCGATCGAGTCGATCAAGTGATTCCGGCTGAGATCTCGCTTCATGCAGTTGGACAAGGAGCGTTGGGCATTGAGTGCCGCAGCGATGATGCTGAGATTTTGACAATTCTCAAAGCCTTGCAGCATCAGCCGACTGCCGATCGGTGCTATGCAGAACGGGCATTTTTGCGCGAGTTAGAAGGCGGATGTCAGGTTCCGATCGGGGTCAACACCGTTCTCAATGGTGACACGCTGACACTAACGGGAATTGTTGCGAGTGTAGATGGTCAGAAAGTCGTCAAAGGTGAAGTTTCGGGCGCTGCCGCCGATCCTGAAGCGTTAGGCATTCAACTGGCTCATCAACTGGTTGAGAAGGGCGCAAAAGAAATTCTTGACGAGATTTCTGCTGCCGTTCGGTAAAATTAAACAGAGTTCATCCAGCACGAATCGGTGAAGGCATTTCAAGATGACTCAAGAACTCATTGATTTAAAGTCAAGCATCTTAGAAGGTCGTTACGACGATGCGCTGCTGCTGGTTGATGAGCTAGAAGGAATGAGTAAACAAGCCATCCTGCTGAATATTGAATTGTTTCTCGTCAGGATGCTTGTTCATCTCATTAAAAATCAACTTGAAGAACGATTAATAAATTCTTGGGTTGCCTCGATCGCGGATTCAATTCTACGAATCAAAAAGCTTAATCTTAAAGACAATAAGACATCTCACTACATCCAGATCGACGAGTGGGAACCTTTTTTCGAGGAAGTGATCGAAGCAGCCATTGCCCCTGCCAGCGTTGAAGTTTTAAACGGACGATTCAACCCCATTCATGTGAGTGAACGTGTCGATCGAGCTTTATTAATTCTGACTTCTCAAAGGTTAATCAATCTAACCTATCAGCATTCGACAAAAGAACTTCCTGCGGTCATTAATCATTGCCTAACTGAGTTGTCCGGCGGTCAGGAATGGTACCAAGGATCAAAATGATTGAATAAGGAAACAATTTATGCGGTCACTTTCTGAAATTGAGGCAGCGATCGAGCAACTTCCTAAAGAAGAAGCGTACAAACTATCAGACTGGCTTCAAGAATACTTGGATGACGCTTGGGATCAGCAAATTGCAGCCGATGCAAAAGCTGGACGATTAGACAAACTGATTCAGTCAGCGAAAGCAAACATCGCTGCAAACCATGTAAAGCCCCTGGATGAAGTCATTAACAACCCCTGAGTTTTGGGAAGCTTACTCTGCGCTCTCACCTAAGGTTCAGGAACAAGCACAAAAGGCGTATCAATTGTGGTTGAGCGACCCGTTTCATCCCTCGTTGCATTTCAAAAAAGTGGATGATAATTTGTGGTCAGTTCGGGTGAGTCGCAGCTATCGTGCTTTGGCTATTAAAGAAGGTGATGATCACTACTGGATCTGGATTGGAGCACCTGACGAGTATGAATTTCTTATTCAAAACTAGAGAATTTAGGCTTAGGGGATGGTTGAAAATGTACTTGTATTTTTGTTCTCTATTTTCTGCTGAGTCGATCGACAAATTCCCTATGTTCTGATGTTGCCAATCCGGTTTGCAGCTCGGCGAGGACGATCGCTAAATCTCCTCTCAAAAGCGCATCCACGGCTAACCACAATCCTGGGAAAACTCGACTGCAAATCATTCCTGTCGCGTCTGGCTGTAAGCGAATATATTCACCCTCTTGTAGGCAAAACCAGGCGATTTGATTCTCGTAAACTTGCCAAACAATATACTCTTGCACTCCATTGCGGCGATAAGCGTTGAGTTTGGTGTTCATGTCCACAGAAGCACTACTTGCCGCAATTTCTACAATCAGTTCCGGTGCGCCTTCGACATAGTCATCTTCAGTGATTCGGGATCTGCCGCCAACCTCCGGCTCGATTCGCAACAGGGCATCAGGCTGAGGTTCATTGTCGAGATCTAAACGGGTTGTGGTGTTATCGGCAAAGTCTACACCCGGGGTTGCGGTGTAATAAACCCCTAGCCAAGTCATGATTTGGGCATGAGGTCTACCGTGATTTTTAACTCGGACTGGAGATGCCACGTAAACAATTCCTTCAATGAGTTCTGCTTTAAATTTCTCAGGGGTGGCTGCATAGCGACGCTCAAACTCGGTGCGAGTCAGTCGATCGCCATTCTCCAACCGTGGCATTGAGACTGAGGAAGGTTTGAGCATAGAACTCGGCTCACAATGGGGTGCTTTCATTTTGTCACAGACGAGAAGGCGTGGTCTTAAACTTGCGATCGCCACAAATCGCTGAACCGTACCCCTTAATCGGTATGATCACAATGCCGACCAAAGGAACGCGAGAGTTAATATGCGAATTTTGTTAGTTGCTGCCGAAGCCGCGCCGATCGCCAAAGTCGGTGGAATGGGAGATGTGGTCGGTGCGCTGCCCAAGGTGCTGAAAGACATGGGGCACGATGTGCGGATTTTTATGCCCTATTATGGGTTTTTGCCCGACAAAATCGAGATTCCTGCCGAGCCGATTTGGACGGGCAGCGCGATGTTTAACCAATTCGCGGTCTATGAAACGGTGTTGCCGGGGTCAGATGTGCCCCTCTATTTGTTTGGGCACCCCGCCTTTGATCCGCGTCGCGTCTATGGTGGAGACGACGAAGAGTGGCGGTTCACGTTTTTCTCAAACGGCGCAGCAGAGTTTTGCTGGAATTATTGGAAGCCTGAGATTGTGCACTGTCACGACTGGCATACGGGCATGATTCCGGTGTGGATGCACCAAGATCCTGATATTTCGACTGTATTCACGATTCACAACCTCGCCTACCAAGGGCCGTGGCGCTGGAAGCTTGAAAAAATGACCTGGTGCCCGTGGTATATGCAAGGTCATAACGTGATGGCGGCGGCAGTACAGTTTGCCGATCGCGTCAATACGGTCTCACCCACCTATGCTGAGCAGATTAAAACTGCTGCCTATGGCGAAACGCTAGAAGGATTGCTGTCGTTTATTGGCGGCAAACTGTCGGGCATTCTCAACGGCATTGACACTGAGGCATATAATCCCGCAGTGGATAAGAGTTTGGCGCAACCCTTTACGATCGAGACCATCGACCAGCGCCTTAAAAACAAGATTGCTCTGCAAGAAGAAGTCGGCTTAGAAGTCAACTCAAAAGCGCTGATGTTGGGCATGGTGTCACGATTAGTCGAGCAAAAAGGATTGGATCTGGTGATTCAAATGCTCGATCGCTTCATGGCTTACAGCGATGCTCAATTCGTTTTATTAGGAACGGGCGATCGCTATTATGAAACGCAGATGTGGCAATTAGCAGGTCGCTATCCCGGACGGATGGCGGTCTATTTGCTCTATAACGATGCTCTGGCGCGACGAATTTATGCGGGAGCCGACACGTTTTTGATGCCCTCGCGATTTGAACCGTGCGGCATTAGTCAACTGTTAGCATTGCGCTATGGCTGTGTGCCGATCGTCCGTCGCACTGGCGGGTTGGTCGATACGGTCACTCACCACGACCCGATGAACCATGCCGGAACGGGATATTGCTTCGATCGCTATGAGCCGCTCGACCTCTATACCTGTCTGGTTCGTGCTTGGGAGGCGTTTAGATTTAAACCTCAGTGGCAAGAGCTTCAGCAACGCGGCATGAAGGAAAACTTTAGCTGGGACAAGTCAGCGATCGAATACGTCAAGCTCTATCGCGACGTGTTGGGGTTGCCTCAAGAAGAACCGCAGCCCACAAAGCAAGCAGAACTGGTGTCTTAATCAGCCACTTCAACGCCACATTCGATAGACTTGGGTTGGCTATGAATCGCTGAATTTTGCTGTGCAGAACACGAACGAATCCTATCAGTTTGGTTGGTTTGATTGGGTTTGCCTCTGGTATCCTCCCGGTTGGCTGATTTTGTTTAATCGCCACTGGCAACACTACAAATCCGACCCTGACGGCTGGAACTGGTTGGAATATCTGCTGTTTTTGATTCCGGGTGGGTTTTATGTGGCGCTGCTGCTGCGGTGGGCGAGGTTGGGATTTCGATCGCCACGATCGACCTCGACTCAGCCTGACCCGCACTATCAGCAGAGGTTTCGAGACGAGATTTTGACTCCGATCGCGCAGCGATTTTTTCGAGCAGAGCTGCATCAGCTAGAAAACTTGCCAGATAACCCGCCTGCTATTGTGACCCTCAATCACGCAGGCATGTGCTTCCCGTGGGATTTTTTGTGTTTGAGCGTTCTCTTGAGCCAAAAAAAAGACTGGTATGTGCAGCCTGTGGCACACTCAATCTTTTTTGATCATCCCTGGCTAGTGTGGTGGGTGCCGAGAGGATGGGCGCAAGTGTTGGGCGGTGTCAGAGCCGAAAAAACAAGTTTTGAACACGCCGTTTCGCAAAAAAACATTCTGCTCTATGCGCCCGAAAGCTGGCGAGGACTCGCGAAAGGATGGCGCGATCGCTATGAGTTAGCCACGTTTGATCCGAGTTTCATTCGTCTCAGCATTCAGCATCAGGTGCCGATTTTGCCCGTCATCTGTTTGGGAAATGAATATCTGCATCCTTGGACACTTAACAGTAATCGACTCGCACGCTGGCTCAAGATGCCGTTACTTCCCATGTCACCGTTGCTGTTAGTGTTTGTGTTGTTCCCATCGATGGGCGTGTGGGCAATGCGATCTCGGCTGCGTTATTATTTGCAACCTGTTCAGTATCCCTGGCAGCGTTCGTCGTTGCAAAATGAATCGGAGCGATCGCGCACTTATCATCAAGCAGAAGATTTGAGATCAGGGATGCAAAAAGAACTCGATCGCTTGCGAAATGAGAGTGATTGTAAAACTACTCTAAACCCTTGACGCTTCGGATTATTGAATCAATCCTGTTCGCAAAGCGCGCACTGCAACTTGGGTGCGATCGTCGGCTCCCAGTTTGTTCAAAATGTTGCGAACATGAGTCTTGACCGTGCCGACGGTGATATAAAGCTGTCTCGCAATTTCAGCATTGCTGCACCCATTCACAATCAATGCTAAGACTTCTAATTCTCTGCTCGTCAATGGATATGCGGGAATAAATTCGCCATCTTCAGCAGACAACCCTTTAATCGTAATCGTGTTGGGTGTCGTAATCGCCCCTGCATTGGCGTAAGCCTTTTGAGACTGTTGCAGCACAATTCGAGCGATCGCTGGGTCGATCCAGGAGTTTCCTTCGGCGGTAATTTTTAGCGCTTCGGCGAGTTGGTCGATCGTGGCATCTTTCATGCAATAAGAATCAGCACCCGCCGCAAACGCTGCTAAAACGGTGTCTTCATTGTCTTGCATGGTCATGATCAAAATCTTGGTGCCAGTTGCTTCGCCCGCTTCTTGAAGGCGTTTAAACTGTTGAGTCAGTTCGATGCCCGTCATGTCGGGCAACCCTACATCAACGATCGCCACGTCTGATTGAATCGACCTCAAAAGCGCCAACCCGGTCTTTGCATCTCTAGCTTCTCCAACGACTTCAAACTCGTCTCGGTGTTGCAGCGCTGATCGCAAGCCAATCCGGGTGAGGTCATGATCTTCAATCATCGCGATACGCAGCTTACTCATGACTCAACCTCTAATAACTTGCTGTTGGAAGCTCAAATGTGTTGGGTAACTGACAAATCCCTCTTTTGAAGGGTGATCTCTACCTGAGAGAATCTTAAGGGCTGAACCTCAATTGTCCTGTCTACCTTAAGAATCGAGTGTTCTCTATCGCTAGACAGAGATACAGCCATCTATTGACTTCGTTTTAAGATAGGACTGGGATCTTCTGCGACCCAGCCGAGTTTGGAGTTTGAGCGAACCTCAAAATGCAAGTGTGGGGCGCTAGAACTGGGAGTTCCTGTTTTGCCAACAGTGGCGATCGTGGCTCCTCGTTTCACCGTTTGTCCAGCTTTGACGTTGATGCTAGCTAACTGGGCATAACGCGTTTGATAGCCCTGCTGATGATTAATTACCACTAAGTTTCCATAGGCACCTTGCTGACCTGCAAAGGCGATCGTGCCGTCTCCAACGGCTAAAACGGGTGTGCCGATCGCCGCCGCTAAATCCATCCCAGTATGAAAGACAGGCTGCTCGCGGCTGGTGGGAAAATACCAGCCATAGCCGAGAAGCAGACTCGCATTTGCAGGCAGCGGATAACCAGACAACCCGATCGAATTGGCAGGAGCGGCAGGCTGGCTATCTACAGGCGACCAATTGACACCGGGAACAAATACCACTTTAGGAGCGGGTTGACAGCCATTAACCTCAAACAACACATCGGGACGCACTCTATATTTAGCGGCTACCGATCGCCAATTCTGTCCTGCCGCGACTTCGGCGCGGATGCCATTGTAAGGAGGAATGAGAATCTGTGCCCCGATCGGAGCTTTACCTGCTCTCAACACGGGATTCATGCCCATCAGCGTTGCGGGAATGAGATTGTATTGCCGCGCAATTCCCTCTAAGGTTTCGCCAGAGGTGACGGTGTGCCGAACCAGGCGAGACAGGGCAGGAGCGGGACAAACTCCGATCGGTGCGGCGTTGGTGGAGGCAGCAACCAATCCGCTAAAAAGTAGCCAAATCGCAAACCAGTATTGTGACTTCATCGCTGCCATGAGTGGGTTGAATTTCTGCATTTGAGACTTGCGCTGCATACCTTTCTCAGTCTACTTGACGTGAAATATGACTCATCTGCGTCTCAAAAAGGTCACTAATGCTTCGCTGACTTTTTCGTGCCAATCTTCTTGAGGATAGTGTCCGACTTCTTCAAGGGCAACAAACTCGGCGGTTTTATGCGATCGAGCGATCGTTTGCACAGGCTCGATCGATAACCACGGGTCACGAACTCCCCATGCCATCAGAAGAGGCTGATCCCATTGATTTAACCCGGTCTCAATCTCTGCTGTCACTTGCGAAAGCTGCAAATTTTGTAGGGTTGCCATCAATGCCCGTCCTGCATCAGAACTCTTAATCCAGGGGCGACGATAGATATCCATATCCCGATCTTTGATGCGACAGCCGCCTGCCCCTTCAAGAATGCGATCGACCAACAGCGGATTTTGGGTCAGCATATCACCCACTAACGGAATGCTCATTTGCTTGAGCTTCCAGGGAAGTTTGACGGTTTGGCTAATTGGGGCGTTGAGAATCGCCAGACGATCGACCTGTTGAGGATGACGCAACGCATATTGAATGCCGACAGACCCCAAAAACCCTTGAGCGACGAGAGAAAATTTTGTCAGCCCTATCGTGTTGATGAATTCTTCTAATGCGGTGAGCAAGACTTCTGGAGTGTAGGCAAAGTTGCGGCGATCGGGTTTGTCAGAATAGCCACAGCCAAGCCAATCTGGTGCGATCGTCCGAAATCCTTGTTCTGCCAATGCTGGAATGACATTTCGCCAGCTATAGCTTTGGGAGACCAACCCATGCAGGAGCAAAACAGGTGAACGATCGTCTCGCCCGATCGCTTCGGCTTCTCGATAGAACCACCCCAGAGAACCGACTTCTACCCAGTTTTCAACTGTTGCCATGCTGGCTTAACCTTTTTTGTCGTGGTTTGAGCTTACCGTTTGGTGAGATCGGGGGCAAGAGGTTAGGGTTTGCCCATTTGATTTTTGACCACGACCAAGGATGAATTCACCGACGCGCGTAGAGACGGTTCGGTGAAACGTCTCCCAATGATTTCGCCACGACCGATCGTTCGTGATTGCACAATCTCATCAAGACGTTTCGGTGAAACGTCTCCCAATGATTTTGCCATGACCGATCGTTCGTGATTGCACAATCCCATCAAGACGTTTCGGTGAAACGTCTCCCAATGATTTTGCCACGACCGATCGTTCGTGATTGCATAATCCCATCAAGACGGTTCGGTCAAACGTCTCTACGAATGGACGAATTGTTCGATCGCGTCTATGCTCGTCGGCAACGCGGCTGTCAAAACCTCTGATCCGGTGTCCGTCACCAGCACATCATCTTCAATCCGAATGCCGCGCACGTCGCTGAACTCTGCCAACTGATCCCAATTAACGACATCGCGATAGGTTTCGCGTCGCTCTGAGTCTTGCAGAATCGCGGGAACTTGATAGAAACCCGGCTCGATCGTGACGACCATTCCTGATCTCAACGGGCGATCGAGCCGCAAATAGCCTAATCCAAATCGCTGGCTGCGAGTTCTGCCCGATTCATAGCCTGCTAGGTCGCCCAAATCTTCCATATCGTGAACATCTAACCCCAGAATATGACCGACTCCGTGAGGGAAGAAGAGCGCATGAGCATCCATTTCGACGAGATCAGCGGGTTGACCTCGCAGAATGCCCAAATCGACCAGACCCTCCGCGATCGTGTGACCTGCCAACAAGTGAATCTCTCGATATTCCACACCGGGATGAATGGCGGCAATGCAGGCATCGTGAGCCGCGAGAACAACATTATATAAGTCACGCTGCGTCGGCGAGAATTTGCCAGAGGTTGCCCAAGTGCGAGTCACATCTGATGCCCAGCCTGCTGACGTTTCAGCCCCGACATCTGCCAGCAGCAGATCATTGGGACGCACCGGATGGTGATAGCGATCGTTGTGCAACACCTCCCCATGAACGGTGACGATGCTTCCATACGCACAGGTCATGTCATTCGCCAGGATCACCCGCTCCATCGCTGCCCGAATATCTGCCTCAACGGTGGCGTTTAAGGTTGCTGACATCCCAGCTTGATGAGCGTTGACTGTGACCGCAATGGCTTTACGCATTTCTTCAAGAGCCGCTTCGTCGTGAATCAGACGCAACGTGACGATCGCCTTAGCCAACTGCAAATCAATCTCCTGCGGATTGACCGATGAGAGAGAACGCTTGAGCAACTCAGCCTGCTTTGATCGAGTTTTACTATCTTGAACGGCAACTGTTGCAGCATCGGCGGCACGATCGGCGAGAGCCGATAACGGATAGGCAGCATCGGCACCGATCTCAGCCGCGATCTCGTCTCGTGTGGGTGAAGCCCCATGCCAAAGCGCACTCGCCGGACTTGACTCATCCACAAACAACGTCAACGCTCCTGACTCTAATCGGATTGCCGCATTCTCGATCGGCAACCCTGCAAAATAGAGAAAGTGACTACTCGCCCGAAACGGAAAAACGTTTGCCGCAAAGTTGCGCGGAGACCTGCCTCCAGACCAGAGAACGACCGGAACCCCGATCAGGTCGGCAAGCTTTTGACGACGGCGTTTGAGCGTTTCGATGAGAGAGAGCATAAGAGCAACAAGAGGATGACACTCTAGTGATAGCAAATTGACCGTTAATGCAGTAGCCGATCAACCAGCAATCGTCTGTAGAAATCTTCGATGAACTAGCTTGGTGCTAGGGAGCCATTTGCAGAAGCTCCATTTGAGGCAGCAACTTTAGGAGAAATGGGCGAGGTAGGGGGCGCTGTCAGGGGAACTGTCGGGCGACGACTTGTTTTACGTCTTGAACCGCCTGCCATCTCATATTCTTGACTGGCTTTGCCATAGCGGCTGCCTACTCCTAGCAGCATCTTTTCTGACATTTCTAGAACGGCTTTTTCTACGACATTGACATCATCTGCCAGTTTATCGATCGCAGAGAGGGCAGTGTTGTAGGCAGCAAGCTTCGATCGCAAATCTTGAATGGTGGTGGCATAGGCGGTTAGAGTGAGTCCGTTGCCAAAGTCAAGAGTTTCATTGATGGATTGCAAGCTTTCGATGCGGCGCTCGGCGCGGGCTAACGTGCTGGAGTTTCTTTTACGACGTGCCATATTATCTCCGTTATGACTGATGGGATGATCACACGGTATTAATACGATCGTTCTTCTGCCCTGAGTGAAAACCAGCGGGATTAAAGGAGTTGGCGGTCATTATCTAGGAATTTCTACTTATTTTTATATTGGCAAGGCAGCAAAGTCTATAAAACTTTGAACCGGAGATATCAGCGATCGAGTCTGAGTTACCACGAATTGAACCTGAGCAGCAAAGATTCATAGGTGAGTTGCTGAGGCTTAAACGTTACTTACAAATCAAACAATCTGAGTTACTCAAGTTAGACCCTGAAGTGCAATCGTTGGTTTCTGAGTTACTCACGCTTTTGTGAGATTTGCGAAGAAAACAAGATTTGCTGCAAAGGTTTTGAGCGTTTATGGCTTGACCAGAGACGATTGCTTATTTGGATGCCATAGTGTGGATAACTGCATCGTCTTTGGAGTTGGGGCAATGGTGGACTGGTTATTCATCTGGGGAGTCACACAAGCGGCAGGATTTGTGTTTAAGCCAATTCTCGAAGATTTAGCCAAGGATTCTGCTAAAGATTACGCCAAAGATTTTTTCAAAGATTGCCTCAAAAAAGTGATTCGTCTTCCAGAAAAAGATGTTCAGAAGGAAGCCTATGGCAAGGCTTTGAAAGAATTCCTACAACTTGTGCAGCAAGAACTAGAAGATGCTGATTATCAGGACGCGCAAATTAAACAATATACTCAACCTCTTAGAGAGTTTATTCAACAGGACGAGATTGCTGCTGCTTTAGGGCGTGCGTTTGAGGAGAATTGCAGAAGCTTGGATATTCAACTGCTAGCCCAATCTTGGCAAAGCTTGAATTTACCCAATTTACCTCCAGACTTTGACTGGGCACGGGTGAGCAAGCGCTATCTCAAACGAGTGAGGGCGATCGTGAATGAGTCTGACAAGCTGCGACCGATCTTTGCAGCCCAAGCGCAAACAACTGTGGCAGAGAGAGTGCAGGAATTGGTAGGGGTTGCGCCAGACTTCGATTTAGGGCGCTATGCGGAAGGACTAAGGGAGCAGTACGGCACCCTGAAGCTAGAATCGCTGGATACAACGGGGGTCTATTACAGCGAACTGAAACTCTGGAAAGTTTTTGTAGCGCAAAACGTGCGGGAGTGTCAGGAGTTTTTGCCGCAGGTCTATGAGATTCCTAAAGATCATGGACGCAGATTACGGCAGAGTGGGCATTTGGATAAGGCGGAACTTGCCGAGGTAGAGCTAGAGCGATCGCGACGCGTCTATATCGAACAGCCCATTCGCTCGGTTTTGAGTGTTGTCGGCGATCCTACCTCTTCGGCTGGGGCGTTGCGCGAAACCCCGATGCAGAAAGTTGTGATTTTAGGCGATCCTGGTTCTGGCAAATCGACTTTGCTGCAATAATCGCCCTAATTTGGGCAGAACGACCTCTGGGTGAGTTGCCCCTGCATCCGATTCCTCTCTTGTTGGAATTGCGAACCTATGCTCGTGATAAACAAGCAGGTAAGTGTCAAGATATGCTGTCGTTTATTCATTCGGGCAACGTCACCTGTCGGCTCAATCAGCTACAGCTTCACGACACTCTTAAAGCGGGTCACGCAATTGCTCTGTTTGATGGCATTGATGAGGTGTTTGAGCCGAACTTGCGGGATGAAGTGGTTACAGACATTCACCGCTTTACTAATGAATATCCAACGGTACAAGTGATGGTCACCTCTCGCTGGCTGGGCTATAAGGCTCAGCGACTGCGCGATGCCGGATTTAATCACTTGATGCTGCAAGACTTGGACGATGAGCAGATTAAGACATTTATGCAGCGATGGCACGACCTGACTTTTGTAGACGGAGCCGATAAGGCTCGCAAACAGGAGCGATTGCAAAAAGCGGTGAATGATTCTAAAGCCATTCGAGAACTGGCGGGGAACCCGTTGTTGCTGACGATGATGGCAATTCTCAACCGCAATCAAGAATTGCCCAGAGATCGCCCAGAGCTATATAACCAGGCATCACGGGTGTTGCTGCATCAGTGGGATGTCGAACGGGCATTGGTAGAAGACCAGCGGGTTGACCCTAAAACGATCGACTACCGCGACAAACAGGCAATGCTGCGAAAGGTAGCGTATCACATGCAGTCGAGCAAAAAGGGCTTGGCGGGCAACATCATTAGCGCCACCGATCTAGAAACTATTTTGGCGGCGTATTTAAAGGAGATCGAAATCGAACAACCAAGACCCATTGCCCGATTGCTGATTAATCAACTCCGCACCCGAAACTTTATTCTCTGCTTCTTGGGTGCAGACTCTTATGCCTTTGTGCATCGCACCTTTCTAGAGTATTTTTGCGCGTGGGAGTTTGTCTGGCAGTTTAAGGAAACTCAAACCCTGACTGCTGAACAGCTCAAACAGGAGGTGTTTGGGCAGCACTGGCAAGATGAAAGCTGGCATGAAGTCTTGCGGCTAATTGCCGGACTGATCGATGCCAAATTTGTGGGCGAGATCATCGACTATCTGTTAGCTCAAACCGTCAATAGGGGTGCGTTTTTGGATCAAGTAGGTCGCCAGAAAAAAGAAGGATTGAGCAATTTGCTGTTATCCGCAAACTGCTTTTCTGAAGTGAGAAATAAGGCAGCGATCGCTTCCACTTCTATTCACCTGCTCAAAATATTGCAGCGAGAAGTTGAGCAAGAGTCTCCATACAAGCTTAATTCTGAATTGGCAACAGCACTCACAACGTTGATTGCTACCCTTTGGCGAGACAGCCCTGGAACCCTATCCTGGCTCAAGGGCTGTCTTCGGGTTACTTTTTCATCAGATGTTCGACAATTAGCTGTCTTAGAGATTGCTCAAGGCTGGAAAGATGACTCTGAAACCTTACCTTGGCTTAAATCTCGTGCTCAAAGTGATGACGATGAGTTTGTACGGATTGTAGCGATGTATGAGATTGCTCAAGGCTGGAAAGATGACTCTGAGACCTTACCTTGGCTCAAATCTCTCGCTCGAAGCAATGACCATGAGGCGGTGCGGCTTGTAGCGGTGCAGGAGCTAGCTCAAGGCTGGAAAGACAATCCTGAAACCTTACCTTGGCTCAAGTCTCGTGCTCAAAGTGATGACAATGAATATGTGCGAAGTGCCGCCGTGCAGAAGCTAGCTCAAGGCTGGAAAGACGATCCTGAAACCTTACCTTGGCTCAAATCTCGTGCTCAAAGTGATGACAATGAATATGTGCGAAGTGCCGCCGTGCAGGAGCTAGCCCGAGGCTGGAAAGACGACTCTGAAACTTTACCTTGGCTCAAATCTCGTGCTCAAAGTGATGACAATGAATATGTGCGAAGTGCAGCAGTGCAGGAGCTAGCCCAAGGCTGGAAAGACGACCCTACAACGTTTGAGTTTTTGAGCTATCGCACTCTCCATGATCCCTTTGAGCGTAAGTACGATCGGCAAGAAAACCCTCGGCAAACTGCGCTAGAGGCTATCATCAACCATTATTCTGATCATCCTCAGACACGGGAATTGTTAACCGATCGTGCCCAAAACGATCCCGACGAGGAAGTACGAGAGTTTGCAGCTCAAAAATTAGCAGAATTGGAGCAACAAACCTAAAGGCGAGGTCATCGAGAACTTTTTGAGTGACTAAAACAGAGTGCTAGACTGCGGATGTCGCAACAGTTCCACTCATGAGCTATCGAGAGCGCATTGCGATCGATCCGCACATCCGCAGCGGCAAGCCCTGCATTCGTGGTACCCGCATCACCGTCACAGATGTGTTTGATTATCTGGGTGGTGGCATGACGATTACTGAAGTATTAGACGACTTTCCCGATTTAACCCTTACAGATATTCAAGCTTGTTTCGATTCACGAAGCGAATCGCAAGCTCCCCTCAACCCTTTTGTTGCCCAACTCCTCGCGCACTCAACTTCTGCGCCTCCACAAGCTGCGATCGAGCCACCTCTAACTGAACACTCGGATCAGTCACCACCCAACTAGACCCCTTTTGCTGTCTCGTTTCATAGTGCAAATGCGGTCCCGTTGATAGCCCCGTGCTGCCGACGCGACCAATAATCATTCCGGGTTTAACCTCTTCACCAGGATGCACAAACATCTGTGACATATGAGCATAGAGCGTATCTTGCTTGCCCTTAGCGTGTTGAAGAACCACAGCTAACCCATAACCGCCCATACGATCGGCAACGGCAACGCGTCCCTCGCGAGTAGCTAAGATGGGGGTTCCTTGAGCAGCACCCAGATCAACGCCCGCATGAAATCGGCGATCGCCCTTGACCGGATGCACCCGCCACCCAAACCCAGACGTGACAGGCGCAGGAACAGGCAACGGATACACCACTTGTTCGCCCGCTAAGTTATTAGGAATCGGCACAATCCCTCGATATGCCTGCAATGAACCCGTTGGACTCGTCGTGCTGTAATTTTGATTGGCTCCTCGCAGCCCCGATGAGTCGCTGTTTGCTGCACTTGCTACCACTTGGCGATTAATGACGGGTTGAGTTAATTGCTGAATCGCGATCGGCACCGAGTTTGAGCGGCTCACCGCTGGATCAGTGGGAAGGGGAGGTAAACTGGGCACCGATCGCAGCAAAGTTTGCTGACGTTGAGCGAGTTGACGCTGATTGAGCGCGATTCTAACAGGTTCGGTCGCCTGCGTGACTCCTACTTTACGACTTTTGGCTTCCAGAGCACTGATCGTGTTTAAGATATCTGCCCGTGCCGTTGCAGACAGGGTTGGCTCTTGTAATAGTTTACGCGCCTGGTCAAACTTTCCTTTGCTGACAGACTCATACGCGAGCGTGACAAGACTTTCACTACGTTGAGCGATTCTTTTAGCGTTGTCTTTAGCAACAATTTCTGCGAGACGTTGATTTAAAACGTGTCGCCGTTCTAGAAGTTGGCTTGACTGGATTGGGCGATTAGTTTGCGATCGTGATATCTGTTTTGTGACTGGTTCGAGCTTGATGGTCGCCGTTGGTTGATTTTGAACCGGCTTTTCTAATGCAGGAGGAGTCGCCTCAACGGGAAAAGAATTGGCGATCGCAGCGACTGAATCTGGATTCGCTGGTTCTTCAGACGCTGGAGCTGGCGATTCTCGATTCACAACGATTTCAAAAACGTCTTCTGACGGCTTAGATTGAGCAGTGGGTTGAGGGTTTGAAGGCTTAGGTTGGGCAGTGGGTTGAGCGTTGACAATTATCGTAGGCAGTGGAGTCGTTTGAGACACCGCTTCTGGACGTTGAATCGTAGGTGGGGCAGCAACCTTAAGTGTTTGAACGGTAGGTTCGGGTGCAGGGGTCGCGATCGGTTGGGCTGGGGCGAGAGGCACTAGCGCTGAAGGTGCTAATTCTGGAGGCGCGATCGTGGTGATGGGAACTGGAGTCACGATCGCTTGTTGAGAAGTGATTGCAGTCCCGGTTGGTTGAGTGTCATTAGGCACAACTGGTTGAGTTGTGAGTTGCGATAACAGAGAAGGGATCAGGTCTAACATCGTACTCCTTAAGAGGGGGACACCTAGCTAATACGCAGAGGTGTTTCCAATCCGGGACAACTTTATGGGTTTACTGAAATACCACTGATGCGATTATGAAAACTTCACAAAAGGAGAGGGTAATTGGGACACCTCCTCTATGACCCAATGGGCAGACGCATTTTTTGCTTCACTGAAGGCATGAACAGAGCTAGAGTGCTAGGTTAAAGATAATCACCTTTCAGCACACTTCTGCACACCGCAATCTCAACGGGGCACTGGGCATGTCGAAACAAACCTTTACGATTTTGGATCACTCGACCCCGCAAGGTTTAGAAAGTTTGTCACCTGCTTTACCTGGTCTGGGTTGGGGTGTGGCGTTGATTCTTTTAGGCGGAGTGGTGGGTTGGCAGATTTCTCGACAGCGACGATCGCCAGGAATCGCCCAAGAACTGCGTGTCCCTTCGATCAAATCTCTAAAGAACTCTGAATTTTCAGAATCAGTGCTGCCGCGCTTTACCCAAGCTCTGCAATGGATCGCCTACGCCAAAGAGAAAGAGCGATCGCAGCACTATGAAGACGCGATCGGGATCTACAACCGGGGTTTAAGTGATCATCCCGATGATTTTCGGCTATGGCACGAGCGCGGATTGCTGCTGGCAAAGCTCCAGCGGTTTGAAATGGCAATCGAGAGTTACGATCGGGCGTTTGCGCTGCAGCCTAAACAGCGCGATCTGGCTCACGAGCGAGGCGATGCACTGTTGCAGCTAGAGCGCTATGAAGAGGCGATCGCGTCTCTGGATATGTTTTTGCGATATGTTCCTGGCAATGCTCACGGTTTGACTGATCGCGGCTTTGCTTACTATCAGCTAGAGCGCTATGAAGAAGCGTTGCAATCGCTCAATCAAGTGCTGAAAACTGAGCGGCGCGATCGCATCTCTCTGATGCGTGCTCACTATTATCAAATCGAAGCGCTGCGTCAGTTGGGACAGTTTAAGGCGGCATTAGAGTCTTCTCAAATCGCGATCGAGCAACACCCTGAAGAATTTTTCAAAGCGCAATATAACGATCTAAAACGGCAACTCGCAGATGAGTGATCCTTAACTGAGTAGAATCAAGCGTGAGATACCGTTGCATTTAGACTCTTTCACGAATCGGTTTTCCGCGCCAGCGTAAGCTATTTTGATTGAGTTGGTCAAGGTAGTCGTCGGGTTGACTGATGATCGTTTCTGCAATGGCGATCGCTCGTTCTAACTGCTCTTCAGTTAGCTGTTTGTAGGCAGGTTCACGACGACTCAGCACGTCATACCAACAGCGAGCAAATAAGTTGTCCAACACTACGCGCTGAAAGCAATGATTAAATCGCACGGGGAAGCGCCGCTGCTGGGCGAGATCAGGCAGAACCCGATTGGTTAGAGCGAGATATTGGTTGCGTAGCTGGGTGAGCCTTTCCATGCGGGGGACTTGACGGTAGAGGATACTCGGTCTGGTGGTGAGCAGTGCGCCACTCGTTGGCTTTTTGACGAATCAGCTGACGTTCTTCATCAGAGAAACGCGCCAAGTTGAACATGATTTGACCCATGCGGTGATTCTTTTTGAGTTTGTCTTGATGACGATCGAGAAAATCCCAGTAAAAGAAGTTGAACGGGCAGGCATTTTCACCTGTGCGATCGCGGCGATCGTAGGCGCAGTTTTTGCAATAATCACTCATGTTGTTGATGTAATTCGCTGACGAGGCATAGGGTTTAGATGCCATTAATCCACCGTCTGCAAATTGCCCCATGCCAATCACATTGGTTTGCATCACCCAGTCATAGCCGTCAATAAATGCTGTGTGAAACCAATCCTGCAATTCTTGCGGTGACACTCCGGCGATTAGCCCAAAGTTGCTCAACACCATTAAGCGTTGAATGTGATGAGCATATCCAGTTTCTTTAACTTGAGTAATCACTTGATGTAAACAATTCATCTTCGTGTCACCTGTGAAATAGAAACCCGGTAACGGTTGTGTGTGATTGAAATAGTTGAGATTGGGATAATCTTCGCCCATGTGCAGATAGATGCCGTGCATATATTCACGCCAGCCTAAAATCTGTCGCACAAATCCTTCAACGCTGTTTAATTCCCATTCACTTTGGTTTTGATAATAGGCGTGTTCAGCCGCTTCTAACACTTCTAAAGGATGGAGCAATCCCAGGTTTAGATAAGGAGACAGCATAGCGTGCCACATAGTCTGCTCTCCGGTCACCATTGCGTCTTGATAGGGACCGAACTCTGAGAGCCGAGTTTGCACAAAGAATTCGAGCACTTGCAGCGCTTGCTGACGGGTCACTCCCCACTGAAACGGCTCAATCTGCCAGTAATATTGGCTGTCTTTGAATGCGGGAGATTGCTTAACCCAATCGATCACGTCTTGCGTCGTTCGATCGGGTTTGAACCAGAGCGCTTCTGGCAACGTGAGCTTGCCTTTCGGCGGTTTACGGTTGTCTTTGTCGAAATTCCAGCGACCTGAAATGGGCTGATCACCGTCCATCAATACGCCAAATCGTCGTCGCCCTTCGCGATAAAAATCTTCCATCACGAGGCGTTTGCGAGACTTTGCCCAGTTGATCAAGTCCTCATCTTTCCAGATAAATCGATTGCTCGCAGTCAGGACAATCTCGCACGGCAGGTCTAATTGTGAAATTAATCGTGCGAACGGGCGATCAGTCGGAGTCATCACCCGTAATTCGGTAATCTGATGCTGCTCAACCCAAGCCAACAAAGGCGTTTTGAAGTCTACACTCTGCTTATAGGTGACATCCCAACCATCTTGACGCAATTCGTCGGCAAAGTGACGCATCGCCGACCACACCAGCACCAGCTTCTGCAAATGGTAGGGCAACTCTTGAGCGTGATGCAGCGATTCAATAAAAATGACAGGCGTTGATTGAGTGCGATTACCCCCAGGGGGAACTGCAACGCGATCGCAGCTTTGTAATGCTGATTGCCCTGCCCAAAGCTGATCGCCCAACACCCAAACTCCGATCGTCATTCACTTAACCCTTTACGAGTGCTTTGCTCTATGGTGACAGCCTATCACAGGCGTTCCGTCCCTCTCAGGGCGCAGCAAAGAGGTCAGTGGCTTCAGCTTGTTTTCTTCCTCTAGAGTGAGAGGGTAATTAGCCTTTAGAGTGGCTCATCTGAGAGGCAAAGTTGATATGTTGTTCCTAACAGCAGATGCGTCATGTTGTTGTTAGACTCTCCTCTCTAAACGCATATATCTAGCATGAACGAAGCCCTAAGCTCCTGAGCACTTGGGGCTTTTGACTATTTACAAAACATCGAAAAATAGTTGAGCTACTGGGTGCAGAGAGCTTTATTGTAATGAGGTTCTATGAAGTAGCTGAGTTGAATGATTATGAAAAAGTATTTGTCTCTCTTATTGTTGAGTGGAATGTTGGTTAGCAGCACGATCGCGTGCAGCAAATCAAATGACACCGCAGCCACGTCACCCGATGGCACTAAAACTACGACTACAAACGCCAATGCCATCCCAGCAGGAACGAGCATCAACACTGACCTTCAGCAAGAGATCTCGACCGGGAAAAATCACAATCAGGAACAGTTTACGCTCAAGGGCAAAAATGGTGCACTAAAAGGTGCAACGATTCAAGGGCACTTAGAAGATGTCACGAAAGCAGAGAAAGGTAAGAAGGCGAGTTTGCATCTCGTGCTAGATGATGTTTTGCTCAAAGATGGGAGCCAATACCCGATCGATGCCACGCTCGTTAACACGCAGGTTGAAAGCAAAACGCAAGGCAAGTTTTTGCAAAACGCAGGCATTATTTTGGGCGGAGCCGTTGCAGGTCACTTTTTGGGAGATAAGGCAAAATTTAAGCACGGTGGATTGGCAGGCGGAGCAGCAGCAACGGCGTTTGTGTTGTCAAGTCCAGGGGGTGATGTCGTTCTCAAAAAGGGAACAGATGTGAATTTGAAGCTGAAGGCTCCAATTGAGATCACCCCCTAGAGAGATGGGGGTGGCGATCGGGAATAACGAGATTGAGGGGAGATCGCATCAAACCTCCTTCCTAGAAAGAAGTTGTGTGTTATGAGAATAATCATGTGTTACGAGAGGATCTCGAATGAGATGGCTAGTTGAGATTATTGACACCTTTGCAGATAAGCGCTTTTTAGCCGATTTATTTAAAAAGCTAGGTTTTACAATATACCGAGAAGAAAACAAGACCTACCTGACCAGCGACCAATTTGAATCTCTATCAACAAGCGGTGAGGTTTGGGAACTAGCTGAGGAAATGCGCGATGTTGTAATTGAGGTGAGTAATTCTTTCCCAGATGCAAACGTGAATTTCAAGTTGGGTAATTTGTACGAGCAAAAGGGTAACAGTCCTCGAAGTATGTATGTGTTTAGTCACATAGCAGGAGGCGGATCAATACTATCAATAGAAGATATAGCTCCGATAATAACTTTCACAAGAGAGATTTCAGAAGAAGAAAGGGCTAGGTTAGAAGCGGAGCGGTTAGAGCGGGAGTACCAAGAGAAGTTGAATTTAGTCGCATACCGCGTCTTAACAGCTTTTCAGGATAAAAAAGGGCGTGCTTTAAAAGTTCACCGTTTCTTGCAGCAAGAGCTAACTCCAACACGGATGTATCATATCTATGAATTAATCATGGCTGATCTTGGAGGGAAGCAAAAGTTGAGCAAATTGGCTCCCTTGACGGAGTGGAGTAGGTTCACACATTCAGTCAACCACCCAAAAGTATTTGGGGACGACTCGAGACACATGAAGTCAACGGAGGAACCACCTTCAAAACCAATGTCCTTAAGTGAAGCTCAATCTTTCATTGAAAGAGCTGCTGATTTATGGTTTCAGCAGAAATATGTTGAATACAAAAATGCACAACAACTTTAATGTATCGCAACTGTTGAAATCTTAATCTTCGGGATGTTTTAGGTTCTCTGCGGTGGGTGGTGGATAATGTTAACTCAAGCCAAAGTTAAGTTTCAAATGCGATCGCCCTGAGCATAGACCCTTTGAGAATGTTTCATTCTTGCAAGTTATTCCTCCACAGACCACACGATAGAATAAATCCGGAGCCTTCCCTTTTAGCCATTAGGAGCATCGGTGATGACAGACGCAAAGAATGTATTAGGTAAACCTCTAGAGACTTGCAGCACGTCTCCGATGACCGGATTTTTTCGCAATGGTTGCTGTGAAACTGGAGCGCAGGATGTCGGAACCCACGTTGTTTGCGCCCAAGTAACCGAAGACTTTCTGACCTACACACAACTGGAGGGCAACGACTTAAGTACGCCGATGCCAATGTTTGACTTTCCCGGTCTCAAACCAGGAGATCGGTGGTGTCTCTGCGTGTCGCGCTGGAAGGAAGCCCTCGATTCTGGGGTCGCGCCTCCGATCATCCTCTCTGCTACTCACGAGGCGGCTCTCAAAGTCGTTGCCTTAGAAGTGCTGCAAGAACACGCGATCGAGCCTTAATTCAAACTTTTAGCCTCCGAAATCCCAGATTGAAGCCGCCAGAGTGCCGTATAAATTCCGTTTTGCTCTAGCAGCGTCTCGTGAGTGCCTTGCTCGACCATGCGCCCATGATCCATCACATAAATGCAGTGGGCGTGACGAATCGTGGATAAGCGATGCGCGATCGCGATCGTCGTGCGATTTTGAGTGATGTATTCCAGCGATCGCTGAATTGCCGCTTCGGTTTCGTTATCGACCGCAGAGGTGGCTTCATCCAGAATCAGGATTGGAGGATCTTTGAGCAGGGCACGGGCGATCGCGAGTCGTTGGCGCTGTCCACCCGATAGTTTTTGACCACGCTCTCCGATAATCGTGTCGTATCCGTCGGGCAATGCGTGAATGAAGTCGTCTGCCTCTGCGAGTTTTGCGGATTGTGTAATCTCTTCTCGCGTCACATCAAAACTGCCGTAGGCGATATTGTCGGCAACGGTGCCATGAAAAAGAAAGACTTCTTGACTCACCCAACCAATGCAGCGACGCAAATCACGCAGCCGCAGTTCACGAATGTCGATGCCATCGAGCAAAATTTGCCCCTGCTGAATCTCATAAAATCGCAGCAATAATTTGACCAGCGTGCTTTTTCCTGACCCGGTTGCGCCCACAATGCCGATCGTTTGTCCGGCGGGAATATGGAGCGATAAATTTTCTAATGCGTGACCGCGACCCTGATAGGCAAAGGTGATGTGGTCAAGAGTGACTTCACCGCGCACTTGATGAATCGGCAATGAGCGATCGCCCGTTGGGATGGCGATCGGCGTATCCAACAAATTCATCACCCGATTAACCGATGCCATTGCTCGTTGATATTGATCCATCGTCTGACCCAATCCGGTAAAGGGCCACAGCAATCGCTGAATGATAAACACCATAAATCCATAGGTGCCGACTGAGAGCCGACCGTTTGCCGCTTCGATGCCGCCTAAAAAGAGAGTCGCGGTAAAGCCAATCAGAATAAGAATGCGAATCAACGGGATAAACGCCGCACTGAGTGCAATGGCGCGACGATTACTAGAGCGATAGGCTTGACTTTCGACGGCAACGCGATCGCGTTCATAATCTTCAGCCGTAAAACTCTTGATCGTGGCAATGCCCGATAAGTTATTGGCTAATCGGCTGTTAATCAAACTGGCTTTTTGTCTTACATCGGCGTATCGAGGAGCGAGACGTTTTTGGAACGCGATCGAACCCCACAAAATGAATGGAATCGGCAACATGGCAAGCCACGAAACTCCAGGCGCTAACGCTAAGAATGTGCCACCGACAAATACGATCGTGGTCACGAACTGCAAAATATCATTAGCACCACTATCGAGAAACCGTTCCAATTGATTAATGTCGTCATTGAGAATGGATAACAGCGTTCCGGTGCTTTGCTCTTCAAAAAAGCCTAGTTCTATCTCTTGGAGATGGCTATAGGCGTTAAGTCGAAGCTCATGCTGCAAGGTTTGTGCCAAGTTGCGCCAGAGCCGATCGTAGGCGTATTGAGACAGCGATTCTAGACCCCAAATCAAGAATGTCAGCAGCGATAACACCGCCAATTGTCCGCTGATGCTGGTGATGCCAATGCTTGCGATTAGAGATGATTCTCGTTTGACGACGACATCAACTGCTATACCAATCAGATAGGGTGGTGCCAGGTCAAAAATTTGATTTGAGACTGAGCAGCAACTAGCTTGCCATATGCGAGTGCGGTGAGGGCGAGCATAGCGCAGAAGGCGTTGCAGGGGATTTGATGCAGCGACAGACATAGGGAAGGTTGAGGTAAAGGAGCCTCGATCGTATAGCAATTCATTTGGCTGCGCTATGAGATTGAAGCGAGGCATTAGGTAGACTGATCGAGCTATTCAACAGAACGTAAAAATTCGTAAATTTCTACGGCAAAGACTGATCTTTAGAGTAAAAAACTGTAGCATAGACTACAGAATCAGTTGATGGCTGCCTCTCCCTGCACGGCAGTTTTTAGACTAAATTCCGCATCGTCTTTTCGTCGCTTCAAGGATTTATTATGCTTCAAACTAACTTTTGTTCTATTCCATCGGTCACGCCTCACAACGAAATAATGAGTTCTCTCGCCTGGGAGATTTTGCAGCGGCGAGAGCGCTTACCCAAATTTGCACCCTCGATGTGGGTCAAAGTGTTGAATCCGCCAACTGCCTTTAGCTTTGACGAGGCTTGGCTGCTATGTCAATATGCCGAAGACCACTGGCTGGCATGGATTCCTGACTATGGTGAAATTTTATTAAATATTGATGAGATGGGTGAAGTGATTGATCGCTAACCTTCAGTCATCAAACAACTAACAGGGGTACAGAAATAATTTTTCTATACTCCTGTTCAAGCTTGCAAATTAAATAAACGATCGACTGAAATTTCGTGCAAGATTTGATAGACGTGTTATTAATGAGCAACCACGATCGCAGCCATTGATATGGATACTCAGCTCACCCAAACGCAGTTAACTCAAATCGTCGCTGAAGTGGGGCAACTCTCAAACCAGCGTGAGGAAGAGTTGTCATCAGAACAAGTTAAACAAATCTTGCAGGAACTCAACTTGCCTGATGATTTGCTAGGCGAAGCGATCGTTCAGCTAAACCGACGCAAAGCGCTTTTAAGACAGCGACAGCAAACCTGGCTGATTGGAATGGTGATTGCAGTCACGCTCACAGGTGGCATCGCAATAGCAAAGCTTCTACATCAGCAATATCAACAGCAAATTGCACAAGTTTCTGTAGTACAAAATCGAGTTAGCCTTGCTAATAATAGCGAGATTAAGTCAGGGCAAATCGATCGCCAAACTAAGCCAAAGGTGTTTTATCGAGTCACTTTGCAAGATGCCCCGTTGGGAGATCGATTGCGTCCGACCTGTGACTGGATTGATCCATCAGGAAAAATAGTGCATCAAAGCACCTATCAAACGCAGCCCATTGAGAAATCGGTCTGGACAACCTACTGTTTTTATCAACTCCAAGCAGACACCACGCCCGGAACGTGGCAAGTGCGGATGTCGCTAGAAGGACGAATGCTCAGTAGTCAACCGTTTGTCATCAAGTAGCAATGGGCAAGCCCTATCAGTTTGTAGGCTACTGGAGTCAACCGACTTCTCTAGAATCTTGCCCATTAGACGCTATTCTCGATCGTATTTCACAAACGGCTGAATCACGATTTCTCAAAAAATCGACTCATTGGGCGATGGCTTACCTTGGAATCGATGCGCCTTTAACGGAGCCTTCGATCGCTCTCTCTGCCTGTGGAAGAATTAATCACCGCGATGTCTGGGTTGAGGTTAACTCTGAAGAGTTGCGATTGGGGCGCGATCGTGTTGGGCGAGTGCCGTTGTATTGGACTTGTGTCGATCAGGTGATCTGGTTCGCGACTCAATTGCGGTTGCTTTTACCAATCGTTGAGCCTACCGTTAGCATTCCAGCTTTGTATAGCTATTCGTGTTTCTCGTATGTTCCATCTCCCTTAACAGCGATCGAGCGAGTTTTTGCAGTTCCGGCTGGGGTAGAGTTGGTTTGGCGCGATGACATGAATCCTATCGAGGAACAGGATCAGCAACCACCCTGGAGAGAATCCGATGATTTAATTTGGGATGAGGCAGACGCGATCGGGCAACTGCAATATCTGCTCAAAGACGCGATCGCGGCTCAAGTGGCTGACTTACCTGATGAGCCTGTCGGCGTGTTTTTGTCGGGCGGCATCGATTCGTCGATCGTGGCGGCGTTGCTGGTGCAGGCGGGGCTAAAAGTCCGGGCGTATGCCTTAGATTTTGGAGGTGAGGGATATTCTGAATTGCCCTATGCTCAGCAGGTTGCAGACTATTTGCACATTCCTTTAATGCGAGTGGCAGCAACGCCTAAACGATTGATCACGGTTTTGAGAGAGACCGCTCGATCACTCGATGCCCCTTATGGGGACGGCGTGACAGCTCCTTTGTTTTTGCTCAATCAAGCGGCGGCTCAAGAAACCAGTGTCGTGTTTAATGGTGAAAATGGCGACCAGCTATTTGCAGGATGGACGAATAAACCCCTGATTACCAGCGCTGTTTATAATGCTGAAAATCCGGCGGGAATCGAGGCATTTAATCAACAATATTTGCGAACGTTTCAGCGATTTTATGGCTACGAATCACAGATTTTTTCGCCAGAGGTTTATCAACAGATTCAAGCGATCGACCTCAGCGATTATCTACGCCCTGCTTTAGAGTCGCAGGCTTCTCTGTTAGCTCGGTTGCGTCGGGCTTCGCTGATGCTCAAAGGGGCACAAAATATTCAGCCACGAGCCACGGCGTTAGGCTTTGCACATGGGCTGTGGACTCGATCGCCCTTCTGTGATCCTGCTTTGACTGAGTGGACATTTCGGCTGCCGGGAGAACTGGTTTTGCAGGGTGCGTGTGAAAAATATATTCTCAAACGAGCGGTCGAATCGTGGCTGCCTGCGGAAATTGTGTGGCGCGAAAAGCGAGGCATGGGGGTGCCACTTAAACCGAGCTATTATCAAGAACTGTGGTCAGAGATTGGAGCGTGGCTAAATCCGGGCGTGTTAAAGCGTGAGGGGCGCTGGCAACCCCATCTCGCCGAAGACATGATGTCAGGAAAATTGGGAGTTGCGATGCAAGATCGCTATTTGGGTAATAATCTCTGGCTGTTGCTGATGTGGCAAGCTTGGAGAATTGAGGTGTTGGGCGAGCAGGCAGGACAGCGATCGTGGGATCATCCATTTTGGCTCCCGCCTCGGTTGGGTCGTCAACTCTGGAGGGCAAAGCAGATGAGGAATCAAAGATGAATCTGCCCTTTTCTGAGTCTTTGATGCAAGAATTGCTGTTCACCTACGGTTCGCCGTTGTATGTTTATGACGGCGATCGCTTTCGGCAAACCATTTTGCACATTACCAAGGCGATTCCTGATCCTAAAACTCGCTTTCATTTTGCCAGTGTCACGAATGGCAACATTGCCTTACTAAAGATCGTTCGAGAGATGGGCTGGGGACTTCATGCCAATACGCCAGGAGACATTTATTTAGGCTTAAAAGCAGGATTTGAGCCAGATCAGATTGTCTACAGCGGCAGTAACTTAAACACTGAAGATATCAATCAATTATTAGCCTGGAGAATCACCAGGCTAAATTTAGATAGTACGTCTCAGTTAGATTTATTTTGTAAAGTATTCCGATCAGAAAACACACTCTTAGAAATAAGTCTGGGAATTCGATTAAACGCTCCAGAGATTAGTGGAGATAGCCGAATTGGAATCAACCCAACAGAATTTGTAACCGCGATTGCGATTACTCAAAAAGCAGGATTAAAACTCACGGGCTTACATTTCTACCGAGGGACGGGAACGAATGCAACCACCGCCTTTACACAGGTGATAGATGAGGTGATTGCGATCGCTCAAAAACTTCCCGATTGGCGATCGCTTGATTTTGGCGGCGGCTTTGGCTATCCCTATCACAAAAACGGAGCCGCTTTCGACTGGCAAGAATTTGGCGTAGCATTAAGCCAAAAGTTAAGCGCCATTCAGCCCATTGAGTTAATGATTGAACCGGGGAGAGCCGCGATCGCGCAGTGCGGCACCCTACTCGCACGAGTCGTCTCGGTCAAGTGGCAAGACAAAAAACAAATCGTCGGGGTCGATACTACGGTGGGGAATCTCTCGGTTCCGGCGGTGCATGGGGGTTATCGAGAGATTGTCACTTGGGTTAATAATGAGCCTCACTATCTGACCGATGTTTGCGGCAACACGACCTATTCTCGCGATTATTTGGCGCGCAATTGTCAGCTTCCAGCATTAAAGAGTGGAGACCCGATCGCCATTCTCGACACGGGCGCGTATGGATATGCCATGTCGTCGCATTTTCTCCATCGTCCGCGACCTGCCGAAGTTTTGGTAGAAGGAACTCAACATCGGTTGATTCGGCAGCGAGAAGATTACAGCGTTTTGATTGCAAATCAAATCTTTAACGAGGTTGAGTGATGGAGTGTATCGAATGTGGAACCAATAACCGATTGAGCGATCGCACCAAACATCAAGGCTTTTGCAAAAAATGCCAGCATCCATTTGCGTTTGAGCCGATCTCGATGACAGGTACTCAGATAACCGATCGGTTTTTCGCCGATGTGATTAATGTTGTTTCGTCCGATAATACGGTGTTCTTCACGTCTCGACAGTTGCTCTATGGGTTGAACAAACGCTTAAAGAAAGTCGGAATTTCTGACTTGAGAGAGAACAACCGTGTGATCCTTCCGTTAGTCTCAGTAAGTATAGCCTTTTCTTTTCTCTCAATTCTTGAACTAACTGATCTCCATCTTCGCGTCTATGAACTTTTTTATTGGCTTAAAGGCAATCTTTTTTTATCTGTATCCTTTGGTCTATTTCTCCTTCCATTCATTATCCTAATCCGAAGTGGTGTAGTGAGAAAAACTTCAGTTGTTGAAGTAACTCAATATCAGTTAACCGAATGGATTCGGCGTTGGCAAACAGTCAATTCTCCGATCGCTAAACTTTTACCCGAACCGCGAAAGACTTCTTCAGCGACGATTGATCCTGAAATTGAGGCTTATAGCTTCGATCGAGCCATTATCTGCGATTGCGCCGAAGTTGCTCAACTTCTCATCGCTAACAACCTTCACTTTGAAAATAACTGCGCGATTCTCAGCGTCACAGGCTATCCGCAAAGCATTTTTGCAACCGTTATGGAAATGCTGCGACGAAATCCTGAGCTAAGCGTTTATGCACTACATGATGCGAGTTGCAATGGAGTTTGTTTAATTCACACATTGTGAACTGACTCAAATTGGTTTCAGAATAACAACGTGAAATTTTTTGATTTAGGATTGCTGCCGCGTCAAATTTTCTCAATGCGTAAACCCGAAATTTTAACCACTCAAGACGCTGCTCAGCAGTCAAAAAACGTCCCTCAATCTGTTCGCGAAACGCTATCAGCTAACGAATTGCAATGGCTTGATGATGGTAAATTTGTTGAGCTAGAATCATTCACCACTCAGCGAATCATTAGGGGCATCACTCAAGCGATCGCCAAAAGCCAAGACCCCGATCGGGCTGATAGCTTGGTTGAATTAGAGGACGATCATAGTTACGTGACTTATTCTGACAGTTTTGGTTAATTGAGGTCATCTATGGGCATGAAATGTATTCAGTGCGGAACTGATAATAATTTAAAGGATCGAACCAATCACGCGGGTCGTTGCAAAAGCTGCAATCATTTGTTTGCCTTTGAGCCAACCACTACTAAAGATATAAATCTTCGGATTACTGACCCATTTTTTGCCAAAGCAATCACAGATATCTCGGCTGACAGCACTCTCTTTTTCACACCTAAACAGCTTTATTATTTATTAGATAAACGGTTAACGACTCGGTCGTCTTTCAAAGGCTTTGAGTGGCTGTTTCTCTATATCTTTTTGAGTCTCTTGTTACCTGGAACCATTGGAGAATTTTTAGAAATATTTTTTGGAAAAACGGCACGCTTCGGAGTGTTTTTTCTATTAAATCTCCCATTTATTATTTATTTTTTTCAAACTAGCCAATCCGATCGCTTGAGTGATGACGTTCGTAAAGCCAGTGTCCGAAATTTGCGAGTGATTGGATTTCTTATTCTGATTATTGGTTTTTATGTGAGCCTTAGCGCTTTAAATTCTGCTCCTGCTTATTTTTTGACGGTGCTTTTAGGAATGTCTGCGATCGTGCTAGGAACTTGGCAGAAAAAACAGCAAATAAATATTGTAAAGGCTCCATTATTTAGCGAAGCAGAGGTCAAAATTTGGCTCGATCGCTGGACGACAATCAATGGGGAACTTCCTAAACTCTTGCCTGCCCCAGTCGAAGCTCGAAATGTTCAAGCCGTTAGCCCTGATGTGAGTGCCTATAGCTTCGATCGGGTGATTGTCTGCGAGAGTGCCGCGATCGCGCAGTTACTAATTGCCAATAATGTTCACTTTGAAAATAACTGTGCCGTTCTCAGCATCACAGGCTATCCGCGAAGCATTTTTGCAACCGTAATGGATATGCTGCGGCGAAACTCAGATCTCAAAGTCTATGCACTTCATAACAGCAGCCCTCAAGGAATGCGTCTGATCAGTCAGCTTAAATCAAGCCCTAACTGGTTTCAAAATAGCCCTGTCCAACTGATTGATCTAGGGTTATTGCCTCGACAAATTTTAGCGGCTGGTCGCCTATCGGTTCAATCTTCAGAGACATCAGCTCAAGCCTCAAAACAACTACCGATCGAGGTGCGCCAAGGGCTATCAGCCGACGAACTAACCTGGTTAGACAGCGGCAAGTTTGCTGAGTTAGAATCTTTTAGCCCACAGCGATTAATCAGAATTATCAATCAAGGTCTCTCTCAGAGCTACACGATCGACGAGAGTAGCAGCCTCCTCCTGATTGACGATGGCACGTCTAGCGGCTATCTTTACACTGCCGATAGCTTCGGTTGAACTTTAGGAGATCCCTACTATCCTCAAACCATGCTGCAAATTTCTAAATCCGTCACCATCCCGCTAAGCGAGATTGAAATGAGTGCGATCCGATCGCAGGGGGCAGGCGGTCAAAACGTCAATAAAGTGGCAACTGCTATTCATCTGCGGTTTGATATTAAAGCGTCATCGTTGCCCGATCGCTACAAAGAGGCGATGTTAAATCTCAGCGATCACCGCATTACTCAAGACGGGGTCGTGGTGATCAAAGCTCAAGAACATCGCAGCCAAGAGCAAAACCGAGAAGAAGCATTAGAACGGCTGCAAGCGTTGATCACCCGTGCTGTGATAGTGCAACGTCCACGTAAACTGACCAAACCCACCCGTAGCTCTCAAAGAAAACGGCTCGATCATAAAACCAAGCGAGGACAGATTAAGTCGATGCGAAAGCCAATTGTCGAGTGACTGATGAGTTAGAAACGAACGGCTCTCTGTAATGGCTGAATCTCGCTGGATTGACACCTCCATCTCTAACCGAATCATACTCAGTTTCGTCTCGACGCGATCGACACAACGGCGATCGCAGTTTTAACGGTTTACCACATGAGACACCAAGGGTGAGGTTGTCACTTTAGATAGACGTGGGAAATAATCAGGCTAACTAGGATATGGCTGTTAATTCGTCGTCTTTGGCGTTGGGGTCTCAATTGCATGGCAGCCTATCAAGTCAGATTATTCAACGAAGCCGAAGGCATTGATCAAACGATCGAGGTCGCTGAAGATAAATATGTTTTAGAAACGGCAGAAGAAGCAGGAATGGAACTACCTTTCTCCTGCCGTCAGGGAGTCTGTTCTACGTGCACGACCAAACTGATTGAGGGCACGGTCGATCAATCGGAGGGGTCTTATTTGAGCGAAGAACAGATCGCTGCCGGATATGTGCTAATTTGCATTGCCCATCCGAAGTCTAACTGTGTATTTGAGACTCACAAAGAGGAAGAGGTGGTTTAAAGGATTTAAATCTCTCGAATCACACGTTCTTTGCTCGCTATGAGATGATTTTTAATGGCTTATATCGCCCTATGGGGTTGGCGATCGACAATCCCCTGATAAATTTGGCGATGTTCATTGCAAATCTCTAACACGCAAGGGTTATACCGAATTGTCCGAATTTTCAGCAGGGTCATTTTGTCGAGGACTTGATCGAGCAAAGACACTAGCCAGGAGTTGCCTGCACTTTTAGCAATTAAGCGATGAAATTCATAGTCGAGATGCAACAGTTGATAGGGGATTAACTGATGTGTCTCTTGCGTGATGGCTTTCTCGGCTTGGGTAACTGTCCGATCGATCGTGTTTAGCTGCTCAGCTGTGGCATGACAACAGGCTTCTGACACAGAAACTTGCTCTAGAGCGACTCGGCATTCATAGAGATGAGCGATATCGTGAACTGATATGGTCGCGACTCGTAGCCCACCATTGGCATCGGCAGTGACTTGCTCTAATAGCCGTAGTGCCTCTCGAACTGGGGTTCTGCTGACTTGTAGATTATCTGCTAAGGATCGTAAATTAAATAACCTGTCAGACTTGTGAGCGTCTTCTGCCCTCCTCACGAAGTGGGGCGAAGCCCTCGCCAACCCTTCTCCCCAAGGAAAAGGGAGTTAGAGTCTTGTTCCCTCTTTGTGGGGAGAGGGCTAGGGTGAGGGCAGTCTTTGCGGATGTTTTAGGAAAGTCGCACATCGCGTTCCTAACTGTTTTCGATCACCCGATCGCTGCCAATTCCCTAGTAAGAATTGCTGTTCGCAGAGCCTGATAGGTCTGTTCGTGAAGAGATAGAGAACGGTGTGGCGATCGTGGTGAAAGACCCACGGCGAAAACTCCAGAATGATAGCGATTAAAATCTGATGTAGCTTAAGAAAGCGCTAAAGATGCACCTCTGGTCATATTGCCAGAGTCGTTTGATTCATCAGTCTTAAAATAGTAGTGGTCATCACAGTATTTTGTGATTGTTCTGATCATAGTGTCCAGTATACGCTGAGAGGCTATAGGTCTTATAGTTCGGGCTAACAGCAGCACAAAGGAGTCGGGATGGATGACCTCAAGGTTGTCGTGATTGGGTCAGGGATGGGCGGTTTGACGACAGGAATTGCCCTGCGTCAAGTGGGCTATCAGGTCGAAATTTACGATCGAGTCAGCGAGTTGCGACCCGCCGGGGCTGGAATTTCTCTCTGGTCAAACGGAGTGAAGGTGCTGAATCGCTTGGGTTTAGGCAAAGCGATCGCCCAAATCGGCGGACAGATGGATCGGATGCAATATTACAGCCACACCGGAGAGCTATTGACGGATGTAGATCTAGCTCCTCTGGTGCAAAAAGTTGGGCAGCGCCCTTATCCGGTCGCTCGAACCGATCTTCAAACAATGCTTTTAAATAAATTTGGGGTTGATCAAGTTCACTTCAACTGCAAGTGTGTTGGGGTTGAACAAACTCACGATAGAGTCATTGCCCAGTTTGAAGACGGACGCACCGCAACAGGCGACGTTCTCATCGGAGCCGATGGAACTCACTCGATCGTGCGTCAACACGTGTTAGGGCGCATAACCGATCGTCATTATGTCGGCTATGTCAACTGGAATGGACTCGTGCAAATCAGCGAGGATTTAGCTCCGGCAGATAGCTGGGCGATTTATGTTGGTGAACATAAGCGCGTCTCATTGATGCCAGTGGGTGATGGACGATTTTACTTCTTTTTTGACGTACCCCTTCCCAAGGGGTCTGTGAGCACGCCAGACAGCTATCGAGACGAGTTGATGAGCTTTTTTAAGGGCTGGGCTGACCCAGTGCAGACTCTAATTGGGCGGCTTGATCCCTTTAAAACCAATCGGGTTGAGATTCACGATGTTGACCCTTTAGAACGGTTTGTCAGGGGTCGCGTGGCGCTGCTGGGTGATGCGGCTCACAGCACGGCTCCTGATTTGGGGCAGGGAGGTTGTCAAGCGATCGAGGATGCCGAAGTCTTGACGCGATATTTGAGTTCAACGACGATCGGAGTTGCAGATGCGCTACTGCGCCATGAGTCAGAACGACTGGTTCGGACAACAGACATTGTGCTGAGAGCACGAAAGCGATCGCACATGACCCACGGGAAAGATCCTGAAAAAACGCAGCAGTGGTATGACCAACTAAAACGAGAGGATGGAAGCGATATTATCAATGCGATTTCTAATACAATCCTAGCGGGACCCCTGCATTAGACTTTATAGATGGGCAAACTTACCACTCATGTTTTAGACACTGCCCACGGGTGTCCTGCGGCGGGCTTGACGATCGAGCTTTTTGCAATCGATTCTTCATCACAAAAAATATTGCTGAAACGAATCGTCACGAATGCTGATGGACGCACGAATGAACCGTTGTTAGCCGATGCCGAACTGAAGATCGGTGTGTATGAACTGGTGTTTTCAGCCGGAACCTATTTCGCTCAGTTTGATAAAAATCAGGCAATGCCGTTTCTCGATCGTATTCCCATTCAGTTTGGCATTTCAGATCTGACGGCTCACTATCATGTTCCTTTGCTGGCATCGCCTTGGGCTTACAGCACTTATCGAGGAAGTTGATCAAATGGGTTACTCGATCGCGCACCTAAATCAGATGAGCCAATCAGAATTTGTTGAGCAGTTGGGGGCTGTATTTGAGGAGACTCCGACGATCGCTGAGCAAGTGTGGGAGAAACGCCCGTTTGCAGATGTAGATGATTTGCATCAAAAAATGACTACGATCGTGAAAACGATGAGCCAAACAGCCCAACTCCGGCTTATTCGCGCTCATCCTGATCTGGGCAGCAAAGCAAAAATGGCAGAGGCTTCGGTGCAAGAGCAGTCAGGGGTTGGGTTAGATCGATTGAGTTCTCAAGAGTATGCTCGATTTCAATCTTTCAATCAAGCGTATAAAGATAAATTTGGATTCCCGTTTATTATTGCTGTTAGAAACCACAGTAAGTCTAGTATTCTAGATGCGTTCGATCGACGATTAAAAAATTCGTTAGTTACAGAAATTGCTCAAGCGTTGCTCGAAATTTCGACGATCGCTCACTTTAGGTTAATTAGTTTAATCGAGTCGCCATCTTAGTTGTTGATTGTTTACGTCAAAAGGAACCCACCGTGAGCTACTTTCAAGAATCTTCCGATCGAGGCGTTAGTCGCCGCAAATTCATCCAATACGGTACGCTTGCTTTAGGCAGCGGGGTTGTAGCTGCCTGCTCTAATGGGGGAGGTTCTTCAACCACGAGTTCTCCAGGCGCGTCACCCGCTGCAAGTGCTGGTAAGCTCGATAAAGTCACAATGAGCACCAACTGGTTTGCAGAAGCCGAGCATGGCGGCTTTTATCAAGCCGTTGCCAAAGGCATTTATAAAGACCACGGGCTAGATGTCACGCTCAAAATGGGCGGACCCCAAGTCAACGGCACTCAGCTTTTGATGGGCGGCGCGATCGACTTTTTTATGGGCTATGGAGCCGACGCGATCGGCGCAATTGAGTCGAGCATTCCCAAAATCACCGTTGCAGCCATGTTTCAGAAAGACCCGCAGGTGTTGATTGCTCACCCAGATGTTGGGGTCAAAGATTTGGCTGATCTCAAGGGCAAGCCGATTTTGATGTCTACTCAGGCATACACGACCTATTGGCCTTACTTAAAGTCAAAGTACGGTTTTACCGATGACCAGAAGCGCAACTATAACTTTAACCCTGGTCCCTTTTTAGCGGATAAGAATGTTGCCCAGCAGGGATATGTGTCTTCAGAACCAAACATCATCAGAAAAGTCGGGAAAATTGATCCGGTTGTGTTCTTGCTAGCCGATTTTGGCTATGCGCCTTATGCCACGACGATCGAGGCTAAAAAAGAACTCGTTGAGAAGAATCCTGATCTGGTGCAGCGCTTTGTCGATGCGTCAATCAAGGGCTGGTATAGCTATCTTAAAGATCCCGCTCCGGGTGACGCATTGATTAAAAAAGCCAATCCTGAAATGACAGATGAGCAACTTATCTACGCTCGATCGACATTTGATAAATATAAGATTGTGACTGGCGGAGATGCTGAAGCCAAAGGCATAGGGGCAATGACCGATGAACGTTGGAAGACATTTTTTGACTCAATGGTGACGGCTGGCGTGTTTAAAGCGGGGACTGATTACAAGCAGGCATACACGCTAAAGTTTGTGAATAAAGGAGTTCAAGCCTATCAAGCTTAGGAATAGGGCAATTTTTTAGCTATGGTATTTACCCAAATTCCGGTGATTGACTTCGCCCCCTTTTTAGAGGGAACTGCGGCTGAAAAACAAGCCGTCGTTGAGCAGATTTATGCCGCCTGTCATGAAGTCGGCTTTATGTATTTGCGAAACATTGGAATTCCTGAATCGCTTCTAGCCGATCTGCTGAATCAGTCCAAACAGTTCTTTGATCTGCCGATCGAGGTGAAGGAACAACTAGCTCGATCAAACGAGACTAACTGCGGCTATGTCGGGCTGCAAAAAGAGCGGCTCGACCCCAAAAATCCTTGGGATCTTAAAGAAGCGTTGAATGTGGGCATCCAATCGATTTGGCTCCCTCATCAAGAAGCATTTCGCGATGTGGTGACGGAGTTTTATCGACTTTGTACAACCGAAGTCGCTCCCAACATTTTACGAGCATTTGCAATCGCGCTGGGTCGCCCCGAAGAATTCTTTACCGATAGGCACAGTCGCCATTATTTTCTGCGAATGCTGCACTATCCACCCATCGATCAGAGTCCTGAACTAGGACAACTTCGAGCCGGAGAACACACCGACTATGGCAGCATTACGCTACTGCTGCAAGATCGTGTGGGGGGATTAGAAGTGCGAACTCGTCGGGGAAATTGGGTTGCGGCTCCTCCCATTGAGGATACGATTGTAGTCAATGTTGGCGATGCCATGCAGCGCTGGACAAACGATCGGTTAAGCTCAACGCCTCATCGAGTGACAGCTCCATTAGGAGCAGATAGCCAGCGATCGCGCTATTCGATCGCGCTCTTTTGTGATCCAGATCCAGAGGTCGAAATCACTTGCTTAGACGAGTCATCTGATTGTGCCCCCAAATATCCGCCTATCTTGGCAGGAGAGCATCTCGCGAGTCGGTTAGCCGCCACCTATTAGCAGTTCATATTCACCCATCTCGATCGCTATGACTCCTACGATTACTCTCAGCCACGTCAACAAGGTCTATGCAAATGGCACGGTCGCCTTGCAGGATATGAACCTGGAAATCGGTGCGTCGCAGTTTGTCAGTTTGGTCGGTGCATCTGGCTGCGGCAAAAGCACGGCATTGCGGATCATTGCAGGGCTGGGGCAAATGAGTTCGGGTCAACTGGAGTGGGGACAAGGTCGAACGCCCAAACTTGCTTACGTCTTTCAGGAGTCGGCACTGATGCCTTGGGCAACGGTGCAGGACAATGTGCGGCTGCCATTAACGCTGGCAAACGTGCCGAAGCGAGAGTCGATCGCAGCCGTTGAGGAATCGATCGCGCTGGTCGGTCTGCAAGGGTTTGAGAAACGCTATCCCCGCGAGTTGTCGGGCGGCATGAAAATGCGGGTGTCGATCGCGCGGGCGCTGGTAACAAAACCCGATGTGCTGCTGATGGATGAACCCTTTGCAGCGTTAGATGAAATGACTCGCGCTCGTCTCAACAGCGACCTCTTAGAGCTATGGACTCAACTCCGATGGACAGTGATTTTTGTGACTCACAACATCTATGAGTCGGTCTATTTATCTCAGCGAGTGGTGGTGATGGCAGCGCGCCCCGGTCGAGTGGTGGCAGATGTCGCGATCGAAGTCCCTTACCCCCGCGACGAAGAGTTTCGGACATCACTCGACTACAACCATTATTGTCGAGAAGTATCTCATCATCTTGCAGCGTCTTTCAACGGCACCGACTATGACCTGCAAATTGCCACTCTTTAAGGGAACTGAATCATGATGTTTTGGCGACAATTGGCGGTCTTGATTTTAGAGCTACGAAACGTTTTGAGAATGGGGCGAATTAATCCTCCTGCGTCTATCAATCTGTTTAGTCATTTATCGAGCAAGGCGAGCCGATCGCCTCACAGGACAGGGTCGCGAGGAATCTCTCTACCAACGTTTCGACTTTCTTTAATCAAACGGGTGCTCTCACCTGATGTCTTAGCGCCGGGAGCAGTGGGAGTGCTAGCGATCGCGGCATGGGAAATCTTTGTTCGTGCGACAAATATGCCCCCTTATCTATTGCCGGGACCAATATTAGTCTTTCAAACATTGATCAGTTCATGGAGCGACCTGTTTCCGTCTCTGTTAGTCACCTTAAAAGTGACATTTATCGCATTCATTACAGCCGCTATCTCAGGACTGTTCATTTCAGTTCTATTTACCCAAAGCAAATGGATTGAACGCAGCTTCTTTCCCTATGCGGTGATTTTGCAAACGACTCCAATTGTTGCGATCGCACCCTTAATCATCATGTGGTTAAGAAATGACACGTTTCTAGCGTTAGTCGTTTGCGCGTGGATTGTAGCGTTTTTCCCGATCGTCTCAAATACTACGCTGGGTCTAAATAGCGTTGACCACAACTTAATCAATTTGTTTCACTTGTATCGTGCTTCCCGTTGGAAAACTCTAATTCATCTGCGGTTGCCAAGTGCAATGCCCTATTTTTTAGGAGGCTTAAAGATTAGCGGCGGGTTAGCGTTGATCGGGGCAGTCGTTGCAGAATTTGTGGCTGGAACTGGGGGTTCTCAATCGGGATTAGCGTATCAGATTTTGATGGCAAGCTATAATCTGCAAATTCCTCGAATGTTTGCTGCTCTGTTTATGATTACATTAACGGGTGTGTTGATCTTTGCGAGTCTATCGTGGTTATCCGATTTCTTGCTCAAAGACTGGCACGAGAGTGCAACTAAGCGTGAAAACTGACTCATTCAAATTGTAGATGGGCAGGATTGAGATTCAGACGCTGCGAAGAAGCCCGATCGCGTTGATCGAGCTTTATAGCTTCTCTCCAAGATGTGGAATCAGCAAGCCCGAAGTGCTCCCCTTTCAAAGATGGCTTACCGCCGGAAGAATCTGTTGATCGACGGATGCACTGATTAGATCCGGCTGAAGCAGCTTGTGGCAATTTATCAGCTTTGAGAGTGTCGTTAATCGAACTATAGTCTGCACTTAATATCGCGGCGGTACACTATACATCGACTCAACCATTCAGAGATTCCACCCTGATGAAAACTAATCGATGGAGAGAATTTAGCTCCTCTCCAATTTTTCAGCGCATTGTCCGATATCCCTCTACGATTTTGCGTCGCGTTGCTAATAGTTTTAATCGCAGTCTATTTGGACGTTTATCAGCATTCGCGTTAGTGACTTTTTTGACGGTCACTATGATTCACTCAGCGATCGCCCAAGGTGATGCTAAACCACGATCGCAGGTTGTGCTGATTTCACTCGATGGCGCAACGCCTCGCCTGATTGACGAATATTTGACAACCGGAGTTCTTAACCGTCGCACCGGGCTAGGACTGCTGCAAAGCCGAGGAGTTTCTGCCCAGCGCAATATAACCTGCAATCCATCGTTAACGGCTGCCTGTCACACCACGCTTAATTCTGGAGCCACGACTGCCCGCCATGATGTTGCTTCCAATAGCTTTCACCTGGTTGCGAGTCCGTTTAAGCAAAACGTGAGCGGATTTGCGGCTCCGATCGGAGGTTACTCGATCAATCCCAATGGCGTAACCGAAAGTGCTGATCCAACCGCAGAACCGCTCTGGATTAAGCTTAGACAAAACGGCAAAAAAGTCGTCGCAGCCACTTTTCCGGGAGCCGATGGCGCAGATATTAGACTTTCTAGTGTCGCAGGTAGCCCGATCGTGCAATCTGCCAAAGTGCGAACGGTTGATTACACAGTGCCATTTGGCGGATTTGCGGGATTGTCAGCCAAGGGATTTAGCCTCAGCGCCAAGGATTTCATTGCTGCTCCAACTCAGACAACCGAACAGCTAACTGCCGCAGGTCAAACCTCCTACAGTCCGGTGCTGCAAAAAGCGAGTGTGCTGGAGCAATTCACCGTTGGCGGCGTGAGTTATGACCTGCAAGTTGCAGCATTTGACACGAGCAACGATCGTAAAATCAATTACGATACGCTAGTCTTTTTTGACGCAAAAAGCGGGATTCGATCGGGGGGCAGTTTGCCCTCGACAGGTTCAGCATTCGTCAAAGCCAAGCGCAAAAAGTCGAGTCTCTTCTATCTAGAAGGAAGCTCTAACAAAGCGGGAACTGCGTTCTATGTCAGCAATTTAGCACCCGATTTATCAACTGTTCGCTTAGTACGATACTCTGCGAATTCGATTCCTCGCAATCCGGCAGTGTTAGCTGATGTAGACGATATCAATCAAACGGTTGGGTTCTGGGCACCGCAAGCCGATTTTCGGATCACAGAGCGGCTGAGTCCGGGTTTGACTGACTTCTCGGATATCGAATTAGAAGATATCTATGAAGACCAAGTTCGCACTTTTGTCGATTATCAAACTCGTGTAGCGCTGAGAGCGATCGCTAAAAATCCTGATGCTGATCTGGTGATGCTCTACATTGAGCAACCTGATGGATCAGAACACCAGTTTCTCACGGTTGATTCTCGTCAAGCCACCAATCCGACTGACGCAAGCACGATCGGCGCTGGGCAAGATTCTGAAAAAATCGCCCGTTATCAAACCTATGTCCAAACTGCTTATAAATCTGCCAATCGTGCTGTTCAGCAAGTGATTGATGCAGTCGGAACGACTCGTGGTGGCATTCCTCGTCGCAACGTGATCGTGGTGTCTGACCACGGCTTTTCTCCCTTCCACACTGCTGTCAACTTCAACGCCTTTTTGACGAGCAAAGGCTTCGATCCGACTAAGGTCAGAGCGATCACCTCGGGTCCTGCGGTCAATGTTTACATCAATCTGCAAGGACGCGAATCCGACGGTACGGTGAGTCGAAACGAGTATGTGACATTGCAGCAGCAGGTAGTTGAAGCGCTGAAGGAATTAGAAGACCCCAACCCAACTTACACAAAGCGCAAGAGCAAGCGAGTTTTTGACAAGATTTATCCTCGCCCTCGATCAGGCGATCTCAATGACCCAAGGTTTGGTTTGGGCACGAATGAATTCATCGGTCAAGACAGTGGAGATGTTTTTGCAACGATGAAAGAGGGGTATAACTTCGACGGTACTCAAACTCCTCTAGTGCCTCGTGTCGGTGACGATGCCGCAGTCAGCGCCGTGTTTTCGGTTCCCAATTTTTATGGTGCTCATGGCTATGATCCACAAAAACCAAACATGAGTGCAATCTTTTTTGCGGCGGGTCCCGACATCGATCGCAGAACGTTTAAGCAGGTTCGCAATATCGATGTGGTGCCGACGATCAATCGTCTGCTAGGGGTTAAATCAGCTTCAACCGTTGAGGGAAGGGCTTTAAAGCTTAAGGAGTGAGCGATCGAGTCCTGATTCTTGTGCAGGCGAATGGAGTCTTTTCAGCAGACGACATTCGCTTGAGAGCAATCTCTGAAGGTAACTTTTCAAGTCTTGGAATTTTAGAATGACGTTGGCGATTTCGCGTTCCAGTAACCCTGTGGTTGCTAAGGCTTAAGAATTCCCCGTATACTTCTGGAGATGGCAGAACGTTTCTGCCGATCCATCTTGGTAGATGTGGTGTATGGAAAGTTTCCGTCGATCTATCCGATTTGGAGTGATACGCGGAAAGTTTCTGCCGATCCACTCGTTTTGGCGCCATATGAAGAAAATTTCTCTCTAATAACAAGTTGGGCTGCATCTCGCAAGGGGCGCACAGTGATCGGGGTAGCGCGTCGATCGTTTCTTTCCGAGAGATTCGCGTTTTGTGGGTTGGGGTTTGAGAAGTGCGTCGATCGTGTTTAGTTTCGTGATTCTCGTTCTGTTGCGCGAGTGGTTCTTCATTCATTGCCACAAGCAATCCCAATCGGGTCGAGGAGAGTATTTAACTCTCCCCTCCCACACCACCCATCATGCGGGTCCGCAATGGGCGGTTCATGAAGACGCGCAGACAAAACACTAATG
>JBBRPT010000055.1:0-41008 GCA_038227635.1 Leptolyngbyales cyanobacterium | reverse complement strand
TTGGCTGGTTCAATTGGTGTCGTCGCTTGAGTAAGGACTATGAGATTTTGCCAGAAACTGCAGAAGCGTTTATCTACATTGCCAACATTCGACTAATGCTGCGACGACTTGCCTGATACTCTTCTCAGACATCCTCTTAGATCAAAATCGCTACATCCACACCAACTGTCCCAAAGGAAAATATCCACCCACCGTCATTCCTGCCCGTTTCCTAGTGGCTTGCAGGCATGGGCATTTGGATGATTTTCCCTGGCGGTACTTTGTTCATCGCAGTGTTGATTGTAAGAAAGGGACGTTGCGGCTGCATGAGTATGGTGTCTCCGGGTCTGCGGCTGACATTGAAGTTAAATGCGATGGCTGTGGTTCCAGTCGGCGGCTATCCGATGCCTTTGGCGAACCAGGCAAAAAGCATATGCCCCAATGTCGCGGTCGCCACGTACACCTGCGAAATTTTGATGAAGGCGGTTGCGACCAGCAAATGGTAGGCATTTTACTGGGGGCTTCTAATAGCTGGTTCCCCATTACCCTCTCTGCCCTTTCGATTCCAACGGCTGTTGATAAACTGGCTCAACTGGTTGAGAAACATTGGATGGTGCTGGAAAAAGCCGTCAATCTAGAAGTTCTGGCTGCATTTCGGCAGATTGGGCAACTGAAGGAATTTGCGAAGTACCCAGACGGAGAGATCTGGGCGCAGATGCAGCAGAGGCGCTCGGCTACATCTGACGAAGTAGAAGATGAAGCTAAAGACATCAAAACTCCCGAGTGGCAGGTTTTCTCAAATGCAGACACCAGACTCAATTCTGCTGATTTCTGGCTCACTCCTGTTGCCTCACCGAAAGGGTATGAAGCTTATTTCACCAAAGTGGTGCTAGTTGAACGACTACGCGAAGTGCGCGCCTTAGTTGGCTTTACTCGGATTGAATCGCCCGGCGACTTTACTGAAACTGGGGAGTTGCCGGAAGATTACTGGGCACCCCTGAGCCGCCAAGAACCGAAGTGGGTTCCGGCAACCGAAGTCCGAGGAGAAGGGCTATTTATTCAATTCAGCGAGTCGGCGATCGCTCAGTGGGAGAGCTTGCCGCAACTGAAAGTGTACAAAAAACAAAGTGTAGAGGCACATCGTCGCTGGCGCACGGCACGCTCACTGGATCCGGATGCTAATTATCCAGGCGTTCGCTACCTACTACTGCATTCCTTTGCTCATGCCCTAATGCGACAGTTAGCCATTGAATGTGGCTATAGTGCTGCCAGTCTGAGGGAGCGCATCTACTCCAAGTCTCCAGATGATGCAAGCGGACCCATGGCAGGCATTCTGCTCTATACGGCAGCACCTGATAGTGAGGGCACCTTGGGGGGCTTAGTGAGTTTAGGGGAACCGGCTACCCTCGGTCGCCATCTTGATCAAGCATTAGAGCAGATGCGATTATGTGCCTCTGACCCGCTTTGCGCGGAGCATAGCCCTCTCCAATCTCTGAACTCCTTACATTGGGCTGCCTGCCATGCCTGCCTCTTCAGCCCAGAGACATCGTGCGAACGGGGCAATAAGTATCTAGATCGGACGCTCCTGATTCCAACAGTCAAGACCGAATTAGAGTCGCTTGCGTTCTTTAAGCAGGTAGTCTGACCTGTGGCTCTCCTCTCTGCAAAACTACTGGAACAGCTGCATCAGATCGCTCAAGAAGTGCCAGCATCTACTTTGGATGCGGTGATGCGGGTGCTCATGACTGTCAGTTTCGGGGATTTGTCCACGTTAAAGCACAGACTTCTGCCCTTGCTACCGAGAGCTTCATGGCGACAGCTGACCAGTGACTTGGTTGATGTGTGGCAGACTGAGGCAACTTTATTGGGTGGCAACGCGATCGCGACTGCTCTGGCAACCGCCGCGCACTGTCAAAACAGACTTCACCAGGAGCTATCGGCTGAACTGGTTTGGACAGGATCCAATCCAGAAGCACTGCCTCTACGACGCACCGATCAAACCTTATTGCAACTGATTCGAGATGCCCAGCAGGATCTCCTGATTATCAGCTTTGCCATTTACGACATCCCTGAGATTGTTCAAGCACTCATCGGTGCGATCGATCGTGGAGTCAACGTTCGCATTATCGCTGAAATCCCTGAAGCCAGCACCGGCAAAATCTCCTTTGGCATGGCCGCCACTTTTGGGGCTGCGATCCTAGAACGGTCTCAGGTCTACGTCTGGCATAAGGAAAAACGTCCTGTGGATGAGCAGGGGCGATATGGCTCCCTTCATGCCAAGTGTACTGTTTGCGACCAGCAGCACCTCTTTATCTCCAGCGCTAACCTGACAGCCTATGCCATGTCACTTAATATCGAGATGGGTGTCTTGATTCATAATCGAACTTTGGCAGTACAGGTGATGCAGCAGATCAATAGCCTCATTTTGCATGGTGACCTAGCTTATTGGGAAAATGATAGCTGACGCTCGATGGCACGAGTTTGATTCGTTAACAGTAGACCTATTGCACATTAGACCAGAGTGGCAGAATGAGCCTGCTCGTAGTTGTACAGCGCTGCAATCAAATTGCAGCGCAAGCCAAAGCGCTTACGACGGTTGCGGTAGCGTTGGGATAAGATGCGAAAGATTTTGAGACAACGATTCACCTGCTCAATCCGCACCTGTCGCTGAGCTAACGCTCGATTTTCGGCTTTTTGAAACCCAGTGAGTTGTCCACCTCTCGGCTTCTTGTGCGGCAACTGAGCCTTGAAATGCAGTTTCTGAATCCCTTGATAGCCTCGATCCTGCAAACTTTCGGTCTGAGATGAAAAACGCACCCTGGATGCTCGATACAGCTTGAAATCATGTCGGCCCTTGGCCGAAAAACGTGCAAAGAATCTGTCCACTTTCAAGGTCAATCACCAACTGGCTCTTGAGGGTATGTCGCTTTTTCTTGCCGGAGTAGAAGGCACGTTGTCGCCGTTTCGGATGCTCAATTGGGCTTTCCGTCACATCCATCCCCATCCCTTGGGACACTGCAAATCCCCGAACTAAACGCTTCTCACCCCGCAAGCGAAATTAGCGACTCTGCATTCACTGGTCCTCGACCCAGCGGACAATCCGACAGACCGTGGACTCGCTCACGCCCCAACTGCTGCCGATGTGAAAGTAGCTCCGATAGTCTCGCCAATACTCCAAGCACACCAAAATCCGGTCTTCAAGGTTCAATTTTGGCTTCGTTCCGGGCTTTGAGTGCGTTCGGCATCAGTGTTTCAGAACCTGAACCAACGGCTTGAAGGTAGACCGATGCACCCCAAATCGTCGTTTGAATTGGAAGGCAGACAGCTTTTGAGCTATGGTGAAATTCATCAGGACGTTCGATATGTTTGTTGTCCTGATTTTCTTCACTCCTGAAAACTGGGTACTTTCCGGGGTGGATTGGGATTGCTGAGGAGGGCGCTCGTCTCTCGCAACTGTCCCTTAAATTCAGCATTTACCTGACTCGCCGGGATATCGATGATGCATCGGCATAAACTAACCGCCCCTTCAATTGCCGTCCTTGACATCGCTTCATACTCAACGGCACTAGCAGCATATAGAGTAAAACCTGATACAAGTCTGCATTTTTCGGCTTCCCCGTCTTGCAGTCTTCTACCTAGCCACGAACCCCGCAAATTACTACAATATTCGGCTTACCCGCTACCCTAATCCCATGCTGTCGCCCCGACACCTAACACCAGTTCTCACCCTCCACATAGACGGCACACCCTTCCTCCTCTAGAGATGTCACTCGCTGATTGAGCAATCCTCGATGTCTGGTACTCCACTTTGCCGAGTCAAAATCGCTTGGCAACTTCTCACAGGTATTGCAGCTCATCTGCCATCAGCTTTGACAGCCAAGTAATCCACACAGATGGAGCAGATTTTGATTAATAAGGAGCCATTGCATCAAGAGGCGAAACCTACAACTTCTAGCAGCGATGGCGGACATACCATCATCTGATCGTCTTGTCCAGCCATCACCATAAGATTCCACCCCAAGTATGACAAGAAAAGCTTGCCATTTGAAAAGCCTTTACAAGCTATCGTCTGCGTGGCTTTTTGCGATACATTTCCCGTAACACCTGTAAATACTCCGGTTCTGTCTCAATCGTTGTCCAAATATGGTGAGCCAAAGCTAGCTTTTGCTGGTGCCTCTCACTGGGAAATCTGCGGTGCTCTCCCTGAGAGAACCAGTGATTGACCGTCGTCACGGAACAGTCACAGATGAATGCCAGTTCCTCCCGTGACACCTCCCAAATCCGCAGAAAATCCTCAAGCTCCATCAATTCGTTGTGCGCTAATTGCAGATAAAGTCGTAGCGCATTCCAGTGTGTATGAGACGGAGTTCGAGGAGCAAGAGCCATGTCAATTCTCTTGTCAAGATGACAAGTCTTGAAGTATGATGCCTCATAGCATAGCAGTACGCTTGAACTGCTATTGGACAGCCTAAAACTTTTCAGCAGTTAAGTAAGCTGGGTCGTTGCCAACCATGAGCCTGATCACGATTCACTGTCGCCTCATCGCCTCTGAGCCGGTTCGTCGCCACCTCTGGCACCTCATGACCGAGAGCAATACTCCCTTGATCAACGACCTCCTGAAGCGAGCTAGTCAGCATCCCGACTTTGAAACCTGGCAACGCAGAGGCACCATTCCAGACAGCGTCGTTAGAGGGCTTTGTGAATCGCTTAAAGAGGTTTATCCAGATCAACCTGGACGCTTCTACGCTTCTGCCATCCTCATGGTGACGTACATCTATGAGTCATGGCTGTCCCTCCAGCAGACCCAGCGCCGCCGCTTAGATGGAAAACAACGCTGGCTAAATGTGGTGAAGAGTGATGCTGAACTGCTTGAACTCAGCGGCTCCACCCTTGATGCCCTCCAACACCGAGCGCAAGATATCCTGAACCAACTCAATGCCGAGCATGAAACTCAATCGGCTCCCAACACAAATGAGCGCAACCCATCGCGACAGCAGGCTAACTCTTCCAACCATGCAAGTCTGATAGCTCATCTATTTGCAACCTATGGGGCTACAGACGACATTCTGAGCTGTTGTGCGATCGCCTATCTGCTCAAAAACGGCTGCAAAATTTCCGAAACCGAAGAAGATCCGGAGAAATTTGCCCACCGCGTCCATCGTAAACAGAAGGAAGTTGAACAACTTGAAGAGAAGATAAGTGCCCGTTTGCCTAAAGGTCGAGATCTAACGGGGGAGGAGTTTCTAGAGACCCTGAAGATCGCCACACAACAACTTTCTGAGACCGTCTCTCAAGCACGAGAGTGGAAAGCCAAATTGATAACCAAACCCGTTTCCCTGCCCTATCCCATCCTTTACGGCAGTTCTACGGACATACGCTGGGGCAAGACGGCAAAAGGTAAAATTGCTGTCAGCTTTAATGGCATTGATAAATATCTCAAGGTGGCTGATCCTGAAATCAAAGAATGGTTCCAAGCCCACAAAGAATATCCATTCCGGTTAGCCTGCGACCAGCGGCAACTGCCCTTTTTCCAACGCTTTTTGGAGGATTGGCAAGCCTATCAAGCCAATAAAGATACATATCCGGCAGGCTTACTCACTCTTAGTTCAGCCCTGCTGGCTTGGAGAGAAGGCGAGGGCAAAGGTGATCCCTGGAATGTAAACCATATTGCTCTGCACTGCACCTTCGATACTCGCTTGATGACCGCAGAAGGAACCTTGCAAGTCCAGCAAGAGAAGCTAGCTAAAGCTACCAAGAATCGGACCCTTGCAACCCCTGATCAGGAGTTAACCGACCACCAAAAAAAGTTTCAGCAGCGCAATACCTCTACTCTCAACCGCCTGACTAATTTGCCTCCTCGCCCCAGCCAGAGACCCTACCAAGGCAATCCCGAAATTTTGGTTGGACTCAGTATTGGGCTAGCTGACCCTGTGACAGCCGCCGTGGTGAATGGCAGGACAGGAGAGTTGCTAATCTACCACACGCCTCATACCTTGCTGGGCGATCGCTACCGCCTCCTCAACCGTCATCGCCACCAGCAGCAGCAAAACGCCTTGCAACGTCACAAAAATCAGCAGCGTGGTGTGAAGTACCAACCGTCCGAATCAGAGCTGGGACAAACTGTTGACCGTCTCCTGGCAAAGGCAATCATTCGACTCGCTCAAACTTATCAAGCAGGTAGCATCGTCATTCCCAACCTGACGCACCTTCGAGAATTACTCGCCAGTGAGATTGCGGCAAAGGCTGAACAGAAGTGTCCCGGTTCGGTTGAGGCTCAAAATCAATATGCCAAAAAGTACCGTAGGACTATCCATCAATGGAGTTACAACAGACTCATTGCAGCGATTCGTTGCAAAGCTCAACAACTTGGCATCACGGTTGAGTCAGGATTCCAGCCGATCCAATTCAATCCTCAAGAACAGGCAAAAGATGTAGCAATCTCTATCTATCATTCACGGGCGATCGCCACAAATTAATCCTGTTTTTCAGTACGCCTGAACCTAGACAAATTAATATGTGAATCAACAGCGCCGCAGTTTAAGCTCTTTGAGCCGCTGAACTGTGAAAAATGTGGGTCAGTTTGGTCATCTCACGATGATCCTGCTTTCCGACCCTGGTAGCTATCCGCTCACTGACTGCATCCTGGTACAGATTTCATTTTGAGATATGTGTGGGGATGGAAAGCTGCATTCGTCGAGTCTGTTCTTCAAATGTAGCGCAGGTGCGCACCCAGCAGAAGTGAGTTAAGCCTTCATCATGTGAGGGTACAGGGGCTTCATCTCTTCAAGTTTCTTGAAGTGGATGAAGGTACTGAAGTGGCAGCTACTGAATCGCCTCCGATCAAGGAGGAGTCCTCCAATAATTTTTGGCAAACCGAAGCGAGGGCGAAAACCCTGGGAGGTTCGCCAAAACCCTTAAATCTTCTCCTGGCAATGTTTTCATTAATTTGAGAATTGCTAGAGTGAGCTTTCAAGCAAGTCGAAAGAGTACTTTTTGACAGGTTTACCAAAAGCCAGCCTAGAGGGCTTACAGGAAAAGGGTTTTAGCGCTGGGAGTTGCAATCGCTCTCCCAGAGATGGGTGGGCTGAAAGAGAGATTTTTTCCACCTTATGAAGTGGCTGCCCTGGTTGCAATCGCTCTCCCAGAGATGGGTGGGCTGAAAGACTAGAGCGCCGACCGACGCACCGTTTTAGCTCCCAGTTGCAATCGCTCTCCCAGAGATGGGTGGGCTGAAAGGACAGACAGTGTGCGTCTGGGCAGCCTGATAAAAAGGTCTCGAGTTGCAATCGCTCTCCCAGAGATGGGTGGGCTGAAAGAAAGAATTTCAGGGTGCTCTTCAATGATTTCGTTTTTGTTGCAATCGCTCTCCCAGAAATGGGTGGGCTGAAAGGATTAAGACAAGGGTCTCACAAACCTTTATCTAGAATGTTGCAATCGCTCTCCTAGAGATGGGTGGCTGAAAGAATTTCAGTGGAGTATGGCCAAGGAGAGAGCAACGTTGCGATCGCTCTCCCATCTCTGGGAGAGCTGAATCTGTATGGCACAGAGTTTTTGCGATTTCTGTCAACTTTAGCTAGATCAAGTTTTAGATTTTAAGGAGGACTGAAAGGAGCACACCCTTGGTAATTAGCGACACTAATTCGCGAATACCAAGAATATGTTAATTGGCGACTTTAATTTGCGAGATGCAGCAAAAACATCCTAAAACGACACTAATTTGCGAATCGCGACGTTTAATGTGCGAACGTACAACTATCAATAAGCCCGTGATCAGGATTGAACTGATGACCTCACCCTTACCAAGGGTGTGCTCTACCACTGAGCCACACGGGCAATGAAAATTACATGCAGTAAGGAAAGGCTCTTACTTTTTTCTTATTGCATATAATCTTACCGTGGAATGGACCGGGTTGGATTTGAACCAACGTAGGCGTAGCCAGCGGATTTACAGTCCGCCCCCATTAACCACTCGGGCACCGATCCACCACCCCACGGATATAAATGTTAGCACATTATAGGGGACGCTTTGCAATAGATTTAGGGAGTTGATTTGAGAAAGGTTTTAGGTGAGCGCATTAACTTGCTGTCGCAGTGCTGGAATTAGGAATCGCGTCAGCGTGTGGGCATCGACCCCCAATTCTGTTCGCTCTTGGGCAGCCAAAATTCCGGCTTGAGCGTGCCACCAGGCAGCCGCCTGGACTAAATCGACTAAATCGACGCTGATAGAGTTCAAGCAAGGTTCACCTGAATTTTGAGGAGGCAGAATCGCGGTTCCTGCGGAGTTGCGCTTTGCGCTAATCGCGTGAGCCACAAGCCCCCCCATTAAACCTGTCAGCACATCGCCACTGCCGCCCCGTGCCAAAGCGGGGGTGCTTTCTGGGTTGATGCGCGTATTGCCTTGAGCATCTGAGATCGTCACTCTTGCCCCTTTGAGCAAGACGATCGTGCCCGTTTGCTGTGCTGCCTTCTGAACAGCGGTTACTCGGCACCCGATTGATGTTAGATTGGGAAACAGCCGCCTGAATTCTCCTAAATGAGGGGTCAGAATCGTGGAAGCCTGACGATTTTGCAACGTTGGAATGGTTCCTTGCTGTGCCAGGACATTTAAGCCATCTGCATCGAGAACGAGTGGACATTGACTGGCGAGAACTTGCTGAACGATCGCGGCTGCATCAAGCGTTAAACCTGGACCACAAGCGATTGCGTGAAACGAGTCAGGATCAAGACTGAGGGATGGAGGGAACGCAGCGATCGCACCATCTGGGGTTTCAGGACAGCCGACGATCAATGCCTCTGGAAGTTGGGCAGAAAGCGTAGATTTAAGCGACTCTGGAACGGCGATCGATAGCATTCCGACTCCGCTCGATCGCGCACCCAACCCGGTTAGCAGCGCACCGCCTGCATAGCGACGAGAGCCACAGACTATCAGCAGATGCCCCATCTTGTATTTGTGCGTGATGAGCGGTCGAGTTAGGGGAAGAGTGGCGATCGCGCTTTGAGCCGTTCCCCGTTGAAGTGGAGGCGGATCGCCCACGACATTAAAGGCATCGGCTAGAGGGATGCCAAAATCAATTAACTCAGCGATGCCAATAAATTCGAGTGCTTCATCTTGCAAGAGTCCTTGTTTCCACAACCCTAGACAAAAGGTGTGAGTTGCTCGAATAGCTGTTCCTAAAACCTTTCCAGTATCAGTGTGCAAGCCAGAGGGCAGGTCAATGCTGAGAATAGGCTGATGCCACTGATTTACCTGGTCGATTAGAGGGGCAACAGGTTCGGTTAGCGATCGTTCTAGCCCAAAGCCAAATAAGCCATCAATCAGCAAATCGGATGATTGCAGTGCTTCTAATTGAGAATGGCAAGGAATTCCTAAACTTGTCGCGTAGTGAAGATGACTTGCCGTGAGTTCCTTGAGCTTTGAGACGGGACAGCAGAGCCTCACGTCGTAACCTTTGAAGTGCAGTTCACGAGCGACGACTAGAGCATCTCCGCCATTATGTCCAGGTCCAACTAAAATGCCAATGCGTCGGGTGGTGGACAATGGGTAGAGTGCAGTGATGCGGTGAGCCAGCGTTATGGCAACTTTTTCCATCAGAGCAGCGACGGGCATTCCGGCGGCAAAGATGCGCGACTCGATCGACCGCATTTGCTCTGCCGTGACAACGATGCGTTGGATCTGCTCTAACCGATCGTGGAAAGAGATCACGAGGGAAGTCTCTGTGAGAATTCCTTTAGGCTAACAGGGAATTGAAGCGAGCGATCAGCAGTTAGCCCTGATCAGCGTCTATCAATCTCAGATAGCCCATTGTAGTAAGGCAAAAGAAGGGAACAAAAAACCAATTTGGGGAGCTGAGATAAAGCCAGATCATCAAAATGAACCAGAGGATGAAGCCGATCGTAGCAAGTAGGGTGTGCATAGACTGAGCAAACCAATTTTCAGAGGTTGCTCAGTAATTCAGTATCTATACGGAGAAATCGGGTGAAAAATATTAAAGAGACTGTGAAGGAAGAAAATAGGCTTCAAGCTCTAATCTGGCTCTTGAGTGCTCTTATCTATAGGCTTGCATCGGTTCTTTAATAAAGCGAATGTAAAGATGCTTAAAGGTTGACTTTAAGACACGCGGGGCACCGAAATCGATCGGCATCATTTTCTCTGGAAGCTGCCAGTCAGAAAGGCGTAAGTCTTCTGGTCGAGAGTGTGAGAACTCAATGTCGCTCAGGTCTGGACACAACCCCAATTTTTGCGACGCGGCAATAGTGGGCACGATCGCCGGATCGACGTTGAGAATTTCGACGATGGCACGATCAAGGGCAAACACGTTATTAGATGCACCTAAAATGCCTAGTGCTCTGGGTTCGCCGCCGCTCGGACCGTTTCCTTCGTGCCCAATAATGCCATCGAGAATGGTTAGATCAGGGTTAATAGCGCGGGCAGTTTCGACGAGCATTGCCCCAAAGCGTTCTTGATCTTTTCCGGCTTCCATGTGCCACCAGGCTTTCATCTTGCCAGGAACGCAGCCGAACAGATTTTTAACGCCCATCGTCAGGGTAAGTTGCATATGAGATTTAACTTTTGGCAAGTTGATCACCACATCGGCTTCCATCGCTTCTTTGGAGAGCAGCAGATGATTAAAATCTTCACCGACGACTTCGTAGCGCTTGCCGCTAAATTCGACGATCGGCACCCCCAATTCTTCAATCAAGGGCAGATAACCATTGGCTTTAGCAACGCCTCTTGCACTACCAAACGCCGGACCGTCTCCTAGAAATGGCTTTCCTTTTGCTTCTTGTACAAGTCTTGCAACTTCGTAAACGATTTCTGGACGAGTGACACATTCTTTCGTCGGACGGGCACCCGTGAGCAGATTGGGCTTGAGCAGCACTCGATCTCCTGGTTTCACAAAGGCAGAAATGCCCCCAAAGGGTTCTAGCAGTTTCTCGATCGAGGTGCGAAGTTGAGCACGATCGTAGGAAGTGGCTCGAATCAGGCTAACCGAAGATTTTTGTCTTTGCATAGAGGGCACAAGGTACAGATCAAACGATGTCTGAACTATACCAAATGTGCCCTCTAATCGACCCTTTGAGCAACGCTGATGTTAACGCACCAAATCGAGAGGCTAGCTCAAATTGATTTCGATAAATTCGCTGCTATCGGACTGTCCCGCCGTTCGACCAACACTAAACGGGTAGTTGTTGTCAAGTTAATAAACGTGATAATTAATGGTTAAGAGTTGAATAAAAACACTCGCTAACGCTCTGCTAGTCTCTCAAGGGTTGGTTGATTGCTGACTAATCGACCATCTTCCATGTGCACAATTCGATCAGCGATGTCGAGAATCCGGTTGTCGTGGGTGACGAGTAAAATCGTGCAGTTTTGCTCTTTTGCAAGTTTTTGCATAATCGTTACCACGTCGCGCCCCGATTGGCTATCGAGTGCAGCCGTCGGCTCATCTGCCAAAACGAGTTTGGGGTGACTCACTAAAGCACGGGCGATCGCGACTCGTTGCTTTTGTCCGCCAGACAGATTTTCGGGGTAATAATGGGCGCGTGACTGCAAGCCGACTGACTCTAACATCGACAGCGATCGGGCTTTGTGACCGGGCAGTGCAATCTGGGGATGTAGCTTTAAAGACATCGCGACATTTTCCCAAGCCTTGAGACATTTGAGCAAATTGTGAGATTGAAAGATAAACCCGATCTGACTTCGCACCTGTATTAGTTTTTGCTTGTTTGCGTTTTTGAGTTCTCGATCGAGGACGGTGAGGCTGCCTTCTTGCAGCGATCGCAATGCTCCAATCAAGGTCAATAGCGTTGTTTTGCCACTGCCCGATGGACCTGTCAAAATCACGATTTCGCCAGACTGAATCTCAAAATTGATATCAGTCAGCACCGACTTTCGCAGGTCTTTGGCACCAAAGTAATGATTGAGATTACGAATCGAAATAACCGGAGAAATCACTGGAGACATTAGCACGACCTAAAAAACATCTGCGGGATCTGCGGAGCGAAGTTTTCCAGACGCGATCGCGGCTGAAATCAGACACATCATTAGCGTTAATGCAAAAACAGTCACAGCAATCTCAACGCTCATAATGAGTTCTAATCGAGTCAAGTGACCCAGAAACACATACATTCCCATCGAAGCTGCATAACCTGGAATAAATCCCAACACGCCTAAAATCATCGCTTCTTGAAAAATCACAATCAGGAGTGCAATATCGGAATAACCCATTGCTTTTAACGTTGCATATTCTGCTAAATGATCATTCACATCTGCGTATAAGACTTGATAGACAATCACAATTCCCACAATCAATCCCATGATGGTGCCGAATCCAAAAATCGGACCCACTGCCGTTGTTTCCTGGAATTTTAATTCTTTGGCAATCAGTTCTTCATGGGTGTATGCTTTGATGCCAGGGACACTCGCTTCAATTCTCGCTTTAACCGCTTGGAGACTGGCTCCTGGCTCTAGTGTGATGATGCCGACGCTGACTTGTTGCAGCACTGTTGCCCCAAATAATTCGCCATAAGTCGATTCGCTCATCATCAAGTTTCCTGACCCTAAGAAGAAAGAATTTCCTAGATTAAATAAGCCGACGACCGACACACGTCGATTGTTGAGGATAGCCGTCGCCGATCCGTTTTGATCAAACACTTGAACGATCGGACCAAAATCAGGTTTTGCCAGTCGATCAAACAAAATCTGATTAGGCACTTTCAGATGATGCTGTTGCTGAATCACTTCTGGAAGACTAAAAACCGACTGAGTAGGATTAAAAGCATAAACTCGCCCCTCAAATGACTTTTTCTCGGCAGAATATGACCAAGATGTGGGCGAAATGTAGAGCGGAGTTGTGGCAGCTACTCCGTTGACTCCTGCTGCCTGATAGAGACGAATCCGATCGAACCCGTTTGCGCCTAGATACTCTGTGCTGGGATTTAGTAAAAACAAATCTCCTTTGAGGCTTTTAGGCAGAACCGTCGCGCCGCCGCTAAAGAGCGACAGAAATCCTAGTTGCATAAAGATCAGCACATTGGCGAAGGCAATGCCACCCATCGCGACGGTTAACCGAACTTTTTGATGGGATAACTGCGACCATGCTAAAGGACGCTCTTTGAAAACAGCAAGATTTATGAATTTCATAAAGAAATTAAGAGGTGAAGAGACTTGATTAATTAGCGATCGCCACCCGTCGCAATTTTGTCATTCTGATTAAGACTCGTGTTCTTAGCAATGTCTAGCTTGATTCTTACTTGAATGTTCGTCAGCGATGCAATTTTTTTGTTATCACCTTTATTAATGCGGACTTTAACTTCAATCACTCTCGCGTTTTGATCAATCGCAGGACTGTTTGCAGCACTGGCATCTTGAAGTGACTTTTTACCAATCTGTAAGCCAACTTGCTCGACAGTTCCGCGAATCTCGCCTGTAAAGCTACCATACTCGCTCGTAATCGTTGCCTGTTGTCCCGATCGTATTTTTGCGATGTCTGTTTCTGATATCTCTGCGATCGCAAACATTCGGTCGGTGCGTGCGAGTTCTACAATTCCTTGACTAGTGTTGACCTGCTCACCGACACGGGTGTTGATTTTGAGAATTTGTCCCGCGATCGGAACTCGTACCTGGGCATCTCTCACATTTGCTTGCTGTTGCTCAACCGCGATCGTGGCTTTCTCCAATTGGGCGTGAGCAATCTCCACATCGACCGGGCGAACTTCCTGCAATTCGGCGAGTTTTGCTTGCTCTTGATTGACCTCTGCTGTCAGCGTTGTAGAGGTTTGGGCGAGTTCGGCAGTGCGTTCGGTCAGCGTGGCTTGAGCCGTGGTTACGTCTCGCTGAGCGACATCGACATCGGCTCGATTAATTGCTCCTTCTCGCAATAGGGATTGGCGACGATCGAGGGTTTGCCGCGCCTCTCGCAGCGTTGCCTCTGCGCTGACGATCGCCGCCCGTTGTCGCAGGATTTGTCCCTTGAGTTGGGCTTCTAATCGCTCGATCGAGGCATGTTGGGCGACAATCTGCGCTTTTTTAGCATCGCCTTGCGTCACTTTTGCGAGTTCTGCGGTTCGCAGTCGCACGTCGGCTTGAGCATCTCGCAAATCGGCTTCTCGGCGATCAATGCCCTGCAAAATTGCAATCACCTGATTCTCTCGCACAAACTCTCCTTCTTTGACTAAGATTTGATTGACTCGGCTATCTTGCGCGTTGGGCACCGAGAGTTTGATCACTTCGCCTTCTGGCTCGATCCGTCCCAAAGCGACGACAGCCTTGATCTCTGCCGCTTGTGCTGGAGCCTCAGCAGAGGGCTTTGGCGCGTCGGTATTGCAAGCATGACACAGCACGAGAATGCTAGCTGAAATCGCAAACTTAACGGAATTGTGAATTGGATTAGAAAAGTTCTGAAATGCTGCCATTAATAAAACGGGTTAAACACTGCGATGACATCAGCATAGCGACGAGATACTCAGAAAACTACTCCTCAGAGTCATGAGACTCAATGACGTTTAGGATTCAAATTCGTGACGAAAGTCATGTTCTAACGGGATTATTTCAGTCTAGAATCGTGTGAAAGATATCGTGGGTGGATTATGCGATCGCTCATCCAGCTAGATACCAGTTCTCCAAAATCACTGAGTTTAGCCCTTCGTTACCTAGACTGGAGCTTGATCGGCGTTGGGCTTCTATTAGGATTAATGGGTGAAGGCTATACCTATCCACAGACGCTCGCCATTCAAACCTGTGTTGCCAGCGTTGCCTATATTATTCTCAGTTTTTTCATTCCCATTAACCGTTCGATTGGTCAAAGAAGAATTTATGTATTGATTAATCTAATCCTCGCGATTTGGCTCGCTGTTGTGAGTCCAATTGCAGCGATACTACACTGGTCGATTATTAAAAGCTGCTTTTTACTAAATCTCAAAGAGGTTATTTTAACAATTACGTTGACGAGTGTTTTCTATGTGATAGGCACTCTCTGGAGCATTCCTCAGTTTTCTGAGATGCTGACTTTAAACGGAATTCAGGTGCCTGATGCCCCAAAGCTCATCTTGATGGGGAATATCGCTTATTATCTGGGCGCTTGTATCTTCTCAATTTTAATGAGTTTGCTCGTGATGGCAGAGCGCAAAAGCAGACAAAAATCAGAGCTGCTTGCGACAGAAGTTGAAACCCTGGCAGCGAGTTTAGAGCGATCGCGCATCGCCCGCGAAATTCATGACTCATTGGGTCACACGTTGACCACTCTAGACATTCAAATCGAAGTCGCTCAAAAGCTGCATCAGCGCAATCCCGAAAAAGCGCTACAGGCTCTAGAGATTGCCAAACGCCTATCTAGCCAGTGTTTGCAAGATGTGCGATCCGCTGTGCAGACGATTCGACAGCCTACCTTTAATCTCAATCAAGCCCTGACCACCCTCGTTGACCAGGTTAATCAATCGCAGCAGTTTACGATTTACGTCAGCCTCGATTTGCCAGATCTGCCGCTTAATATCAGTCATCCGCTCTACTGCATGATTCAAGAAGGCTTGATGAACATTCAAAAACACGCTCACGCTTCTTCTGTCAGTCTTCACGCTTGGACAAGTGCCAGCACGTTGGTAGTTGAACTTAAAGACGATGGTCGAGGGTTTGAGCTTGAAACCCCCCGATCGGGCTTCGGCTTGCAGGGCATTGAGGAGCGCGTTTCTCTCTTAGGAGGCGATTTCACGCTGCATAGTCAACTTGGACAAGGCACCCAACTGCGAGTGGAAATTCCGCAATGATTCGACTGTTGTTGGCAGATGATCAGCCTCTTTTTCGGCAAGGACTTGCTGACTTATTGGAGTTAGAAGACGACTTGCAAGTCGTTGGACAAGCGGAGAATGGAACCGTGGCGATCGCGCTTACGGCTCAACTCCAGCCCGACGTGATTTTAATGGATGTGCGAATGCCGATCTGCGATGGAGTCACTGCTACGCGTGAGATTCATCACTGCTATCCGTGGATTCGGATTTTGATTTTTACCACCTTTAGCGAGGATGAGTATGTGTGGCAATCGCTTCAGTTTGGGGCGTTGGGCTATTTGCTCAAAAGTACGCCATCTGCTCAGGTAGCCGCCGCCATTCGCACGGTTTATCAAGGTCATAGTCAACTCGGTCCCACGATCGCGTCTAAAGTGTTCTCAAAAATTGCTGCACCGCTCGCAAAGCAAGATTATCGACATCTCTTTAGCGATCGAGAACACGAAGTTTTAACGCTCATTGCTCAAGGAAAGACCAATCAAGAAATCGCCCAACGCCTCCATCTTGCCGAAGGGACGGTTAAAAATCACGTCTCTCGCATCTTGTCTCAATTGGGAGTGCGAGATCGGACTCAAGCAGCCCTCTGGGCACAGCAACATCTGTAGGGTGTATTAAATTCACAGCCTCTAGCAATCTCAACATTAGGAGGCACGCCGTCCAGTGAGGCAAATGTCTATACTAAATTCACTAGGGGCGGTAATTCACATGAGCGATCTGTTAAAAGACTTTGAAGAGTTCATCGATCGGGGATTTGAAGATCTCCTAGGGTTGGTCAGAGAGCTAGAGGGGCGAGGCGACGAAGGATTTCGGATCGATGTGCAAACTCGCACTCACGTCGATCGTCGCCATTCTCGACCAGAAGACGCTTCTAAAACCTCTGCTCAAACCACCACAACGACCGTCAGCGAGGTGATTATTACGCCGCCCCCTGTCGATAGTGATCCTCCCGAATCGTTGAGTGGCATCGGCGGACTGTCTGAAATCGTCAGAGAGCTGCGAGAACTGGTAGAGCTGCCCCTCAAACGCTCAGAGTTGCTCACCAGATTGGGGTTAGAACCTCCGCGAGGCGTTCTCTTAGTCGGTCCTCCAGGCACAGGCAAAACCCTGACTGCCCGTGCATTAGCCGAAGATTTAGGCGTGAACTACATCGCGATCGTCGGACCCGAAATCATGGGCAAATACTACGGGGAAGCTGAAGCGCGATTGCGAAGTCTGTTTGAAAAAGCTTCCCGCTCCGCGCCCTGCATTGTTTTCATTGATGAGATTGACAGTCTCGCCCCCGATCGCTCCAAAGTCGAGGGCGAGGTCGAAAAGCGCGTCGTCGCTCAACTGTTGAGCTTGATGGACGGATTTGCCAAAACCAAGGGTGTAATTGTGCTGGCAGCAACCAACCGGGCTGATCACCTTGATCCTGCGCTGCGTCGTCCCGGACGGTTCGATCGCGAGATTCAATTCCGCATCCCCGATCGAGCGGGACGATTAGAAATTCTTCGCATTCTGACCCAGGCAATGTCGCTTGATGAAACGGTGAATCTGGATACGATCGCAGATTTGGCTGGCGGAATGGTTGGTGCAGACCTAAAAGCCCTCTGTCAAAAAGCGGCTTATGTGGCGCTGCGTCGTCTGGTGCCTTTTCTTAACGATCCGACTCCTCATACGATGAGCGTGACGCAGAGCGATTTTCTACAGGCGATTAAGCAGATTAAACCTGCTGTCTTACGATCCGTAGAAGTTGAGTCGCCCAATGTTGCGTGGGACTCGATCGGCGGACTGGAATCGGTCAAACAAAGTTTGCAAGAATCGGTCGAAGGGGCATTGCTCTATCCCGAACTCTATCAGCGCACTAAAGCTAAAGCGCCCCGGGGCATCCTGCTGTGGGGACCTCCGGGCACGGGCAAAACGCTATTAGCGAAAGCGGTTGCGTCTCAAGCACGAGCGAACTTCATTGCGGTCAACGGTCCTGAGTTGATGAGCAAATGGGTTGGGGCATCTGAGCAAGCCGTGCGAGAACTGTTTGTGAAAGCGCGACAAGCCTCTCCCTGCGTCGTATTTGTTGATGAGATTGACACCCTTGCTCCTGCACGAGGCAGCTATCAGGGAGATTCGGGCGTGGGCGATCGCGTTGTGGGTCAACTGCTCACCGAACTGGATGGCTTGCACGACTGTGCTAACGTGCTGCTGATCGGAGCGACCAATCGCCCAGAGGCTCTTGATCCTGCCTTATTGAGATCGGGACGATTGGACTTGCAGATCAAAATCGACCTACCCGATCGAGACAGTCGCATTTCGATTTTGCAGGTTCACAATCACGATCGCCCGTTAACCAATGTGGATCTAGACACCTGGGCAACTCAAACCGAAGGCTGGAACGGGGCTGATCTGGCACTCCTCAGCAATCAGGCGGCATTAGAAGCCGTGCGTCGCTATCGTAGCCAAGGGTTAAGCGATCCGAATGCGATTCACATTACAACCGATGACTTTGGTGCGGCTTACGATCTGCTTTCTAGCCAGCGATCGCCCCTGTAACTCAATGGGCAAACTCTGCTTGTAAGGCATCGTCATTATCATCAGCGATCGTCGCCACCACGGTAATTAACCGCGAAACTTCACCGGGCGACAATTCGGCGACTGTTCGGGTCGAGAGGACGACGACCTGATTTTCAAAAATTCCAAATGCCGACTCGAAGGTGGTTTTCCAGTTCATTTCTAGCAGTTTTCTCATCAACTGTGGCTCATTTTTAGCAGGTAATGTGAGAACTGTTGCCCAGGCTGTGAATGTATCATCATCAGTTGTGCCCGTGAGCTGCACAAACACTTCGACACTGCCATACTTAAACTTCCAGACATTTCCACTGTCATTGTGGCTGACCATTGCGCTACTGGTTTGATCGAGGCTGTTAATGACCGTTTCAATCACCTCGATAATGTTGATGCCATTTGCACCACCTACTAAGTTTTCACCTGACAGAGCAGATGTCGAGGTTGCTTCAGGATTGGACGGATAGTTCACCATAAGTACGTTCGTTTTAGTGTTATTGCAGAATCAGCGTTGAGTCTACCTTATCGTTGTTTACTCTGATCGTTTCTGCGCATTCTACATTTCTTTATTTTTATCCCTACAGGTTATATGCCCAATTAATCTACCTGATGATATAAATTTCGGCTGAGTCAATAGCACTCCTGACAGATGAAGAGATTGAGCAGGTTGCGTAATAGTTTGGATGTCGCGAACATTACGCTTTCGACGCTATTTAATACAGGAGATTTCTTATGCCGATCGCCATCCGAGATGACGTAGTTTATATCATGTTGAAAAAAATTCATGACAGCGATCGCGTTCCCGGTCCTGACCCAGTAAATTTTACAGATGCCGATTTTCCAGGTCTTGAGCTGTCGATCTCAGATGTCTTAGGGCACTTAGACTATCTCAATCAACGGCAATATATTAACGCTGAATTTTCGGGCAATGCTTATGGAAATCAAGACGATGTTCCTAACTTGGTCAATGAAGAAGAATTTGGGCTAAGAATTGCCAATACCTATGGCGCACCCGATGGTCCGTTGCCTCATTTGATTGAGTTCAAAAAAGCAGAACTGACCCAAAAAGGCGAAAAAATGCTGGAGGATATGAAAGCAAATCCTCCTAAGACTATGAATCAGGCAGCGCCAGCGCCGGTCTATAGCAAAGATATGCCGTTCTTAGAAAAGATAATGCTCAAAACAGGACTGAAAGAGCATTATGACGCGAGAGACATTGCCGAAGTTGTGTTTCGCACGATGCGCGACATGATGACTAATGAAGCTGTCGAGCATGTCGCTGAAGAACTTCACGAGCCGATGGAAGAAGGCAACACCGATAAAACGCTGTATGCTGCAACTCCGCTTGCTACTGAAGTTGCAGATTTGTGGGAAGACACCAACCCGATCGTGCATTTTCTTAGCCACATTCGTCCACCGCTCAAGATCAAATCCAGCACGTTTTTGTTCCGTATCAAACAAGAATCGGGTCTAGCCGTCACGATTCCCCCAGAGGTGGCAGTTGAAGCGGTCTTCTCGGCAACCAAAGATAATTTGTCTGACGATCGCATCCAAGAAGTCGCCAATTTCCTACCCGACGAAATCCGAGCCATTTGGGAAAAAGCGTAGGCACCCCATTTGTAGAGACGTTCCACCGGAACGTCTCCCAACGATATCGGGTAACCCAACCCCTCCCCGCATTCATAAATTTGGTATCTCGATCGTGACGTGGGATGACGGATTGGGGCACGATCGGGTAACCCAACCGACAATTTCGGAGACGTTCCACCGGAACGTCTCTACGGGGTATTTACACGATCAGGTCTACATTAATTCTTGCCGCAACCGATAAATAATGGTGTTGGGTTCTACCTGATTGAGAATGTCTTGAATCACCGTGCTGGCACCCTGCGAACCCCACGTACAGCCGTGTTCTAAATAAACCTGCGCTGCCCGACCAACCGAATAAGACCCATAACCTGCGATTCCAGCTTGCACGATCGAGACTCCTGCCAAAGCTGAAAACCCGGCTGAGGTGTCTGTGCTCGTGGCGATCGCCGTTGCACTTTTGCCCACTCCTAGCAGAATGCCGCTACCGATTTCGCTCAACAGCAGACTGCCAGAACTGACGAGAATCGTCTTTAATAATTTGCCAGCTTCGTAGCGCGTCATAGGCAATCCATACAACTCAGCTAATGCGCGGATCATCGCCAAATCTGAAAGGGTGCCGCCAATTAAATCGAGAATAGCGATCGGGTTTAACCCCACTGCCAGCGCTTTATATCGGGTGAACTTCCAAATTAACGCCTCTGCATCAAGGTTGCGGACTTCAATGATCGTCTCTGCCATGCGCGTCTCGGCATTCTTCGCCTGAAACAGAGCATTGAGCGCGAGGAGCGATCGTCCTTCTCGATTTAAAATCGTGAGAATCTTGTATTTCAATTCGTCGATTTGCGGCGGCGGCGTTTCCCATTCGTGAGTCACCCGTCCATCTGCCCACTCAACCTGCATTTGCATGGGAGCTGGCTCTGCGGCAACCATAACAATTTCATCGGCAGTCAATAATTGCTGAAGCTGTGCGCCGCTTCCGGTTCTTGCGCCTAATCGCTGCAAACTTTCATAGATCGCCTGCCGACTTTGATCGGGATATAAATCAATTTTGTTAAACACCAAAATCAGTGGCTTTTGCGCCTGTCGCAAATCACAAAGCGCTTTGTATTCGGTGCGAGTGATGTCTCCAGCGACGATAAACAGAATCAAATCTGCCTGTTCTGCCACGTCTCGCGCCATATCTGCGCGGGTTTGTCCATCGACTTCATCCAGTCCGGGGGTGTCGATCAGTTCGATTTGCACCTTGGCACCTTGCGGCACGATCGCTCGTTCTGGCGGCACAATTCCTCCGGTTGGCGACCACCGAATCACCTGCGGTTTCAGCGTGACCCCGTTAATCGGACCCGTTTCTAAAACTTTCTCTCCTAGCAGCGCGTTCAAAATCGCAGACTTGCCTCGGCTCACTAAGCCAAACACAGCAATCCGCACGATCGCGTGATCCAACTTGTTGAGATTGGCAGATAAGCGATCGAGTTCCGTCTTAAGCGACGATTGCAAAATGGGATTTTTAGACGATCGGAGATAGCGCGAATAGTTCGCCACGGCTTGACGCAAACTTGCTCGCGCCCGTGTGAGCTGCGTCTCTTGGGGCGTAGGGCGCGAGGAAGTCGATCGAGAATGAGCTTGACTCAAGGTTAAACCGATTAACGCTAGATCTATTCTCGTGCAGAATTGCAGATTCGGTTTAGATTAGGCGATCGTGAAAACCCTACCTGCCTAAGCCTAACGAGGCAGAGGATTTTGTCGCTTAAAGAGTGGCGATGGCGAGGGTGATGCTGAGATACCTTCTCGCTTAAAAAATGGAGAATTTGAGTCAAGGCACTGCTGCAAGGTCGTGCTGATCGTTCTCGGAGTCTCATAGTCTGACGTGTAAGCCGTCATCTGATTGACTTCTCCATACAACAACGTTTTGATGTCTTGCTGATAGAGCGCCAGATTATCTAACCCATTAATGCGATAGACTCCTTGAAACTTGGAGTCAGGCGCGATCGAGCCAACTGCCGACCCTCTTGACGAAAACCCGTTATAGCAAAGTCGTTCACCTTTTACCGCGATTTGAATATAGTTACTCGATCCCATGCGATACATCCCGACTTGCAGGGGCAATCCGCTTGCTGTTGCTGCGGAGGCGATTCCACAACTCAACAGCGTTGCCATCAGCGTTTGTAATTTCATCTCTCACACCATTACATAAACAATTTAAGGCGCAATCACTTCCTCTTGAGGCATTTCTAGAAGAATTGGGCTTTGAGACGATCGTGGCTCTTCTTCAAGTTTTGCCCCCATTTGCAAAAGCTGCTCTTGAGGCGCAGGCAATCTGGCGGGTGGCTCAGTTGTCCACGGTTCAATTTTAGGAGTCAACGTCGTCGATTTGAGCTTATTGACCGCTTGCTTAACAAACGCTTGTAAAAAAGGAATGCGCTGATTTTGTTGGAAAATCTTCTCCATGATTTGCTGAAGTAGATCCCGCTTCACTGTCCCATCTGCGATGTCACCTTCAAAATACTCAATGAGCGTCAATCCGGCGAGTCGAGTTAAATAGGCGGCACTCACACCTTGCAGTAATCCACCCGCGACGTAGGTGACGACATTGGTTTTGAGAACAGTAGCGATCGCTTGGGTCGAGATTTCGACGACTCCCAATTTCACCATCAAACTTGCTATCGTGGTGGCAACCGTTTTCGCCTGAGTTAAAGAGAATTTTTGCTGATAGAGATTACTCAGATTCATGACCATTTGGGCATTAATTGCCGCTGCTGCCAGCAGATCTAGGGCAGGAAACGGGTTTGCAAAGGCGGTAGTTGCCACAATCCACTGCGCTTGATCAATAAGGGGAAGCGCTCGATCGCGACGCACCGTATTTAATACTTTTTTTGCCTCTGTTTTAATGCCATTCGCATTGCCAAACGAACTCGCTAAGACCAATTGTTTGCCTTCTTGCATCAGAATTTGACTCAAGCGATCAGTCAACGCTAAAATCTGTGGCTCTGGCGTTTCTAACCATTCTTTGATAGAGCCATCTGCCTGATGCTGCCGCACTTTTTTGGGTTTAGGATTGGTGGCGATTGCCATTACGTCCTGCGAGGTCAAGAGTCCGGTTACTCGCTGTCTGAGTTGATCGAGCAACTGTTGCTGTTCGTCTGGCAAGTAGTGGTCTTGTTTGTTCAACACCAAGACAATGCGTTTGTGGGCGGCTGTCAACTTGCGAATCATCTGAAGCTGAGTTGCGGTCAGATCGCCATTGGTCAAAAACAGGATCAAGTCTGTCGATCGTGCCACGTTCCAGGCATCTTGTTCTGCAGTGATGCCGCTGTCGGTCGCAGCAAACAATTCTGGTGTATCGGTGAGACTCAATTTTTGCGATAGCTCTGATGCCCAAGTCGATCGCAGGAGTTGCGTCAGCGATGTCTTTCCGACTGATTTGCCGCCCATGACTGCAAGCCGAATCTCTTCTCGTTGCAGTTCGGTGGTGATTTGATTGATTTGCGATCGTAGCCCCAATAATTGAGCACTGCCGTCGATCGTCAGATCTTTTACCTCACCTGCCAGTTGGTTGATGACCCCTTCGGCATCTGCTAAGGCAATCTTGACGGTTGCCAGGTTCACGGGTGCTACGGGTTTTACGTCCTCAGTCGGCTGAAACCGTAGAAGTAACCAGGCAATGCCGCTGCCGATGACGATCGCGGGTGCCCACTCGCCCAAGCTGTGAGAAACGTTTTCAAATAACCAGACAAAGAGTGTGAGACCGATTCCCCCAAAGACCAGCGATCGGCGCAACTGAACCGTCATATCAGATATACTTCCGGACTACCTGCCTTCTCAGGATAGAACAAACTTTAGTCGTTGATCCAAAACTAGTAGAACTTATGTCTTAGTGGCGATCGAGGTCTTCAATATCCAACAGTTTCGCTTCTCAAAGGGTTCGTTTCACTTCCCGAAGTGTTTGCGTCTAAAAAATGAAGGACGCTCTCACTTCAAATGGGAAGAGTGCTGTTTAAGAGACCCCGATTCTAGTTCAGCTATCACCAGCATTTTCTGAAGTGAGAGTGATGCAAATCGAAAGAGGCTAGGGTTGAATCGGTAAGCTAGTTTCGCCTGGATGAATCAATTGTCGCTGAGACGCATTCAGAAATTCCCCGCTCACAGGCTCACCTGTTTCGTCATTCTCAAAACATTTCCGCTTTGGTCTACCTATAACGGGAATGACCTTAGCGATCGCGCATGTCTGGATTTGCTCAAAAACGCGATGTGCGGCTTTCTTGAAACACCTGCAAAGACTGAGGGTGCGGGCGAACCCACTTTGCAAGTACCGATCTTATTTAGTTCATGATCCTTATGCTTTCTTAAAGGGCTTAAAGAACGATCGGACTTTCCTCACCAAATACGACCAAAACCCTTTAGAAACCTTTTCAAATTTGTAATAAAACAGGACATCGACAATGTCTTCAAGTTTCATTGGCTCCAGATAAGAAACGACTTTATCGACTAGAGAATCGGCATCTTCTAGATATTTCTTCATGCCCAGTTTTTCCGAGACTTTCCACTTTGCTAAAAAGGTTTGGTGCATCTCTGCTTGATAGTCGTTAAAGTCGTTTCGTTGACCGTCTAAATAGGCTTGAATATATCGACACGCAATTTCAGAACTGAGCATAGCGTGTCGAATGCCTTCGCCGCCCAAGAAATTGATCGTTGAAACAGTGTCTCCGATCGCGATTAAATTATCTCGACTATAAACATCATTTAACCCCATACTGTATTTGACAGTCGCACCGTGAATGTCAGTAACTTTGTAAGATTCCGGCTTAATGTAATCGTGGATAATTAGTTCGATATAGTGCTTGAGTGGCTCGGTTTCTTTAACGACTCGATGCTCACCGTTGACGATTCCTGCACCCACCTTTAATTTATTTCCCTCCATCGGAAAAATCCAGGAATAGCCTTTAGGAATCCATTTGTGTCCTAAGAAAAATGTCAATGCTTCAGCGTTTTTTTGATAGGACTGCTCATCAACTTCGATCAAATATTCGACTCCAGTTCCGGTGGTAAATTTAGGGTGAGGATCGCCTTTTTGGAGGATTAGCGATCGATTAGGTCCCGTTGCATCGACTAAAACTTTTGTACCGACTAAAATTTCTTCCCCAATGAGATTATTTTTAATCGTGACGACTGTCTCACCATGCTTAGTTTGGTGACTGACATATCGACATCCCATCCATACTTCGCCTCCGTGAGCGGTCACGTCTTTGGCTAAAAACTCTCGCAGCTTCGTGAAATCTAAAACACTTCCCAGCATCTTTTCAGATTTCCAATCTCCACGTTTATTGGAGGTGACAATCACTAATCGATTCCAAAAGCTACCCGCTACAGTTTCAGGTAGGTCAAACTTTTCTAAGGTTTCTAAAGGAGTTCCAGCACTAGAGAAACTGTTTTTAGTAAAGTCTTTAAAGCGCTCAATTAATAAAACCTTTCGACCCGACTTTGCCAAAATTCGAGCACATTGCCCACCCGCAGGACCACCACCGACTACTACAACGTCAAACTTCTTCATCAAGCTTCTATTGTCAATTGGATTTCTTCGATCGCTTCTCAATCTCTACCCGAACCACTTCTTCTTGCTGCTTCCATTCTTCTAATGTTTTTGGTGGAGAAAACCAAACCGCTTCAGAATCGGGACTGCGACGGGCGAAGAAAGCTTCTAGCGCACTAATATCTTCTCGATGCTCAAGGCAGTAGGCTCTCAATTCTGCATTGCTCATCGCGTCATAATTTGGCTTCATAATATGAATCTCCACTTTCCATCACGAGAAATTACGACTTGCAGTTCTCCACCAGCAAAGATATATATCTCACCAGTTCGATCGTTAAATCGAAACAGTTCAACGCTTCGATAAAAGTTAGAGAGTAGCTGGCAGACGTAAACACTGGTGAAGTTTTGTTCGGCGGTCGGTAAGATAGCTCACTCCTCAATTTTGCCACAGTTATTTTTGCATCTCTTGCCTACTCTGCTCATTTGCTGATCGCACGAGATATTTATACAAGCCTGAAGCCTAGCAACTGTCCCGCTAATCAATCGGATGCCCTAACTAATGTGCCACCGATCGCATAGACAGCATCATAACCAACTCTCTCGACCCAAGTGACCGTGTTAGGCTGTTTGGCTTTCAGGCGATCGCAAGCTATAAGCAGATCTTTATCAAGCTTGTAATCACCTGTGTTAAGGTCAATGGCAATAATTTTGCCAATATTATCTGCCGTTTCTACTTGGGTACGGAGACGCTGCTGGTAAAGCTCTTTGCCACGTTGGGCGATTTCTTCGCTGCTGAAGTTGGGATGAGGCATAAAAACAGGTTCCTCTTCCAGGTCGTTATTTTCTGACTCTATCGTAAGACAAAGGCAGGAGTTGTAGAGAGTTCGGTTAGTTCGATTGAAGTTTTTTGATAGCTCCAAGGAGTGCGTTGTATGTGTCCATGTCCTTTTGTTCTAGATAAAGACCTGCTTCTTCTCGAAAATCCTCGATCGCCCCTCTTTTGTCATTCAGTTCTGAGCGAACAATTCCTCGGTTGGCATAAGCTAAGGCAAACTTGGGACCAAGGCGGATGGCTTGGCTGTAGTCTTCAATGGCACCCTGTTTGTCACCCAAGTCGGCGCGCATTTTCCCTCGGTTGTAGTAAGCAGACGCAAATTTGGGGTCAAGGCGGATAGCTTGGGCGAAATCTTCAATCGCACCTTGCTTGTCACCCAAGTCGGCGCGAACAGTTCCTCGGTTGCTATAAGCCATGGCAAATTTGGGATCAAGGCGGATGGCTTGAGTGTAATCTTCAATTGCACCTTGCTTGTCACCCAGGCTGAAGCGCTCTACTCCTCGGTTGAAGTAAGCATCAGCATTCTTGGGGTTTAATGCTAGAGCCTGATCGAAAGCTTTAACTGCCCCTTGATTATCTCCCTGCTCAGCACGGGTGAGACCTCGGACGTAAAAGTCTTCCGCTGTTTGTGGAGCCACTAAATTCGCTTGCTTGCCTGTGCTGGGCGCGTTGCTCACTGTCAAACCAGAGAAAGTTGGCTCCATTCTGGCTGCAACAATGAAAGTATTAATAGGAATCGCAAGATTGAAACCTGTCTCAACAACCGCAAAAGCTGACAATTCTGTTAGTTTGCTTTTTTCTGGTTGATAAATCTCACGTTTATCCAACCTAGCCTGTCCATGAACACCAACAACCCGACCATCAGCATCAAAAACGGGACCTCCACTCATTCTTCTCTAAGTCACTGCGCTATAGCCCAGACCATAGCCACTAGGCGGCTTTGATAGTTTCGAGGGACTTGTGATGTGACCACGGGAAAACTGTGGCTCCGCTAATATTTCAGAATCATTATTGAGGTATCCAGGATAGCCATAAACGTATATTTCCGCACCAATACGAACTGGATCAGAATTAGCAAGCTCTGCGCTTGGGTAATTGTCTGTCCCCTCGAAAGACACAACGGCTAAATCTGGGTCGTTAGTCTGCTGCATAAAGCACCGAAGAACTTTTCCAGGATGTGACTTGTCGTCGTAGGTGAAGATCGTGTAGCTGAGACCTTGCTGACCACAGGCAACATGGTGATTCGTCAGCACGTTGTAAATCTTTCCTTGGCGACTAATGATCACTCCTGATCCCCAACCACCAGAAGAATTCTTGATCAATACAGTTCTGGTTTTGGCGATCTCGTATACCTCTTCAGGTGTCTTAGCAAGTGCTATGGCAGGTAGACTAATGACGATCGCAACTGTTGCGGTTCCTGCGAAAACTCCTGGCAACCAATCCAGCCCACGCCCACTCTGACTCATAAATCACTCCTCAGCTTTTACACCGTTCGCGGCTCAATCTATGAGCAATTTATATCAGCTCAGACAGAGTAAATTAGCGATCGTTACTTTTTCTGAAACCTTCATTTAATTGGTCATGAGTCTACTTGACGATCACCCTGCAACATAGGCGAGTTGCATCGAGCGTTAAAGCAGAATTTGGTAAGACGTGGCAGCTAAGGTAAACTTTTATTACAGAAATTTATCAGATTTATCCCATGCTCCGCCAAATCATTTTCAAGGGGTTGCTAATTTGCTGTTTAGCTCTGCTGACCGCGTTCAACATTGCACCCGACGCGCTGGCTCTTGGCGGCAAATTGCCTCTTATCGATACACCTGCTCCAGAATTCACGCTGCCGACCAACACGGGCGACGGCAATATCTCGCTGACAGACTATCGCGGCAAGTGGGTCGTCGCCTATTTTTATCCCAAAGATTTCACGTCAGGTTGCACGATCGAAGCTCGCAAATTTCAGCAAGATATGCCGCAATATCTCGATCGCAACACTCAAATTGTGGGCATCAGCGCCGATGATGTCGATTCTCACGCGGAATTTTGCGACTCTGAGGGGCTAAAGTTTCCTCTGCTCGCTGACACGACGGGTGCAATCAGCAAAGCTTATGGCTCTTGGATGGGCATCGTTTCATCTCGGCACAGCTTTATCATTGACCCTCAAGGAACCCTCAAAGCTACATTCACTGGGGTGAACCCGATCGTGCACAGCCGAGAAGTACTTGCCAAACTCGATGAACTTCAAAAACAAGGGTAAATCTCATCCAAAGTCTCTAGCTCCTTTAGAATTGATGAAAGTCGATTCGGTAAGCGATATGGATTTTGAGCCTGAGATGTCAGATAGGGTTGATTTTGCCGAACCCCCTACGCGCAAACCTCTGGAACTCTTGCGAGACACCGAGCGATCGCTACGACTCAAAACCGTCACGGCGATCGCTCCTCTGCTGCCATCCGAGATCGCCATGAATTTAGGTGAAGCGTCTCAAGTTGCAGATGAGTCTCTCGATCAACTAGCAGACATCGACATTGACGACATCACCGACGAAGACCTCAAACCCGCCCGAATCCTCATGGGTCTGACGTTTACCGGGTTTGGCGGACTGATGATGATGTTTCTGCTGTTTTATCTCTGCACCCTGCATCCCGAATTGACTCCCGTTAGCCAGATTCAGCACTATTGGTATCAGTATGTTTGGTTTGTCAGCATGGGTGTAGCAGGCTTAGCGGTGTTGGCACGAGAAGCCATGCGTCCGCTTGATTAAGGAATAGCGATCGACCGCAGCAGCCGCTCAACAATTCCCCGCGCGTTTCGTCCCCCAGCCGGAATCATGCGATGAGCCAGCACATGAGGCGCAAGGAACTTCACATCGTCAGGAATCGCGTATTCTCTGCCGTCTAGAAATGCCAGTGCCTGTATGCCTTTTTGCAGGGCTACCGTTCCTCTAGGACTGACACCGAGCGTAATTTCTTCATCTTGTCGGGTTGCTCGCGTCAGATCAAGAATGTAGTGCTGGAGTGAGAGTTCAACCTTGACTTGAGCGCAAAGGCGCTGCAAGTCTTGTACGTCTTCTAAGGAGATGCAGGGCTGAAGTTCTTGAAAAGTGTGTCCCTCTTGAAGCCGCTGCAACATCTGCAATTCTTCATCTTCAGTCGGATATCCCAGCGATAGAGACAGCGCGAAGCGATCCATCTGCGCCTCCGGGAGCGGAAAGGTTCCTTGATACTCGATCGGGTTCTGAGTCGCAATTACAAAAAATGGACTGGGCACCGATCGAGACACACCATCCACCGTGACCTGCTTTTCTTCCATCACTTCGAGCAGGGCAGACTGAGTGCGAGGAGTGGCGCGGTTGATCTCATCCATCAGCAGCACGTTCGCAAAAACGGGACCTGCCATAAACTCAAACACACCAGAGTTGGGGTTCCAAATATTAGTGCCTGTGACATCGGTCGGCAGCAGATCGGGCGTACATTGCACCCGCTGAAACCGACCGTCGATCGACTTTGCCAATGACTTCGCCAGCAGAGTTTTTCCGACACCAGGGACATCTTCCAAAAGGGCGTGTCCACCTGAGAGCAGGGCAACCAGCACGAGACGAATCGCGTCTGATTTGCCGACGATCGTGTGGCTGAGATTTTGCGTCAGTTGCTCAATGCGATCTCTCATGTCTAAAATTTTGCCCCTGAACGCTTTTGCCCATCATACTGAAGATGCCCAAACTCAGAACACATCTAAAGGGAACGCCAATCAGGAGACCGGGACTGACATCGCTCTGGCGGTTTCACAATCTGCTTTAATTTGAGCTTTTAGCTCATCCAAGGAAGCAAATTTTTGCTCTGCTCGGATAAATTGTTCAAGGTCTACAGTGAGCGTCTGACCATATAAGTCACCCATCCAGTCTAGAAGGTGAACTTCGATCGTTTGCTCTGTCCCATTTACGGTCGGGCGGTTGCCAATATTCATGACTCCCAAAATAGGCTGATCGCCGTTGAGCGCTTCGCCAAACACCCGAACTCCATAGACCCCTTGTCGCGGCAAAAACTTTTCAGGCGGAACTCGTAGATTAGCAGTCGGAAAGCCGATCGTTCGTCCTAGCTGCTGACCTTGAACGACTTCGCCCACCAAACTATAAGAGCGTCCTAGCATTCGGTTTGCGATCGTTAAATCTCCTTCTCCGAGAGCGTCACGAATTGCAGAGGTGCTAATCCGCTTCCCTTGGAAGGTGAACAGAGGCACGATCGTCACACCAATGCCATAGGCTTCTGCAATTTTCTGTAGGTCGGTGGCGGTGCCCGATCGCTTACATCCAAATCGAAAATCTTGTCCAATACTGACCTGTTTAGCTCGCAGGTGTCGCACTAAAACTTCTTCAACAAACTGCTGTGGGTCTAGCGCTGCCAGTTCTCGATTAAATGGCAACAGAACTAACTGCTCCACTCCCAGCAGTTGAAGCTGATGTGCCTTTTCAGACTGAGGAGTCAAGAGGGCACGGGGCTGTCCGCTAAAAAACTCTCTGGGGTGAGGAGAGAAAGAGACAACGGTAGAGCGATCGTGGTCACCACTATTAAGAACAGGCAAAACTACCTGTCTGTGCCCTTGATGAATGCCATCAAAATTTCCCAAGGCAACAGCAGTCGGAGTGAGAGAGTTAGTTAGAGAAGAAGTGATCCACACGCTTTACATTTTGACATACATCACTCGGCGAATTCCGCAATTAAATAAAGGAATTTAAAGTTTTAAAAGGGGCACTGCTGTAGTTTTTCGCTGGTCAGAGTTCTAATCCGTACAAAACAAAATTTTGTGACCTAAAAAAGCGATCGTCCGTTAGAGACGATCGCTAGTATTCTATCCATGCTTTCCCCGAAATCTAGTTATTCTTTAATTTCAATTCGTTCTCCATCTTTTTCGTAATACATTGGCGGCTCAACCGCGAAGTTATCAATCTGACCCGACTCAGTGATGACATATCCATCGGTCGTTTTCAAGTCAGTGTCTCCTTCTTGGGCAGCAGCAGCTTCCAATTGCTTCTTGTTCTTCTCAACATCAACCCCTGACGGAATGCGCTCATCGGAAGGGTTAACATCAGTCGATTGTGCCGTCTGGACTGCCCACTGATCACCCGCAGCACCTTTACCGGGCTGCGCACCTGTGGGATTAGATTCTTGGCTCATAGCAGCTACATTTAAATTATTTTGATGCCTAACAAGGTACGTCAATTGAGTCGTGTCTTGATTCCTTCAATGGTGATAGGTTGATGAATCAGAAGGAGGAGTTCACTGAATCTCATGCGTCTATTCTCGAATTCTTGTTCTGCTTACTTTTGGGCATTGTCTCTGGGCGTTATCTTATTTTATGGGTTTCCTGCCTATGCTCAAACGTCTAGCTCAATGGCTCAGCCAAACGCTAGAGTCTCAGTCTCTAACTCTCAAAAACAGGGTCAAGACCCTCAACGAGTTCTGCAAAAATTAGCGATCGCAGATGTCGTTTATCTGGGCGAGACCCACGATAGCGCCGATGACCACCGTGCTCAACTTGAGATTATTCAGTCACTTCATCGGTTGCGTCCTAATCTAGCGATCGCGATGGAGATGTTTCAGCGCCCCTATCAGTCGGTGCTCGATCGCTATTTAGCAGGAACTATCACCGAAGCTCAACTCAAAGAAATCAGTCAATATGAAACTCGCTGGGGCTTTGAATGGGAGTATTACGCCCCGATTTTACGGTTTGCCAAAGAGAATCAACTTCCAGTCGTTGCCCTCAATACCCCGACTGAGGTAACTCAAAAGGTGTCGCGTAGAGGTCTAGAAAGTCTGACAGTAGCAGATCGCAGATTTATTCCTCCGATTTCTGAGATTCGGGCAGAGCCAGAGGCTTATCGCGAGAGAATGCGACTCATCTATCAGGAGATTCATCAGGGAAAAGGTAATAGTCGCCAGTTCGATCGCTTCTTTCTGGCTCAGATTTTATGGGATGAAACGATGGCAGATCGAGTCAGCCAATTTCTCAAAACGAATCCTAAAACTTCCATTGTGGTACTTGTAGGTCAAGGTCATATCATCTACAGAGATGGAATTCCGAGTCGGGTGACTCGGCGGATGCAAGGAGCGAAACGCCGATCGCTCGTGCAGTTGCTACTTCTACTCAATCCATCTGCAGAAACGACTGCTTCGTCAAAGCCCGCGATCGCTGATTATTTCTGGAATTACCAGTCATCTAACTAGCCTGTTTTGGCACTAAATAGATTGCACCCGAAACCCAGGTGAGAGCAACCGAGACCCAAAAGGCACCCAGTGAGATGGGTTGCCAGAGATCAGGAAGGGGAGCGATCAAGAGGGCGATCGCCATAATTTGACTCACGGTTTTGAGTTTGCCCCAAAAATTTGCTCCTTGAATCGCCCCGCCTTGCAGGTTGGGATCAACGCGCCAGCCAGCGATCGTCAGTTCTCGCGCCAAAATCATAAATACTCCCCAAGCCGGAATCTGTCGTAACTCAACCAGTGACATTAGAGGAGCCAACACCAGCAGCTTATCTACTAGGGGATCTAAAAACTTGCCTAAATCTGTGACTTGGTTGAGTCTTCGGGCAAGATAGCCATCTAGCCAATCGGTTCCGGCTGCTAGCAAAAAGACCCCCACCATAATCCAGCGCGTCTGCGGAGTAGGCAGGTGCAATCCGTAAAGCAAAAAGGGCACCCCAAGCAGCCGAGAAACAGTAATCCAGGTAGGCAGATTCATAAGATTGAGTCAATAGCATCCGACCTAAGCATAAGAAAATAGGGGCAATCCGCAAAGGATTATCCCTATCTTTGACTACTCATAACGCGATGGGCAACTAATTTACCCTCACCCCCAACCCCTCTCCCGTAGGAGAGGAGCGCTAGAAATCTTGTTCTCTCTCCTGTGGGAAAGAGCTAGGGTGAGGGCAGTCTTTGCGGGTGTTTTAGGAAAGTCGTACATCGCGTACTTATAGAGCCGGAATGTTTGATCAGCAAGCTCCACGCTTGTTCAGCACAACCCCGATCGTTCTGAGAATCAATTTCAAGTCGTAGGCGATCGACCATTTGTTTTGATAAGCGACATCCAGTTTCACGATGTCTTCAAAATCGATCACACTAGAGCGACCATTTACCTGCCATTCACCAGTCATACCAGGTTTTACATTTAGGCGCGCCCAGTGGTGGGGCTGATATTGACTCACCTCATCTAGAGTTGGAGGACGAGTCCCAACTAGGCTCATTTCACCTCTGAGCACATTCCAAAACTGAGGCAGTTCATCGAGACTGGTGCGTCGCAAAAATGCGCCAATACGGGTGATTCGAGGGTCGTTCTCGTTTTTAAAGATGTTACCTTTTGCCTGGTTTTCGACCAGGTGCTTTTGCGCGTCTGCATTCATCACCATTGAGCGAAACTTCCAGATGCGAAAGGGGGTTCCTTTTACGCCACAACGGAGTTGGCTATAAAAAATAGGACCCGGATCGTCGCGTTGGATGGCGATCGCGACCGGAATTGCCACGACTGCGGTAATGCCCAAGCCAATCACTGCACCTGCAATGTCAATCAGTCGTTTGAGCTTGTTGTGCGTCGAAGGATGGAGACGCTCCAATTCGACAGGACTCGAAGAGGCGATCGCCGAAACGTCTGCTTCTTGAGACGTTTCAAGCAGGATTGAGTAGAGAGGGGAGGAAATTTCAGGAGACATCATCGCAGGCAGCAGCCAATTTGTTTACAAGGTTGACTCACTGCCAATATATTCAGTCGCGCCACCATACGGTCAAGAACTGGAGGACGTTTGCTCAATCTTTGAACTGACTCAAGTTTTTATGAAGTTTAGATAGGATGACCGGAAGTCTGCCTTGAGACGGTTGCTCTACAAATTCAGTCTTTAGACTCTAAGACAGTCGAAGGGTCTTCTAATTTGATCTCACTTAGTAGGGTAGAGGATGAGGATTGAGACAGGGCTGAACAAGAGGAAGGTGCATCTTGCTCCTCTTGTTCTAAATGAGAAAGTTCCTCACTAAGCTGATTCAAACTATTCTGGTCAAGCTGAAAACCTAGCCCTGCATTTTGAGCGGAAAGAGGCTGAGGTAGCAGATCCTCTTCTTGGACAAGCGTGATTTCTGTCAGAGTGTTTGGAGCCTCTTTGGTCTCATCAGTGAGCTGCTCTAGTAGATCAGTGAGGGTGTGAATTGAATCAGACTGGAGAAAAGCTTCGGGAGAGTGTGAGCTAGACGGTAACTCTGTTCCAGGATAGGGAAGTGATATTTTAGTCGGGTCAAAAACTGTCTGCGATCGGTTAGGAGCGATCGTGGGGCGACTCACCGATGATGCTTGCGTCTGAGGTGCTTGAAACGGCACATCACTGCTAGCTGCCTCTTGAGCCTGTAAATAAGATGGGGCTTGGTGACCCAACTGCTGAGCTAAACGGTTGGTCAGTGCACTCAACAAGATTTCTCCTTGCTCTCCTAAGCCATGAAGTTTATCGAGTCCTTGCGAGAGCGAAGCTTGATAAGCCTCAAGGTCTTGCTGCAACGACTCAAAGACGACTCTTAGCGTAGTATCCAGCGACCCTAGCACTTGATCTGCTCGATCGTGCACTTCCTGCAACCGATCCAACTGAGAAGACTTGAGACTAGAGGCGTTAGACGACTGGAGTAATTGACTTTGCTTATGTGCCTCTAGCTGTCGAACGTCATGCATCAGCGCATTTCGTTGCTGGGTTAAAATAATCACCTCAGACTGTAGAGGTCTAAGCAGCGTTGACCGCAACTCGTTGATCTCGCGCATCATAGACTGCATGACCTGCTGAGCGTTCGCTTCTGACTGACCTAACACAGCAGGTTTCGGTGTCGTCTGAGCCGAGCTTGTCAGCGATCGTTGCCCTATTAAGTAATCGCGAACCTGTTGTAAGACTTGACGCTGCTGGCTGATCTGCCCATTCACCACCCAAGGAAGCCGAGAGACGGGTTTGCTGAGGGTGCCGTCAATTTGATCGATGAGTGCCTGAATTGAGTCTGTCTGAGAAGTCACGATCGCGTCCTTGGCTAACGTTTTGCAGATCTGAAAAATGCCTTTTCTGAAACCTGAAACCTCTTACAGTTTACGTCTAGCGCTTCCACTTCACTGCGACGGTATTTTCATCGCTGGTAATTGGCACAGACATTAGACTTTCTTTAGCCTATAGAGCCTTTGTAGGAGACTTCTAAACGGGTGCGATTCTTAAGTATTTGCCAGAGGGCAGCATTAATGTTGAATGATTCACAAAATTTATGGAGTCAGGAAAAGCGTTTGAGCTATCACCAAATCATAGATAAAGAATTCAGTATTAGACTGATTTTTTTCAGCAGTCTGACGAGAGCTTTTTTGCATTTTATCTGGCTTTAGTTATTAGCTTAAGTTTTAATCTAATGACCGCTAAGCTTTAGGCTATGATATCGATTGATTTGTGCCTCTTAGACATTGGTCACAAAAAACTTGTTAAGACGGGCGATCGCCCACCAAACTACGGAATTCTTACTGCTCATCTCGCTCCTGATTGCTGTATAAATTAGTTGCTACAACTTCTTGCTTCTGATTGCCTACCGTAATTTCATTTGCTCTGAGACATAGCCTCTGTCAAGCAAACATCATCTAAGCTGAATTCTATAAACTTTCGCTTCTCACTAGCGTGACCTACAGCCCCCTCCAAATAAAGTTCTAATGGATGATTGGCATAACCCACGAGACAACTCCTCTGGTGCATCACTTGCCTCTGCGCCCTTTTTTGAGGGTTTGCCAACGGCAACGGTCGAGAAAGCGATTGCCCATGTGGTGATGCGAAATCACCCTGCCAATCAAGTCATTCTTTTAGAAAACGACTGGGGAAGTTCGGTTTATTTTATTTTGACGGGTTGGGTCAAGATCAGAACTTATAACCTGGACGGCAAAGAAGTTACTCTCAATATTTTGGGTAAAGGAGAACTGTTTGGAGAGATGGCACCGTTGGATGAAGTGCCGCGATCGACGGATGTGATCACCTTAGCTCCGACCGCGATTGGCAATATGCCTGCTCAAGACTTTGTGCAACTGCTCAACCATGAGCCACAGACAGGGATCAGACTCGCTCAACTGATGGCACGGCGTTTAAGACAGGTTAATCGACGACTGAGACTTCGGGAGTCAGACAGCACCTCACGGGTCGCAGATATTCTGTTGTTTTTGGCAGAAGGTCAAGGCAAACGCAGCCCTAGAGGAATCGAGATCCCTAATCTGCCTCATCGAGAATTGAGCAGCTTGAGTGGTTTGGCACGAGAAACGGTGACTAGAGTATTAAGCAAACTAGAGAAAAAGGGGCTAATTGAGCGCGATCGAGACACGCTCTGCATTCCGGATTCTCACGCGTTAGAACGGTTGATGATCTAGAGGAGGGGCTGCATCTCTAAATAAGCTTGCAGGTTAAGTTGAGCCAGTTTTAGATAAGCGTCGTCGATTTTCAGATTACCCCGCAAAAACCCAGTATTTGCACCAGGACACAGAAACTGCATCGTGTCGGGTGTGAATTGGTCTAGCAGCATTTGAACACTGCGAATTTGACGACCCCAGTGGAACGTTTTAGCAGTTCTGAGCGGAGCGGGGTTGCCGTGGCGATCGGGCATCAGATGGCGACCCGAAAACAACACGCCTCCCAACGCATTGTGGTGAACACAAGACGTGCCGGGAGAGTGCCCCGAAGTCCAAATCACGTGGCTGTTGGAATTGAGGCTCAGTTCCTTCTCAAAGGTCTGCACCTGCAATCCTGGCAGCAGATAGGCTTCCTGTTCTTGGATTACCACATCGCAGCCGAGTGCCTGCTGAATCTCTCGAACTTTACCCAAGCCGCCCCGATGGGTCATGATCAGCGATCGCACCCCTTGAGTGTGCAGAAAGTTGCGAGTTGTCTCATCCCACGCCGGACAATCTATTAAGATGTTGCCTTCTGTTTCTACAATGAGATAAGCCGTTCCGCCCAAGGTGTCACGATTGGGCGAAAACGCAAAGATAGAGTGAGGGCAGGAGCCACCGTTGCCGCCCAACACCAGACGAGGCTGCTTGGAGGATGTCTCGCGTTGACTTGACAAACTCACCTGAAGAGAAGACGCAGATTGTTCTAAAGACACAATGGTTTGAGACCTCTAGTTGAGTTGCGGTGTGGCAATGATAGCAATGTTAGCCCTTGTCGATTTTCCCAAATTGTCCAAATTGTTGAGGGTGCTTCAAAGAATGCAAAAACATTAGGCTTTAGCGAAGTTTGCGGGTCGATCGAGCGACTCACTTCTCTAGACAGACCATGCTAACAGGTTGAGTGCTATGGTTGAAATCCCGTCTGGTTATTTATCAACTGCCACGTGAGGTTGTGCGACAGCGTTCCTGAGTCCACTGCATCCTAAAATCCGTAAAATTCAGCGCATGATCTGGTTACTCGTACTAGGACTGATTACATACTTTATTGTGCAGAGAGTGACTGGGATCACTCGCACTCCAGTTTGGGCGCTATGGCTAGTTGCTATGATGCCTGCGTTTTTGCTCACCGCTTGGGCACTGGCTTTTGGAACTCAGCGACGAATGCCTTTAGAACTCGTTATTTTACTGTTTGTGGGCTGTTTAGCACTTTATCTTTACCTGATTCAGAAGGGACGAATTGCGCCTTCTGCGATCGACGCTTCTGCTCCTCAAGTGCCATCTTCACCGCTTGAGAGGCTCTCTGAGCAACCAATTTCACGTCCGATCGACAAGGCAGAAGAGACGAGCTTACAAGGTTGTTTTCCCTGGTCTGTCTATTACTTGCAAACGATTGACTATCGTCCCCAAGCAGTGATTTGTCGAGGGCAGCTACGAACTACACCAGAAGTAGCCTATAAGACGATTCAAGAAAATATTGAGGAAAAGTTTGGCGATCGCTTCTATGTCGTGTTTCAAGAAGGAGTGAATGAGAAGCCTTTCTTTGCGCTGGTGCCTAACCCTCAGGCTAACCTAGAGGCGAGACGTAATCAACGGCTGACTCGTCCGGGTGTTGCATTAGGGTTAGCGGCGATGACGTTGCTGACTACCCTGCTAGCAGGGCTTGAGATTGCCAAAAAACAGGTCACGTTAAACCCGTCAGTCTTGGTGCAAGGGTTGCCCTATGCTCTGGCAATTATGGGATTTTTTGCGGTGCGATCGCTGGGCTATTATTGGACGACTCGCCGCTATCACATCGCCGCAACGTTGCCTTACTTTATTCCAGTCATCCCCCTGCCTCTATTGCCATTGGGAACGGTGGGATCATTTATTCAGATTCGATCGCCGATTCCTCATCGCAAAGCGCTGTTTGATGTGGGGGTGATTGGCGCATTGGCAGGATTCGCGATCGCCATCCCTCTCCTTTACTGGGGCTTAAGTCATTCCACTGTGGTGGCTCTCCCACAAAAAACCGGAGCTGGGTTACTCAGTTTTGAGGCACTAAATCCTAAATATTCTCTAGTGCTGGCAGGGTTAGGAAAGTTAGCGCTGGGAAGCCAATTAGTGGCTCAAAAAGCCATCAATCTCCATCCGATCGCAGTAGCGGGATGGATTGGACTGTTGTTTAGTGCATTTAATCTGATGCCTGTCGGTCAGTTAGATGGCGGACGTATGATTCACGCGATGTTTGGGCAACGGACAGGAGCGATCATCGGGCAAATTTCTCGACTGCTGCTGCTGATTCTCTCGTTTGCTCAACAACATTTGCTGCTGTGGGCAATTTTGCTGTTGCTGCTGCCTCCTACGGATGAACCTGCACTCAATGATGTCACTGAGTTAACCAACGTGCGTGATGTGATCGGGCTTTTGGTATTGGCGCTAGTGTTGCTGATTATTCTGCCTGCGCCTAAAGCTGTGCTGTCATGGTTGAGCCTTTAGGGTATGGATACTCAAGCCCCTTTGATTCAAGCGCTTTATCAGACTCTTCTCTCGTTGTTGGTCTATCGAGAGATATTAAGCGATCGGGTCGGGCAAGCCTTTTTAGACTTGTTGCAGTCACTTATCCGAGCAGACCGTTCATCGCTACAGGCTTATGGGGCTTGGTTTTCAGCATTGGCTGAACGCAATCAGGGATGGCAAGACTATTTGCTCGATCGGATTTTAACCGCAGAGAATTCTTTTTCACGTCAAAAAACTGGCGATCACCCATCCGCTTTAATCAATGCAGTCAAGCGAGACTTACAAATACTGCAACGGGTGTATTTCTGCCAGAGCGAACAGATTTGTGAATGGGTTAGTCAACAGACTTCTGCTGAAGATTTAACGGCGTGGTCAGATCAATTGTCTTCAGAAAAAACCACTTCACCACTCAAAGCTAAACTGATAACGATGCCGGATTGGGCAGAAGCGGTGGACGAGTTAGCTGCCTACTATCGTGAATTTGGGACGGGCATCTTTGCAGAGTATCAAGCATTTAGGTGGCAGAGTGGGCAACTGGTGGCGATCGCGCATCCCGATTTGCACCAGGCATCCGATCTAGTTGGCTATGAGACTCAGCGCGAGATGCTGCTTAAAAACACAGAGTTTTTGCTTTCAGGAAGTCCCGCGCTGCACATCTTGCTTTATGGCAGTCGGGGATCAGGAAAATCGTCGCTCGTCAAATCGATGCTGCGGCAATATTACGATCGTCAGCTTCGTCTAATCGAAGTCGGCAAATCTGAACTCAAAGACTTGTCCGCGATCGTCGAACCGTTGCGGAATTTACCTCAAAAATTTATCATTTTTGTAGACGACCTCTCGTTTGAAGAAGATGACGATGCGTATAAAGCGCTGAAAGTGGTGTTAGAAGGCAATCTCACAGCCCGTCCACAAAATGTTGTGGTGTATGCAACCTCAAATCGACGGCATTTAGTTCGTGAGTTTTTTGACGATCGTCCTCGACCCAAAGATGCCGACGAAATTCACAACTGGGACACGGTGCAGGAAAAATTATCGTTTAGCGATCGCTTCGGCTTGACGCTCACTTTTGAACCTGCCGATCAAGCAACTTACTTAAAAATGATTCATCACCTCGCACAGCAAGCAGGAATCGCATTAGAATCTGAGAATTTAGAGTATCGCGCCTTGCAATGGGCAACACGACACAACGGACGATCGGGCAGAACTGCTCGACAGTTTATTGATTTCCTTACTGCTGATTTAGCTCTGTTTGAGCAATCTGAGCCATGACTTATCAACGAACAGTTCGCTTTGAAGATACTGATGCGGCTGGCGTTGTTTATTTCGCCAATGTTCTGAAGATTTGTCATGAAGCTTATGAAGACGTTTTAATCACAGCAGGATTTGATCTCAAGTCATTTTTTCGAGATTCTGATGTTGCTGTTCCTATTGTTCATGCCGAAGTTGATTTTTTTCGACCGTTACACTGCGGCGATCGCTTATCGGTGCAAATCAATCCACATCCGCTTAACGACAGCGAGTTTGAAGTTGTTTATGAGATTAGTTTAAGTGGCTTTGATCGTCCTGCTAATCGCGCGCTGACTCGTCATGTGTGCATTGATCCAGTGGGTCGATCGAGAAAAGAGTTGCCTCCTAAATTGCGGCAATGGGTGCAGCACTGATCCAGCATTTGCGAAAACGATGTCGATGTCTCTACACCCCAGTCCACTTAGGGTCTTGCGTAGAAATAACCTCCCGGCGACTATAGAGAATAGGACGCGTGAAACAGACTGTTTCTGCCCTGCATCTCTAGGTCTGAAAGGATGAAAATCATGCTAGACAATACGCTCAAATCTACCCTGAAAGATGC
>JBBRPT010000054.1:0-41046 GCA_038227635.1 Leptolyngbyales cyanobacterium | reverse complement strand
GCGTCAATTACAGCGCTAGACGAAAGCCAGTCAGGATGAAGGGTTCGGAGTAATTGTCGCGGTAATTGTCATCACGCGATCACCTAGTTTATTGGACAGGATTTGTGATTGTTAAGCGGTCAATATAGTTGTCATTTCATACTGCGTAAAGGTCGTGCCGAAACGTCTTGTGAACTCCATCGAAGGCTACGACCAGGTGGGTAGTGGGATGGTCTTTGATTACAGCTAGCAAGGAGCGCAGGACGATGGAGCAACTCGCGATCGGAACTTCTGATGGACTGACGGGTAGTCCGTTGCTGGAGTTCTTCAGGGCATAGTAGAGCGGTGGGCGAGATTGGTGCCATCAACAATGAGATACATAGCTTGCGATTTAAGTGAGGTTACGGTATTGCACCAATGCTATAGCAGGAGTGGATTGGGGATAATCAGAACCGATTGTTCTGGTTAAGCGGAACGAAGACACGATAAGTTTCTACAAAAGATAATCTTACGCCCAACGTTGTCCGTACTTGTGGATGAAACGCGAAAAGCGCTAAATTGGCTTTTCTTCGCGGGATTCCGTGTGGATTTGACTTCTCAAGCTCTGGTCTAAACACTGCTGACTAAAAGCCCCAATGCTGAGTGAGTCTATCGATCGTTCGGCAGCTTTTCTAATTTTTTCTGCTTGTATTGAACTGCATCAAAATTTCGCCTGCTTTAAGGGCGGACATCAAGCGTCTCTATGAAAGACAGCCTTACGCCCAACGTTGTCCGTACCCGTTAATCAAGCTCAAAAGGTGCCAAATTAATTTCCCTTCAAGGGCTTCAGATAATCCCATAAATATACGTCTTGAGTGAGCTTGCTAATCGTTTAATAACTGTTCTAGTTGATTTAGCAGCTTTTCTAATTTTTTCTGCTTAACTGGATCGCGCCAAATTCTCGCTTGCTTTATTTGACGAGCCACTGTGACCAATCGTTCAGGCAACTCTATCGATCGATCAGGAGAAGGCTGCATCTCCTGCTTTAGCTCTTTAACTTTTGCTTGAATATCGTCAACCGATAGACTATTGGAAATGGCTTCTTCCAATAGCTGATTTTGCTGTTCTGGATGCTTGACCTTCAAAATTTCATTCACTTTGGTGTAATGCAGCTTCCCGTCTTGTAACACCCTCTGAATGGATTCCGGTAGCTTCAATAACGGAAGTCGATGCTTGCGAAAGCTCTCAGGAGTTAGTCGCCCTGAGAGTCTAAACACATCTTCTACGATTGCCCACTCTTTTTCACGGACAACGTTGGACGTAAGTCCTCGTTTCTGATTGGCAGCTTGATTGAGAAGCTGAACTGCTTCGTCGGCGGACTTCTCCAGATGACGACAAAGCATTCGCATCAGAGTATGGGTTTCTTCCCACTTGTTGAGATCTCCGCGCTGAAGGTTGCTGATGGCTTTGATGTCGGCTGCCGTGCGATCGTCCACGTCAAACACGCGCACAAGCATTTTTCCAAGTTTGGCAATTTCACCCGCTCGATGGCGTTTCTCTCCGGCAAGCAAATCGTATTCGTCCTCAGTGCCTGGGCGCAGTCGTACCGAGAGTGGGTCAATGTTGCCTACGCTCTCCATCGAACGAGCCATGCTGCTTAACTCATCGGGATCAAAGTAGCGACGATCCTGCTCTGCATCCCGGTGAATTTTGGAGTGAGGCACCCAAAATACTAGAGGAGGGGATGCTATGGGTTTAGCCGATCCAGTTGCAGTCGAGTCAGCATCTAGCGCAGCGCTCTCCTGTTGCAGAACGTGCATTAGTCCCCCAAACCGATTTGTTTTTGATTTATCCACGTAAGATCTCCTCGCCGACTTTGCAATAATCTTGCCAGGCTTCATGCTTCTTGTAACCTGGAACTTGGTGCAGCAGCCGCCCCATGTTAGAAGCTTTATCGAATACAGACGTTTCTCGAATCTCGCTTGTAAAGACGGGGATGCCATTTGCGTTCAGAAGCTCACGGGCATCCGCTCCTTCAGTGCGCCTTTCTCCCTGCGGGACTTTGGTCAGCAGAGCTTTGTAATGCTGAACGCCAAGTCTCCTCAACAGTGCCACTGTCTGCATCAGAGGGTCAAGGGCAAGTGCGTTGGGAAATGCTGGCATGATAACCAAATCACAGTCCAGCACTAATTCTTTGAATTCCTCTTCCTCACGAGCTTTGGTGTCAATGACAAAATGCTTGCATCCTTGACTTACCTTAGCTGCCTGAAGGGGACTAACGACCTCGAACGGCAACCCTTGAAACGCCCGAGTCTTCTGACTTAGACCCCGTTCTTTCCACTTGATGGCAGAGCGATTCGGATCGCCATCAATGACGAGGGTGACACCCTTCTGCTCATATAGATATCCAGCAATATGCATGGTGCTGATGGTCTTGCTGACACCCCCTTTATAAGAGGCGATCGTGATAATCATAGGTTCAAAATCCTTTTAGCCATTGTAGTAACGCTCAGCAGCGGTCTTTCTGAATTTGTGTTGAATTGCGTCTACAAGTCCATTACGGACACATTCTATTACAGATCCCTCTATCTCACTGAAGAATTAATAGATTGAGAACAGCGATCGAGAGTACTCGCTCAAGCGCTTTGACGATTTCAGCATCCCCTCCACAAAGCCTCTTGCCATCGACTAACCTAAGGGAGTACCAAGCGTACGCAGGTCGACTGCAAACCGATCGCTCACTGCAAACTAGACTTTAAAGGAGAACCTGAAAGGTCGTCAGAAGCCTGCCTTTAGCGATGAGCAATCTTGTCCGTGTGTATTGAACAACCGTATAGGAGTGAGATTCCCATGTATGCGCCCGTCATCCAGAAACTACTCCCGTTTGAAGCGTTTCTAGCTCAGGACGATAGACTGGGCAGAAGTTTTGAATCCTCCACCCTGCAAAGCTCAAACCTTGCAGTCAACCAAGTCCTTGTAGCCGGGAGGTGAGGCAATGGTTTCGTGTTCAGATGAAGCATCTTTAACACCCAACAAGAATAGAAGCTCTGAGAGAACCGTCAAAGAACCCCTTGATTTTCAGTCGGTGGTGAAAGCTTCCAGGCAACACAATCGAGTCGTCTTGGAGCAGTTGAAGCGTCGGCAGGAGTGGTTACAATTTCTTTGCCATGCACTAGGTTCTGGGGAACTTGTGCGCTATGCTTTCTTTTCTCCCTCGGTTCTCGTTACGCTTCCTCCACCCAACGTTCTGCTGGGAACGCTTCAAACCGTGAGTCAGCGCATCATTCTGATGGAATGGTTAGTCGAAGCTTTTCAAGAAGAAGGCATCAAAATTCATTCTGGAATTTCACTGGAAGGAGCAAGACAAATCGATTTCTTTCTCGCATTTCCAGACAAGGAATTTCTACTTGTTCAAAACCGCTCCTTGGGAGATTCAAAGGTTTTCTACAATGAGAAAACTGAGGCACTACAATTTATGAGGAAAGGAGGTGGGCTAAAAACGTGGGAGCCTGACCCTTTGGTCGTCTTAGCCGTTCAGGAAAAAGCCTTGAGAAAAACAAGGCGAGACCTGTTTGGGGGATCATCTAGGGATCAACGCAGACCTCTCTCCAAACTTTTAATTCTCTGGGGAGGAACCAGTTTGGGCACTCACAGCAGACAAATGTACGAAACCATCGGGGGCTACTTAACCATTCGCAAGATTGGAACCGCTAATATTGTTGAAAACAAGCAAGCAATTGATTTCATTCGAGCTTATTTGACTCACAACCGTAGCCGAAAAGGGCTTTAAAACAGATTAACCTCCCCGTCGAATTTCGACCAAGGAGGCTAACCGGAGCCAAAGGCTACTACGGAACCGAGCATGTCCAGATATTCAGAACTTTCTCGCCAGAGATCTTTTGACCGTCTGCTCAACGATCTAGAGTGTGGAGAGCATTTTACTGCTCTACCACTTTTCAGTTTAGCTTATGCGATAGTGATGCTGCACCAGATTATTACTGAATTTCATAGCCAATTGAATATTCAGAGCTTTCTGGGTGTTTCAAACCTAGCGATTGGGCAAACCACCTAGATGAATTGAGAGCGAACATTCGGTTCCTTGCAAACCTTCACCCGCAAGCGAACATACGTATGTTACCTACAATCAAACTTCCAGTCTTTGATATTCGGAACTTCACTGATCGGCTGCAACCCTCAAAGCAGTGCCACAAATACATCTGCCCCATTTGCGGTGGCGATGATTTGGGTATTGATCCCAAACCCAAGGCAGACCATCCCCCTGCTTACAAATGCTTCAGTAATGAATGTGACGAACGCGATATCCGAGAAGCCCTGCGTCCGCTCAAGGACGCGATCGCCGCAGCCCGTCAGCAGGGCACCTCAGAGTTAGAGCGATCGCTGCGAAACGCCGCTCGAAACCAGATCCAATCGCCTCAGCCCACTCCCTTGCCCGCAGCCGTCCTGTTGGCAAAACTTCCAGAATCTGTAGATAGCTCTCCACCGCCTAGCCAGCGAACCAGCCTACGGCATGGAGAAGAACGGGTGTGGCAATTCGATTACTCGCCGACGCAGTGGGTCGAGCGCATTCAGTGGGCGGATGCCTCCAAATCAAAGGGCTACGACAAAACCTATCTCCAATGGCACTTAGCGATTGAAGGGGAAGAGGTGCCCCTCTGGGAAAATGGAACGAAGGTGGGCACCCGTCCGGCGGAAGCCGGAGAAGCGGTTTGCTCAAAAGGGTCCGCCGTTTGGTCGCCGTACCGGTTTGATGAAGCGGTGCAAGCTGCTCAGACCAGTGGTGCTAATTTCTTTATGGGATGCGAGGGCGAACTTGCAGTCGAGCAGTATCGGCAACTTGGAATCGCCTGCATTACGTTGCAGGGTTCTAATTGGAGCGAGGAGGCAGCGATCGAGGTTGCCTTGCGGTGTCAGATTGTAGGGTTAGGGCTAGTCTATCAACCGGATCACGACAAAGCGGGGTACAAAAAAGCGCAAACGCTTCAGCACGCCTTTGATCAAGTTGGGGTGCCATTCCTCGAGCTGGTTCCGACTAATATTGACTCAGACGTTCCGAACAAAGGGGATGTCGTCGATATGGTGAGAGCAATGGGCGAATCCGAATTCATTCAGAAGCTAGAAATCGAATTGCATCGAGCCTATCAGCAAAGGCTGGAGCCACAAACTCGTCCTGACCAGCCAACTCGACGCGGACAGACCCCCGCAGAAATCGCGGCAGAAATCGCCGAAGACTACCGCGACCGTCTGGCTTGGAACGACGAAGCAGGGCTATGGTATCGCTATGAAGCCGAATTTCCGGGCGTTTGGTCGTTAGAAGGGGACACGGCGATCGGGGCAGTCGTCATGACCGAATTTGAGACGCGATTGGGGTTGAGCTACAAAGCAAGCTGGATTGAGGAGTGCATCAAGATTCTCAAGTGGAAACTCATTGTCAAAAAGTGGGAACAGCCCAGCGACTTGATTCCGTTTTGCAATGGAGTTCTGCACACTCAATCTGGAGAGTTTTCCGCTCACGCTCCGGGCTATCGCTTCACTTGGGCGTTGCCTCGCGACCACAACTCAATGGCAACGGACTGGGGCACGATCAAGGAGTGGATGAATGTCGCCACCGGTGGAAGTGCCAAAATCAAAACCATTCTGCTGTGCTGGTTGAATGCCTGCTTGAAAGGTCGTTCTGACTTGCAACGGTTTCTCCATCTCACGGGAGCCGGGGGCACGGGGAAGGGCACATTCATCCGACTAGCAATCTCGCTCGTGGGCGGGGAAAACAACCATGCTTCCAGCCTGTTGGACTGGTGCGGCAATCGCTTTGAACCCGTCAACGCTTATAAAAAGCGGCTGTTATCGTTTGCCGATGAGGACAAATACACGGGCGGCTTGAGCAACTTCAAAAAGGTGACGGGCGGCGACGCAATTCGAGGGGAAGTTAAGAAGAAGCAGGCATTTGACTTCACGTTTGAGGGCATGGTGATGCTCGCATCCAACTACCCGATCTTTTCGAGTGATACCAGCAGCGGCATCTATCGGCGCTTGCTGATGGTGCCTTTCAATCACACCATTCCACCCAATCAACGGCGACACCTAGACAGCAATTTTGAGCCAGAGTTAGCGGCTCTCACCAACTACGTGCTGGCGATTCCCGATGAAGTAGTCAGTCAAACCTTGCGGCAGTCGATCAATCAAGCGCCAGAGGTGATCGAGCGGACGTGGGATTGGCGGATGCGTCAAGATTCTGTGGCGGCGTGGCTCAACGAATCTGTGCTGCATGACCCGTACTCGTGTGAACGAGTGGGCAACGATAAAGAAGACGTGGAAACGCTGTTCGGCTCCTACTATCGCTACTGCGAACAAACGGGTTCTCGCCCTAAAGGAAGCCGTGAGTTCTCTCCTGCTTTGCTGGAATTGGTCAACAACGACCCGGCTTTGAATTGGGGACTTGAGAAAAAGCGAGTGGCGGGGGGCTTTATGATTCACGGACTCCGGTTGCGAAAGGCTGGAGATTTGGAGCAACCTTACTGTCTCGAAGCGCTCGCCGATGTAGGGTCAAGGCGGAGTGTAGAGTCCGATGTAGGGTGGGATGTAGAGTCAAAACCGTTGCTAGGTGAGAGTTATGTAGGGTGTGTAGGGTCAGAAGCATTACTAGAAAAAAATGCGGTTCCAGCTCCTTCAGAAACTCCGATCGTGCCTTCGAGTGAAAATTTACCTGGAAGCGATCGTTCACCCTACACACCCTGCACAAACGAGACGCAGTCAGTGGTTGACACCCTACATTCTGACCCTACAGTGCAGGATAGTCCTCCTACATTGGTTGCTCCACTCGTCCAACTTTTGACGAACGAGCTTCTGACAAGGATTGTGCAGTCAATGGCAGCGATATCGTCAGTGGGTACGTTTGAAGAATTTCAAGATAAGTATGATCGCTTGACCAATGCTCAACAGCGTCAAGTCTGGAGCGCAGCCCGCCCGGAGGCTCAGCAGATCTATCAACGTTGGCAAGATGCGTTTTTAGCCGTGTCTCCAATCATTTGGGAAGCCCGCAAAGCGCTGCTCAGCACGGTGACGGTGACTGAGATAAACCAGATCCGGCAACAGTTCGATCAAGACGTGTTGACTGCTGCCTTCAAATTGATTCATCCCAGTAGCCAGAGGCTTCTAAAGCGAATTCTGGAAGCAGCGAAACGGGTGCAACCGTAATTGGCTGATCCTCGATCGTTTACCGAGAACGGTAACCTCCTCCGTTGTGATCAAGATGGAGCTGTGCAGTTTGGATCGCCATCCACCAAAATTGTTTTGCCTTGAAATCCTTAGAGAATCGATTATCCAGCTTTCTGGTTAACCCATTAACGGGTTGAACCAACTTTTATTTCTCTTGCGCTGCGTGAGCTGCATTCACCAATTGAACCCGATTTTTGCATCCCATCTTTTCAAACAAATTCTTAACATGAGTCTTGACGGTTCCCTCACCAATGAACAACCGCTTTGCAATGGCTGCGTTACCTAACCCCTCCAAGATTAAGTCAAGCACCTCTCGTTCTCGTGCCGTTAATCCCGTCAACGATCGATCCAACTTAGGTCTATCAGATCGCCAAGGGTTTTGATGTTGCATCAACCGACTGAGCAACTTCGGAGCTAGTTGCCCGAACCCCTCTTTCGCCAACCGAATCGTTTGAACGAGCTGTTCGGGCGGCATCTCCGCTTTAAGCAAATATCCTATAGCCCCCGCTTTTAATGAATCTTCCAGGTATTCGTCATCGTCGAAGGTGCTTAACACCAGCACTTTCACACTTGGAAAGCGATCGCAAATAATTTTGGTGGCTTCTCTGCCATCCATGATGGGCATCTGCACATCCATCAAAACCAAGTCTGGTTGAAGGGATTCGACTAGCTCGATCGCTTCATGCCCGTTGCTTGCCATCCCCACCACCTGAAAATCGGGTTGGACTTCCAGGAAGGCTTTGAATCCTTCACAGACCAGTCTTTGATCGTCTACTAACAACAATCGGATCATAGATACAATTCACAAAGGCACTTCAACCCGCACTCGACATCCGCTTCCTGGCTCGGTCGCAATCTCTAACGTTCCACCCAAAGCAGCAACGCGTTCTTGCATCCCCTTCAGCCCAAACCCTGATTTCGGTGAGCGATGATGACAAAAGCCACAACCATCGTCTGCAACTCTCAACTGCACAGCATCGGAATGACCGTTTAACTCTACTTCTACAGTCCTTGCCTGAGCGTGTTTGTAGATGTTTGTGAGCGCTTCCTGCACGACTCGGTACAGCGTGTAGCTCACCGAGTTAGAAATCGGCACATCGACCTGAATGGTGAGCGTAGTGGAAATGCCTGTCCCGTCTTGAAAATCTTGCACTAGCTCAGAAACCGCGTCTGGCAACGAGTGTGCAGAGTGATCCTCGTCTCTCAAGACGTTAACGGAGTGTCGTACCTCTCGCATAACATTGATTCCCAGCCGTTGAGCTTCTTCCAAGAATGGCTCCACTCGTTCTGAGTTGCGGTTGTGCTTCCACAACTCAACAGCAGCTTGGAGCTGCATATTCAGCGCAGATAGAGCATGACCCAGAGAGTCATGTAGATTTCGAGCAATTCGGTTTCGCTCTTGGGCAGTCGCCAAGTCTTTTTCTTGCTGGGCGTATTGCTGCAATTGAGTATGCACGATCGTAAGTTCCGCCTGGGTTTCCCGTTCAGCTAGGAGCGCTGTTGCCAGATTCAAGACCAAAAACAGCCCAAACCCAAACATTAGGGTCTCTGCGATCAGGTGCATCCAAAAGCGGTGCTGGTATTCAAACGGAACGAGTTGGCTGATGTTTTGGACATAGCTAACTTGATGCCAGAGGAACAGGAAAAACGTCGCAACTGCGATCCACCCCCGCCCCCACGCGTTGAAGAGGAAGCAACTGCGAATCATCACGATCAGGTAGAGCATGGGCAAGATGTGGAGATAGCCCATCGTTGCCCCGTAAAAGATTAAGCCGATTTCAATACCTGTATAAAGCAGTTTGATGAAGCGACTTCCGATCGGGAGTCCTAACCCCATGACCCACAGTGCTAGCAGAATTAGAACGTGCTGAACGGGAATGCTGTTTTTCTCGATCGCCTCAACGATCGCCAGAGAGCCGCAGCTTGCTAACAAAACCCACTCGGTGTAGAGCAGAAACCGAAACGGACTAGGCTGAAACTTGATGGGAAGCATAAGTTACTGCCAGACTCGGTTGCTAAATTGAACCTCATTAAACCAATGGCTGCTCTATTTTCTAATACCTCTTTGGTGAGAGATTTTAGCGATCTCCACTAAAGAAGGAGGGAGTCTATCCCTTTAGTGGATGCAGAGAAATCTAACGGTTTGGAGAGGAATCTCAAGTGGCAAGTCTATAGGATGAAGTGGTTGTGATTGGCATCGCCCTTAACCCTATGCAGTCTGCCTTCCCACCTCGTCTCCACGATCGCTGCTGCACTCATGGCGATCGCGCTAGCCCCATCCATTGCGGCTAAATCGGATAGCAGTTCCCTACGACGACCCCAAGCTTAGGGTCGATGCGTTCTTCTGGCTCAACACGACTCCAATCAACCAGGCAGTCTGCGTTTCAGTGTTTTTTGATCCTGTTGATTTACAACAGGGACAACAGAGGACATTGGATAGGCAAAAAGACAGGGGATAGAGACTATTTCAGGCTCATGGTCTGATGGATGCCGCTCCTGCTCAGAACCTAAAAGCTCAACGGAACCGATTGTCCTAACTACTTTTCTACTTTGTACCGAAGGCGCTCCATGAAGAAGCTCGTTTCTAAATCTGATCTCTAAATCGCTAGATCAAACGTTTGTCTGGTTTTCCAGTTATCTGGTTTGCCAGACGGCTCTTCCTTCTGACGAAACGTTGCTGTAAGTCCCTACCCAGTTTTGTATTTTTGTTCAACGGCATGAGTCTCGTGCTGAGAGACGCTGTTGTTTTAGAAGCAATCAGGCTGCACTACTACTCATCTTCTTTGTCCTTACGTTTTAACAGGTCAGAGCCAATGAATGTACCTCCCCTTCCCTCCCGTTTTTTGACTCAGACTAATTTCTGGCACCGCATTCAAGCTCCCCGATTTTCAGGGTGGATGATTCCTATTCTCTTATTGGTGTCAGGGAATTTTTTCATTTTCGGTCAGTTTAGGGCTGCCGTTTTGCTCGTGACGCTCACTGCCCTCGTCTTTCCGATCGGGTGGCTGCATTTTTATATGTTTCTCGATCGAGTGTATCGCCAAGCGCAGTGGGATCGATATCTGCCGCTCCAGTCTCTCGGCTGGATGTTGTTTGGAACAGGCTTGGTTTGTGTCCAGGTGATGCAACTCGAACCGGCTCATGCCCAGTTCTTCTTCACGGCTGAAACGTGGTTGAAGACGAAGTTTACGGGGACTGGAAGTACGAATCTAGCTCCGGTCATCTCGTTGGTCTTTAATGTGCTGCGATTTTTGTTGTTGATTTATGTGGCGATCGCGCTGATTGGAATTGCGAGGGCGGGACAACAGCAGGATCGAGACTGGCAGGATTTGGCGCGAACGCCCGCGATTTTAGTAGGCGTACTGTTTATTGGAGAGCAGTTGTCGAACTTTATTACAGGCACGGGTACAGGTGTTTAGTACTAGGAATGATGCGCGACTCTGACTTCAGAACGGTCAACCCGATTTTGAACGCCAAGCCTCGGTTTGGACCGATTCCAGCCGAACTAGTCGTTCCTTGGATTGGGATGATCCTCGTTGTTTATCCCGTGTGCAGCGGTCTGTTGCACCTCAGCTATCTCTGGTCTTGGCTGACTGTGGTTTGGGCGTGTGCGACTTGGTGGCTACTGAATGGGTCGAGACCCTATCGATTTCAATCCAAGTTCATCCGATCGCCGAACTGGGTGCGGGGCTATGTTCATTATCAATCGATTCAGGACTACAGGCGAACGGCGATCGCCTCTCGTTCCTCTCCTCGTCGAAGGACGAAAACTCGGTAGAGTCCTAAGCTTAATCCTTGGTTGCTCAGATGGGGTTCAGAGCAATCACGTTGCAGTTCACGGATTATTTCTCGAACTGCCCTATTCAATGAACCACACTAATCCACATCTAATCCGGGGACATCATGAAACTGGAACAACACCTCAAGAAAGTCTCGATTCAGGACGGTGAGGGGTCGAGAACGCGTCGCCCGGTTGAAAACGACTTCGCCGCGCAATGCTTCATTCAATATTCAGAGATGCGCGACTCGTTGGAGACCGCCTGTGTCATGCTGCAAACGGGCAAAAAAGGCGATGAAAGCCTGCAATTTATCTTTGGATGGGAGTGCCAGGGCATCGATCCCTATCAGCCAGATCAAGCTCGAGAGAACGAGATCTTTGACGCGATCGAGGCGGGACTCAAAGATTTGCCAGAAGGGGAACGAGTCACCTTTCATCTATCCTCATTTGCCTCTGATCAGAGGCGGCAACGCGAGTTAGATGACCTACTGGAATCGGACATTGCGCCTCAACTGAAGTTCTTGTTGTTGTCCGAGAAACAACGGGTGGACGAACTCACCTGGCGTTACGACCGAAAGGGGCGCAGATATCCCAGAGGTCTCCGCAAGCCCAAATCGCTCAAAATTTATGCAACCTATACTCTTTCAACTACCACCGTGAAGGGGCACGACTTCTGGGAGAAAACGCTACTCAGGCTGGAGGGCTTTTTTCATCGACTGACTGGGTTTGCCCCAGATGTCGCGCAGCAGAACTATGAGATTGCGTTTGAACGCGCTTACACCGATGGCTTCTTGAACTTCAATCAGCTTTTTTCGGTCAAAATGCAACTGGATGTCACCCCGATTCCAGTCCAAGACTTGTGGGCAGAGGTGTGGGGAGAATTTAACTCCACTCCACCCCCTCCGATTCCGCAAGTGGTGCAGATGACGCAGAAGGGGTTTACAGAAGCGATTTATTCTGAAATTCATTTCACGACGCTCCTATTGGAGGGCGGGGCACCGAAGGACGATCGCGCCTGGGTCTACGTCAACGATCAATACGTCGCGCCTGTGGTGTTTCTCGATAAACCGGGAGGCTGGCGCGATAAGGGATCTCAATTAGCGTACCTATGGAATGTGCTCGCGCGCGAACAGGTGAGCGACACGGAAATTTATTGCCAAGTGACGAAAGCGAATCAGCGCGTCCTCAAAGATCAGATGCGACGGGTGATGAAACAGTCCTTGCTCGATCAAACGATGGCGAATCAGAAGCGCAACACGATCGATGTCGTTGCGTCTCTTCAGCAAAACAAATCGGTGAAAGCTCAAGAAGACTTGTACGAGGGAGCCGTTGGCTTATATACGGCGACCGTTTTTTTCGTGCATCGTCCTACCTTGAGCCAACTCGACCAAGCCTGTAAGTATCTTCAAAATTGCTTTTCTGCTCCTGCGGTGATTGAGCGAGAGACCGAATACGCGCACCGAATTTGGCTCCAGAAATTGCTGTTGACGTGGGAAGGATTGTTGTTCAAGCCGTTTGATCGTCGCCTCTTATATCTGTCTAGTGAAGCTCCCGGTCTGATGCCCCTGGTGCAAACGCGCACGGTTCACGACAAGGGCTTTGAACTCGTCTCCGAGGATGGGGGCGTGCCGATTTATCTCAACTTCTACGATCGAGATCAGCCTCTCAATCTAGCGCTCTTTGCCACCACCAGAGCGGGGAAATCGATTCTAGTGGCTCAACTTCTATCAATGGCGTTGTCCTATGGAATTCCTGTCATCATTATGGACTTTCCTCCGAACGAGAACGCCTCAACGTTCAAAGATTGGTGCCAATATCTAGGGGGCAGTTACTTCGACATCACGACTCAATGCAACAACCTGTTCGAGATTCCCGACTTATCTCAGTTCAACGCGGACGATCGGGCAACTCGACGTAAAGAGTATGTCGATTTCATCCAAACGGCAGTCATGACGCTGACCTTTGGTGGTGGGACGGCTAGCAGCACCGACGATAAGAATTTCCAACAAAATACCCGCGCCCTCCTCAACCCTGTTCTCATAGAGTTTTTCAAAGATGCTGAGATGCTGGAGCGTTACGATCTCGCCTATGCTGGGGGACTGGGGAGCAAAGAATGGCAGCAAATGCCGACACTGAGAGACTTTGCAACGTTTTTCAGAGCTAATGTAGGGACTCATCTGTCGGATGAAACGCGGAACGATGCGACGACCCAGAAAGCCACTGCTCAAATTGAACGGCAGTTGAGTTTTTGGATCGAGTCATCGATCGGACGGGCAATTTCCAGTCCGTCCACATTCGATACCAGCAATTCTCTCATTGTGTTCGCCTTGGTTGGCATTGCTAACTCGGAGGATGCGGCAATTCTCTCGCTCTCTATCTATGCAGCAGCGTTGAGGCGTTCACTATCGTATCCTCGAAGCATTTTCTTTATTGATGAGTGTTCGATTCTGCTCAAGTGGGAAGAATTCGCTAAACTGATTGCCCAGCTTGCAGCGAACGGCGGTAAGGCAGGAATTCAGACCTGGTTAGCGGGACAAGATCCCAACACCTTGATCAAATCTCCACATGGGGAAACGATTTCGCAAAACATTGCGATTCGCTTGATTGGACGGATTCAACGAGTAGCGATCGAGAGTTTTACAACCTTCTTTAAATATCCATCTCAATTAATCTCGGTGAACGCGAGTGACAAGTTCTTCCCCGAACCGTCTGAACTCTATTCTCATTGGCTACTAGACGAAGGTGGACGGCACACGTTTGTCAGGTTCTATGCCAACCGAATTTTGTTAGCATCCACGGTTAATAACCCGATTCAAACACGGTGTCGAGGCGAATTTCTAGCGGCGCACCAGGGGAATTACTATGAAGGGTTGGCGGCGTTTGCAGACGAACTGATTGACTCGATTCGGAACTATCGCCCCCTGCGAAATCCATCGGGTGATAGCGCGATTGAGGACGACGCAGAATTGCTCGAAGACGACCCTGACCTGAACACAAATGTGGTTTATCTAGAACGCAAAATCACTTAGGAGGATTACGAATGTGAATTACTGAAACTACATCAACGAACTCGCTTTAGTTATTTTAGAGCAATCACTAATAAATCAATATTCTTGACGGCAGATTGATTGATTGAAACTACATCAACGAACTCGCTTTGGTTATATCAGAACAATTGTTGATAAGTCAGTACTTCTGACGACAAATCGATTAGAGATCAGTCGAAAACGCTCAAAGACAAGGCTGAACGTAAGCGCAGCTTAAGAAAGCTACAACGTCACTCAGGAGAGTTATGAATAGAAAACGCAGAAACTATCAAACGATTTACGCAACCGGATTGGTTCTGATCGCGCTCTTACCGAGCGCTAAACCTTTACGTGCAGCCACCTTGGTACAGGGCGATGTACCGACCATCAGCATCAACGACCTGAATTCAGGACAACTCTTACAGAATGTTGAAGGACTCCCGAATGAAATTGCAGGGGTATTGAACGGCTATCTCAAACGATTCACCTCGATAAGGAGCGAAATCTCTCCGGAGTTGGACAAGGAGCTTGGGAGTTATCTTGGCTATGTTCGCACGGCAATGGATGAGAGTATCGGAGTCTTAAATATTGCTGACCCTTGGAAAACGAGGACTGGAATTTTGAGCCGTTCTCCCGATTCTAGTACCGTATCTGGGCTAACGCCGACGACCGTGGATAACGCTCTGGGCGTGTCGCTCTTGACCACGGCATTTAATCAAACCATCTTGAGCCAAGACGCTCAGAATGACCACCAAGCTGCGATGCAAGGCATCATTAAATCGATTCAAAATAATGACCTGTTCGCGAGTCGCTCCCTCGGTCTAGAGAAAAACGCGTTGCAGTCCTCTCAATCGGTCACGACGGCAAGTAATGCCTCGCAACAGTCCTATCAAAACTCAACTCAACGCTCGACCCAATCTGCGACATTATCCGAGAGTGCTAAAAAAGCAACTTCTACTCAAGATGCGGTCAAATTTTTAGCTCAGCAGAACGTTGAAACCTCTGGTATCCTGTCGAATCAATCGAACCAGCTTGCCCAGGCTGCCGTTCAAACTGCTGGACTGAGTAGAGGGTTAGTTACTTTATCGAGCCAGAGTACTGTTCACTCGAAGCAACTCAAAGAACTTTCTGCACTGTCAGGCGATCAAGCGGTTTCTTTGCGTTCGATTCAACTGTCCTCAGCCGTGTCCAATCTGAATCTGGATCAAATTAGCAAAGCACTCAGAGCCGAACAGCAAGTCAGGGACTATCAGAGAAATTCCCAAGGGCAGGGGTTGAGTGAAGGGGCAGGGTATCAAATCTTGAAAACCTCTAGTTCAGGACAGTAGCTCATGCAAGCCATCGATCGGATTCGCCGCCAAAGTCAAAAGAGTAAAAACCCTCTAAATTTCTTGGGGCTATTTGTGATTGCCATCGGCTCTTTAAGCGTGCTCAATACACTCTCGAATATTGGCGCTTGGTTCGCTGTTTATTCACTCGCTACCAAACCTGCGCCGACCCTAGTCCAACAGTCTGATGGACAGGCTGAACTCGTCAGTTCGATGGCAACCAAAGAGCGCACGCCCCTCGTGATCCGGCGATTCACAATGGACTATCTCGTGCTGCTATTCAATACCACAGGTAAACTACCACTCGCTCCCAATGAAAAGCCGGGAATGGAAAAACCTGATCCGGGTGTTTTGGTTGCTTTAGAGGGCGGCAAAGAGGGGAGAATTGCCACCTCAACCTGGCAGGCAAGTGCAGCATTATCGAGTGACTTCAGGGCACGAATGCTGAAAGAAATCGCAGGCTTGGTGCCGTCCAACGGGAGCGACCCGAAAGGGCAAATTGTTCTAGTTCCGCGTCTAGTCAGTGAACCCGTCAAACTGCAAGACGGGCAGTGGCAGGTGAATTTCGTGGGGGATTTGCAAGTGTTCTCCCCGCAATTCCCGATCGGGGAAACCGTGTCCTTCAACAAACGCATCTTTCTGCACGCGATCGACAGCCCGATCGTGAAGGACACGGCTTCGCCGTTAGCACGGAGCATCTACCAAGTCAGATCCGCAGGGCTAGAAATTTACGATATTCGCGATCTGGAAAGCCAGACTCCTAAACCCTAGAACAGTATGAGCCATCCCAAAACTTCACACCTCACTTCCCCGTCTCCAGCAGAGATGCAGGCGCTTCTAAATCGTCATAAAACTACGGCGATCCAAGCATCGACCCAAGTGCAATCCCTTGTCGATGTCGAGGAACCAGATGACGACGATGAGTACGACGACGAAGAGGAACCGAGCCAGAATCAAACGCGGGCATCGTGGATTTCTAGCCCCTACTCCAGGTCAGTGCTAGGTGGAGCCGGAGTATTTCTAATCGTGGGCGTGGTAGGACTGTTTGCCAGTGGAGTGTTTAATGGTGCTCCGCAGACTGCTAAACCGCCTGTTTCTCAGCCTGACCTAGCGGCGACTCCTCCCTTTGCGCCCCCTTCGGATCAGGTGGAGAACTACAAGAAAGATCTTGCCTTGCAGCAGCAGCGCGAGGAAATCTGGGCGAAGAAATCGCCAGACAAAGCACTACCAACGGTTCCGATCTCGAAGACTCCAGATCCCGCGAAGCAAGTTGTAAAACCGGAGCCGAGTCCAGCACCTTCTCCACCCGTTCCGGTCGTCGAAGCGGCTCCTTTACCTGTGGTTCAAGCGGCTCCTGTGAGTTCACCCTCATTAGTGTCCCTTCCTCCATCTATGCAGGCGACGAAGCCTGTCGATCCCAACGAAGAATGGAATCGTCTATCTCAGCAACAAACCATTGGATCTATACCCCCTTCTGAGCCATCTGCTGTCGCTACTGCACCTGCCACGTCGGACATGAGTTCTCAACCCACTGATCCATCAGTAGACGGACCTAACCCCACACCGGCAACGGCGCAAAGTCCGGCTCGTTCTGCGATCGCTGATCCGTCTCCCGATGCCAACGACTATCCTCCACTTTCGGCTTATGCCTCAGAGTCTCAAAGTAGCGCCCATCCAACCGTTTCGATGGAGCTGCGAACCGTTGATCCGACCCCAACTCGTCGGTTGTTGATTGGAACCACGATCGCCGGGAGATTGATGAGTCCGATCGTGCCCACGGGTTCGCCAGATACCGCCAGTCCGCTCAACTCTTCCAATAATTTTCTGATTCGGGCAGAGGCAGATCTGAAAGACACGTCTGGTCGAATCGTCATCCCCAAAAGTGCGTCGGTGATCTGCCAAGTCATCTCAATGGACGAAAACGGCATGACGGAGTTGCAGGCGAGGCGAGTGTTAATTGGGCAGCAGGAATATGCGTTACCTGACGGTGCGATTTCAATTCGTGGGGCAGACGGAATGCCGATTCTTGCCGATAAGTTACGAGATCCGAAGCGGCAAATGTCCCGAAACGATCGGGCGTTGATGCTCTCTGGAGCGCTCTCTAAAATCGGCGAAGTGCTGAATCAATCCCAAACAGAATCGTCGTCGGGAGGCAGTACAACCATTACCACCGTGATTGGAGGGCAACAAAATTTAGGCGGTGCTGCGCTCAATGGAGCCTTCTCTGCGCTGTCTCAACGGCAAGCTGACCGCGCTAAGAAAGCAGACCAAGAAACCTCAAGTTTAATGAATCTTTGGTACGTTCCATCCGGGCGTGCCCTAGAGATTTATGTGAATCAATCCACCGACCTTTGAAGTCATGAAAAAACCAACTTTTTGGGTGAGCAGTGTCTTGTCATCAGTTTTAGCGGGGTCGTTGCCTGCAAATGCCTCGATCGTGCAATCGATTTCAACACGGGATGCCTCTGGGGTGAATGGATTGCCTAAGATCGAGCTTCCGCTAGGGCACACGGTCAACCTCAGTTTTATTCCATCGGGCGAGACGATTCGCCAGGTACGGCTGGACGATCGCTCCCGAGTGATTCTCAGCTTTGATTCTCCATTCTGTTTGGCAGGTAGTGGCGGTCTGACTTGTAAGGGCAGTGCCTCCGTGATCTATCTTCGTCAACTGAGCCATCCCATCCATTTCTCAGAGAATGAAACAGCATCGTTTCGCAGTGATGGTGCAAGAAGTACTTTGTTGACAGTCTTGACCACACAGGGAAGTGAACGCAAGCTCTATCAGTTTGAACTGAGTTTAATTCCGGCTTCAAGAACTGCTGTAAAAACGCTACAGATTGTTCCAGATGATTCAGCTTTGTCACCAGCGCAGTCACTAAATCTAACGGAGAATCAAACGTCTAGTGAACTCAGCAGGATTAGTCGAGGCATTGAAAGAGCTGGACAGAAAGGATTGATCAACAAAACGGGGCTGACGTGGATCAATCTTCAAAAGTTTCAGTCCCTCACCCGATCTGGAACTTCGGTGTCCGAGGCGGCTCGAACCTCTGGTGTTCCAATAGGATTGCTCGATTGGCTCAAAACTCTTTCGCCGTGAGTCTCCAACCATGCGTCACTTTCTGAGTCAATTGATCGGTTATGGTATTGCGCTTTCCCTGGCGCTTTTTTTGGTTGGCTCCCCTGCTAATGCCCAATCTAGAGTGAGCGGAGAAAACTACAGCTTTAAATTGTCCCAAGAAGTCATCATCCCAACGAAGACGGGAGCGAAGAAGATCTATATCCCGGATTTTGGAGCGTTAAGCTTAAACAGATTTCCATCTGTTGTGGTGGATCAAACGCTGATTGATCAACTTCAGAAATCCTCTCCTCAAACTGACCTGCGCCATTTACAAATTGGCAGTGAGGTTGCTCCAACTCAATATCTGCTGCTGGGAAGCCTGGTCTCATCGGATGCGTTTGGAGTGGGTCAACTCAACCTGAAGCAGATCGCTCACTTGTCAGGCGCGAATTTAAGAAGCGCGAATTTAGGCGACTTTGGGGATTTTGTTGGACTGCAAACCCCGAAAGCATTAACGCAGGCGATACCGGGATTCGGTGAGCGACCGCTCTCGCAAGTTCAGCCCATTAGGGACTTAGCGAGCAGGAATAGTGGCTCGATTTCTGAGACTGCAACGGTTCAACAAACGCTCAGGCAATTTCCAGGACTGGCAGACACGCCCCTTAAGAAACTTGGCTTAGACAAGCTATCCACGTACAAATTAGGAGACCTTCCCGGTTTTGCCAGCACACCTTTAACCAGATTTCCCTTGTCCGATGGTGCTTTAGTTAAGGATTTGAGGGCGGCGGGATTGGGCAGCATCTCGCTCGCGAAACTGCCGATCGCGCCCACACTCGTAAAAGGAGTGCGATTTGCTGAAGTGGATGTCATTTTAGGAGCCAAAGAACAAACTCGGCTGCGTTCTATTTCGGGCACAGTGCTAAAGAATGACGAGTTTCAGGGGGTGAGTTGCCCTGGTCAATCGTGCCCCCATATTGAAATTCACGACGTTCTCGGAACTCAATACTCTGGCTATGCCTGGATGGACGGACGGCAGAAAGCCAAAGATGGCTATGGTCCTCTTTGTCTGCCGTTCGGGTGCAAAGGTCCTGTGGGGAATCACCCCTTTGGTAAAGCGTTTCGAGTCATCGTCACAAAGCCCGAAGAAGCATCGGGAACCATCAGTGTAGGGTTGAAGTTTCGTGCTTGTAAACGAGTCCCGATCGTAGGAAAAACCTGTACGCCTTATTTCTTCCCACCGCTAGAAGGAGGACTGCCACTCGGGAAGTGGAAAGAGAAACAGATTGTTCCCTTTGTCGCACCGGGAACGACGATCGCGGGAGACGACTTTACGCCCCCTGAAATTGCCTCGATCGGAACGCTACAAAATCCCACTCAAGGCGCTGGGAAGCCTTACACGGGTAAACCGATCTACGGGTGGTGTGACCCATTACCGGGAGGCATTCAAACGCATCCCTTTGGAGAATATCCGCATGGCAGTCCCCCTCACGTCCACCAAGGTATTGATGATGCAGGTCCAGACGGTTCTACGATTTATGCAGCTCGTGATGGAGTGGTCATTGATGTCGAAACACGAGCCTCTTATGAAACCTGTTCGGGTGATCCGGGGGGTGGGTATGGAAATTTAGTTGAGTTACAGCACGACAACGGATTCATCACGTTTTATGGACACAACCATCATCCGCTTGTTCAAATTGGAACCCATGTCAAATGTGGGCAACCGATCGCTCGTCAAGGCAGTACAGGATGTTCGTTTGGCGATCACAGTCATTTTGAAGTAAGAACCAGTACTGGCAAGGTTTCTCCTCGCTCCGTCGGCGTTCCTAATATGCAATCCTAACCATTAGCTATGATTAAAATTCAGCAGTTTCTTAATCTATTTTTTTCGATTTTGTTCGTCGTGCTGGTGTGGAGTTCTTTCTCTAGCGGAACTGCTACGCCTAATGGCTCCACTTCCATCCCCCAAACCATTTACACCTGTGTACCTGAGTTGCAAAAATACCCGAACCGATACGTGTTAGCGTCTAGTGTCGATCGAGGTACGACCTACTATATCATCGCGGTCAACCAGCCGGATACGCGACCCGAAGCCAGCCTGGATGGGGCACCCTCGCTTCCTCAAGAAAAACAATACTGGGAGTCCGTAGTGTCCCTCAAAAATGGGCAGTGTAAATTGCTTGTGGGCAGGAATCAACCGCCTTCAACTTTGACTCGCTTCATGGCAAAATCTCAAGCTCAAGCCTTGGAGTTGCAGCGAATCAAGCGCTATGTGCAGGTGTACGGTCGAAAAAAGCTTCAGCAAGGATTGACTCAACTTAGTGAGCAGCAATCCGTTTTAGCAAGGCGATCGTCTGTGTCATCTGTGGATGCCTTGGCTCCAGAGACCAAATGGGCATACGAACAATTGGGATTTACGGTGCCGAAAAACATTCCGATCGTTAAACCATGATGTTGAAAAGATTCCTCACAATCGTATTCATGGCGACCTTTTGGGTTCAGAGCGCTCCTGCGACTCAACCTCTTCCGATGGTTGAGACAGAGAACCCTGCTGTCAAAGCTGGGAATCCCGCGATCGAGGAGTGGAGTACTCATCTAGCGACTCCGCAGAATGGACTCTTCTTACTCATCGTGGCGTTTCTGGGATATTCCTATTGGGCGGAGGGCGGCAATGGGCGGGTTAATCTAAAAAACCGACTGGCAACTTCAGTCTGGGCAAACTCCAAAGAACGGTTAGCAGCTCGGAAGATTGCACATCAACAACTCAACGATCGCCAACGGGATGCCGTTCCGGTCTTCATTGGTCATCCCTCGATCGAGTATGACCCTGACTCGGTTTCTCAGCCTGGGGTTGCCACACCGACCGAGGATAATTTGCTCATCGCCAGAGTGAGGCAGGATGCTCAGACGATTTGGATTCCGGATGCACAGCGCGGGATTGCAGTAGTTGGGGGCAGTGGCACGGGCAAAACTCGATCTGTGATTGACCCGATCGCGCTGTCTGTGTTTGAGCAGGGACACCCGATGATTCTGTACGACTTTAAATATCCCGTTCAATCCCGCCGTTTAATTGCGAAAGCGACGGAAATGGGCTATCAGGTGGACGTGTTCGCTCCAGGATTTAAGGAGAGTGCGACGTGTAACCCTTTGGATTTCATTGATGGACTCGACGACGTAGATGGCTCGTTGGAAGTTGCAACAGTTTTCAACCGGAACTTCAAACCCGGCAACAACACGGTTGAAGATCCTTTCTTTACCAATTCAGGCGATCAGTTGATTCAAGCCATTTTGATGTTAGCGAAATCGACTCCGTTTCCAGACATCATCCTGTGTGCGAAAGCGCTGGGGACTCCCCAACTGATTGAGCGGTTGATGGCGGCTGATTTGCCCACTTGGGTCAAGATCAGCTTTGGGCAATTGATGTCGATGGCGGCATCTGAAAAGACGGTCGCCAGTGTCGTCTCGACGGCGGCACTGTTGTTCACTCGATTGATGTCCCCAACTTCGCTGGGGGTGTTTTGTGGCAAGTCAACGATTCCCCTGCGGCTAGAGGGCAAACAATTGCTCATCATTGGGCTAAATCAGAAGCGCCGTAATGCCCTGTCTCCAGTGCTAGCAACGGTTCTCAATATGCTCATTGTGGCAAATATCGATGAGTCCCGAAAAGACCCATTGTTCGTCTTGCTCGACGAGTTACCGACGATTTACATTCCTGATTTAGTCAAGTGGATTAATGAATTTCGCGAGTACGGACTGAGTTGCGTCTTGGGATTTCAAAACCTGGCTCAATTGGAAAAAGCCTATGGCAGGGAGAACTCCCGCCTAATTTTTGGGGCTTGCGCGACGAAGTTTGTCTTTAATCCTCAAGAACTGGAGTCCGCCGAGATGTTTTCTAAGATGTTGGGAGAAGAGCATCTGCAATATAAGCACCGCTCCCGAAGTCAGGGAAAATCTGGGTCAAGTACTAGCGTTGCTCCTCAAGAGCGAACCCGTAAACTGTTTGCCACAGAGCAGATTATGAAGCTGAAAAAAGGACACGCCATTTTAATCAACCCTGAATATGCCAATCGAGAGGAGGGTTCGATTCCTACAAAATGTATTTTCAAAAAGCCATTCGTGAGTGCTGAACAAACTCAGAATAACCAGAAACAATGGGACACCCTCAAGGAATCTATGCTGACCAAAAGTAATCAAATCGAAATCACAGATGCCGAAATTGCTCGACGGGAGCAGTACTTTCTAGAACACTATCCGATCGAAAAGGCAGAAAACTCAGACGCTGCTCAAGACGTTGATCCAGAGGTCAAGTCACTAGCGGCATGGTCAATGGCGGCGAACTTGCTGTAGGAGGCTTGTAGTGACCGAAATCTGGATCAATGAGTCTCAAGCATCTGCGGCGATTCAAGATTATCTACAGACCCAGGAACGACTTCTAGAACTGCTGCTCTTGTGGAGAGCCGGAGCGCTTGACCTAGAAATCACGGTTCGCACAGAAGGAAGACCAATCCCCCAGAGGAAGGAAGACTATGCCGTGATTGTGGAGGCTGCGGAGGTGAACTATGAGGTCTTTGTCCTTAATGAACCTGAACAGCCGCGACTGAGGATGCAGCCGGAACCCCTCGCGATCGCGCCAGGACGAGGGCTAGAGTTTTTACCCTTCTCAGTTGAAGCGAGGGAATTAGTGCAATGTGAGCCTCCGAAAGTTCTGTCAGCAACCGTTGAAGAGGGCGATCGACAACGAATCGATTTCATCTGCGCGACGACCGCTATTCTCCTCTACGACGAGTACCAGAAAAATGGGGTGTATGAAGCGGAGGACTACCAGATATCGTCATTTGACGACGAAGTTTACGTGATTCAAGACGCGACCCACGCTGAGTTGATGAAGTTTCAGGAAACGAAGGAAGGATACACAATTTTAGAAACGCAACTCTCGCCCCTCCAGGAAAGAGAGTTTATCCAAACTAGGCTCCACATTGAAAAAGATGGATTGCATACGATCGCGAAAGATAAAAGTTTCGAGCATCAAACGGCTAAGTTGAATGGTCTGGCTCAACGTGGGGCAAAAGCAGCTTACAACGCGCATCACTGGCTAAATTTGTATCACTGCGATTCGCAACGGTTCAAAAACTATTCCTTTAGTCGAGATGTGCAGACCACTCTCACGGCAACTCGAACCTCTGATGGTAAAAATCTGCTCGAAGCGAGTGCTGGACGTATCGAGCATCAAAGCCTTTCAGCGTTGGAATTGCAGGGTGCGAAAACCCTGTTTGAGAAGACCAAAACCTTAGTGGATCGCAAGAGAACTAGATCAACCGTACAGCAACCCCAACTCGATTTGGAGCGATAACTGATGACCCTTAATCAACCACTCATGACCCTGACTAGAACCTTTTCAGCACACGCGATCGCACTACTTGATCGAGAGCCAGAGATTTTGCAGTATCTCATCGAGGTGCAGGACAAAGGCAGCTTCCCAAAGGAGTATCAGCCTCGAAGGATCGATTATCTCTTTGACGATATCTTGTTTGCCTCCTTCGTGAATGGGGTTAACAGGCTCAACAGTGATTGCCCGAGCGGATATCAACCTCAATTCATGGAAATTCGGTTTGATGGTGAGCTTGCCCTATTCACGATTCAGGGTGAGGTGATCCTCGATCGGGTGCAGCAGATGGCTAATCTCTCTGAAATTCTTGGTCAAGTTCCTCAGTAAAAAAGGTGAACGATGATGGCAGAACTGCAAAAACAGCCAGAACCAGAAATCTTGAGACCGTTGCAACGGTTGGTGAATGAACTATCCCACAGGATGGGACAAGCGATTGATGCCGAAGACCTCAGATTGCAAGTTGGACGACGCTACGCCCATACGAAAGAGGCACTGACAGACTCACAAGTTGATGCCATCTTAAAAGTTGTAAACACTCCCATAGCGCCAGGGGTTCAGCCCGATGAAAGTCAGAATAAAGTCCCTAATTTTGAGATTCAACTCAATGGTCAAACGCTGTTACGTCAACTCCAGACGACCGGCGAAGTGACGGTGAATTCACTTCATGTTCCGGAGCAGGAAAAGAGTGTCCCTCCTCCAACTCTGTCCGCCGTTTCTGAGCAATTGAAGGGGTTCACCCAAGAGGTGAGTCAGCTTGCAGATGCGCCAGCTTCGTCAGAGTGGGAGAAGACATTAACCCAACTCCAAGAAATCGCAACCTCTTTGCAATCATCTGTTCAGGGCTTGAATACCCTTGCTGCTGCTCAACAGGAATTAACAAAAATTCCTGAAACTCCAACCCGAAGCTTTTTCCAATCCTGGACTCAAGGAGTTCAAGAAACCTACATCAACCTCAAGGAAGCGGCAACTCAAACGATCAATCAGTCCCAATCAGCGCTCACTGAATTCCAACAGAACACAGAAAGTTGGGTAAAATCTCGTCCTGATGCAATCAAGACACACGCCGAACAGTTCGTGGATTCGGTTAAAGCAGACGTAGATATCGCTCAAACTAAATTATCAAACGTTGCAGAGAATGCGATCGAGAGAACGAAAGAGACGCTGACGAACGCAAAATATACTGCGATCGAGAAGGCAAAAGAATCCTTGACGAACGCAAAATATACTGCGATCGAGAAACTCAAGGACAGCACTGAGAAGGGCATTGATGCTCTAGGAAAAAGCCTCATGCAGTTAGGCGAAGACCTCTACCAACGTGGCAAAACGCTTGAATCCCGACACAAGGTAAAGGCAGCACTGCCCCCTCTAGAAGTTCTCGAAAAAAACTTTCGAGATGAGAAAGTTCAAACAGTTGCCCAAGTCGTCAAAGTTTTAGGGAATCAAGATGGGTTGAATTACGAGATTCGTCAGCACGGCACCCTGTCCACTGTCAGAGAGACGGGGACCGGGACGGAAATCTTCCGCAATGAGGGTGGAAAAATCACCGAGGCTCTCAAGCCGAAAGATTTTGAGCGATTCACAGCAATCTCAAACCACTACAGGCAACAGAGACTGGCGACTTCTCGAAAAGAACTTGAGCATGAGCGGTAACTCTTGATGAACCTTCTGTTTTCAGCGACTGCCTTCCTCAGCGCCTTTTTAATGATCTGGTTGGAGTTGTTTTTTGCTAAATCACTACTCCCTGATTTTGGGGGCAGCGCCTTTGTGTGGGCGACCTGTCTCGCCTGTTTCCAACTGCTCCTACTGGTAGGCTATCTTTCCGCGCATGGGTTATCTTCTCAAACCGCTTTCGTCCAGAATGTCGTCCGGCTAACCGCAGTGATTTTATCTGTGGTTTTGTTGCCCGTTCAGTTGCACCACGAGAACTTTTCCACTGACCCTTCCGTTCAACTCATTTGGACGGTCTTGCGGTCGGTCGGGCTTCTGCTCATCGTTTTAGGAACTACCACACCGACTTTACAATCTTGGTTTGCCACGGAACAAACTGACCCTTATTTTCTGTATGCCAGCAGTAATGCCGGGGCGTTGGTAGGGGTCGCTGCTTATCCACTGATCATCGAACCCTATCTTGCCCTCTCCGTGCAAGCGATCGTCTGGGCAGTTCTGTATTTAGGTCTGATCGTCCTGATTCAAGTCTGCTTTTCGAGGTCGAGATCGCGCCTCCGTATCCAACTCTCCGACCATCTCCATGCTGACCTATCCCTCTCAGCCTCCACCCGATTTCAATGGACGCTGTTCGCCTTGGTTCCGGCTAGCTTGCTGTCTGGCATTACGACGTTTACCACCACAGAAATCAGCCCGAATCCCCGTACTTGGGCTGTGTTTCTAGGATTATATCTCGTCACTTTGATCGCTCCATTTTTGCCGTCCCCATTTCTGATTCCAAAAGCATTAGAAGGGTTGACGTTTACAGGAATCGTCGTCTATCTTTTTTTCGATTCGGCGACGATCGTAGGTTATTCGGCTCCGATTTTGAGAGTGAACATCATGCTGTTCATCGGGGTTGCGTGGGCATTTCACAGCAAACTGTCTCGGTTGAGACCACCACCTCAGCAATTGACCGAGTTTTACCTGTTTGTAGCGTTCGGGGGGTGTCTCGGCGGGTTGTTCAATGCGTTGGTAGCCCCATTTGTATTTGATCGATTGATGGAGTATCCGTTAATGTTGGCAGTCGGAACTTTGTTTCTGCTCGATCCGGCATCGGTTAGCTTTCACTGGTTTTATCCCGCAAAATATCTGGTTTTCAGCAGGCGGGTTATCTGTTTCAGTTTGCTAGTACTTGTGTTCCATGAAAAGACGTTTCATGGACTCAGCCTTCAACGAGTGGATCGTAGCCTTTATGGTGCTTACAAAGTTGGTCAGACTGAAATCAGTCAGATGCTATTTCACGGCACCACGATTCATGGACAGCAGAGGCTTGCCCCTTCCCTGAACAAAATACCGGGAACCTACTATAGCTTGGGTGGACCTGTGGATGACGTGCTGAAACAGGTGAGTTTAACAGGCAACGTTGCCGTTGTTGGACTAGGAGTGGGGGAGATTGCCACCTATAGTCAACCAAGGCAAACGTGGGACTTTTATGAGCTAGATCCGCTAATTGTTCAGATTGCCCAGTCGTCGTTCTCCTATTTGGCGAAGATGTCAGCACCCCACAAAATCACGATCGGGGATGGGCGATTGCAGCTAGGTCAGTCTAAGAAAATCTACGACCTGATTGTGGTGGATGCGTTTGCTTCAGATACTATTCCCACGCATTTGTTGACGCTGGATGCCCTAAAACTATTTTCAAATCACCTCATGCCGAACGGAGCCATTCTCTATAACATCACGAACGGCTATCTCGACTTGGAGTCCCCCTTGGGACGCATTGCGGCAGCACTGAACTGGAGCGGGGTTGTGAAGCACGATCGCCGCTCCTTTGGAAACGATGCTGCCGTTGGGTTTCCAAGTGATTGGGTTGTCCTGACTCCGAATCTTAAACTGGCGACTGAGCTGAGACGCGATGGTTGGATTGACTCAGCGAGGACAGGGCAGTTGTGGACAGACGATTTTTCCAACATTCAAAGCGTTGTCAAAGGAGCATCGAGCGATGGAACCGATACCTGAAACGCTTACTTTGTCCCAGTCTTTCAAGGATCTCGATCGTTTATTTGCAGTGCTGGGGCACAGTCAAACCTCAGAGATTCATCTAGATGCCAGAGTCGATAGCACGGATCGATTCATCGGCGCTTACAGACTCCAGGACGGTACTCTCGATGAGTTCAAATATGATTGGGAGCGCGAGCAGGTTTCTAGAGAAGTAGACCGCTCTTGGACAAATCCGGCAGAACAGTTTAGAAAGCTTGAAGACGAGGGCGCATCGCTGCATGTGCGGTTATGCCACGGGGGACGATTAGGGGCAGAAATGACCCATGCCCAAGTCGTTGTGTGGGAGATTGACCAACGGACGAAGGAGAAAGGTTCTCCGTTAGTGCCGAAAGCGGAGCAGTGGCAGATTATCCGCGATATTGAAGCCACGATTGGGCAACCCGTCAGCCTCGTCGTCGATTCTAAGAAATCTCTGCACTGCTATCTCAAGCTAGATGAGCCGATTCCAGTCGCGGACTTCGTTCAACTCTCGAAGCGAATGGCGTTGTATATCCAGCAGAAGTATGAGGTCCATGCCGACCCGACGTATTCCTCTGCCAAGACGTTTCGGACTCCTGGCTTTACGCATAAAAAAGACCCAGAGCATCCGCATCCCGTCACGATCGTTCAAGATTCAGGCTCGTTGTTCTCGCGTGAAAGCCTATCATTTTTGCCAGAGTTGCCGACCCCTGAACCCAGACCACCCCGCGCTGTTGAACCGATTTCCTCTCCCAGTGAATTGACCGATGCGATCGTGGAAGCTGCCTTCAGGCATTTACAGGGAATCGGGTCATGGGACGCAGACGCATCAGAGCGGCTATATGTGGCTCGAATTTACGCATCACTCAACGCTGAGTCCGACTATGAGCAGTTGTATGTCCAGAAATTAAATCGTCAAGTGGGCGACGACAAGGAATGTGAAAAGTTTTTACGCAATGGGCGCAACCGGGTCTACTCGATTGAGGAAGCGACGACTCGGTTGATTGGCTATGCCAAGCAGTCTGGATTTTCAGCGAGTGATTTTACGAAGCGATGGTATCAAGACCACAAAGAACCCGTGGATAAATCGGTGAAACTTCGATCAAAGGACAAATTTCAAGAGGATACGAGCAACGTGACTTCAGAGCCAACGCAGCCAGACATTCCCTCACAACAAGAGTCTGAAAAACCAATAGTCGAGCAACGGTCACCAGTCTCTGGTGAACGGAAGAACCAACCGGGACGAAACTCTCTAGAAAAAGATGTGCGTTCTGCAAAGCCTCCTGAAATTACGGTTGAGATTACAGCAGAAGAACCGACTGCTCAAGAACGCTTGAATCGGAAGGCAGCAGATCTGGCAAGAGCGATCGTGCGCGATAAGCCTGCGGATGGGAATGAGAAGAAATTGCAGGGAAAGACAACGTACACTATCATTCTGAACACGGATACGAACACGCTAAGAATCTATGCTAGAGATCGTGGGAAAGATCCCATTTTGATTGATGCAGATGGAAGCATTGACCATGCTAAATCGCGCATTCATGAAAAAGATGTTCAGCACCTTCAAAATGCGCTCAACAAACTTCGACAGATTCAAGTGGAGCCTCTGCGAAAGTATGCCTCGATCGAGCGCTAATGCTTTCATAACAAGCGCTTTGCACCTGATCCCAGAAATTATCTCGTAGCTCTTTTCGGTTTCAAAGGAGAGTCATTCTATGTTTGACGCGATCCCGCTGCCTCTTCCTTGGTTGGGACAAATTCCGGGAGTGGATTTAGGAATTTCTAGTGACCCCAGTACGATTGCAAGTGGCTCTCAAGCGATATCTGAGCTGGCATCTCAACTTTGGGACAAGAATTGGCAGGATGCGTTGCATGGGCAGGTTTACAAAGCGATCACCCGATTGGGGCTAGTGATCTCAGCGCTGATCTTGGCAATTTTTATCCTTCGCTTGGCAAAGTCTCTGATTGATGATGAAACCGATCGCGCTTATGAACAGATTTTCTGGGTCTTCGTGGTGTTTCTGTTGATGTTCAACAACGGGGCAGTCTTAATTCAGGGCACGGAAGCCATGCGATTCCTGATCAACAGAACGAATAGTGAAGTCCTCGAAGTTGTGTCGAGCGACATCGGCGTTCAACAACAATTGGCGGTGATAAGCAATTTCCAGGATATGAAGCAGCAACTAGCGGCAAAAGCGGCGGCGTGTGATCAAGCAACCGCCAACGACGAATTTATTGTTTGCTTGAACAAGGCTAGGGCTGACATTAGGGAGATTATGGCGAAACATCCCGAAATTCCGCGAGGCTCTGCCTGGTGGAAAAAGTTGACTGATTTTGCAAATGCTGCTGTCGTGAACCCGTTTGATGCTGCTAAAACTGCTGGAGAAGTGGCTCTAAACGCTGCCCTCCGGACGGCTACAGAGCCAATTATGTCTGCCATTACGCTGCTCCTTTTTGGTTTCCAAGGTGCGTCTCAAATGATGGTTGAAGCAACGTTGCTGCTAACGGCGCTCTTAGGTCCACTGGCAGTCGCGACAACCTTACTCCCTGTGGGTGCGAAGCCTATCTTTGCTTGGTTAGCCGCTTTCTGGGGCGTTGCGATTACCAAACTGTCCTTGACCATTGTGACTGGACTAATCACAACCGTCACATATAATCAAGGCTCGGTTCAAGCACTTCCAACCGCCGTGGCTTTAGGGATTTTTGCCCCTGTAATTGCCTTGGGTATGGGAGCGGGAGGCGGCATGACGTTGTTTACGTCATTTACGTCGATGATCCGAACTGGCTCAAATGTGGCTGTTGCTTTTGCAACTCGGAGGTAAACCATGTCAAAGCCCCGGTTTTTCATTGTTTTCTCATCTCCACTGTTGAGTTATCTCTTCGGGTGCGTTTGTCTTGTATTGTTGGTGGGTGTTTCCGTCCCTTTCGCCCTTTATTTCTCACATCAGACCAGCCTTAAAGAAGAAGTGGTTGTCAATCAAAGTTTGTCCAACCCTGACCCTGACATGCAGTACGGGCGTGCTAGCTACTACTTTTACGATAAAGGTCACGTTGGCACTCTCGAAGAACGCCAAGTCAAGGCGTTACAAAGTTATGAAATCTTGCTCAACGGGTCGTCCCAGTATTCTCGAAAACCTGAAGTTTATTCAAATGCGATCGACCTTTTCATTGCTATAAAAGACTACAAACGAGCTACCCAAGTTGCGACAATAGGGCTACAAGTTTTGAAGTTCAAAGAGTGGGAACAGATTTTCAGAGACTCGACCGAACATCAGAAAAAAGTGGGTGAGTGCTGCACGTCGCGGGATTGCACCCAAGAAGCAACACTTGGAGATTGTAAAAAATTAGCTGGAGTTTGAAGCCTTCAGAGGAAAGCGTTCTGGTCTTCATCAGGGTCTTTTTCCATCCATTGTCATGACAGAATTTAACGCGACAGTTGAGCCAAGCCATAGGGCAAGGAGCGCTTGGAACTGCATGAACTTATGAGAATCTGCGTCAACGTTCCAGATCTTGACCTGACCAGCGCTCGATCGACTTCTTACTGTCTTTGGCGAGTTGTTTAAGCAGATCGATCGCGCGTTGGACAATTCTTGCGACGTATTCTAGTGCCCTCCCCAGTCCTGACTTTTTCTCGATTGTCTGGGCTGTATCTCCGGACAAAACTGCTAGAGTTGCTTGATGCTGGGAGACTTCGGAGAGGCACCGAGCGGCGATCGTGATATCTCTTTGCTCCGCACTCAACCCCTCAGTGTCGTAGGAATACTGGTCATAGAGGTGCCGAGATCGCTTACGTTGAGCGTCTTGGTCGAGCCACTCTCGACAGCCTACCGAAGTCATCTGCTGGAGTTCTATCAGGAGTGAATTGTCTGATTGGGAGTGTTCAACACCCTGGTATTTCTGAAGCCCCTCAAAACTGTAAGCCTTCCCCAGGCTTCTGCCCTTGAAATGAGACCCCTCTAGTTCAAAGCTGATCCCTCCAATTTTGTCCTCAAACTTGTGGAAACGTACTTCTACCCCCTCTATCTTGAGTCTCGTGACGAGGATTGCCATTGATGGGTGATCTAATGCTGCTGAGTCGATTTTCTGCCACAGATTTTCTTTGGGTAGCTTCTTCCCCGTCCGCTCTTTCAGGCGATATTCACCCGTTGTCAAATTCCGTTGCTCTTGTGGTGAACGGCTCTCGGAAATCCGTAACTCAAACTCTTTTTCCAACGCACGTTCGACTTCTTTCAATCGCCATTTGATGAACTTGTCGTCAACCCAGGTTCCCTGCAACGTGATGGCTGAAGTCGCGATATGCCAGTGAGTTACGTTGTGGCGGTCTTCTCGATCGTAGTGACGCACCACAAAATATTGGCAGCGCTCATGACCTGTCTTTTCAAGCAAGGTTTCTGAAATACGCTCAATTCGCGTGTCTGGTGGTGTTTCTCCAGGTGGAAGCGAAATCGCGAAGTGAACCATTGTGTTTTTCACTCTGGGATTGAGTTCCTGGGAAAGCCGAAATTCCTCTGCCCACTCGATCTCGTTCTCTCCAACCATATTCGTTGCCAGAATGGGAGAGTCTTCGGGCGATCGCTGTTTTTCTGGGTTGCACAAATAGCGGCAAAGCCCTAGTGGGTCGCGTCCTTTGGCGTAGTTGATTCTCAAAACAATTGCTCCACGGCATTTTCAAATCGCTTGAAGGCAATCTCACGCCTCGTCTCATGGATGAGCGAGATTGCATCTTGAACAACTTGTAGTTCGCTATCGGGTCTAGCTTTCAAATCGGCAGAGAGGGTGCCTAATAACTCATAGGTGGCTGCGTTAAGCAACGCTCCGTCTGCTTTACGTCGCATCGAATCATAGTCTTTGGTCAAGCCTTCCAAACCCAGGGTCAGAAGATACTCACTCATGGACTTCGCGCCTAATTTTTGGGCATTGGCTTGAATTGCTTTCTTCTGGGACGCAGTACAGCGGATCTCGATCGACACCTCTTTGTTCGTTCGTTTTCGCATAGTTCAATTTGTCCAGACAACTGCCACAACTTGCTGAAGGGGTAGACTACCCCAACGGTAAGATACTAACACCGTCAAACCGACCGAATTCCATTTCTGTACCAAACAATTACATCGGTAACAGCACCATAAAAACACATCTATAAACAGGGGGAAGCGATCGCAGTCCCGTACATAAAAACGTCGTTACACTTTCATAGTGCCACTGCCATAAACTAGTCACACTGTTATGACAGTACCGCCCTAATCAAATAGTCAGTCCGTTACTTTTCTTGGACTGTGAAACGCTAAGATGTTCCTGACGATGAGCCAACGCAACGACCTAGCAGTGAACATCAGCGAGCTATGGCAAAGAAACATCTCAGCAAAGAAATGGTTCTTGCAATGGAGCAAGAGTTAGAGTCAGTTGACCTTGAAACGCAAACGAAGTTCAATATTAAACAGACCGTAGAGCGATTGTTTCCCTTAATTCAAAAGCTAAGAAGCTTAAACTTAGAATGGCAGGAAATATCAGATAGACTACAAAAAGCTATCCATCCCCACGATACGATATCCATTAGTCCCAAGACTCTGCAAAACTACTACAACGAAGTTGCCAGAACCCACAAAACGGGCAAAAAGTCTGCGCCTCGTACTGCCAAATCAAAATCTAATAGACCGCCATCTCATAACCTCGTGGAAGTTAGTGCAATCTCAGAAGATACTTCAGAGCATCCCGGTTCCATCTCTGAAATTGAATCATCTCAATCCAAATCAGATCCCACTCCCTTTGACCTCAGCGCTCATCTTGCCACGATCGCTGACGAATCAGTAGAAATGACGGCTCTCGATCGATCCTCTTCAACAGAATCTACTGAACCTGCTCAACACGGATGGATCGACGGCAAGTGGGTTGAACCCTCCTTTAACTTCGGTAGCGCTCGACCTAAAACTTAGGAGACCTTGCGATGACCTCTGACCCTAAACCTGAATCAACTGACGTAAAGAAACTTGAACGTTCTGCGGCTTTTAAACGAATAATCCTCATCTTGGGCGGGAAGGGTGGCACGGGAAAAACATTGCACTGCCGCCAACTTTACTATTTTCTGATCTGCGCTGGGGTGCGATGTGTCAGCTACGATGCCGACATCGAAAATCCTGAGTTCTGGAAGTATCACGCGAGTTCTCAACACCCCGTGTTCCCGCTCGATTTTCTCTCAGTGGGTCACGCGAAACAGTTTTTCACCGAGATTGAGTCTGAAAAGCCCGATGTGATTTTGATTGATATGCCGGGAGCATCGGGTAGAGCGACGAGGGAACAGATCGATCGATTTGGAATGTTTGCGATCGGGCAACAGCTTGGGTATCGAATCACCCTTGATACGGTTCTCAACAATGCCTACAACACCATCAACTCCTTAGAACTCATGATGAATTTCTGCGGCGATCGAGCAGATTATGTCGCTGTGAAGAGCAAACTTTGGGACGAAGGCGCACTGAACTTTGATCGCTGGGACAAGTCGGAGAGTAGAAAACAGTTCCAGCAGCTCAAAGGACTCGAAATCGAAATGCCTGTTTTAGAAGCCAGCACCTTCGATGCCATCCATGAACGGAACTTGTCTTTTTTTGAACGAGAGCAATTGCCGTTTGGCGATCGGATTCTCCTAGACAGCTTTCTCGACCTCAGCAAACCCCAGCTAGAACGGGCGCACGAGTTACTGGGTCTACCGATTAAGAAACTTTCAACTGCTAAATAACTATGGATGATACGGATGTAGTTCGCGAAATGGCAGAGCTGAAAGCGCTGATGGGCAAGCTTTGGAAATCGGTCGATGCTTCAAATATCCAGTACCAGAAAGACACTCAAAAAGTTGTTGAGAAGATTGAACAATGGATTCAGATCAATCAGATTTTGCTGCTCTCGAATCAGCGATTACTCGAAGCGAGCGTGACCAACTCGGAAGCGGTCCAGAAATCCTCGCACTCTTTCGAGCGCGGCTTAGATGCCTTTCGCGACTCGAAGATTCAACTCGTGAAATCGCAAGTACTCACGAATCAATTAACCGAAAACTTGGTGAAATCGCAAGGCACTCAGAAAGCTCTTCAGGACATCCGCGATCGCATCCACAAACTCAACCTGCCAAAGTCGAGAGGACTGCGACCGATCTGGAGCGCTGAGTCGATCGTGGCGCTTGTGTTGTCTGGAGTCATCGCGATCGGACTGGTGGGCTATTTCTATTGGACGGCGGTTGATTTGCGAGTTCTTAAAGAGCAAACCAACTTGACCCTCCTCAAACTTCAAAAGCTGGAGCAGAAATGAGAGCCGTGACTCATCCAATAGATTTCTGGGTGTCGATGGTTGATAGATTATGTGTAACACCTTTAAATTGTTGCATAGCCAGATGATATGCTTCAGCAGGAATGACTCGACTCGACTGAATCTTACTTGACCCCGATACTCATTAATCTCATCACAGAATCTGGACAGGTTGTTCAAGCTCAATTGACCTTGATGCAGCGTCGTCATCTTGACGATTTTGAAACGATTTGGCGTGACGTTTTGCGAGAGTTAAACCAGGACGACGCGTTCTGGAGCTGGGCAATGAAGAAACGTTTGTCTGCCTTCAACGATCGCTTTGAAGCATATGCAGTTGACCTAAGTACAGGACAAAAGCTTGTAAAGGATAGTTAGGAAAGGGTTTCATGCAAATAGTAAGTTAGCGGTATGAAACCCTATGTCTCAGATTACTCAATTGCGGCAAACGTTGCAGCCCTTGCTGGGCTGGCATGGTGCACGAATCGGATTTTTAGCCTTGTTTTTGGTTGCCCTATTCCGAGTCAAGACGGTAAACCTAGCAGAAGTGGCAACCGGGTTTGCAGGTCAGGCGAAGGCAGCCTCGAATTACAAGCGCATTCAGCGCTTTCTGCGATGGTTTGAAATAGACGACGACCAAATTGCCCAACTCGTCGTCAGGCTGGTCAAGATCCCGAAGCCGTGGGTCTTGAGTGTAGATCGCACGACGTGGGACTTTGGCAGCACGACCATCAATGTTCTAATGCTGGGCGTGGTGCATCAAGGAGTCGCATTTCCGGTGTTCTGGCAACTCTTAGACAAACGGGGGAACTCCAACACAAAAGAACGCTTTGAGTTGTTGGTCACGGTTCTCAGTCTATTCGCGCCTGAAGACATCAACTATCTCACCGCAGACCGAGAGTTCATTGGCAGCGAGTGGTTTGCGCTTTTACTGGCAGAGCCATTAACTCGATTTCGCATCCGCATTCGCGAGACGGAGTTGCTGTGGGATGGGCAACGGTCACTCAAATCTGCCATTGTGTTTCAGGATTTGCAGCCGCACCAGTCCAAGGTGCTATCAGGGAAACGACGGCTTTGGGGACATTGGCTCTATTTGGCAGGATTGCGACAGGGCGATGGCTCACTGCTGGTCGTTGCCACGGATCATGCTCCCGCGACTGCGATCTCTGACTACGCTTTGCGCTGGGGCATTGAAACCTTATTTGGTTGTTTGAAAACCCGTGGCTTCTGCTTAGAGTCCACCCATCTCAAAGACCGTGAACGCTTGAAGAAACTCATCACCCTCTTGACCTTAGCTTTCTGCTGGGCACATCGAGTCGGCGAGTGGCTGGTGGAGCAACGCCCCATTCCCCTCAAGAACCATGGACGCAAAGCGAAGAGTCTCTTTCGCACAGGCTTGGACTATCTGCGTCACATTCTGCTCAACCTAGACAGCCACAACCAGCAGTACAGCCAAGTCCTGAAACTTTTGTCCTGTACTTAGGCAGTTGACTACCAGGGACTGACTCAGGGGTTACTTTGGTTAGAAACTCAGTGGCATCGCTCTTGGCTTGATCGAACCCACCGATTAGTCTACCTCGAAGCTCTCGCTTCGGCTCCCTAGAATCGACGAGATCTGCAAGACCCACCCTATCTTAGAGGGGTCGGAACCGCTCTGCTGCTATTCGCACGGCAGCGTAGCCTTGAGTTAGGATATCAGGGTCGAGTGGGCTTACACTCCCTGCCCGCTGCCGAAGTTTTTTACCACCGTCAGAATATGTCAGACTATGGAGAAGACGCAGACAAAGACGGTCTAAAGTACTTTGAGCATGGAGCCTTGTAATCCTCAAGGGCAGGAGTTCTGATATGGATGACCTAAGACTACGACAGCACTATGAGCAAACGGGCAACTTGCTTGATGTTTTGCACGATCCAGATGTGATGCAAGATATGATCCAGAGGGAAGCTGAGTGTGCAAGCTCGATCGGGGCTGGCTTTCCAGCCTATTCCAATACGCGATCGTCCATTGAGAAAGCCGACTGGAAACGAGCCATGAACCATGTGCGCTTGCAGTCGATCCTCTTCACCGAACTCGAAGCTCTCTTGCAGGCAGCAAACTTGGGAACTGGCACCGAAGCAGCCCTAACCGAAGCCAGAAAACGAGTTCGGCAACAGCTTACTCAACTCACCGAAGAGCAGCAGATCTTCTTTACTGCTTTGATTGAGGAAGAGTCCTTGTCTCGATCTGAGTCACCGTTCCGCTCTCAACTTAGATCAAGACTAAACGCCTTGTTATCCACCTCTGATTGGAACGAGATCGGACAAGCTGCGACTGAAGAAATCTGGACGCAATGGGCGCAGTTTGTTGAGTCCAATCGTTTAATTGTCTCTTAGAAATTGCAGTGATTTGCTAAAGACTTCAGGCACTTCCGAGGGCGCTACCCAAACACAATTTCAGTGCGTCCGGGCTTTCAGTCCTGTTACTTCGGGAATGCTAAGAGATCCGTTCGTAGGAGTATCGCGCCTTGATTCGAGAGTTGAGAAAGCGCCCCTTTGAAGTGGCACTTAAAAAGTCCTCAAACACGGCTGCCTCAACTCGAAAGTAGCGGTATTGAGACCCGTTGAGGAAATCGATTTGTAGCGTGCGAGACGAGTGGTGATATCCGATCGCACGGATATTACTGCTAATCACCTCGACCATCGGGATCTCGTTGACTGCCCTATCTTCAATGCCCAATTCTTGCTGAATTTGTTGGGTGAGTTGTGACGGGCATCGACGAGACTGAGCGATCGCCGCCCATTGCTCTCGTGTCAGTGTGAGCGATAAGGTTTCTGGCTGTAAGTGGGGGGATAGCTCAAACTCACGGCACTCGTCGATCGGGATTTGTCCCAGTGTCGAAGGTGATAGATGCTGGAGGTGTTGCCATGCCTCCCAATAGGCGGGCACGATCGCGCACCCTAAATCGGTTGGATGAATGCGTTCGACGGTACAGAACTTACACTGTTGGCACGGGGTGAGCATAGTAGCCTCCAAAATATCTTAATGGACAGAGAGGAAGGTCTAGCCGGATCAATGCTGATCCGGCTAAGTTTCAAGCGGCGAGTTGGGTCGCTTCAGCCGGAGCGTTATCCATCGCCTTGATGATTCGAGTCACAGCTTTTTGAATACGTTCTCCCGCGATTTTGAGCTGCGAGAGTGTGTCTTCGCTCCGAGTCATGGCAGTGATGTATTCAAACGATTGTTCACAGGTCTCTAATCCGAAATACTGACAAACGCAGTACGCGACAGATTCCGCTTCGAGTTCTCGCAGTGATTTTTGACCGTGCCCCCGATACTCATCATGGCTGTGCATCAAAGCGTGAGCCGTTTCGTGAACCAGCGTCTTAAATCGCTGAAGCGGCGCATGAGAGGGGTCGATCGCAATCTGAATCGGCTGGTGCGTGTACGGGTGATATTGGCAGTAGCCATACATTCCACTCAAACTTATAGTCTCAACTGGGATGTTGAGATCCTCACGGACAAACGTTTCGAGTCTGTCGTAGAGTCCGAGATCATCGCCGTGTAGCGACGGACAAATCTGTGGCATCGGTTCTCCGTCGGTCTGAGAGACATCGAAGACATAGACCGTTTTGAAACCGATTAACGCATGAGTTGTCTCAGAGTCGGTACTTTCCTCTAATCTGCGAACCAGTGGTGCGAGAATGGCGATTCCCTTTTCGCCTTTGTTGACGCTGCGATCAAGCATCTTCCAAGTGCTGAAGCCTGCGACTCGCGTAGCATCCGGGCATTGGAGCAGAATCAAAATGGTATTGCGATACGAGTAGTAGTGAAACTTAGATTGCAGATTGAGATATTGCGCCCACTTTCCCGATTCCAGTAATTCTGAAATGCCGTGTTCGAGCTGATTGAGCGTAGCTTGAACTTTTTCGTCTCGTTTTTGAAGCGTTGTGGTGGTCATGATTAAAAGCTTCCTGTGGCTGAAGGGTTGAAGCGGTCTCCGCGATGCCTGTAGAAAGAGGGGGCGAGGTGCCCCTTATGGTCGTCATGCCGCGATGCGGTGCTGAGACAGTTCCTCAGTGGGTTGAAGCCGTTTCAGATACAGGTCAAAGGCTTGCCGATTAAACGCTCGGCTTCGATCGCTCTCAGCCACATGAAAGAGCGCCTCGCTGACCAACTCCTCGATCGAGAGTTCTAGCCAACCAACCAACGCTTTTTGAATGTCCTCGGTCTGGTAAATCGCGCCCTGTTGAGCGAATCGGGCTTGTAATTCCGTTGCTGCCGCATTGAGCGATTGCTCGACGTTCTCGGTGTCAATGTAAAGTGGCATCATGGTAAAGCTCCTTGTTGGAGTAAGGCACCTGTTTGGTTTAGCGACTTCGGCAGGTGCCTTTGGTTTATGCTTCTATTCTAGCGTGTTAACACGTATCCCGCAAGTGTTTTAAGGTTTTTAATGATAAGTATTTGTGATCGCAGCGAGTGGTTAGATAAGCGTGTTAACATGGTGCTACTCATCTCTACCAACTCATGCCGTTAAAGAATCCACATCAGCGATCTCAGGGTGGCACTTTCACCCAAATCGGTGCAGAACCTCTGTCCAAGAAAGTTCGTGGAGTGCGTCTGCCACAGTCGATCGATGACGAGTTGGAATTGATGCCGACTGAGGAGCGGGCAAGTTTCATACGGGCGGCAATCGTCCAAGCGGTGCAGCAGAAGAGAGCGTTGCAAGACTCAAGCTCGATCGAGGTAGAAGAGACTGATTAACTTTGAGGACTGTGAGATGAACGATCAAGTCAAATTTGTTCAGGTTTCCGATTCCTTTCCTCCAACGGTTTGAGACGCTTTAGCAGAGTACGGGGCAGAAACAGGACTCAATCTAAACCAAGTGGTGGAGTCAGCGATCGTCAGTTTCTAGGATGTAACGCCGTGAGTTTCTCAAAAGCGGCAGCGGTGAAAACGATAGGACAGTTGAAGACTGGAGAGTCCTGATTGCTAGCGTCGCAAGTGTCAGCCAGACAAGGACGTGCTCTTTAAAAGTTGGAGAGCAAGCTTCGCGGGACGTTCGAGAATCAGCTCACGGATTTTCTTGTGTAATGAAGCGTGTTATTGTCCCAATCTTACACAAGAAACAAGCGCACCTGAACTATCACGACGGGGATAGGGCTGGGAAGTCTCCAACGCCCTATCCCGTCGTCAGACTAATGACAAACGGTAAGTGCTTTTTTGACCTGTGATTCACGACAGAATCGTAACGACCCGTCGAAATCCACTCCAGTGAGTGGGTGCATCAGAAGTGATCGGAGAGACGATGACCTCGACTTGCAGGGTACTGGGCATGACCCAGCGCAGATGTCGATCGAGCGTCATTTCGATTCGAGCTTTCAGAGCTGCCTCATCGGATAAGAGCGTCCGAATTGCGCGTTCCAGTGCCTCTTCTTGAAAATCATCGAGCTGCGTGTCGTAACAATCTGCGTCAGAGTCCTCATTGGGCGAGAAGAAGGCAGCTTCCAGCAAGTCAGCCAACTCAGCCGGAGACAAGTCAGACGGTTGTGCGTGGAAGAGTGTCACATCGTCGAGGGAGGTGTCATTCCAGTGGTCTGAAGGGTATCCAAAGCAAATATCTAGGGGCAAGGGCACTCTCGTCCCGTCTTGCCCGATCGAGAGCGTCGTCATCGCGGTGATGCGATCGACCACGACACTAGCGAGATGGGTTTGGGTGAGGGCATCATCTAGAGACATGACTTGAGTATTCAACTCCAGTTCAAAGCGGAGATCCGTTAACTGTGGGAGTGAGTTGTACCACGGATAGCCCTCAAATTCGGGCTTTGTCGCATAGAGGGTGTAGGGCAACGGGTTCTGTTCTAAGGCACGAGACAGCAGTTGTTGCTCTGGTGCCTCCACCTCGTCTACCTTAACCAACAAAGCTGTTGCATCAATCAAGGTAGAAGATTGCCAGTCTAAGCTCCGCTCCCCTTTTGCGGTGACAGGAGAGAACGGAGTTAGCGAGGGCTGGGCAGGCGGCAAATCGATGCCCAAGCGTTGGGCTTTGACCCAGTGCTGATACGACAAGTCGTGATGCTCCAAGGTGGCAACGTATTGGTACAACAGTCGTTGACATTCCATGTAGAGGCGATCGACAAACTCACTGTGGACGACTTCCTTGCGAGCGGGCAGCACAAGCTTGAGATCTGGGCAGTTCTCGACCTCAATCCGAACTTGAAGCTGAGTGTCGTTACAGGTGAGAGTCGGCAGAGCGTGAGGCACCGTGACTCCGTGAAAGTTAATGCGACCGACCGCACGATCGTGCCATCGCGACTGACTAGAGATGCCGATTCGTAGCCCGTGCCACGAT
>JBBRPT010000053.1:0-41154 GCA_038227635.1 Leptolyngbyales cyanobacterium | reverse complement strand
TGAAAACTGCTGGCTTTGACCCGTAGAATTTGTTGTTCTCGTTCTGCAATGTTCATGGGAGACTGCTTTCAACACTTGATTCTCCCTACTTTCAGCTAATCATTTTTCTCTCGCAAATGGCGAAAAAATAAAGACACTAACCCATTTGTTAGAGCAATTCAAAGCGCGAGGCTGGCTCAAAGCGCGAGGTCAACAACGGACCGACTCCACCCATGTGCTAGCAGCCACTCGAACCCTAAACCGTTTAGAAAGTATTGGCGAGACTCTCCGAGCCGCACTCAATGAAGTGGCGACCGTAGCGCCTGAGTGGTTGCAAAGTTGGGTGCCGGTCGAATGGTTTGAACGGTATGGACGGTTAACGGATGAATATCGCTTGCCGAAAGGAGTCGCCGCTCGTCAAGCGTATGCCGAGCGCGTGGGCAGCGATGGCATGACACTGCTCATGACCCTTTGGAACGACTCCGCGCCCAGGCAGTTGCGGCAACTGCCGACCCTTGAGCAGTTACGGCAGACCTGGGTACATCAATTTTATATCGACCAGAACCAGGTCAAGCTGCGCTCTGCTAAAGACTTACCGCCCGCAGGCAAGCGATGCGACTCACCTCATGACCCCGATGCCCGGTATGGGAATAAGCGGTCAATGACTTGGACAGGTTATAAGGTTCATCTGACAGAAACTTGCGAGGACCAGCAGGTGCACCTGATTACTCATGTCGTGACGACCCCGGCACACCAGTCGGATGTGGATCAGACCGAACCCATTCATGCCGCCTTAGCTGCTAAGGGCTTGCTGCCGCGCGAACACCTTGTGGATGCAGGTTATGTAGACAGTTCACTGGTCTTAACAAGTCGGCAACGGTACGGGGTCGAGTTAGTCGGACCCATGCGTCCCAACGCTAGCTGGCAGGCGAAAACAGCAGGGGGGTACAGTCTGGATCAGTTTGCCATCAATTGGAAAACCAAACGAGTCACCTGCCCTCAAGGAAAGAAGAGTAAGAGTTGGACACCCACTCAAGATGCTTGGGGAAACCCCGTGATTTACATCAAGTTTTCTCGTACCGCGTGTCGGCTCTGTCCCTGCCGAGCGTTATGCACACGTTGCAAAACGGAACCTCGTAGCTTAACCCTTCGTCCGCAAGCCGAGCATCAAGCGCTACAAGCAGTGCGGCAACAACAACAAACGGTGGCTTGGCAAGCTCGCTACAACCGACGAGCCGGAGTTGAAGGAACCCTCTCTCAGGGAGTGAATGCCTTTGGTCTGCGACAGTCGCGCTATAGGAGTTTAGCAAAGACCCATCTGCAACACGTGTTGTCCAGTGTGGCAATTAATGTGGTGCGAATGGTGGCGTGGCTACAAGGACAACCGCATTCCAAAACACGCCGTTCCCGATTTGCTTCCTTAGCCCCGGCAAACCCTGAATAGTACAATTCGCCAACAGCATCAGCCACGGAACAGAAAGCTACGTCAAGGCTGTTTGTGACAGCAAAAGCGTGGAGTATCCTGCCTGTTGGCAGTTTCCAGATGGTTGAGAAGGTAGGCAGAGGGAAGGTTTCGTATGATTTTTTACTGATCCCGAATCAACTCCTCAAGTTAGTGCTTTGGCTATTTAGTACTGCCACTCTTCGCTTTGGATTGACATCGATTGAAGATCCACATAGTATCGCCCATGACAGGATTATCATTCGAGATAGAAGCCCTTCTGCTGTAATAGTCATAGCTTCCTAACCCATTTATGAAGGCATATTTGGGAACCTTTGTCTCTCGCCCTAAAACTCCTGAAGCAGACTTGAGATTATTATCAAAGAAGTTAATCACAAAACTTTTACCTTCCGCAACTCCAGTCTGCTCAAGATCTGAAAGAAAGATTGAACCGTATCCGTTAGCTTGTCCAACCCTAAACTTATACAGTTCGCCTTGCTTGGTGTGCTTGATAACAGCCGTTGCACGAGAACTAGCAACCCCTGAAACTGGCTTTCCAAAAATTAACTCAAATCCCTGTCCGTTGGCATCACGATAAACACTTTGACTGATTTTGCAGCTTTGCGCGACTGCGGGTGTTGCAAAGGCGACTGCGCTAAGTGTCAATACAACTGTTTTTAGATTCATTATTGGGTGTCTTTGCTTATAAAGCGTACCAATATAGTAGCTGTGATGGTGATTTTGTCTAAATTTTGTCTAAATATTGTTCCGTCAACTTGCTGGGGCTTTCTTTTTGGTAATCGCCCTCCCCTAGGGCGTGTCATCAATTAAGCCAAATCACCGAAGCAGCGAGATAAATGGCACCGAGAAAGTTAGCAGCCCGTTTATCATAGCGGGTCGCAATCGCCCGATACTGCTTGAGTTTGGCAAAGAAGTTTTCAACCAGATGTCGAGCTTTGTACAACTCTTTGTCATACTCACGCAAATGCTTGCGGTTGCGCCTTGGCGGAATCACTGCCGTCTTCCCTTGTGCCCGCAGCGGCTCAATCACTCGTTCATCCGCATCGTAGCCTTTATCGGCAAGCACCGGATCGGCAGCTAAATCAGGCAGGAGTTTGTCCGCTCCGTCTAGGTCGCACGCCTGTCCAGAAGTCAGATGAAAGCTGACGGGATTGCCCAATGCATCCACGACCGCATGAATCTTGGTACTCAAGCCCCCTTTGCTGCGACCCATTGCTTCTGAGTCTGGCTCCCCCCCTTTGCACCCGCACTGGGTTGGTGGGCGCGCACAACTGTCGAGTCAATCATCGCGTATTCGTTGTCGGCATCCTCTGCCAAGTGCTGGAACACTCGCTTCCACACCCCAGTTTTTGACCAACGACTGAAGCGAGTGTGCACGACCCGGAAATCCCCAAATCGCTCTGGCAGGTCTCGCCAAGGGATGCCAGAGCGATAGCGGTACAGCACCGCTTCGATAAACAACCGATTGTCTTTCGCGGTTACGCCAACCGTCCCTTCACGTCCGGGAAGTAAGTCTTTGATCCGTTCCCACTGGTCATCTCTGAGTGCGTAGCGTTGGGTCGTCATGGTAGTTGAGGTGATTCATCTCCAGGATTGCTCGTTCCAGTCTACCTAATTGATGACACGTCCTAAACAGTGGCGGAGTTCTCCCTACTCGACTGATCAAGCCGGGAAGCAAAACTATCGGTGCGCTGAGGGACCCCGCCAGTTGAAGAGAGAGCCCTTACAGTGTGGCTCTGTAGCGCCATGGCATGGCAATAAGCTCAAGAATGTTAACCTGCTTCTTCAAAAGTGCATTAGTTAACTTCAATGCCAACTATCAAGGAGCAAGTAAACAATCGCAACCTGCGAAAGGAGATGAATGATGAAAAATAAGTTGATGGCAATTCCTGCAATCCTCTTCGGTGGTTTGGCAGCTTTCACCAGCATGGCTTCCCCTCTTTTGGCGCAAATTAGCGCACAGTATTTAAAGCCTGGACAAAGCGCCGCTCACGTTGGCACACCTGTAAGCTTTTGCATTTTCCCCGAATCAAAGCAATCATCTAAGGTAACCTTTAATGGTAAACCACTGGTTACAGTCCAACCTGGTAGGAGCCAAACCTGTTATAACGTTACCCAGAAAAATCAGAGAATCACATTGTATAACGTAGGTCCAGGAGCAGTCTCAGTTTCTTTCAAGCCTGTTGGGAAATAACAGGAGAAATTGCTGAAACACTTGTACAAGGGGTTAAGTTAAACTCAGTGGAGCAGTCACCCATTCCGCTGAGTTTAACGCAATCCCATAAGACCTGTCCGAAATATAAATGAAGGCAAAAAAGGATGGTAGAACGGAATTTTACCGCTCTACCAACGATGCAAAATCCACTTTATTATATTCACAAGTATTCACACTGTACCAAGCAAGTGTTGGGCATTGAATACGAGCAGTTCCTACAACTGTTGGAACAAGCGGCGTTGTTGCCATGCTACCAGGCGACGATGCCTCTCTTACCCTTTTGGAACCTTCATCCCGGACAGTGCCATTTGTCCTCGAAGGAGTGAGGTCAGAAGATCACCAGCAATTGTTTGTGTCACCGGGACATGAGGGCAGTGTGCTTTTGCAGAAGCCTTTCTATGCTGATTTCATGGGTTCTGGTGCCATCATTGACGATCGTGTTGATGCTGGCTATCAGGCAATGTATCCGATTGGGAAAATACATTTGTCTGTGGCGACAACACTAGAGGAACGGAGCAAAGCAAGGCAACAGCGCATCGCCTACAGTCGTCGTTTGGCAGAGATTGCTCGCTTTTATGATTCGCGTCGCCGTGTTCTTCCCAAAACGATGAGAATGGCGTGGCTCCAGCGGACAGAGCATTGTCAATTTAAGTTTTTGTCATCAGACAGACGTTTTGACGAGTTGAAATGACAGTGGCGACAAAAGTGCATCAGTTGCTTTAACTGGCAGCTATTAAGAAGCAGAAGGAAGTCAATCAGTTCAATCCTTCAGAAGTCAACCCATTACTACATTCAAGGACATTAATTCAATGGTTAGTTCAGCAGTTGGTGTGCTAGATAGTCTGTTTGAAACACTAGCGAATTCTCAGAAAACAGTTGATCAGATCAACCAAGCTTGTGCCGCTAAAGGTCTGCCACCTGCCTTTGCAATGGATGAGAATGGCAAGCCAGTCATTCCAGGGAACACTGATTATCGGTTTGAAGGCTTTGGTCTCATTATCTTACCACCACAACTTTCATTCTGGGTGCATTACAAACCTGAAAGTACTCAACATATTGCTTTGGGCAGATTCACTGTGCCCGTTGGTTTAGGGAAATTAGCTGATCTAAAGCGACTCCTCGGTCAGTAGAGCAGAAGTGGTCTGGCACTTCACTGAAACCACGGTTTTGTCGTACAACGTCCAGCTTTTCCATTTCCACAGGATTAGTGGTTGTTGTACGACGAACACGTTGCCTTTGAGCGACAGACTGGATGTTTCAATCCCGCACAAGCAATAAATGCCTGAGATCGAACACTTAATTTTCTGAAGGTTCGGTCTCAGGTGACAAATCTTGTTGCTCGAATTTTCCACATTGGTACTTACTCTTGGAGACGATTATGAAACGGTTAATTATTTGCTGTGATGGCACCTGGCAAAGACTAACCAGTCCCTATCCAACAAACGTGGTCAAAAGCGCCAAACGACGCTGGGCAATCACTCAATCACCCTTGTATCGACCCAAGAGCCTGAAACCTTACCAGCAATGGCTTGATGCTTTTATTCCCTGAAGTTGAGGCACAAAACATCAATATGCTGTTTGTAAGACAAGACACTTACCCTGACCAGAGGTTATTTGAGGCAGTGCTGCTGGATATGGAAAACTCCTTTACTTCTCAATCAAGAAAGCCACAAACTTGTCTACTTTCAAGCGTTACAGCTTTTGTTCTGTACTTCGATCAAATTTATTATTGGAGGAATTACCATGAGTAACACGCATGAATCGAACCCTGGTGAGTATCCCGTACTCAAGCAAAATGCTCAGGGAGAATGGGTTGTCTTTCTTCAAGATGCTTTAAATGGTTGTGGCTTTGGTGTATTAGATCTTGATGGCGACTTTGGAACTCAAACGCTCTCGTTGGTTAGTCAGTTTCAGCAGAGGCAAGGCTTATCTGTCAATGGAGTTGTTGATGCTGCCACCTGGAATGCGATCGCTACCCACGAAAAGCAACTTGGCTGGCAACCACAATTGCCTGATGATGAGATTCGAACTGGGATAGCGGGGGCGGATACGCTCAACAATGTTACTCCTGCTCTTGTCCAAACCGCTTCTGGACATTTGGGAGCTACGCCTCAATTTTGGGGACGTTATTTCCAGGGTGACAGTAGTGGTGGAGAATATCTGCATGATCTAGAGAATGCAGCACTCCATCAAGCTAGCATTCGAGTTTTACCCATTTCGCGTTGGACAGATCGAGTGGGTGGATCAAGACAAAGTGGCACTGAAGTTGGTCAGATTCAGGCGAAGGACTTGCTGGAGACGTTTAACGAGGACTATTTAGCAGCACAAGGCGATGGCTTCTATTTCTTCCTGGATGTTGAGGGTATGGATGGTAATCCGCAACCCTCTCTTTCTCAAGCATTTTATTTGGGTTGGGCGGAGGCAGTTGTTAAAGCTAGCCACAAAGTGCGACTGATGCCCTGTGTTTACTTAAATGGCAGCGATCGCACAACCTTAAGTAACTTATCGGCAACGATCAAGGCAGGGGCAGAATGCCATGGATTGTGGGTTGCGAACTATGGCAGCAATACTAATTCTCGCCTTCGGCCGTGGGATCGAGAGGCTGTGAAGCTAGAGACGCCTGTTCCTTGTAAGGTTTTGATTCATCAGTATGTCGGTGATGTCGATGACAGAATCTACGATTTCAACCAAATTAATCCCTTCCTGGAGCAGCCTGAGTTAGTGCTCAAGCGCTTGATTCTGCCGCCACAAACTTGATTGAACCAGCCAATGGATAAAGCTCGTCATGTCTGAGAACAAAGTGACGAGACAAACTTACTACTCGATAAATCTAAATTAGGAGATTGGATCATGACGACAGCACAAAATGTTTTGACCCTTGCTAAAACCTTTGTTGGTTTGCAAGAAGTCGGAGAGAACCATACTCCATTTGGGCGTTGGTATGACGATAGGTTAGATGGACAGCCTTGGTGTGCCATGTTTGTTAGCTTTTGCACCTATGTTGTGGGAATGCCGCTACCGATTCAAACCTCGAAAGGGTATTCCTATTGTCCCAATGGGGTGCAATGGTTTAAGGATCAAGGACGATGGTACACAACGAACCCCCAACCTGGTGATATCGTCTTCTACGATTTTGATGGGCAGGGAGTCGAACACACAGGAATTGTTAAGTCTGCTGATCAAAATGCCATTATAGCGATTGAAGGCAATACCTCTGCTGTCAATCAAGCTAATGGGGGTGAGGTGCAGCAGAAAACACGCTCTTTCTCTGCGATCGTCGGTTTTGGTAGACCTGCTTATGACGGGAACGATATTGGAGCGATCGCGAAAGGGGTACCACTGATCCCCGCACAATTGATTAGCACGGGCGAACCGCTCTTTGCTTCGCCAGATATTTTGACGTGGAAGCAACAAATGCAGCGGCGGGGCTGGCTTGTAGCGGAACCGAGCAATCCAGCGTTTACGGCTCAGGATCGGGATTTGCTGATTAAGTTCCAAACGCTGTGGCATCTTGAGCGGGATGGCAAGTTGGGTGCTATGTCTTGGGTACTGACCTGGTTGATGCCGATTAAAACGGAAAACACGATGCAAGGTGATTACGGTGATGGTGTTTATCGCTTGCAGGAAGCATTGAAAAAGGCTGGATTTAATCTGGCAGCGGATGGGGATTTTGGGGCGGGAACTGAGGCGATCGTGAAGCAGTTTCAACAGCAAAAACATCTGGTGGTCGATGGGCAGGTGGGGCCAGAAACGCTAGCACAACTTGGGTTGAACTTTAACATTGCCTAACGGAGCTGCAATGGCGGTAGTTGCAGGCTTGTAATTATCGCCATGCTGAAGATGAAAAGCTGAAGGCAGTCTACGATCGCTCAAGTGAGGGATAACGGTTTGACGCAATCTCAAGGCAAAGTGTCTGTTACAAATATTATTTTCTTCGCAGGAGATAATGTGTCATGCTTTGCCCATTACTGAGTTTAAGCTGAAGCAACTAGAGGGCATGTTGATAAATTGACTTGTCCAGGAAAAGTGGTGCCTATGATTCTTGAAGTAATGTCGTTAATGCTTAGTTGAGTGGCTCCATTGTCAGAAAAGTTCAATAAATCGAGATGATTGCCGCAACTATTTTCTGTATCAGAATTGACGATTTGCTGTTTTTCTAGAGTGCAGATTAGCGAACATGAAAAGGATTAAAACGGTTAAAAGAGTTACTCCTGCTTTAATAGCTTTAATAAGTTGTTTGATTGCGATCGTGCCTGCTTATGGGCAAGCCCTTAACTCAACTACGAATTCAGTCACTCCTTCGACAGTAATGGGCGACTTGTTAAAGTTAGAAACCTGGGTATTCCTCTTTGTTATCTTGATTTCAGGCGCTCTGGGTGGTTTCGTTTATGAATTGTTAACCTTTGGTGGCTTGGAGAAGCCCCATTGGTTAACTAAAGAGGAAATCGATGGTAATAAAGGACTTCAAGGAAAGGTCGCTGAGTTTATTCTGAGCCTGGGAATTATTTCTCGAATCATCATTGGCGCTTTTGCAGCCCTTGCTTCACTTCTATTTTTATCTCCAGCAAACACGATTCAGTTGCTTGCTATGGGGATCATTGCTGGTTCAATTGGGACTTCCATTTTTCGATCAATGCAAGATCGCATCGTTGCAATGTTGGCTGTGAAAGAGGCTAATAAGGCAAAGGATGGCGAGGCTATGGCTGTGAAAGAGGCTAAAGATGCAAAAGAGGGTGAGACTAAAGCGAAAGAGGAGAAGAGTGAGGTTTTACGAGTAACTGAGAAATTCGCTCAAGGCACTCAGGAACTTCTAGCATCCAAATCTTCTGATCGTGAACTTGAGAGTATCGAATCTCAGAATTCCGAAGGGTCAGATCATGCAGTGATACTGTTGAAAGCGGCTCACGAACTGTATCAATCAATTCAGAGAAAATAATTGTGGTAAATGGTTAGATGTTCAATTTTGAACACGCTAAACACACTATGCAATATTAGGTTAGGACAATATCTAAATTTGACGTAAGCGATTATAGGAGAGGAAAGATGAGTCTTTTTAAAAGTGGTAGTGAACTTGAAGAGGTGCAGGAAGCACTTTTTGATGCGTTTACTGTCGATAGTTTTACGCAGATGTTAAGGTTCAAGCTAGATAATACAAGGCTCGACAAGATTGTCTCGCCAGATAAGAATTTCAATATTGTTGTGTTTCGGGTTCTAACTGAATGGGCTGAGCCTCAAGATCTAACAATTCGACTCATCAATGCCGCTCATCAAGCAAATCCCTCAAACGAAAAGTTGCTCAAAGTTGCTCAACAGTATGAGCTAGGTATAGGGCTATCTGTAGATGGCAAGCCACAGCCACAGAGGCAGGCAGAAAAAAAGATTAAGGAGCTTAATAAGTTCCTGGATATAGATGTTTGGATGAAGAAGTGTGGAGAAACTGAAGTTCGAGTCTGTCGAATTATCGGAAAAGCAGGACCGATTGGCACAGGGTTTCTGGTAGGACCGGGCGTGGTGATGACGAATGACCACGTCGCGCAGGACTCTGTTTTTCAGAACAACCCCGAAAGTATTGTCTGTCAATTTGACTACAAGCAGATTGATAAAACTACTCTTAATCCAGGTAAGGAGTATAAGTTAAGAGATGAAAAATGGCTCGTTTCCTCCAGCCCTAATGAAAAACGTAAGAAAGGGACGTTTACAGACAATCCAGGAAAAGACACTCTAGATTATGCGCTTCTACGTTTGGATCAAAAGGCTGGAAAAAGGAGCCTAATTAACCCAGCAATAGAGGAGAAAGAGTCGCAACGGGGATGGTTTCAACTAGCGAATACTCCCTATGATTTCCAGCCCAATAGCCCATTGATTATTCTGCAACATCCTAACGGGGAACCTTTAAAGATGGCAATTGAGACCCAGGCTATTCAAGGAATGACCCCTGACGGTGTAATGGTGAAATACAACACTAATTCTATGCCAGGGTCTTCTGGCTCTCCTTGTTTTGATCTAGATTGGAATTTGGTTGCCATACATCATAGTGGAACGAGGGACTACAACGCAGGGACTCCAATTAGTTTAATTGTAGAAGATTTGAAGCAGCAGCTCGGTGAGCAAGAAATGAAGGAGATACTAGGTTTGAGTGAGTAGTTATCGTGAATGAGTAATTTCATAGTCAGCTAATAAATGAGGTTTGGTATGCGTTTATCTGGGCAACTGACTGGTGAATTTCAAGCAGCACTCATGGATGCTTTCCCCACGAGAGATAGGTTGGAACAAATGGTCAAGCTTCAATTGAGTAGAAATCTCAGCGATTTCGCTTCTAATGCAGGTCTGGAAACTGTCACATTTCAGTTAATTCAGGAATTCGCGAGACAGGATAAAATTTTAGAGCTTGTAGAAGGTGCACTTCAAGCAAATCCTAATAATCAGAAACTAAAACCTTTTGTTGATAAGCTTAAGACTGATGAGATTAATAGCCAGGATGTATTAATAAAGTCTTCTGATAAAAAGCTTTCTCCAATCGAGCGCCTCACATTGATGAAGACATTAAATTCATTACCTTCCCAGCAACTTGACGAATTGATTGTATCTGTCGAGCCGCCTGGGGGTGTCATCCCTCCATCCAATGCGCCTCAAGGAGATCGGACTGCTGCTCTCATTAGATGGGCTGAGAGTCCAGGAGGTAAAGGATTAGAGCTAGTTCAAGAAATTTTGCAGCTAATTACACCTAATTAACCATTAAGAAATATCGTAGCATCACGGGTTGCTTTGAAGCATTGCGAGAAGCTCTTTTGAATGCTTTAAAGAAGAAAGTTTAGCTTGATGATCAACTATCAAATGGATAAAAAATCTTATAAGCTTATTCCACAGGATCGCCTCACATTGATGAGGACATTAAATTCATTACCTTCGCAGCAACTTGACGAGTTGATTGTATCTGTCGAGCCGCCTGGAGGTTTAATTCCTCCATCCAATGCGCCTCAAGGAGATCGGACTGCTGCTCTCATTAGATGGGCTGAGAGTCCAGGAGGTAGAGGATTAAAGATAGTTCAAGAATTATTAGAGAGAATCATTCCAGATGATGAAGAGGTTTTACAGCTTAATTGTCAAACTTACAAGTTTGACAATTTATTGTCATTGCTTGGGAGCGATGAGAAATTAAGAAAAGAAATCCCAAATTTTCTTCAGGAGAGCGATTTTTACGATAAAATCGATAGTCAATATACTACGAGCATAATAAATAATGCTGCGGACTTGAGATATACGTTGGTGGAAAAAACGATGCATTGCAGTTTTTTGAAACGTCTAGATTTCTATTTAACAAAATCTGACAACAAAGAGAAATTGAAAGATGTGATTGAAGGACTAGAGAATTTGAAGAAAGCTTTTGCAGAGTGCAAATTTGAGGAACCACTTCCAGAGCAGGCTGCTAACGAAGAGATGAAATCCTATTTGCAGATACTTGTTAAGCAGATATCTGCAACAGAGGCACGTGAGTTTGAAGTTAGTGCTATATTGTATCCTAATATTGAAAAGCTTGAACTCGACACCGAGAATTGTTCTCCTATTCCTTTCGAAAAGCTTAAAGAGAGTATCGAATCTTTTATTGACAAAGCGACAGAAAAACGTGTGGGGCAACTTATTCGAGTCGAGTTATTCCTTTCAATTGACATCTTAAATAAATATAAGGTAAGCGATCTGATAGGGAAAGATTATCTTGAGACTTATCCCGTAACAACCTGTTTTTATGATTATCTTCAGGGTAAGAAGCGATCGCTGTTGCAACAGCGGGTAATACAAGAGATTAATCTTTATAACAAGAGCCCAGGTTTCAACTGGTTATTTGGAAAAGATCCCTCTTCCAGAGGAAACGTAGACAAGGAAAAAGAGATTTTAGAGTTTGAAATTATAGATAGAAGCGACCCAAGTGGCTTTGCAAATAAGGTAAAGCCGACCAATTTACCCAAGCCAATAGTAATAAAAATAAGGACTCAGCAAAGCACAGATAGGGAAAACAATGAGTCAGTGCTTAAAGATCTAATGAAAGCTTATGTTCCAGTTATTATTTGGTCAACATGTAATTTATCAAAGTCTAAGAACGATGAAGAGGAATTTGGAAAATTATTAGCACTCGATATTGATGATCCTTTAGAGTCCTTGTATCAGAATATCACTACTCTTCGGGGCAGAGATGATTCTATTTTAAGTGATAGTTTAAACGTTCTATATACTGACTTGAATCGATTGAAAGAGGTTTTGAAGAGTGATTTACCTTTGAGCGATGAGGCAGTAAGGAGCAAATAATGAGTGATACCAATCAATGGAGAATCTTTAGGAGTGATGCCAAACGGCATGACGATATCAAAAACCTTCCATTACCACCTCAATGGCGTAGCTTTGGGCACAATATAGAAGACCAGAAAAAGTTTTTAGAAAAACAGAAAAAGCGTTGGAACGATTTTCAAAAAAGAATTAAAGAAATTGAGAAAAAGATAGATCCGAGAATAATTAGCAGCAATAAAAAACGAGGTGAGAGTTTTAAATTACAAGAAAATGATGATATTTCTCTCGTCATTGATGCCATCAACGCTGCCCTCTATCTACGTCGCCCCTTGCTCATCACGGGAGGAGCTGGTTCTGGCAAAACATCTCTAGCATATGCCATCGCTTATCAGCTCCAATTAGGTCCGGTTCTGTATTGGCCCATCACTGCTCGAACGACCTTGCAGGATGGTCTTTATCGATATGATGCGATCGCGCGGCTGCAAGATACCCAATTCAGGGCGGCTCAACGGCAAGCCAACCTCCAAAATCAACAGTTTAATCAACAAAACTTACCTGCTGAACAACGGGAAGCGATTGGTACTCTTGATAAAGAGAGTCCCCAGGATATTGGACGCTATATTGAGCTTGGGTCACTTGGTACAGCCTTTCTGCCGACTCCGTTTCCTAGAGTGCTGTTGATTGATGAAGTGGATAAGAGTGATATCAATCTACCCAATGATCTGCTGTATTTGTTTGAAGAGGGACTATTTAAGATCCCTGAACTTGTGCGTATGGCGCGGAAAGATAAAGATGAGGAACAACGGGATAACCTTCAGGATTCTGCTGCTCAAATAAGGGAGGAGGTGCAGGTTGGTACCTGTGAAGGGATCAGTACTACGATCACAAAGGGCACTGTGCTGTGTGAAGCTTTCCCATTAATTCTCATGACCAGTAACGGAGAGCGCGATTTTCCGGCAGCCTTTTTAAGGCGATGTGTGCGCGTGAAGATGCCAGATCCTGATAAGAAAGGTCTAAAAGCAATGGTTGAAGCTAAGTTAGAGGATTTAAAGGAACACCAAACCACAGTAGATAATCTGGTTAATCTTTTCTTAGCTAAGCGTACAGAAAAATCAGGTGCTTTAGCAAATGATCAATTGCTCAATACGGTTTATCTGATGACCCATGCTTATCCAACAACAGATTCTAATGATTCACAAGATCAGAAGAAAGCGAAAGATCGCTTAATAGAGTTGCTTCTAAAAGTCCTAAGTGAGCAAGACAATCAATGAGAGATTCCCTGATTGATGCTTTGAAAAAGATTCAGCCAGATCTGACATCTGACCAGATCGCAGAGATTTTGTGGCTGGCTTTGCAAAGACAACAAATTGTGGGGAGAGCCGATAACCTAACGCTTAATGTTGAAACGCCAGAAGAGACTAAAAAGACAGAAGAGACTAAAAAGCTAGAAGAGATTAAAACACCAGAAGAGATTAAAACACCAGAAGAGCCCAAAAAGCCAGAAGAGACTAAAAAGCTAGAAGAGATTAAAAAGCCAGAGACAGTCTCAGTTTATCCAACCGCAGCACCGCGAGATAAAAACGACCATCCTGTTCAAGTAGTAGATGTTCCTTCGCTTCGAGACCCTCTGACCCTGGCTCTTGCCTTAAAAGCTCTGATGAGACGAGTTCCCTTTGGATCGCCTGTGCTGTTGGACGAGGCAGCGACCGTGCGGCGCATTGCAGACGAACAAATTTGGCTACCTGTCCTGACTCCCGCACTAGAACCTTGGCTTGAGGTTGCCCTAGTAATTGATGAAAGCCCTTCCGTGAAGATGCTCTGGCAGAAGACCATCAAAGACCTGAAAAAGATTCTGGAGCACTACGGTGCTTTTCGAGATGTGCAAACCTGGGGACTGGTCACGGTAAGCAAACCAGTCAAGACTAATAGCCAGCAGTCAGAGACGGTCGATCGCCGAGAGCTTGATGCCAGCATTGAGCAGTCTAATACGGATGACCAGAAGTCAGAAAATCAGAACCAACTAGAACAGGTGAAGATTCGGCGGGAAATTTGGACTACTGTTAACAAGCAACGCTGCCGAGATCCCAAAGAATTGCTTGATCCCAATGGTCGTCGCTTGATATTGGTTGTCAGCGATTGTGTCTCATCAATTTGGCAGCAAGGCTCTGTTTTACCTGTGCTCGATCGTTGGGGTAAGCATGGACCTGTGGCAATTTTGCAGGTTCTACCAACGTGGCTGTGGTCTAGGACTAACTTGGAAAATGCCATAGACATAGAGGTTTGCAGTCCCGTTCTGGGATCAGTTAATCAATATTTGCAGGCAAGGGCAATCTCCGTTTGGGATGAGAAGGTTGATTTTAAGACCATGATTAAAGTCCCTGTGCTTTCTCTAGATCCGGAGTCAACTGCTAACTGGAGTCGGATGCTTGTAGGCCGAGGAAGCATCTGGTCTCGGGGAGTTGCGTTTGAAAAACCTCAAAAAGCCGGAACTTCTGAGCCAGATAAGTCTGACCTGTCAGCATCTTTGGACGAGGAAGAGCAATCAGCAGAGGAAATTTCCTCTGACATGGCTAATCTGACTCCTGAGCAGCGAGTAAAGCAGTTTCGCATGTCTTCTTCACCTACCGCTAGAAGACTGGCAGGTTTTTTAGCAGCAGCTCCAGTAATTAATTTGCCCATAGTGCGGTTGTTGCAATACACAATGCTACCAGAATCGAGGCAAGCTCATGTAGCTGAAGTTTTTTTGGGTGGACTATTAAAGGCGATCGCGCCCGAGCCCATTACAGAATCGACCAATCCTGAAGAGGTGCTCTATGACTTCAGAGATGGAGTTAGGAAGATTGTGTTAGATACACTTCCTACGGTGTATCAGATTGAGGTTTTCGAAGAAATTTCTAAGTACGTAAACAACTGGCTAGGAAAATCCCTCAATACATTTTCTGCAACCGTGAAAGAGAACCAGACGGACGTTAGTCGAGATGCTTTAGTTAAGCCATTCGCAGAGATTCGCAAACAATTATGGGAGAAATTTCAGAGCGGTAGATTGGCTGAGTTATTGAATACAGTTGCTCCAGCTCTAAATTACAAAGAAGTTCTCCAAAACGGGGATGCCAGTCAGGAGCTTGCAGGTTGGGAGATTCTTGCAAATGGAGGTGACGGTTGGCTGGTTGAGCATGGACCCGGAGCAGAATGCCCTGCAACGCCGGGAGATACCAATTTTGTCACGTCCTATGAGTGGTGTAGAAAATCACAATTGATTAATCTGCTGGAATTCGAGTTAACACCTGAAAAACTGGATCAAGTTCCCGAAATCAATATCTCAGATTGGATGTGCGCTCGATCTGATTGTGAAAGTCAGTATTATTTGAAAGTAGAATTGCGAGATGCTAATCACCAGATACTGGATACATTTGAAACAGGTGAAATAGATGCACCTTTAGAACCGGGTTGGAAGAACCCGTTTCTAAAAGTTGAGCATACGTTTAGAGACTATGGTGAAAATCTCCGCTTTATTTATTTTGAGCATGGAGGCAAGGATAAAAAGTGGTGGGCGGGGCATTATGGCTCTAAGATGACGGGTGCTTCTGTCAAGGTATTTCAAAATTCAACTTCAAGCCACAAAAGCGTTGTTGAACGAGAATACTTGTACCAGGTATATCAAGTAGAAAATCAATGGGGTGGATCAACTGAGCCTTGGCATCCAGGTGGGGAGTGGATGTTTGGTGGTCGCTTAAACCAAGAAGATATTGCCGGGATCGCGATTCAATCTAACGATCGTGGAAAAACCCTTAGCGGCACTGTGACGTATTCTTCAGGACAAGGAAGTATTGTCTTTCGCGCGACTCTGGCTGGCAGTAATAACTACATCGTCGAAAAGCAACAGGGAGAAAACGCAGAGCTTTGGGTTATCGGTGGTCGCAAAGATCAAAATGTAGTTGCACTTGATGTTAAGTCTGATGATGGTGGTCAAACTTTGCATGGCACCATGACTTATGCAGATGAAGGTCCGATCGGCTTCAAGGGTACGAGAAGCATCTCTTCAGCGGTTCAAGATTTAGAGGCGGTTTTCTTTAAAGTTACTGGGGAAACCTGCCCAATTTTTTCCACTCTTGTGACCTATGAGGAAGCTGTAGAGAACAAAGCCTTGTTGAGTACAAAATTGGATGATTGGGATATTGTCAAGCTTGCAGACGGTGGTTCCATGGATGGACCAGGGTATGATTCCAAGCTCCGCGAGAAAGACGATCGCGGCTTTGGTCATGCCCTTTGTAGGAGAATCGATTTAACTACAAATCCTCCTGATAGCGACCTGCCAGTACTTCAATCTTTTACGTTTGACATTGTTGAGTTTGTCCAGCAGATCGAGACGGTAACGGTCAATGCCCAGGGAAAAGAGATTCGGCGGGAGCCAGTACAAGTCTCTTATTACACAGAAACATTAGGGGATGTGCAGCTAGACATGGCTGCCATTCCGGCAGGCAGCTTTCTCATGGGATCGCCAAAGAATGAGCCAGGACGATCGAACTATGAAAGCCCTCAGCATCAGGTGACAGTGCCTGCCTTTGTTATGGGTAAGTATGCGGCGACGCAAGCGCAGTGGCAAGCCGTTGCAGCGATGCCACAAGTCAATCGCAACCTTGAGCTTGATCCATCTCGATTCAAAGGTGATAATCGCCCGGTGGAAAATGTTAGTTGGGAGGATGCTATGGAGTTTTGCGATCGGCTCTCTGCCTATACAGAGCGGCAGTATCGCTTACCCAGTGAAGCTGAGTGGGAATATGCCTGTCGGGCTGGCACGACGACCCCATTCCATTTTGGCGAGACGCTGACGACGGCGTTAGCAAATTATGATGGCACCCAGACATACCAGGAGGAAGCCGAGGGAGAGAAGCGGGAAGAAACAACGCCCGTTGGCAGTTTTCCACCCAATGCCTTTGGACTCTACGACATGCATGGTAACGTCTGGGAGTGGTGTACCGATGATAGTCATGACGATTATAAGGGTGCGCCAACGGATGGCAGTCCCTGGATCACGGGCAGAAAGTCTAAAAATCGTGTGCTTCGCGGCGGTTCTTGGGTCAGCAATCCTGAGTCCTGCCGCTCGGCTGCCCGGCGAAGCGACCTTCCCGACCGCGCGAACCTCAGCCTCGGTTTTCGGGTTGTCTCTTCCGCCTCCAGGACTTAAATTGCCCTTTACTCTCTTACCCTCTTGCTCTTTACACTTCTTCATTTTGCGAGCGTAGCGAAATCGAATTTTTTGACGCTTTTGGCGCTAAGAGAACCATCAAGGCATAAAGACACCAGGTTATTTCTGCATCGACCCTAACGTACCCTTAAACTTATGCCCGCCGAACTCCCCATCATTCAAAAAACCTACGATCTGATCTACTGGTACGTTCCTATTCTCAATCGCTTGCCCCGCGACCATAAATTTATGCTGGGCGATCGCATCATCAGTGGACTCTACGACCTGCTCGAAGCTTTGCTCCACGCTCGCTACCAAACCACCAAGCTCGATCGCCTCGAACCCCTCAACGCAAAGCTCGACATCCTTCGGCACCAAACCCGTCTGCTGCTCGACTTCAACCTGATCAAAACTGAACGTTACGAGTATTCTTTAGCGACCTCCTAGCATTTATTGCACCACAACCACAAGACTTAAAGGAGACCTAAACAATGGCGACACTGGTTGAGCAGAAATTCAAAGGCACCGCCCAATATTTTACTGAAGACTTGAATGGAGTTGCCCTGGAGATGGTGCTGATTCCTTCGGGCAGCTTTAACATGGGTGCGCCTAAAGGAGAATTAGAGAGTATTGATGATGAACGACCACAGCACACTGTTGTCATGGCTCAGTTCTGCATGGGCAAGTATCCAGTGACGCAGGCCCAGTGGAGAGCTGTCACAGCCATGCCCCAGGTAGACAGGAAACTTGAGCCTGATCTATATCAATTCAAAGAGGACAATCGCCCGGTTGAGCAAGTCACTTGGCATGATGCAGTGGAGTTTTGCGATCGGCTTTCTGCCTTGACAAAGAGATCGTATCGGCTGCCGAGCGAGGCGGAATGGGAATATGCTTGTCGGGCTGGAACAACAACCCCATTCCATTTTGGCGAAACCATTAGCTCAGACTATGCTAACTATGATGTGGGCCGCGCTTATGGAAGTGGATCTGAAGGCAAAGATCGAAAAGAGACCACTCCAGTAGGGTCTTTCAATGTTGCCAATCGGTTTGGATTGTACGACATGCATGGCAATGTGTGGGAATGGTGCGCTGACCACTGGCATGATAATTATGAAGGTGCGCCGATCGATGGCAGTGCTTGGGTGACAGGTGGAAATTCTGATAGACGAGTGCTGCGCGGCGGTTCTTGGAACACCTATCCTGCGCGCTGTCGCTCGGCGTTCCGGAACCGCGGCAATCCCGTCCTCGCGGACTACCCCTTCGGTTTTCGGGTTGTTTCTTCCGCCTCCAGGACTTAAATTGCCCTTTACCCTCTTGCCCTCTTTCTCTTTACACTTCTTAACCTTCCGCCGAGCGCAGCGAGATCGAATTTTTTTTAGAGATCGATGAACCACAGAAGCACAAAGACACACGGTCTCCCTTTGTACCTTTGTGTCTTCTGGATTTCCTGATCCCTCTATCCCGGTTATGATGCGAGTGGGGCAGGCACTAAAGCGACTGCGCGGCGGTTCTTGGAACAACAATCCTGAGCACTGTCGCTCGGCATACCGGAACAACAACAATCCCGACAACGCGAACAACAACAACGGTTTTCGGGTTGTCTCTTCCGCCTCCAGCACTCTTCACCCGTCAGAACTGGTGGATGGAATATCCATCAGGTGTACTCGAAGAGTCCAGACCCGCTCCCGCGATGCTTCTTATTTTCATGCATGGAGCATCCAAAAATAACCCAGAAATGGGTAGCCTGGTAGCTTCATTGTCGAACGGTTGCCCATTTCTATGGTTACTATATCCGCTCCGATTCTAGCGAAATGGTTTATTCCTGGAATCCTCTTTGTAAATCTTTAACGGATTCAAAGTCTTCTTCCCCCTGTCCTCCTCCCTGTCCTCCTCCTTGTCCTCCTCCTTGTCCTCCTCCTCCTCCTTGTCCACCAGTGATGGATTCAATCTCTCGGGTTCCTGTCTGACTCACTTCAAGTACCTGCCAAGATATTCCTTGACCCGTTAAACGCTGTATTACAGAATCCTCATCTGCCTCGTTTTCTAACGTGATATGAGCGACTTTTTGCACAGTAATTTCTTTAACAATAATGCCAGTGCTTTCCAGCAATTGTTTCAACTGGTCTTCCGTCAACTCCATAGAGAGATTGCCAATTTTAATTGTCATGCCAATTTTAGTTGTCATTGCATTAGTAAATAAATGGAACAAAAAACAATTAAGTTAGCAGAGGAACGAATTCGTTCATTGACTCCAATCTGCTTCCTTCAAAAACTCTTAACGCTGTCTCTCAAATCACATAGGTGGCGGTCTTCTTGCCTGCCCCTTACATTGGTGCTCAAATAATCTTGAACCCACTTACAACTGTACACCGCCAATTGATCTAGGGATAGAACCTGCTCCAAGTTCCACAGAAAAACTGTTCCGTCTTCGCTTGCCGTTGCCAGCACTTTGCCATCTGAACTAAAGGCTACATCGAAAACTGCCGCATCATGACCATTCAATGTCGCGATCAAAGAGCCGTCCCGATTCCAAAGTTTCACAGTATGATCAGCACTCGCTGTCGCAATCTGTTCACCATTGGGGCTAAAAGCAACGTTCCATATCGCAGCTTGATGCTCTACTAGACTGCTAATCAAGGAGCCGTCCCGATTCCAAAGCCTTACCGTTCCATCCTCGCTGGAAGAAGCAATGGCTAAGCCATCCCGGCTAAATACAACTGAGCTAACGCCTGCACGATGACCCTCAAGGGTTTTAAGGAAGGCACCCTTTCGATTCCAGAGTTTCACCGTCTGATCAGCACTGGCAGAGGAGATCGTCTGCCCATCTTGGCTGAACGCAACGTCCCAAACTTCATTGCGATGACTTCTCAGAGTCGTGATCAAATTACCCTCTGGACTCCAGAGTTTGATCGTTTGATCATCACTGGCAGAGGCAATCATCTGCCCATCAGGGCTAAAAACCACTGCATTAACGTTGCCATGATGTCCTTTTAGGGTGGTGATTAAAGAGCCATCCAGGTGCCACAGCTTTACGGTTTTGTCACTACTAGCAGAAGCAAAGATTTGCCCATTGGGGCTAAAGCTAACTTTCCAGACAGTGTCCTGATGTCCCTGAAAAGGTTGCCCAATTGGGGATCCCTTAAGACTCCACAGACGTACCGTCTGATCAGCACTTGCAGAAGCGATCGTTTGACCATCCGGACTAACAGCAACTCCATAGACCTTAGCACTATGACCACCCAGAACCCTTAATAAAGAAGTATGCAATTTCCAGAGCTTCACCGTTCGATCATCACTGGCCGAGGCGATCGTCTGCCCATCTGGACTAAACGCCACTCCCCATACCTGATCGTGATGCCCTCGTAACGTTTTGAATAAGAAGCCCTCATGGTTCCAGAGCTTCACGGTTTGATCTGAGCCAGCCGAGGCGATCGTCTGTCCATCTGGGCTGAAGGCAACATCATACACACTGCCATTGCCATTAGATAGGGTCTTAATCCAAGATCCATCCGTCTTCCAAAGGTTGATAGTTCTGTCTTCACTGCCTGAAGCAAGCAGTTGACTATCTGGGCTAAAGGTCACAGCACGAACTAAGGAGCGATGTTTGTCTAAGGTCGCGAACAAGGAGCCACTTTGGGTCCAAAGTTTGACGCTACGATCGGCACTGGCTGAGGCAATGAGCTTACCATCGGGGCTAAAGACTATTTGCCAAACCTCGTCACTATGACCATGCAGGGTCTTGATCAGCCTTCCATCTTGTGTCCAAAGCTTGATGGTGTTGTCTTTACTCGCAGAGGCGATCGTTTGTCCATCGGGGCTAAACGTAACGCTGTTCACTCTATCCTGATGACCCCGAATGGTTCTGATCAGCGTTCCATCGGGTCGCCAAAGTTTGACCGTTTGGTCATCACTCGCGGAGGCGATCGTTTCTCCATCAGGGCTAAACGCGATCGCATTCACCTGTTTAGCATGACCCCGAATGGTTCTAATCAGCGTTCCATCGGGTCGCCAAAGCTTGACCGTTTGGTCATCACTCGCGGAGGCAAGCATCTGCCCATCGGGGCTAAACGCAACCTTGAAAATTCGGCTGCTATGTCCCGATAGGCGGTTATATTCAGCCGCTCCATAAATCGCTCGTCGTAGTGCTAAATCAACTTGAGTTTTCAGATCTGCGTCAGCATTGTCCAAGGAAAGCAGCTGATGTCTTGCCTTTAGTGCGGCAAGTAACGCACCAAAGCGGTCATTCGAGGCAAACAGCGCTTCTGAAGTCGTTGTAATTGCCTGAGTTTCTTTCATTGCTGCATTCTGCCATCCCCACCAGGCAAATCCAGCCAGCATCAGTGCAGCCAACAATCCCGCAATCAAACTAGAAATAACTGCTTGCCGTCTCCGTCTGCGATGTTTACCTTCCTGTTCTTGTACCGCTAAACTGCGTTGAATGAATTGTTTCTCCCCCGAACTCAACTCATCTTGGCGAGTGTCATACCAATCCTTTGCATCCGCTAACCGCTTACCCCGCAACAGGGCCTCATCTTCCTGATTACTTTTCTCCCACTGCTGTAGCGATCGCCGCAGCTCTTCCTGCCAGCGACGAAACTCCCCATCTACCTGCAACCAGTATTCCAACCGTCGCCAACTGCGAATCAAAGCCTCATGCACAACCTCCACCGTTTCTTCCCCAGTCACTTCGTTGCGACTCGTTACCACCAGACGTGCCGAAGCTAATTGCGTCACTAGATCCCAATTGTCATTGCCGACCTCATCCCGTGTGGCCAAACGACGGCTAGAATCAGTCCCAACTCCGGGTTCTACCAACTGCACAAAAATGCGTTGCACCCGTTGCTGGTCGGTGGGATGCCGTTGGGCGTAAATCATCTCGGCATGGTTTGCCAGTGACTCTTCCACACCCCCCAGCGCCTCGTAAGCTTGATGAGTTAACCAGCCCGCTTGCTGCTGCGACCACAGTTCCGTCAGGGCAAACTCCAGCAGCGGTAAGCGTCCCGCCTGTCCCCAGGTGGCTTGCATGAGTTTGTCCGTTAATCCTGGTTCCAGCCTCACCTGCATTTGAGCGGCAGGTTGGACAATTGCTCGTTGCAATTCCTCCTGGCTCATGGGTCCGAGGTTGTACACTGCATTTTGTAATGCATCACTCAATCGGCGATCGCTCAGCGCATAGCCATAAAAATCAGCCCGCAAGGTCAGCAGCAGGGTAAACGCAGGCGCAGCTTGCACTGTATCCAGCAGGCTATCCAGAAAGGGTTGGCGCTCCACTTCAGGGCAAAGGGTGTAAAGTTCTTCAAACTGATCCACAATCAGCAGTAATCGAGTTCCCGGATTAGCTTGATACAGACGATCAATCGTTTTACAGAGTGCCTGACGCTCCTGTTGTAAATCAACTGCCAACTCCAGTACCTCTAAGCGGGCAGAGCGGCTATCTACCTTCCTGGAAGAGCGCTGATCCCCAACAGCATTCCCGCTCTCCGCCCACAATGCCACAAAAGCTTCTGCTAGCGCATCAAAGGGCTTTGTACCGGGGCGGAAGGAAAGCACACGCCATCGGGCACTTTGGCTCGTTCGCAGACGAGGAACCAATCCAGCAAACACAAGCGAAGACTTGCCACTTCCAGATGCCCCAACAACTGCCACTAACGCTTTGCGTTTCACCGCCGTGATCAAATCACTGGTAACCTGCTCACGCCCAAAGAACAGAGGCGCATCCGCTTCTTGAAAGGCAAACAGACCCCGATAGGGACAGGGCGGCATCCCACCTAACTGCAACCAGGTTGAAGGTGCAACCGCTGGATTCTGGCAGATGACGGGCAACCAGGAGGCACCCGGAAAATCATCCTCCAATCCCTGCAACTTTTGGCGTGCCTGCCGCACCGCCAGATATAGAGGCAATCGTTCACTTGCAAAGGCTTCCAGGAAATAGCGTAAGAACTCCTGTGCCACACGGTTGGGCAGTGGTTCTCGCATCACAATCACCTGGGGAATCTGCACTTTTCCCAGTGCCTGTGCCAAACCCACACCATCACAGGAGTTAAAAATCGCTAGCTTGAGTCCCCGATTGATCGCGCGGCTAAGAGCATCTTCCAACTGCTCGATCGTCAAACTATTGTTATAGGGATTTTCGTTGATATAGATCCGTCCGGTCTCGCCTTCCGTTTGGCTATGTCCGGCAAAAAAGAGGATGTCCCAACCGGAGTCATCCCAAAACTGTTCATTGAATTGTTGCCGTAGGGGTGACGGCAGAAAGACCACTTCGGCATCGGGCAGAGCCTCCAGAAACTGGCATTCCTTCTCCACATCAATCTCTTCGCAAGCCCCCAGGATGGCTAAGATTCTGACCTTTCGTCTCGTTTTTCTGGGCTGGAGAGGCTCCCGCCGTTTATATTCAGAGACACTCAGCGCCAGTTCGGCATTGGGATAGTCCCGAAAGAAGTCCCAACATTGCCACGGCAGACGACGCAGCAGGTCATGATCCACTTCCAGCATGACGCGAATCTCGTCAGAAGGGTTGAGTTGCGATCGCAACTGGCGATCAATGTTGAGAAACTCCTCCGAGCGCAGCCAGGTGTTGAATTCTTGTTGCAGTTCTTGGCTCAGGGCTTGAAAGCTCACCTGCGAAACCTGGGTGATGCCGCTTTCCTCAATTTCCAGTTCTGCCGTCTCCTGGTGCTGGGTTGAGCGAATGATCCGGCGATCGCACAACGCCCGGTAGGTTGATTGCCAGACTTTATAACATTGCATCAGGGCAGGCGTGGGGGGCAAACTGCCCACAAATTGTTCTGCCTGGGGGTGTTGGTCTGTCCACAATCGCGCTGTAACCTGGGGAAAGCCCGTGTTCAACGCACCACTCCCTAGATTGATGACAACAGTCTTGCTCACCTTAAAGTTCAAACGCTTCTCTGACCCTGATATCGTGTAAGCTTACCTCGATACTGAAGTGAATGCCTCGTTTGCCCTTAAACGGCTTGAGCTGGATGTAATTGTCCTGCTCTCTGGATTCAACTTCCTGCAAGAGTTTGTTCGTATCAGATAACAACGTTAAGCACAGTTGCGGGGGCAAAACCAACGCTCCGCCACCGGGTAACACCTGAATGTTAATCCCGATTTTTCCTTCATTTTCGGGTGTCACGGTGACTAACAAGGCAATGGTTTGCTGACCAAGCTGCACGCCAAAGTTAATGAGTTTGCCACCCTTTGCACCCAGGGGCGTGTTCCGCGTACTCCAGGCTAAATGCGCGTCTGGATTGATCAAGGTCTCAACGGTTTGCCAGCCTTCATCCAGAGTCCCCTGCAACCATTGGCTTAGGCGGGTTCTAATAACGCCTAAATCTCTTCGCTGTGTTGGTTCGGGTAATAGAACAGAAGCAACTGGCAGCAGGATAGCAGCAGGATCTACCTGTTGCACGTAGAACACTAGATGGTTAATCTCAGGATCAAAGGCAGCCAGCGGGAAGCGACAAAATTCGCTTGATTGTGGAGTCATCATTACCACGAGTTCATCGTGCCGCAAAAAACCTCGAATCACCACTTGCTCCTGGTCTTCCAGGACTTCCAGCACGACATAGAAGTGCGCTGCCAAAGCTGGTTCTTCAATGACATTTCTGGGCACACTTATCACTTCATCCAAAACGTGTTCTGTGGCAATAAGACAAAGTTTAAACGCGCTAACACTGAGAGTGCTCACCACCGGAGTTTCGTGAGAAATTTGATGAATGGAATCATCAGGAAGTCGTTCCCCCAACCAGGCTGTAAACGCAAGTCGCCCCAAGATATTGAGATAGACCTGCCATTGTTGCGTCTCATCAGTCAGTAAAGGGCTGTTTGCCCTCGCCTGCTCGTAATACTCTGGTTCCAGCCAGAGGGTTTCAGATAATAAAAGTCTGACAGTCGTAGCACTCATAGGTTGGTTCATCATGGTTCGATGCCTCTAGGCGTTCTGTTCAACGTAACGTTTTAGCTGCTGGGCATAAACGCTATCCATCAAACGGTTTTTCCCTGCTTTGATTTCTGACGCTGCCTCAGCAAAGATTTCAGCATCAACAAAGGCTTCAATCTGTTCAGTCAGTGTTTTGAGTTCGGTCGGTTTAGGGGGCTTAGAGGCGAATCCTTGGGCTTGAGCTTTGGCTAAAATTGGCTCCAGGAGTTGCTGCACGGCGAGCAAACGGACTTTGCTCAGCAACTCTCCCGGATTCAAAATTCGTCGAGTTTGATCCCAACTGCTCATCCCCAACTGTGGGCTAATGTCTCTCAAAGACAAGCCCTCACAATAGTAGAGCCGTAATCCAGAAACAAAGCAAGCAGCAAAGGGGGCATACTTCTTGCTCTGTTTTAATTGCGCGATCTGGGTTTGAATTGCCTGCTCAATGGCTTGAGTTAACGCAAGACTGAGCTGTTGGTGCAGAAACTCTAAGAATTCCTGTTCTTCTGTATCGAATGCATTGATGGCATCAGAGGGTAAATCGACTCTCAGTTCATAACCACCCGTTTCTACATTTTGCACTTCTAGCGGTTCTCTAGACTGCCAGATGTCAAACTGCCGCAACTGCTTTGCCACTTGCTTGAGCGCCTTCATCAGTGCGTTGGGATTGATGACTATTCCCTGCTGCTGGAGCAAACTACCCATTTCTGACAGTTGGGCGGCAGTCGGGTCGCTACAACGGTTGACCTTTTGCTGTTGACGTCGATCGCGCCTGTAAACCGTATGAAACACTTCCACTAGATGGCGATCGTGCTCAGATAACTGCTCTAGTTGCTTCGGTTTCACTCGATTCAGCAGCGCCCAATCGCTTAAATGCTGAAACCCAAACTCGGACAAAAAGTTCTTCAATTCGGAATGCTGTTTCGTTTGTAAGAATGCCCAATTCTCAAGGCTCATGCTGGTTTGGACAGTAGGCTTATAAGTACGCAACACCTCCACAGCAAAAATCTTATAAGTTGCGGGTTGAGCTTCCCCAGCATTATCCAGCTTGAGTTGTGTCTTGCCTTCACCATCCAGAATGACCAGCACCTTGCCATCATCATTGAGCACAAAGGGCAGCAAATCCCGGTAACTGAATTGCTTATCACCAGCAAACAGATTATCGATCGTCTGGCAAGCCTTGAGGATCGGATATGACACAGAGCATCTCAAACACAAGCCAGCTTGAGCGCGGTTTTGAGTCTCTTGCTCCGACTTCCGGGTCTGAAACTGAGAAAGCAAAGCCAACTGGATGTTTTTATCTTGATGCTGGAGTGCCGTGGGAAATTGGCTTTGAAAGAATGCCTGGGCTTGAGGGAGCAGACAGTGCTCGTAGGCGCGGCTTTCCCTTGTAAGACTGATTTGGCAAAGCGACCAGTATTTGGATGAAGCCTCCATGTTGATTCTGCTCCCCTAAGGTTCCTTGCATCTTCTCATCTCTACCTGAATTGGTAGGTGACATTTTTTAACCTGATGCAGGTTCCATCAATCGCCTCATGGCCTCGTTGGAACTCTTAGCCTGCCATCGGTGAGTGGATGAATCGGTTGGGAAAAACTGATGGGTGGCATACTCTTGCTAAATATGCCTACAGTAAGCTATATTTACGGCAATAGAAAATTAGTATATGGAGCTGCACTCTGGCTTGTGCTCATTCTCCTGATGTTTGTTTGACCGAGTCCAGCGCGTGCTCTCTGTACTGGATCTAATTTTGGTTCACTTTATTTCTATTCAAAACAATGAAATAACTCTCGTTGCGATCGCCAACTCAAAGATGTGCCAGTGTCCCAGAGTTTAGTGAGAGGTCGCTACAACAGGTCAAGCTGCATAATCGGAGAAATTTCGGATGCTCAGAAATTATTATAGCTAGTTTTTTCACGCCGCTAAGTCGATTATTTGCTTGCTTGTGAACTTATGGTTAAGCCAGAGTGTAAGTTAACAGCGAGCCTTGAAGTCTAAGGTGTAAAGCAACTTTAGAATACCCTTTTTGCAATCTTTTCGCAAAAAAATACTGAAGATCCACTTAGAACTGCATCAGTCGATTTGAGTTCACCTATTCACTGGTAAGGCTAAAGTCAACCAGCTTTGCAGGCATTAAACCACTGAAAGGATTTCATCATAACCACTTAACATCTGGAACGACTTAGTCAGAGAACAGAATCTAAACACTAATAAGCATGATGACGTGCAAGTAGCGATGGCTCAGAATCATGCGACGCTGAATACATCGTTTACTATAAACTCAAAGGGAAATTGAAATGATTGAGCAAAGCTTTGAACAAGAAAAATTGGAAAAGGCATTTGAAAAGGCCTATGACGAGAAGCAGACTGAACTTGAAAAGATTGGTGCGCAAAAACTAGTCATCAGCCTAATTGGAAGCGTAAATTCAGGAAAATCGCAAACAATCAATGCTTTGACTGGAAAAGAATTTGCAGTTGTGAAAGCACTAGCAGGATCAACACAGGAAGTACAACTATATCCATTAACAGAAAATGTCCTCATAGCAGACACTCCTGGATTAGACGACATAAATGAGAAGGTCAGTAAAAAGGCATCAGAATTTGTCAAAAAAGATAGTGATATTATTCTCTTTTTCATGAATGCAGCTGCCGGCGTTACAAAGCATGATAAAGAGGCGTTTGAGGAAGTGTCTCGACTGCGTAAAGAAACAATTATTGTGCTGAACAAGATAGATACACTTGATGAAGACGATCTTGAAGACGTAATTAACCAAATAAAAGGCGAGCTTAAGGTAATCCCAATAGCTATCTCAGCAAAAAAACGCATAAACATGAGTGAGCTAAATGATAAGATTCTTAGTATCTTGGAAGCGAAAGGAAAAGACCTCCTTTTTTTGAAACTTTCTCAATATAAAGAAGAAACAGTGACAAAATGGGTTAACGGAGCATCTGTTACTGCCGCAGGGATCGGGGCTCTTCCAATTCCAGGTTCAGACATCATTCCATTAACAACTTTACAAGTTGGTCTTGCCATGAAAATTGCGTACATATATGACATCAAACCTTCTAAAAATGATGTTATGAAACTTGTCGCATCAACCGTTACTGGAAGCATTGGCAAGCAAATTGCAAAATGGGCAATAACAGCGATAAAGGCAGCTGGTTGGATTCCGGGAGCACAACTTTTAGAACTTGCGGTTCTAGGAATTGCCGCTACGGTTGCTGCATCTTTAACATACGGATTTGGTTGGGCGAGTAATGCGTATTATAGGAGCGGTATGGCTATGGACATGGGTGAAGTGGGAGAAATTTTCAAGAACTCGTATGATGAATACAAAAATAGAGCTGATGACAAATCTAGAGTACAAGGCGGTGTACAGGACGGCAATAATGCTTAGCGGAATGGCTGCGGATTAACGATCAAACTCACCCGCGATTTACCAGGAGCTGCTTTAGAGGGTTCTGTCGCAAAACTGATAAGGTAGGTAGGCTAAATTTTCTCTCATCCCAACCTAAATGGCTTCCCAATCTTTGTTTAAGTGGTGTCACTTTCTGCCAGAGATCATCTTGCTGAATGTGCGGTGGTATTGCCGCTATCCCTTGAGCTACCGGAACCTGGAAGAGATGATGGCGGAGCGAGGAGTGAAAGTGGATCATTCCACAATCAATCGCTGAGTGCTGAAGTTTGCGCCAGAACTGGACAAACGGCTTCGTCCTCATTTGAGCCAAACGAATGATTCGTGGCGAGTGGATGAGACATACATTGAGGTCAAAGGGGAATGGAAATATTTGTATCGAGCGGTAGACTCGATGGGCAACACGCTGGACTTTATGCTGAGTGCAAAGCGAGACGGGAAGGCAGCTGCGAGATTTTTCCGTAACGTGCTAAAGGCTCAACACACTCAAGCCCCACGCGTGAGTCGCTACGCGAGCTGCGAAGCACTCACGGTGGATAAAAATGCCGCCTATCCAGTCGCGATGGACAAGCTGAAAGCGGATGAAACGATTGCCGAAGACATAGAACTCCGGCAGATTAAATATTTGAACAACATCATTGAGCAGGATCACCGGAACATCAAGCGGATTGTCAAACCGATGATGGGGTTTCAGTCGTCTAACAGCGCGAGAAGAACGTTGAGCGGGATTGAAGCGATGAATATGATCAGAAAAGGACAAGCGAAAGGAATCCGTAAAGGGGACAGTGTGTCTCAAATGAAGTTTATCGAAGAACTCTTTGGAGTGATCGCTTAAGACAAGACGATTGGCACTTTAAGTTGGTCACTTTAAGTTGGTCACTTTAAAAAGTTTGCGACAGAACCGTTTATGGTGTCAACTTTGGCTGAAAGCCCTAGAAATGCCTGGCTAAATTCCTAAGTATAATTGCTCATCACAAAAGTGAGATGCTCCCTGCTGCTTCTAAACCCAACCGTTTTCTTGTCGTCTCATTGCTCCACCGACCAGGAAACGGCATCAATCTTCTAGCTCACTGTCCATCGGTTGCAACTGTGCCAACAACTGAACTGCTTCGTCGTGAGTGACGTGTGCGGTCGTCTTCCGCAACTGTTCCATCACAAACCACTTGTACTGAGGCAATGACCAGCCGATGCGTACTGTTTCTCGAAAGATCGATCGCATCACCGCTTCTTGCGCGTCCGTGTAATCAGGGGTGCGGTCTGGATAAAATGCAGGTGGTTGACCCGACGCGGAAAGCTGAAAAAGTTCGAGCGGGAATCGCTCTACCAAGTCTCGAAGCGGAACCGGATCACGATTCCAATATTCGTCAGGGTGGAGATACCAGTCGGCGGCTTCGAGGCGAAAATCAGGGGGTGAGGACGTGTAGAAAATCGCTTGCCGTCCATTCTCTACAGGTGCAATGTATTCAGCGGCAGCAGCATGATCGAGCCATGCTTTTTCGATTGAGGTCAGCGATCGAGGTTCTATTCCTTCCGGCAATCTGAGATGCAAAAGTCCGGCTTGCCACATCTCAACTCGCGTCTCAACGTTGAAGCTAGGCATTTCCTGCCAGTCATCCCGCTGCTTAGAATGATTGACCTTGCATTTAACCGTGCGCGGGACACCAAAGCCGTGAGCGTGAGCCATTGCAAATTCTGGACAGTGGGTTCCCTCTCATTATCCCACGCCGTCCCCAGAGTCATTCGCTCTCTCGTCTGGACAAGTCGAGCTTTCGCCATTGTCACCGCTAGAGCGCATTGAAACATCCAACACTCCAGGATTAATTTCTGTCCATGCCAACGCCTCTGCGATCAAAATCGGGTCATCAGAGTTGAGAAACTGCCACATTCGCGCAACGACTTTCGTATTAGAGGCTTCGCGTTTAATCGCTTGTTGACGCTGCCCCGCCATTTGAGACGCTTCCCGTCTTGCCGCTTGTTGTGCCTGGATATCTGCCAAGGTTTGCTGAACGAACTGTACCCCCTTCAAAGGCTCAGAACCCTCTTCTGATAGAGGATTACCATCTAACTCTGGCTGAATTTGAGGGTGAGAATCGCTAGAGCCATTACCCAGTGCAGCATTACCGTCAGCGCTAAGGAATAAGCTTGTGAGACTGTGACAGTCAGATGCGCCTCCAGCGCAATTTGACTGTTTATTGGCTTCAACAATATTATTTTCGCGATTCATAACTTCAGTCTCGGTTAAATAGTTGGGGTGCCACAAGTCTCGATGACGATAAAGCGAACCGCCGCCGATTTTGTAGTCTACCAGTGTTTTGAACCGAGCAGTGGCATTGAAGGGGAGCGATCCATTTTCCAGTAAGTCCGCGATCGCGCTTCTAATTCGCTCTCTGGTTCGCTCTGATTTCTGCTGATTCCAGGTAGGGGCTTGCTCGATCGCTGTCGCCAATTCTTCAGAGGTCGCTTTGAATTTCCCCTTTTGATCCCCGTAGTGAAAATAGTGACTACTCTCGATGCATTTTGCCCATTCTTCGGCGCGATGCTCGATCTCGTGCTGATGCTGACACCATTCCTGATAGCCAGGGAGTGATCGGGCAGTTTCAATGATGTCGTCAATTAACGCGGTTCCTGTGAGAGGCTTGCCGTTGGATAAGACATGATGAAAGATGTACGATCGCATGGTAATGCGTCCCAGCAAGCGATTGGTTTGTCCCGAACCTGTCCAGCCGAGTTCGATTTCGGCGTTGAGGTCATTGACGAACTTATCGGCTTTGCCAGAGATGCGGAAGAATTTGCGCTTGGCTTGTTTGAGAATTTGCTTGAGCAGCTTGGCGTCTAAATCATTGCGATCGTGAGCAAACTGCCATTGTTGAACGAAGACTTGCTGGCTACTCCAAACGGGCTGAAAGTCATTGTTGAGGAGGTAGGAACCCGTTTGCATCGGGAGTCGGTGGGCGTTGAACAGACTGGGTGCGCCTTCAACGAGATAAGGTCTGGGATTAGGAAAGGCTTCGAGTTGTCCAGGGTTGAGTTTGAACCCGGCGTTTTCGAGGAGTGTCGTGACGGTGATCGCAAGCTGCCAGCTACTCTGTGCTTTAGAAAATGGAAAGTAGAGGTGTAAGCCGCCGCTATAGCTGGAGGTGCAGATGAGGTAGCTGACTAGTCCCAGCGGTTCTAGAGCAGCGACGAGGCGAGAAATTGCAAACGGGTCGTGCTTCGGGTGATAGGCGCTGCCTGCATCAATGTCGAGGAGACAGTAGCGAGTTTCTGCGCCGAAGCGAACGCCGTAGAGATAACTTCCCTGGTGAATGACCCGATCTGATAAAGGGTGCCGTGTTTCGGTTTTCCACTCCACCTTGACACCAAGGTTGGGATGCTCTGCCCAGATGTAGTCGTAGCGATGCGGGAAGAGCGCGAGGAAGGTGTCGTTTCCTTCTTGGACAGAGTGAAAGGAAGGCGATTTCATTTCACCCCCTCCAATCGGATTGATGCATTAACGGCTAGAACGATCGGTACTTTTACCATAGCTTGAGGCTGAGATAAGTCCGTGCAATGGTACAACCCGCCTCAAAAGCATCAATTCAGCAGATAGCGATCAAACTAATTAAGATCATTAGGATTGTTTACCAAATTTATAAACCTTGCCCTGCCTGCGTTTTAAGCATTCAAAAAATATTTTTGTCCCCCCCGTCCGGGCTTTTTGTCCCCTGGGGTCGGGGTTTTGATCCCCCAGGGTCGGATATGTTGCCCCGGAGGGTCGGGCTTGTTTGCCCCCCAGGGTCGGGATACCATCCCCCACGTTCGGGATGCTGTTTACAAGCTGAAAGCTTTTCAGTGTATATGTTCTGGGTGAGTAAACAATTTCGCTTGCAGCCTGCGTTTTGTTTACTGTTTACTGTTTACTGACTGTTTACTGTTTACGCACAAGCAGAATAAGTCCTTCATCCGTCTAGCTCCAAGGCTGACCGTAGTTGGGCTGCATCGGCTGGTTTTATGCTGCGTTTGCCTCGCTCGATCAGGCTGACCCACATTTTGGTTCTTCCTAAATGTTTACCCAGCTCTTCTTGATTCCAGCCTTTCTCCTCTCTAGCGGTTTTGATCTGTGCCCCGGTTAGAATTGTGTTCGGGTCGCCTGATTTTGGCGATCGGGGTCTACTTACAACGTCAAGCGTTTTCTTTTTGCGTTGCAGTTTTGCAATTCCTTCAGCAATTTCTTTGGGAGGATGAATCTGAAGCCGACTGTTTCTCAGCATCTCCCAAAACCCCTTTGGACGTTTGTTACTACCGCGTCCACCTTCTTTCCAATCTGGCTGAATCTCGGCAGGATAAGTAATTGGGTCAAACTCGATCGTCATTCCTGCCTCAGCCAAAATTCGCAAGTCGTTATCCCAGGTCTTGGCAAGCTCACTCCGCAGATCTCGATCTCGCTGTGCTGCAATCACTTTTCCTGCGCCATAGGCAACTTCCATCAGCGTAGAGGTCAACATGACCTGATTTGTGCTAACTCTCGTTTTGAATGAAAGCCACGCCAGCATTCGAGCAGCTCCCTCGCTGTGTTGCCAAACTCTGGTGATGGTCTGTAGTAGAGTTTTTGAAAGTACTCCGTATTGGTAAAAGGCGTTGCCCTCTTCTGAGCCGCGTTTGTTGAGGAAATATTTTGCCCACATCCCCGCACGGCACCGAATCGTTAGACCCGTACACTTAATATCTCCAAAGAGATCCCGCTGTCCGTGATAGCCGATCGCCACTTCCCACAGTTTGCTCTTCTCCACATAAAAGCTTTCTATACTGCCTTGCTGAGGCCAATGGAGAAACGTCAAAATCTGGGCAGGCTGTTCTGAAATCCGCTCAATCAGCTTTAGTCGCTTTTCTTTGGTAAGATCCTTCCGTTTATCCAATCCTAAATACGAAGCAATTTGAGTGTCATCAATTACAAACTCTTCTTCCCACGGTCGATCGAGGGTTGTGACATGAGCGGCATAGATTAAGTGCATACAGGCGGCTCGAATGTCGAAGGTTTCGATCACTGCCAGTGCCGCTTCTCCTGCTAGCGTTTCAGGGTACTGTTCTTCTGGATTATCGGTCACCCAGAAGATGAGTCGCCCTCGACCGTCTTTAAATGCACTGGTGTAAGAGAGTTTCCCTTCATCATCAGGTTGCCACAGCAGATCAGTTCTTTGGGTAAGAATGTTTACACTTTCCCACAGCAGTTTGCAGGTTGCAAAATTGCCTGTGATGCCATTTGCGAAGAGATCTGGATTTGTGGAAGGAGCTTTTGGAACCGTTTTTTGCCCTAATCCGGCAAGCCACTCCAATTCCTGTAGCGATTTGTTTGGCAAATCGTATTTGGTCAGAACAAATTGAACAGCTTGATCAATATAGATTTGGAGAACTGTAGAAAAGTTTGATTTGAGCGTGTCAGAGGCTTCATCAAAGATGTATCGGTAGAGCGTAGTTAACCATTCTTCCTGGCTCATCGCTTCTAGCGGCACTTGTCCGATGTCTGTTTCCATTTCGGTAAACGCCATCTTCGTGAGATCAAACCACATATAAGATGCAGATGCCTCCCAGAAGTTAAGCGCCTTGAACACCTTTTCGACCTGCGCTTCTGTTGCGACGGACGGCTGATGAAACGCTTCTCCCGCACGAGTCAGCAGCACGATCGGTTTGCCATCTTTGCCTTTTTTGACCTCTAGATAGGGAGAAGGCAGCTTTCTCGCTTCAATCTCTCCAACACTCAAGCCAACCTCTAAGCGATGTCGATAAGCTTCGATCAACTGTTGAGAAACCTGAATCGCCACAAGCCTAAGAATGGGCGATCGAGAAAGTTCTTCCTTAAATTTGCGCTCCCATTCTTCTGGAATAGAGGCGAGAAGAGTCTGTCGATCTATGATGGAGGGGCTATCAGTCATGAAGTTTGAGGGCTGCAATGAGCAAATAATACCGCATCAGAAAACTTGACTTTTTGTATGAGCTGATTGTGTTCACGATCCTACAGATTGCCGTCGTTGTTGAAGCGCTTGCTCGACGAGATCGAGTTCTTTGCCAGACAGGGTTTGAATTCCGTCAAGAATCGCCCGCAAGCATGGCTGGAGTGGTTTTACTGTCATCTCTTGAGCGGGAAGATAAGTTGTGACATTCCCGAAATCTTTTTCTAGACGCGAATGCCCATTTTCCAACTGTTCTACAGGTCGCCGAGCCGACGAATGATGAAACGTTTGAATCGGGTTCCACTTTCGGCACTCGGTTGGTTTCGTGTCAGTCTGTTCTAGCTCAAAGGCAGAGCGATAAAATCCGCACCAAAATTCACCTTCTCCAGCAGCAGGATTATCGATTTCATGCCAGCTACAGGTTAAGCAGGTTGTCTGAACAATTTCTCTGATGGCTTCTTGAGAGGTTGATTCAGACTGAGATGAAGTTGCAATTAAGCGATCGCTGAGTCGGCTACCTTCCTCGTGCCACCAGGTTTCTAAAGACAGTGGATTGCGAGCAAACATTGTTTTGTTGCAGCCTAAAATCCTACACTCAACTTCCAACCGAAAAGGCTGCTTAGAGTTGAAAGCGGTTCGGACTGACCAATGCGGTGCAACTAATTCTCTCACTCGTGATAGGGAAGCTTGAAAAATGTTCTGCTGCCAAGCTTCAAATGATTTATCGAGTTCTGCATACGTGCGAAATGAGAAGACTTTACCGTTTGCATCAGTCAACATTAGCTTGTGTGAAAGATCGGGGGTAAGCTCCAACTCGCCCCAAAATTGCACTCGCGATCGAGCGCGCTCAAACCGCTCATCTCTGCTACCTTTGTGCTGGTTGACGATCGCTTTTGCCATCGGCAGTGAGATAATTTCTCCAGATTGCGATCGTGTCAAGAACTCAGTTCGAGCTGCTTCGGGAATAGAAGGTCTGGCAATGAAATAAAGGGCAGTCATGACTACCTCAAAGTTTCCGAGGTCTTGGAAATTTGGAAATGCTTTTGCCACATTGATGAAGTTGTAGACCAATGTTTTCTGAATACCTGACTGCTCTTGTGCCCAGGTTAAGAACGCTGCGTTTTGTCCCCATCCAAACAGTTCCTTGGCTTCTAGTAAATTGCAGCCGATCCAGTAAATATCGGATGCCATGCGTTTGAGTCGCGATCGAATGTCTTCTGCCAAAACTTGCAGGCGATCTGTTTCGCAGGGATCACAAGGGTTACTTGTCCCTAGATTTGCGGAGTTGGCTGGACTTTTTTCTAGAATGATGGACATACGAGCTATATTTTTCCTCGTAAAATTTGTTCAATTAGTTGAACAATTCTGTATCACTATTGTACCTGATTATGGGTTTGATTTTGCGAGTGTAAAGGCTAGCTTTGTGTTACTTTGAATTTGATGCGATTCGCCCACTTAAAGCTCTATGTTCATCCTTGATGTGCCCACTGATGCCGGACGAAAAGCGTTGGGCAAAGTTCTCAAGGCAGCGCGGTTGTCCCAGGATTGGTCGATCGATGACTTGGTGGCGATCCTCTGTACACAGGTTGTCTACCGATCCGAAACCGGAGATCTCGTGAACTATCATGTTTCTAAAGGAACGATTTCTGGATTAGAGAACGGGCAGCGTTCACCGCGTCCCCTTCTACTTGAAGCGATCGCCGCCGTTGGCTATGTTCAGCATCCTGTCACTCAGCGCCCTTACACGATCGAAGAACTGAAGGCGATTAGCTATGAGCAGTTCGATCCCAAAACGGGGAACTGGATTAATAGTGCTTTACCCAGATCCAGTCAGGTGCGTACATTGGCTTCGGCTTAGTTGTAGGAAACCAAATTGATCAAACCCTCGGAAGTTTAAGCCACTCTGTCGGTTACAATGCTTGATTCTTGGTTAAAACCTCCGAGGTTTGCATACGTCCTTGTATTCATCCCAGCGTTTGTCATACCTTACTAAACCCACAACGTTGACTTGAGCGAGATGATCGTTTTTGGCTGCTTTTTGGTTACTGAGAGACGATTTTTTGTTGATTTTCTGATTCGTCGACCGCGATTGCGATTATGATGTTGAAGTTTATTAGAGATTGACCTCGCTTCTAAGACGGCATCATTAAAATCTAGAGGCTAACGGATAAGAGCGATGCTCATTGGAGTTCTCAACAGGAAAGGTGGATGTGGAAAATCGACCACGGCTGTACACCTTGCCCATTGGTTGTCACGTCAGAAACACCGCGTCATTCTAGTCGATTCGGATGGGCAGATGAGTTCCAGTCAGTGGCTCAATAAATTGAATCTGCCCTCAGTGGTGATCAATGACCCCGACGATCTATTCGATCAAATTGGCAAACTTTCAGAAGAGTATGATTCTGTGGTCATAGATTCCCCATCGGTATTAGGGGAACCTGCTAAATCTGTACTATTGAGCGTCGATCTCGCGCTCGTGCCAGTACAGCCTTCTAATTTAGATTTGCTTTCTGCAAAAGACATCGTTCGCTTAGTGAATCAAGCGCAGAAGATTCGGAAGGGCAAACCCCAAGCTGTGATGTTTCTCAGCCGTGCGTCACGGGGAACGGTATTGCTGAGGGAAGCGCGTGAGGCATTGAGCCACACTCAAGGATTTGCGCTGCTGGAGTCGATGGTGTATCAACGTCAAGCGATCTCCGATGCTCCAGGTCAGTCAGCAACCGTATTCTCAATGTCTGGAGAGGCTGCAACCTCAGCCGCCAAAGATTATGACGCTCTTTTTGAGGAGGCGCTACGGTATGGCAAGACGAAATAGCCTGAAGGACGAATGGAAGTTTGAGACTGAGATTGAACCCGGCAGCCAGACGATTTCAATTCGTGCAATTCAACTTCCAGCAAATCAGCCGCGCCGTTACTTCGATTCTCAAAAGCTTCAACAGCTCACAGAATCAATTCGCAAGCACGGAATTCTTGAACCTCTTTTAGTACGACCGACCAACCAGGAAGGCATATACGAACTGGTTGCTGGAGAACGCCGCTTTAGAGCCGCAAAAGCAGCAGGACTGGATGCCGTCCCTGTAACCATTCGAGAACTGAGCGACGAGGAAGCGTTGCAGCTTGCCTTGGTTGAGAACTTGCAGCGTGAGGATCTTAACCCCATCGAAGAAACAGAGGGCATTTTGCAGTTGTTAGGACTCCGGCTAAAAATCAAGGCAACAGACGTTCCGGCTTTACTTTACCGAATGCGAAATGAGGCGATCGGCAATTCTAATCAAAACGTTTTGATTAGCCCAGAAGCTGAAGTAGTTCAAACAGTTTTTACCGAGTTAGCGACCCTTTCGTGGGAGTCATTTGCAACCACTCGGCTATCGCTATTGAGCCTGCCTTCAGATGTGCTTGAGGCACTGCGAAGCGGAAAAATTGCTTATACCAAAGCCCAAGCGGTCGCCCGAATTAAAGATGAGGAACAGCGAAATCAAGTTTTAGATGAAGCGATTGTGCAAGAGCTTTCTCTATCACAGATCAAAGAAAGGATTTCTAATCTCAAAACTGTGGGTGGCACCTTGGAAAAGAAACCTCTATTGTTGCAGGGACAAATTAAAGACGTTTTACATTTAGCCAATCGCTCTAAAGTCTGGAGTGATCCTAAGAAGCAAAAACGGTTAGAAAGATTATTGGCAGAGCTAAAGACATTAGTGTCCGATGTCAGTTAGTGAGATGCTCTCTCTTACTCGCTTTAGGCAATTTCCCTAATAAAAGAATAGAGCGACATAGCCCTGGTTTCTGTCAAAAGCAACGAATAATGCCTGACCAAACTTCTCTTTTTCCAGATAATTACGACGACTTTTTCCGAAACCTGAAAGAACGAATCCGCTCTACTCAGGTGAAAGCAGCTCTGGCGGTCAATCAAGAACTGGTGTTACTGTACTGGCAAATCGGGCGTGAAATTCTTCAGCGTCAGCAGAATGAGGGCTGGGGAACGAAAGTGGTTGACCGATTAGCTCGCGACCTGAAGATCGAGTTTCCAGAAATGACGGGTTTCTCGCCTCGAAACCTCAAATATATGCGAACTTTTGCTGAAACCTATCCCGACGAGGCAATTGTGCATCAGCTTGGGGCACAAATTCCGTGGAAGCATAATTGCGCTGTCATGGATAAGCTTAAGAAACAGGAGCAACGAGTTTGGTATATTCAAAAGACTATAGAAAATGGTTGGAGCCGAAGTGTTCTCATTCACCAGATTGAGACAGATCTTTATAGCCGTCAAGGTGGCGCGTTGACGAACTTTCAACAAACGCTTCCTTCTTCTCAGTCTGACCTTGCCCAAAGTTTGTTGAAATCAGAATACAACCTCGAATTCTTAGGCTTGCGCGAAAAAGCGCTTGAGCGTGATTTGGAGCGTGCGTTGATCGAACATATGCAGAAGTTTCTGCTGGAGTTGGGGGTTGGCTTTGCTTTCGTGGGCAGTCAATATCGGTTGGAAGTTGAAGGAGACGAGTTCTTTGTTGATCTGCTTTTCTATCATCTCGCCCTGAGCTGCTTTGTGGCGATCGAGCTAAAGACAACCGACTTTAAGCCTGAGTATTCTGGACAAATTAACTTCTACGTCAATGTCATTGATGACAAATTGCGTCGTCCGTCCGACAATCCGACGATCGGAATCATCCTATGTCGTTCAAAGAAAAAGTCAGTGGTTGAATACGCCCTTCGAGGCATGAACCAGCCAATCAGCGTCTCGACCTACCGCACTACGGCTACACTGCCCGAAGAGTTTAAAGCAAAGCTTCCTTCGATCGAAGAATTGCAGCATGAGATCGAGGCTGCTGCGGCTGTCGTTGAAGAACTTGATTAGCGCAAAGCGTAACTGCAAAGCACTCAAGAGACTGATGCACGTTTAGCAGATATAGAGATTGGTAGGGATTGAGTTAAACTCAGGGGAGCAAGACGCACAAGTATCGTCCTGTGACGCTCAATAGGATGGCAATCTCAGCGATTCAGACGTGGCTAGAGACCAGCCACCTTCACGACGAAGATAATCTCTTTACTGGTCAGAGGGGGTGCTTGACGGTGACCACGGTGAGCACGATGGTCAAGACTTGGTGCCAGAATGTGGGGCTGAAGGGAAATTATGGCAGCCACACGCTTCGCAAGACTTGGGGCTACTGGCAGCGGACAGAGCGAGGGACTGCGATTCCTCTGCTGATGGAAGCGTTTGGACATGCCACTCAACGTCAGACGCTGGCGTATTTGGGGATTCAGTCGGATGAGATTGCTCAGATCTATGAGTTGGAACTTTGAAAAGGTTGAGTCTCTCACAACTCATCTTGCACTTGTCTAACAAAATGGTGTAAAGCCTGCTACATCTAGCTTTTAAGCTTCATTAGGTGTCGAGTTTTGAGAATCTTTAATGCTGGCAAAAGAGACGGAATACCGGCAGAGTAAATACATGAACAAAAGGTTGTGTTACAAGTGAACATTAATCGAGCGGTGTTGCTTTCTCAATCACTCATTTGATTCCCCGATTAGCGTAAATGCTGCCCAATCTCGTGGTTCGGGATGATTTTTCATGGTTGTTAACATTGCTTGCCGGAGTGCCTGCGCTTTATCTGGATTCTTTTGCAGGTTCTGGTAGAATGCTTGCATTAACTCTGCTGTGGGTGCATCGGGAATCGACCAGAGGGAAACAATCACACTGGGCACTCCTGCTGCAATCAATGATCGCGATAACCCAATCACGCCATCCCCAGTCGTTCTTCCCTGAGCTGTGTTACAAGCACTTAACACAACCAGATTTGCTTGCAGTTTCATGTATAAAATTTCTTCTGCCGTTAATAAGCCATTATCCTCACCAGAAGGAGCCAGTGCGATCGCGCTGCCTAAACCTCGCACATCATCTAATAATCCATGAGTTGCGAAGTGAATGATTGATGCCTGAGGCATTTTTTGAACAATCGTAGCTTTTGTGCCTTGGGCACCAATGATGAGTTGGGTATTAAGCAGAGGGGCGATTGCTTTTGCTTCGGCTTCGGCTCCGGGGAGAGCAGATAAGGGTCTGGCTGGGTCACCGGGAATGAGAGCAATGCTGGGCATAGTGGGATTACCAACCACTAGAGCATTTTTGAGCTTGGATTTTGAATTTTGAATCTGATTGAGAGCAATTTTTCTTGTAAGGGACAGGACTTGAATAGAGGGAGCAGTCAAGATGGTGTGCTTCTGGATCAGGTAAGTACCACTAGCATCTTGTAGGGCGGGAAAGGGCACCTGGAAGAGAGGGCCTTGAGGGATGAAAATAACGTGAGCATTGGGGTCTTTGGGGAGAAGATCAGCAATCGGATCAATCAGTATTTGATGCAGTGTAGGCAGGTTAGGTTGAGGTGGGGCAAAATCAGCGCTACGACTGCGAATAGCAAGAAATTCTTGATTGCCAATCACTAAGTCTAATAACCCAATATTGCGCTGCCCTAAAGGTTTGAGGTCAACTTGACGGAAGGTAACTTCTCCGGTGGGCTGAACGACCCAAATGTAGAGTGCTAATTCCTGTAATTCCCTTTTGCTTTGAATTCGGGAGCCATCATCAATAATCGAGTATTCCACCAAAGTTGCATTTTGCGCCTTGGCAATTTTGTTAGTGTCTTTATTTTTTCGCCATTTGCGAGAGAAAAATGATTAGCTGAAAGTAGGGAGAATCAAGTGTTGAAAGCAGTCTCCCATGAACATTGCAGAACGAGAACAACAAATTCTACGGGTCAAAGCCAGCAGTTTTCA
>JBBRPT010000052.1:0-41309 GCA_038227635.1 Leptolyngbyales cyanobacterium | reverse complement strand
CGGCATTGGTAAGGCACGATCGCGCATTTACCCGATGGCATAGAGACGTTCCACCGAAACGTCTCTACCTGATTTTGCTATGACCCACGATCGGATACGTTCAAAAATAACATCGGCATTGGTAAGGCACGATCGCGGCTCTTTCAATAAACCTCCGGGTTTGTCCCTCATCTGAAGAATAGGGGAATGGTAGATGCACCCTGATTATTCACCCCGGCTTTACGGCTGGGGTTTTTTGTTTTAAAGGTGGGGGACTGGAGCGATCGCAGGTTTTTCAGAAAACATCCGGGTTTGACCCCTATTCAGGGAATAGAGGAATGGTAGATGCACCCTGATTATTCACCCCAGCTTCACGGCTGGGGTTTTTGTTTTAGGGGCAGGAGAGAGGTCAAATCTATTGCGAACTTTGTGCTTATCGCATTGCACCCATCGTAGTTTTCCATGCCAACTCTCTGCAGAGCACAATCAGGGCGCGTTCTTCGGCATCTCGGAAGAGTTTTGACTCAATCAATTCTTGCAAAACTTGATGAGTAAGCTGAGTCGAAAACGTGCCGCCACAGTGTAAGAGGTGGCTGTAATAGCAGAACTGCGATCGTCGCTCTTGATTGAGATGAAACTGATGAATTTCTGCGGGGGTCATGGTCGAAACAGGCGTGTTGACGGGAACTACCACTCGTGGGATGCCCTGCACGCCGTAAAATTCGCCGTCGTATTGGTCTAAACAGCCGACGAGAACTGTCCACAGTAGAGTGCGGGTCTCGTTGATGAGATCTGGTGTGAAGAGCGGGTCGGGTTCGCTCGATAGACGAGGACCCATATTCATAAACATTGGGTTGAGCAGTTGAGAATTATAGACAATGCCGATCGCCCAGTGACGTTCTTCGGTTTCGAGCTTGACGAAGCTGCCAAACCCATAATCATCAGCTTTAGGGGCATCGATAAAATCCATCTCGTCATCCAACTGCACCACATAATCACAGTGGGAATTTGATTTGACTACTTTACCCAATCGCATGGTGGTTCCTCTCGCATTCACCGGAATTGTACAGTGTTGAGAGTTTTTGTACTACAAATCTATTCATTGCTGCACTGAATTTTATGAGTGAGCCTCGTTGTCACGCTGACGATCGTCATTCAACCCTGACCAAACGCCTCTCACCTCCTACCTTGTGCGGTAGAATCAAAACTCAACGGTTCTGTATAAGTCACGACAAAACGCCATGAGTAAAGGGACGCTGTTTGATAAGGTTTGGGACGCACACACCGTCGGAACCCTTCCATCCGGGCAGACTCAGCTTTTTATTGGGCTGCACCTGATTCATGAAGTCACCAGCCCTCAAGCGTTTGCGATGCTGAGAGAACGCGGACTCAGGGTGTCTTTTCCAGAACGGACGATCGCCACAGTTGATCACATCGTCCCGACTGAAGACCAGGCGCGACCCTATGCGGACTCGCTGGCAGAAGAAATGATGCAAGCCTTAGAAAAAAATTGCCAGGAAAACGGCATCACCTTTTATAACGTCGGGTCAGGCAGTCAGGGCATTGTCCACGTCATTGCCCCCGAGATGGGATTGACCCAGCCCGGAATGACGATCGCCTGTGGAGATAGCCACACGTCAACTCATGGTGCCTTTGGCGCGATCGCCTTTGGCATCGGCACCAGTCAGGTGCGAGATGTGCTTGCGTCGCAAACGCTATCACTCTCAAAGCTCAAAGTCCGAAAAGTTGAAGTCAACGGCACCTTAAAGCCCGGAGTCTATGCCAAAGACGTAATCCTGCACATCATCCGCAAATTAGGTGTGAAGGGCGGCGTTGGCTACGCTCATGAGTTTGCTGGGACAACCCTTGAGCAGATGGATATGGAAGAACGGATGACCGTTTGCAACATGGCGATCGAAGGCGGTGCGCGCTGTGGATATGTGAATCCCGATCAGGTCACGTATGATTATCTTCAAGGTCGTGATTTTGCTCCCAAAGACAATGATTGGGATCATGCGATCGCGTGGTGGAATAATATTCGTAGCGATGCAAATGCTATTTATGACGATGTAGTTGTCTTCGATGCGGCTGAGATTGCTCCGACCGTTACCTGGGGCATCACTCCAGGACAGGGCATTGCGGTTGATGAGTCTGTTCCGATGCAAGATGACATCATGGAAGACGAGAGAGCGATCGCCGAAGAAGCGTATCTCTATATGAATCTAGCTCCGGGTCAAGCAATCCAGGGTACAAAAGTCGATGTCTGTTTTGTAGGAAGCTGCACCAACGGCAGAATCAGCGACCTGCGAGAAGCCGCAAAGTTTGCCAAAGGGCGACACGTTGCCAACGGCGTAAAAGCTTTCATCGTCCCTGGCTCTGAGCGAGTGAAGAAACAGGCAGAAGCAGAAGGTCTACACGAAGTGTTCTTAACCGCAGGCTTTGAATGGCGAGAAGCCGGATGCTCAATGTGTTTGGCAATGAACCCCGATAAGCTGCAAGGTCGGCAACTCAGTGCGTCTTCGTCAAATCGCAACTTTAAGGGTCGTCAAGGATCATCGTCAGGACGGACTCTGTTGATGAGTCCGGCGATGGTCGTGGCGGCGGCGGTGACAGGTCAAGTGACTGATGTGCGCGAGTTAATTTGAGATAGAGCCGATCGCTAAGAATCATGAATTAAATAACCTGTCAGACTTGTGAACGTCTTCTGCCCTCCTCACGAAGTGGGGTGAAGCCCTCGCCAACCCTTCTTCCCACGGAGAAGAGAGTTAGAGCCTTGTTCCCTCTCCTCGGGGAGAGGGCTAGGGTGAGGGTGAGACGTTGCACCTTAATAAATCCACGTTCCTAGGGGTCAGGCGCTCACGAGCTTGACTTCAAATATTGCTGCGAACGCGATCGCGACCTGCTGCCGCACTTGTTCTACCGTGATTGTGGGCACAAACTGCGCCAAACTGCCCACAGGCTTGTCGGAAATACCGCAGGGCACGATGCGATCGAACCCCTCCAAATCGGGACAGACGTTTAGCGCGAATCCGTGCATCGTGATCCAACGGCTGACCTTGATGCCGATCGCTGCCACTTTTCGCCCCTCAACCCAAACGCCTGTCAGACCCGGAAGGCGCGTTCCTTCCAACCCATAAACGCCGACGACTTGGATGATGACTTCTTCTAGCTGCCGCAAGTACCAGTGCAAATCTTTGTAGTAATCATTTAGGTTCAGAATTGGGTAGCCGACCAGTTGACCGGGGCAGTGATAAGTCACTTCACCCCCTCGCTCAATGCGATGTAATTCGTACTTACTTTGAGTCAAATCAAACTTAAGAAATTCTGTAGTTGCCCCTTGTCCCAATGTGTAAACAGGTGGATGTTCTAATAAAATCAGAACGTCTTTTAGAGCAGGATTAAGCTTACGATCGCTCACCAAACACTTCTGCCATTCCCACGCTTCTAAATAAGGCATCAAGCCTCTGTTTTTGAGCAAACAACAGCGCAGTGAAGCAACATCAGAGGGGGCATCAGTCACAAATCTCGCCAACCTTACAAACAAACCGAGTAAACGCTGATGTTATCAGTCCATTTTCTAGCTTGCGTGAGAGAGCCGTAAAAATCAAGCGAAAATCACCCTAACTTTGAGATAAATCTGATTAGAATTCATCAAGAATTATCAAGGGATGCAAAACATTTTGAAGACGAGTGTTTGCCAGAATACAAAGTGTTAGGGTGAAGCCATCACCCAAATCTTTTAGGGGAGTAGCTTTATGAAGCTTGTCATTCATGGCAAAAACATCGAGATCACTGATGCGATTCGTGAGTATGTCAACCAAAAAATTGAGAAGGCGGTTACTCACTTTCAAACGCTCACCACTCAAGTAGATGTGCATTTGTCGGTCGCTCGCAACCCTCGAATCAACCCCAAGCAAATCGCTGAAGTCACGATTTATGCCAATGGTGCAGTCGTTCGAGCTGAGGAGGGCAGCGACAGCCTCTACGCTAGCATTGACTTGGTGGCTGACAAGATTGCTCGACAACTCCGCAAATATAAAGAGAAGCGCTCTGATAAACGCTACGACGAGACCCTTAAGACTGAAGAGACCCTTAGCGAAACGCCGATCGTGCCAGAATTGACGCTCGATCGCACTCCTGAACTTCCTGCCACCGTTGTGCGAACTAAATATTTTGCGATGCCACCCATGACGGTCGAAGATGCAATGGAACAGCTAGAACTGGTTGACCATGATTTCTATATGTTTCGCAATGCTGAAACGGGTGAGATTAATGTGATTTACGATCGTAACCACGGAGGATATGGGGTGATTCAACCTCGCAGCAACAATGGTCACACCCATCCCACTAGCAAAAATGGCAAAGCTAATCATTCCGCTTCTGAGCGACAAAACTCTGCGGTCTAGCCAGTGATTATGATCGGGGCGATTGATATCGCTAGAATAGACGATCATCGTCCCGATTGTTTTGACGGTTTATGTTAAGAAAGCTGTCTTTCTTCAATCCCGCTTTCTTAAAACAAACGGTTGTTTTAATCACATTCAAGGTTTCTATTTAATAGTTTAAAGCTATCAGTTCAATCTCAACAGGACTGAAGATTGATTAACCTGATTGAAGGTTTTGCGAAAATTACTGACTGACCGATCCGGGGAAGAAGGATAGTCGTCGATTTCTGAATTTCATCACTGAGAATCCCTCTCTATAAATCCTGATCTACTCGGATGACCATTGAGAAACTTTCGCCCATCAATCGCTTAAACGCTGCTGATTTTAATTAGCTGTGAACCATCTTTCAACTTCTTTTAAGGAGGAATGTATGAGCGATAGACTATCATCGGGTTCCCGAAGTGTCGCACTCGTGGGACCCTACCTAAGCGGAAAAACGACGCTACTAGAAAGCCTCTTGTGGGTTACCGGAACGACATCTCGCAAAGGCACTGTGCAGGATAAAAACACCGTCGGCGATAGTGCCCCAGAAGCCCGCGATCGCCAAATGACTGTAGAAGTCAACGCCGCCAATCTCGAATATGGCGGCGTTCGTTTTTCGGTGCTCGATTGCCCTGGCTCGATCGAGTTTGCTCAAGAAACCTACAACGTGCTGATTGGTGTGGATGCGGCTGTGATTGTGTGCGAACCTGTGGTTGATCGCGTGCTCAATCTCGCCCCATTGTTTAAATTTTTAGATGATTGGGAGATTCCTCATCTCGTGTTCATCAACAAAATGGATCGGGCAGATGTAGGCTTTACGCAAGTGTTGAACGCGCTGAAATCGGTGTCTAGCCGTCCCTTAGTGCCGCATCACTATCCGATCGGACAGGGCGAAACCCTCACGGGATTTATTGATCTAGTCACCGAGCAAGCTTATCACTATCATCCCGGTGCGCCTGCCGATCCGGTGCCGTTTCCTGAAGAACTGAAAGCCCAGGAGCAGATCGCGCGATCGGAGATGCTAGAAACCCTCGCAAACTTCGATGACCACTTGCTAGAGGAATTGCTCGAAGACATCGATCCGCCTCAAGAAGAAATCATTCAAGACTTGAAGACAGATCTAGGCGCAGATTTGATCGTGCCCGTGCTGGTGGGATGCGCCGATCGAGATTTCGGTGTCCGTCCACTTTTAGAAGCCCTGCTGCGAGAAGCTCCCGACCCCAACACTACCGCAGAACGGCGCGGCATCCTTCTCAGTGCCAGCACTCCGCTCGCCCAAGTTCTGAAGACCTACTACACCCCTCAAGGTGGAAAACTTTCGCTAGTGAGAGTTTGGCAAGGTGCAATTTCTGATGGTGCACTACTCAATGGTGTGCGAGTGGGGGGACTGTATCGTCTCTGCGGTCAACAACAGCAAAGTTTACAGGTGGCGCAAGCAGGTGAAATCGTTGCCCTAGGACGAATGGAAGGAATTAAGACAGGCGACACGCTCACCCCTTTAGAGGCTCAAAGCTCCGCCGAGTTGCCCAGAGCCGAGCAGATCAGACCCGTTTATGCTCTAGCGATTAATGCCGAAAAACGCAGCGATGAAGTAAAACTGACCAGTGCGCTTGCCAAACTGTTAGAAGAAGATTGCTCTCTGCAATGGCATCAGCACGGTGACACCCACGAAATCATTCTTTGGGGTCAGGGTGAGATTCATCTTCAGGTGGCGCTCGATCGCTTGCGGCGTAAATACAATCTGCCGATGTCTACTCACTTGCCGCAGGTGCCTTATAAAGAAACCATCCGCAAAAAGGCAACCTCTCACGGACGCTATAAACACCAAACCGGGGGGCATGGACAATTTGGTGATGTTTATTTAGACATTCACCCCGTCACACGCGGCGAAGGCTTTCAGTTTGCAGAAACGATCGTCGGGGGCGTGGTGCCTAGACAATACATTCCTGGGGTTGAGACGGGTGTTCGAGAATACCTATCACGAGGACCGTTGGGCTTCCCGGTTGTAGATGTGTCAGTGACGCTAACGAATGGGTCTTATCACAGTGTTGATAGCTCTGAGCAGGCGTTTAAACAGGCAGCACGATTGGCGATGCAAGACGGCTTAATCAACTGCGACCCTGTGCTGTTGGAACCGATCGTCCGAATTACCATTTCCATTCCGACTAATTTCACTTCAAAAGTGCTGCGGTTAGTGAGTGGTCGGCGAGGTCAGATTCTTGGCTATGACGCTAAAGCAGACTGGCACGGCTGGGATGATGTGACAGCCCTGTTGCCCCAGGCTGAGATGTACGATCTGATTGTGGAGCTACGATCGCTAACCATGGGCGTAGGGTATTTCCATTGGGAAGATGATCATCTGCAAGAAGTGCCTGACAAATTAGCCGAGCGAGTTATACACTCAACTGCTAACAGCAACGCGAATGAGAATCACACCAGTAAATCACGTTAATCAAGCGTTACGTCAAGGATGCAGTAATTCTCACCTGTATTTGGTTCCGAAATGACCCACGAACCCGATCGATGATGGATTCACCCAATGCTGTAGAGACGTTTCGGTGAAACGTCTCCCCAACGATTTCGCCACGACTAATAACCAATCGCATCCAAAAATCGAATCAGTACAAGTCATACCGATTTCACGAATGAATGCGACAAACCACACGGTTACCCGATGCCATAGAGACCTTCCACCGAAACGTCTCTACCCGATGCTGCCATGCCCTTAAATGCCTTTGGAATCTATTTTTCTCATGGCTACCGTACGGTTCTGTAGGGCGATCTCATCATCTGGCTTTAAAGCCAACACCTTGTCGTAGCTGGCGACAGCTTCTGCAAATCGTTTGAGGCTCACTAAAATACTGCCTCGATTATTCCAGGCGCGAAAATCGTTCGGCTTGAGTGCCAAAGCGCGATCGTAACTTGCGATCGCGTCTTCTAATCGATTCAGCATTTTGAGAACAACTCCCCGGTTATACCAGGCTTCATAATAGTCAGGCTTGAGCTGTATGGCTTGATCAAACTGAGCCAGTGCATCTTCACAATCACCAAGCTTCATGCACGAACACGCCTGGTTATACCAACTGGCAGGGTGATTTGGCTGCAAGTTCAGCGCTTTTTGATAGCTCTCGATCGCAGCTTCGTGTTGATTGAGTTGCTTGAACGCGATGCCTCGATAAAACCAAGCATCTGCATCATCTTCCTCGATCGCCAGCGCCTTCTCATAGCTAGAAATGGCTGCCTCATAATCTCCTAAGCAGAGCAGCGCATTGCCTCGATTGATTAGGACATCTTGATAATCGGGGCGCAATTCTAAGGCTTTATTGAAGTGAGTGACTGCCCCTTCATAACGATGGGTGACATAAAGCGTCACGCCTTGCATACACCAGGCATCGGCGAACGTGGGCATCTGCTCTAAAGCTTTGCCAAACTGACCGATCGCGTCGTCATAGCGTTTGAGCGCAAATAGCGTCAAGCCCTGACTGTAGTGGGCGTAAGGATAATCAGACTTCAGGGTTACCAGTTGACTAAAGCTAGCGATCGCCGTCTCAAAATCTCTGGCGACATAGGCTGCCCAACCTCTGCTGTAGTGAAGATCAGGAGAATTGGGATAATACACGATCGCACGCTCAAAGCAGGAAATTGCGGCTTCGTGCTGACCCAGACTGATCAAGACAGTTCCTTTCTCGCTGAGAGCATCATAAAAATCGGGTTTGCGAGAAATCGCTTGGTCAAAATAGCTGATCGCAGAGGCATAGTCTCCGACCTGGCTGAAGTTTAAGCCTTCTTGAAAGAGGCTTTCAGCGGTAGCGTGTTCGGTCTGCATCATAGAGCGTCGATCGGTTTCCCGTCAAAAAAGTCTGGCTTGCGTACTTTCAATAAAGTACCCAGATCGGTCTTGACGATTGATATCCACCCGATTTAGCAAACTTCCAGAGGCTTAATGAACAGGTGCGCCGCCCCCTGGCTTGGCTTTCTTAAGAAAAAGAACTGCAATGCCGCTCACCAGCAAAGCGCAGGCAATAAAATAAAAGCAGTCATTAAATGCCATCACCGATGCCTCGCGACGAACCGTGCTGCTGATCGCCGCGATCGCTTGGTTTTGGGCTGTTGCCAAGTCAGATCCCCGGCTGACAAAAAACTGGGTGTAGCGATTCATCGATTCTTGCGTGGCGGGGCTGTAGATAGAGACGGCTTCTCCGAGGCGATTGGAATGAAACTGTTCTCGATTGGTGAGCAGGGTGGCGATCGCCGCGATGCCAAACGAGCCACCCAAATTTCGCATCATATTAAATAAACCGGATGCAGACCCAGCTTGAGAAGGTGGCAAGCCTGCTGTGGCGATCGAGGAAATTGGCACCATAATCAACGGTTGCCCCGCCGCCCGAACTAATTGTGACCAGCGTAATTGATCGATCCCGGATTGATTAGTCAACTCAGAGTTCATAAAGCAACTGACTGCGAATAAACTAATCCCAAGTCCGATTAAGATTCGCACGTCGATGCGCTGCATTAGCTTAGGCACAAAGGGAATGATCAGCAGTTGCGGAAAGCCAACCCACATTAAGACTTCCCCAATCTGCATCGCGCTATAGTCCTGAATTTGACCTAAGTAAAGAGGCAGAATATAGACTGAGCCATAAAGTCCTAAACCTAAGGACACATTAATGACGCTGGCTAAACCAAAATTTCGTCCTTTGAGCAGTCGGAGGTTGATAAACGGTTTTTTGCGCCTCAACTCGATCCAAAAAAAGATGGCTAAAAAAATAGATGCCACGATCGCTAATTGTGCGATTAGGTTTGAGCTAAACCAATCCTTACGACTGCCTTCTTCGAGCACGACTTGCAGAGAACCCAGCCCGATCGCCATTGCTGCAATTCCGCCCCAGTCTCCTTGTTTGAGAAGATTTAACTGCATCGGACGAGCATCGATCGCATACCAAACTGCCGCAACTAGCAGAGCGCCTGGAACGATGTTTAGATAGAATACATAATGCCAGCTAAAGTTCTCGGTTAACCAACCCCCCAATGTCGGACCAATTGAGGGCGCAAATGTAGCAGTAATCGCAAATAATGCCATTCCGATCGATTGCTTAGAGGGCGGCAATGTCGTCAACAATACCGTAAAGGCCATTGGAATTAAGATGCCACCTGAAAATCCCTGTAATGCCCGAAACACAATCATCGAAGGCAGGTTCCATGCTGACGCACAGCACACCGAGAAGAACACAAATAGGATTGCATTCACTAACAGATAGCGACGAGTCGAAAACACCTGAGAGAGCCAACCCGTCAACGGAATGACCACAATTTCAGCAACTAGATAAGAGGTCGAGATCCACGAGCCTTCTTCGAGCGTTGCACCCAGAGCTGCTTGAATGTCTCTCAAAGAGGAGTTGGTGATCTGAATATCTAACACTGCCATAAACGCACCTAGAACGGTGCCTAACACCCCAATCCAGGTTTTAAGAGAGACATGATCGGAGCTGGGTGGAGACATTGCAGAAGAACTGGTCACAAAAACCTCCTGTTAGTGATGCTCGGTTAATAAACCCATGCGATCGTAGATGGGCAAAACAATCTCGCGAAGTCTCGGAAACTGACGAGAAAAGTAGATCGAAGCCGCAACGCAAATCACTCCGCTAATGACGAGCGTACAAGGAGCACCAATACGACTCGCGAGACTTCCAGCAAACAAATTACCAAATGTTGCCATGCTGATAAACGCGATCGTATACAAACTTAAGACCCGTCCTCGCTTATCTTCTTCGACGATCGTTTGCAAAATTGTGTTGCTTGAGGTGGACTGCAAAATTAAGCTGCCTCCCAGCACAAACATGGCAATCAGCGAAAGCCAGAGAACTTTAGAGAGCGCAAAAACAATCAGGGCGACCCCAAAGACACTGGGAGCGATTGTGATAATTCTGCCTAGCCCCACGATCGTGCTGCGTGAACTCAGATAAACGGCACTGACCAACGCCCCAAACCCAGAGGATGCCATCAAAAATCCCAGTGTTTGAGGTCCGCCGTGGAGAATGTTGGTTGCAAAGATGGGGGCTAACACGGTGTAGGGCATTCCCACCAAACTCACCAACGCCATCAGCATCAGAATCGAGCGAATTGGCGGAAATCCAAACGCATAGTCAAAGCCCTCTTTGAGGCGATGCAAAACTGTGTCTGACGTGTCGAGCGGAGCAATCTTTCGAGGATGAATTCGCATTGCCAACAGCCCAACAATCACAGCGATATAGCTCACTCCATCAATTAAAAAGCACGTTGAAGTGCCAACTGCCGCGATCAATAACCCCGCGATCGCAGGTCCAATTAATCGCGCACCGCTAAACAATGAAGAATTGAGCGCGATCGCGTTACTTAGATTCTCTCGTCGTTCAATTAATTCGACCACAAACGTCTGACGAGTCGGCATGTCGATCGCGTTGACACAGCCTTGAAAAACACTCAAGACAATAATGTGCCAAATGTGGATCGTGCCGCTAAATGCCAATGCTGCCAATATTAGAGACTGGATCATTGACAGAATCTGAGTCACAATCAAAATTCGATGGCGATTTAAGCGATCGACTAACACCCCCGCAAACGGACTCAACAGAAAATTAGGCATTTGCTGAGCAAATCCCACCACTCCCAGCAACAGTGCCGAATTGGTCAAGCTATAAACCAGCCAGATTACTGCTGTTTGTGTCATCCAAGTCCCAATAAGGGAGATGCCCTGTCCAGCAAAAAACAGACGATAGTTTCGAGACGAAAAAGCTCGGAAAACGGGGCTAATTTTCTCCCTGATGTGCATAGCGATCGCGGCTCAGTGGTAAATAAGAGATACCTCAGTGTTCGAGATTTTCCCAGAGATAAATACCCTCTGAAGAACGAGATTCTAAAGCAAAAAGGAAGAGGGAGAAAAAATCATTCCGTCCCTCTGCCTTTACTACTACTGCACTGCAACGGTGACTTCTGCTGACAGACCTGGAGTGATGAACGACTCGTAGCCTCGAACGCTATCGGAGTCTAATGCCACTCTCACCGGAACTCGCTGCACGACCTTCGTAAAGTTGCCTGTCGCATTATCAGGAGGTAGGAGCGCAAACGAGGCACCCGACGCAGGAGAGAGACTTTCAACATGACCTTTAAAGGTGTGGTTGGGGAACGCATCTAGCTTCACCTCAGCCTCTTGCCCCGGACGCATCTTTCCTATCTGGGTCTCTTTGAAGTTACTACTGATCCAATATTGATTATCGACGATCGCCATCAATGGGTTGCCAGGTTGAACCGATTGACCCACCTGAACCGTTTTTCGCCCGATGCGACCCGCCACCGGAGCCGTAATATTGGTGTAAGAAAGCTGAAGTGCTGCATTCTTGAGGGCAACTTGTGCCTGGTTGATTGCTGCTTGCGCGGTCAAATAGTCGCTGCGACTGACATCGGTTTGCACACCTTTGGCTTGTGCTTCTTGCACACCGCCTTGAGAAGAGTTTAATCCAGCTTGAGCGGTCGCAATTCCTTGTTGTGCTTGTGCCAATTTGGCTTGGGCTTGAGCAACGCCCTGAACCGCTGCCGCCTTCTGAGCAGTCGCAACCGCGTAGGCTTGCTGAGCGGTGTCTAGATCGCGACGAGCGATCGCGCCCTCGTTAAAGAGTTTCTGAAAACGACTCAAGTCAGTTTGAGCTTTTCTCAAGTTGGCATCGGTTTGAGCCACTTGAGCCTGAGCTTGAGGAATTCCAGACTGGGCTTCAGAAACTTGAGCCTGAGCACTGGCGATCGCAGCAACTGCACTACCGACTCCGCCTTGAGCTTGAGTGCTGGCAGCCTGAGCGTTTTTAGAAGCCAGGTCAATATTCACCTGAGCCGTAGCTGCCTTACGACGAGCCGACTCTAACTCAGCTTGGGCTTGCTGAAGTTTGACTTGATAATCGCGAGGGTCAAGCCTTAAGAGAGGCTGTCCTGCTTTGACGGTCTGGTTGTCATCGACTAACACCTGGTCAACGGTGCCCGCGATGCGCGAGCTAATTTGGTGAATGTTGCCCGTCACCGTAGCGTTGTCAGTCGATTGGTGCGTCGAGGCAAACTGCCAGTAGTGATACCCAAAGGTGCCAGCTACGATCGCGCCACCGATGCCAACCCCTGCCAAAATTGCTTTGATCGGCTTTTTGCGAGGAGTTGCAGTAGGGGTCTCAGCAGGAGCCTCTATGTCAGGAGCGATCGGATGATCAGTGACGATCGGAGCATCTTGGGTAGGCGTTTTGTCTAAAACAATTGTCGGCAACTTCGATAGATTACTATCGTTCTGGACAATAGCCTTGTGACCGTTCGTAGGTTCAGTGCGAATGCCTTTCATGAGAATGACGTTCCTTTTGATGTAGATGATGGTTTAAGGATTTAGATTTTAAAGAAGATCAATCGCTGAAAATTATTTAGTACCCTAAGTATCTCACTGCAAACAGAATAACACACATTTATTTAGGGTGCGTAGGACTTTAGGAGGAAATCCGACCTAATTTTGTAGGGCTTTCCGCAGGAGGCGATAACTGACTAGACGGGTTGGGAGGATCATCCTTTTGGCTGATTATTACAGTGCCCAAAATTCTCCCTTTTCTTCTCTAATCACCCGATAGGATGAGTCACCTAATTTTCTCTACCCGTCACAATAGAGAGGCGCGATCGCAGCAATCTCAGAGACGATAGAAACCTCTCTTTTAGACCTAGAAACAGGGACAGCGTAAATGGATCGGAACGAATTAGCTCAGCAGGTTAGTGCGGTTCAGACTCAACTAAAACAGTTGCAGCATACGATCTCCCCCTTGCCTCAGACAGAAAACCAGTCAACCCAGATCCGTCAAATGTTTGAACAGTTGATCAACCAATTGGGCAAGATTGAGGGGTCAGATGGTGAAGGGCAACAGGTCAAAGGCGACCAGACTTTGAGAGCGAGTGAAGAAAGGTGGCGTGCTCTCAGTGCGTGTTCTCCGGTAGGAATTTTCACCTGCGATGTCGAGGGGCGGGTTACCTACACCAATCCTCGCTGCCGCGAAATGGGAGGCTTTACGCTAGAAGAAAGTCTTGGAGAAGGATTTGCGAGGGTCATTCACCCTGAAGATCGAGATCGGGTTGTGTCTGAGTGGTTTGCTTTAGCCAAAACTGGACAGCAGCACGCTGATGAATTTCGAGTGGTCAACCGCGACGGAGCGGTAATGTGGGTGCATGTGCGAACGGCTCCGATCGTCTCTGATCTAGGTGAACTAATGGGGCATACAGGGACTCTCGAAAATATCACTAAACAAAGGCAAGCCGAAGAGCAAATTACAGCTTCTTTAAGAGAAAAAGAGGCTTTACTAAAAGAAATTCATCATCGAGTTAAAAACAACTTGCAGATCATTTCTAGTTTGATTTATCTCCAAGCACAACGTGTTGAAGATCCCAAAGTGCGGCAAATCTTTGAAGATAGCCAAAGCCGAATTAGGTCAATGGCACTTGTGCACGAAAACTTGTATCGATCACAAAATCTATCTAAAATTAATTTGTCAGAATATATTCAAGCCCTGACAGCAAGCCTTTTTTATACCTACCGTATTCAACCTGGTTTGGTGCAGCTAAAAGTCAAGGTAGATGATGATGTCTTAGTAAGCTTAGACAAAGCAATTCCCTGTGGTTTAGCTCTCAACGAGTTGATGACGAATGCTCTGAAACATGGCTTTTCAGATAACAAAACAGGTGAAATTGTCGTTACTTTAAAAAAAGTGGCAAGCAGCCAAATTCACTTAACTGTTGAGAACAATGGAACCCACCTACCGGATACATTCGAGTTAGAAACTACGCAATCTATGGGGCTACGACTCGTCCACGGACTTATTAATCAACTGCAAGGGCACTTTGAATTAGACAAAACGGACAAAACTCGCTTCAAAATCACGTTTAGCGACTGATAAATAGCCCTACAATGCTCTAAGCAGTTTAGCAATGGGTGAATCTCGTTTTTGCAAGCTTTTATGAAGAAAAACTGCTCTAGAGCGGGTGTCCTGATAAGTTAGTTTTGACGATCGCTTAGCGACGCACCCTAGCTCAAAATAAAGCACGCCGAAGTAGCCTAAACAGCCAAAATCAAAAATTTAGCCTATTCCAATCAGCGAAATGGGCTAACTAGTAATGGAATTAAACGATTAGAAACCGCTACAAAGTAATCTGCAAGCATGGCAAAAATATTGGTGGTTGAAGATGAGAGTGTGGTTGCATGGCATGTTCAAGAGACTTTGCAAAAGTTAGGGCATGAGGTGGTTAAAATTGCGACAACAGGTAGAGATGCGATTTTAATCACGGCTCAAACCAAGCCCCACTTGGTACTGATGGATATTTGCTTGCAGGGAGATATCGATGGAATTGCAGCCGCGAAAACTATTTACTTTGAGCTAGATGTGCCTGTCGTTTATTTGACAGCTCATGCTGACGAACAAACGCTGCAACGAGCAACCGAAACCTCTCCATTTGGATATCTCGTCAAGCCGTTTCAAGAAGCTGACCTGCACTCGACGATCAAAATTACTCTTCAGCGCCATCAGCTAGAAAAAGCGTTGAAAGAAACTCAGCAGTGGTATGCAACTACGTTAATCAGCATTGGTGATGCCACGATCGCCACTGACATTGATGGGTTTGTCACATTCATGAATCCAACGGCAGAGATTCTCACAGGCTGGAATCAAGAGCAGGCACTCGGAGCTTTCATCACGCAAGTTTTAGACTTTGTAGATGAAGAGACGAGAGAACCGATCGAGAATCCTTTACTCGCTGCAATGTGTCGAGGTGACACGATGACGTTGCCTGACGGTTCGATGCTGTGCGCTAGAGATGGGGCTGAACATCTGATCGGAGACAGTGCCTCCCCGATTCGCAACCGTGACGGGCAGATCACTGGCGGTGTGATGGTGTTTCAAGACCTGAGCAGTCGCCGCTGCATTGACACCAAGCTCCAGCAGCAGAACGATTGGCTAGAGCACAACCAAGACCAATTGACGCTTCAGCTACACCAACGTACTGAACAGCTTCAGCAGGCGATTTCTTGCACTCAAGTGCTGCAACGCGTCTTAGAACAGTCTCGTGAGACTGGCGATCGGCTTCAAGTTCTGCAACTCACTCTAAAAGAGCTAGGACAGACATTAGAGGCAGATTATTGCTGGGCAACACTGCACGATGAAGCCTATGAGATTGCGACGATCGTGTGTGAGCACAGAGGTCAAGGAGTTGAGGCACTGGATTCTTTAGTTGGCAATCAGATCAAGCTAGAAGATTTTTCTCGGTTTTATCTGCGGTTATTTCAGCGTGACTGTTGGGTTGACCCCAGCCCCGATCTGCTGCCGCTCATCTATCGGTCATTGCTAGATTCGACGACTCAGATATTGATATGCCCGATCGAAGACGAGCGGCGAGTGATTGGTGAAGTCGGAATCTTGATTCAGGGCAAACCCATTTGGTCACGACTTCAGGCAGAGTTAGTGGCTCAAGTCGTCAGCCAAGCGATGATGGTGCTAGGGCAGGCACAGCTCGATCGAGTCATTCAAACTCAGGTCGGAGAATTGCAGTGTCTCAACAGCGTTAAAGATGACTTCCTCTGTTCTCTGTCGCACGAGCTGCAAACTCCCCTCACCAACATGCGAATGGCAGTCGAAATGCTGCAATGCATTGTGATGGCGCTCAAACAACCAGAGTCGCAGCAACCTGCCCAGAGCACCGAGCTACTGTGGGACAAGCTAGAGCAATATTTTCAGATATTGCAAGAAGAGTGGCAAGAAGAATTTGAGCTAATCAACAATCTCTTGAAGATGTCAAGTTCAAGGGCTTTAGTTTCAACCCTGTTATTTAGCGAAATTAGCTTGCAAACACTGCTGTTGCAGATGGTTGATCGCTTCAAAGAAGATGCGCTCAGTCGTCAACAAGTTTTGACATGGAATGCAGCGATCGAGATGCCTCTCTTGCGATCTCACTTGCCGACCTTAGAGCAAATTCTCACAGAGCTTCTCACCGATGCGTTGAAGCTCACTCCTGCAAATGGACAGATTGGTCTCCACGTTCAGGCGACTGCCAACGATATTATATTTGTCATCAGAAACACTGGAGCCGACCTTAAGGTTAGTGAGCAAGAACAAATTGTTCAGTCTTTCTCAACGTTTAATGCAGCTATTTGTGAAAGCCGAGGATCGGGTTTAGGGCTGGCGTTAGTGGAAAAGCTGGTCAGAAGTTTAGAGGGTTCGATTCGAGTTGAGAGGCAACCAGGCGAGATGGCGTTTATTATGACGTTACCGATCGTGCCCACGTCAAAGACACGTTAAAAACCGTTAGAGCGGAGCACTCCAGCGCATCAGCATTCTAAAGACCCCCGACCTCTTCAAAAAGCCGGGGATTTATTTCATCGTCTAGGTCAACCCAGCATTTTTAATACTCCGGCACCGAAGCATCGACTTCTTGGCTCCAGGCGGTGATGCCGCCTTTTACATTCGTTCCCTCGATTCCAGCGTCTTTGAGGATTGCGAGAGCTTTTGCCGATCGTCCTCCCAGTTTGCAGTGAGCGATCAGTTTGTGACCATTCAGCAACTCTTTGACCTTGGCAACTCCGCTCCCGTTTTCGATGTCGGGCAACGGCACCAACACAGACCCCGGAATTCGAGCAATCTCATATTCATTAGGGTTCCGCACATCTAGCAGCACATAATCGTCTGTGTTGCTGTCTAGCAATTGCTTCAACTCTTGCACCGTCATTTCCTTCATACCTGCACGCTCCTTTTCTTCGGCTGCTTTTGCTTGTGGAATGCCGCAAAACTCTTCATAGTCAATCAGCTTCTCAATCACAGGGCGCACCGGATTGGGTCGCAGCTTTAACTCGCGAAACGTCATTTCTAGGGCGTTATACAGCAACAGCCGTCCGCTCAAGGTGTTGCCCTGCCCCAGAATAATTTTCACCGCTTCGGTCGCTTGAATCGTGCCGATAATGCCGCACAGCACACCCAAAACGCCACCTTCTGCACACGAAGGCACGAGTCCAGGAGGCGGTGGCTCTGGATAGAGGTCGCGATAGTTAGGTCCTCCTTCATAGTTAAAGACGGTCGCCTGTCCTTCAAATCGAAAAATAGAGCCATAGACATTGGGTATGCCCAGCAAAACACAGACATCGTTGACCAGATAACGAGTCGGAAAGTTGTCGGTGCCATCAATCACGAGATCATAAGGTCGGGCAATCTCCAAGGCATTGTCAGCACTTAATCGCGTTTCATACAAGTCAACCTGGCAGGTCGGGTTGATTTCTAGAATGCGATGTTTGGCAGATTCGATCTTCGGTTTATCGACCCAAGAGACTCCATGAATGATTTGGCGGTGCAGATTAGACGTGTCTACTACGTCAAAATCGACGATGCCAATTCGCCCGATGCCTGCGGCAGCGAGATAGAGCAATAGAGGCGAACCCAGTCCACCTGTGCCTACACAAAGCACACTGGCAGCTTTGAGGCGTTTTTGCCCGTCTAGCCCGACTTCTGGCAAGATGATGTGCCGAGAATAGCGAGCGTATTCGTCTTTTGATAACTGGATATCATCCAGGTTGGGGTTTAGCATGGCAATTGTGATTAAGACAGGGTTCGGATCAAACAGTTTAAACTCAAGGCTTAAGCAGGGTAATGGGGAACACGTCACGGTTGAATGAATCACCCATTACCCATGCTCATTCGCTTCTCAGCGATCGACAGCATCGGCATCAAGATTTTTTCGGGCTGAAACTGGTGTGCGTCATCTAGCCTCCAGCTTTGCCAGTCGATCGCGCGTCCTTGATCAACCGAGACAATCACATAAGAGTAATGCTGCCAAGCCAATTGACGATCGCACTCTGATGGCACAGCCGACTGATCAGGATGCGAGTGATAAATGCCCACGATCGTCAGGCTGCGATCGCGCCCTTCGCGCATGACTGCTAGCATCGATTCGGGTGCAATCTCATAGCGACGAGTTTTGTCGAGCGATTCAACGGTGGCAGGTTCAGCGCTCCAGCGATTCTCAACGGGCTTCACCGCTACCACTGTATTGTCGTCGCTTGTGGAGTCAGCGATCCCCAGCAGCAAACCACAGCACTCTTCGGGGTAGGTGCTTTCTGCGTGGGCGGCGATCGTTTGAAGGTGAGCAGGGTCGAGTTTGAGAACCACAAGAAATGCTGGAGGATGAGCCAGTATCCTATTCTATGACACGATCGCGGTGATAACAGTTACAAAGTTGTGAAGAGAGTCTTGATCGGACGTTTGAGTCATGATAGAGAGGTCACTATTTTCTAAGAACGATGACAATCACTCTGACACTCAAACCAAAAATTGAACAGCAATTGCTTGAGCAAGCTACTGCCAAAGGGTTAGCCATTGAGACATTTCTCGAACAATGGATTGAGACTCACCTGGTTCAATCTCAGCCATTCAACAAAACAGCGTCTCATGACGAGCAGGACTCAACCCAAGACGTGTTTGTAAACAGCCCTTCTTTTGTGGATAAACCTCTTCTCGCTGACGAAGAAACTAGCCGCGAAATCCTTTACACCAGAGAAGATGAGCAGCTATAACTCGCCTTCTAACATTCATTTTCAACCGCTAAGATCGCAGTAGAACCAGCGTTTAAGCCGAAACCATGAGGCGAGTGATCACGATCGTAGCCGGAATGCTCTTAGGCATTGGATTGCCGATCAGTCTCGTGTGCGTTTGGACTCTGATTCAAGGTGATTTTTTGACCGATTCGGCTCGATCGATGACGATTGCAGCGCTGATTTTTTGTGGAATTTTGCCGATTGCGATCGCAAGTTGGCTACTGTTCAACAACACTCGTCAAAGCAAAAAATCAGAACGCGATCGCCTCCAGAAAATTTTCTTTAAGCTGCTGCGTGATGGGGACGGAAATATCAACGTCTTGCGCTTTTCAATGGAGGCAAATATCAGTGGTGTCGAAGCAAAAGCCTATCTAGATGAGCGTGCCAAAGAATTTAACGCCGCATTTAACGTCAGTGAAGAAGGCAGAGTCTTTTATTACTTTGATGGAGAATTCAACACGCCGATTCTGAAACCGATTCCGGGTGAAGAAACCTATGATGTCGTTTTAGAATACGTTCCGCCCCGGACTCAACAAGACGTGATGCGCGTCATTCAGGAACTGACAGGATTGGACGAGAAATCTGTCAAACAGGTGATCAGAGGCAGTCGAGCTAGTCCGATTATGATTGCTGAAAGCGTCACAAGGTCTAGGGCTGATCAGTTTCGTCGCCCATTAGAAGCCTTCGGCGCAAGCGTGTTAATTGTTTTGAGATAGGATTGCAAACTTTGATGATGACGAAAGTTTTCTTGACGATCGCCGCCTTGCTCGGTGGATCAGCCGTTGGATTTGGAGCATTTGGGGCACATGCCCTAAAAGAGCGATTGAGTGAGCGATCGTTAGAAATTTTTGAAACCGCCACTCGCTATCAGATGTATCACGCGCTGGCGTTGCTCTTAGTGGGCGTGTTGATGAGTCGATCGACCACAGAACAGACGTTTTTAACGGCATCCGGTTGGGCGTTTATCATCGGCGTGATCCTGTTTTGTGGCAGTTTATATGCGCTGAGTTTTTCGGGCATCAAATGGCTAGGAGCCGTTGCACCTCTGGGCGGATTGGCATTGATGGTGGGCTGGGCTGCGATCGCCATTGCAGCTTGGAATTACAAATAAGGGACTTGCCCGATAGGCAAATGAGATTTTCCCAACATCAAGCACTCATCTTGTGAATCGCTCCAAACTCTTCTTAAAACTTGGTATGACTGCTGTCTTAATTTCAATCGTTTTTGGGATTGGGGGAGTCGCGATCGCCGATCTGGGTGAATTAGTTCACTTTAACTGTCGCCCTCAACCTGACACGGTGATTTGTGAACTCACCCACGAGCCGCTGATGGGCAATCTAAACACTCTTTATCTTGCTAAATCTGACTTGATCAAAACCAACGTGCAGACAGAATCGAGCTTTTATAGCGGTTCCGTTGTTCGTCTTGCGTTAAACACAAAAGCACACGGCGAAATTTTGTTCACTCGCAATGGGTCGAAAACTGCCAATGCTCAACTCCTCGCCCGACGTGACCAGATCGACCGATTTCTCACAACGCCTCAAGCCAGAACTCTGAGTGTGCGAACCCATCGACCTTGGCAACTTTGGGCTATTTTAGGCAGTTTAGGAATCGTGAGCGGAACGTTCGGAAGAAGACTCTGGAGGTCAAAATCTTAACGAGACTAATCTGCAAACGTTAACGCGGATGAGAAAAATAATCTCAAATTAAGATTGCTAGAGTTGAGTCAAGAAAGTCAGAGAAGGGAACAGGAATGAACCAGACATTGAATCTGCTCTCATCATAGGTGAGCGATCGTGTCCTCAACCTACCATCATTTTTCAGCAGCAACATCAAGGCTCGCTGCCTCATTCTGGTTTCTTCTTTAATCTGGAATTGAAACGGGCAGGATGTATCGCTTATTAGCTCGAACGGAGCATTTCCCCAGGTACACCATCATCCACGGATTACCATCATTTGCGAGTTCAAAGGCGTTGCTCTGTCGCGTTTCAGCCAGAATGATCTGTCCCTTCATATAGGTTCGCTTCACTGCCCCATTGGGTGCTACACGACAATTTAATGACTTATCAACAACCTGCCATTTGAGCCAAGTTACCATCCCATTTGTTTCACTTAAGGAAGTGATGGCATTGCTAGAAGTAAAGTCACCGTTTTTATCGGGACGGGGTAATGCTTCTTTCAGCCTTGAACGAACGGTTCGACCGACGATGCTACAAGACTTTCCACCTGTGACTCGCCAAACCACTTCGGCTGTAATCGGCTTGGCTGTACCGAGGTTGGCTCTGCGAATTGAAATATCTCCTGTACAAGCGCCTGTTGACGCATCTCCCCTAAAAGAGTCTACAAAGCTTCCTTTGTATAGGGTGTAAGCTGAATCACGGTTGACTGAATTGATTTGAAACACTCCTGAATCTTGAGCGACGATCGCAGGTGCGTAGTAACCGTAGCTCGACTGTTTTGTTTCTAGAATCGCTTCCTCAATGGCGAGGTTAGTTTTACCATCTGTATAGGTTGACGCAATTGCGTGTTCCGCCAATGCTCCGAATCCTGTTCCAAAGCCTATCAGGGCGAACGTAAGCAAGCGTAGTTTTTTCATGATTGAGTTCCTTTTGCACTAGGTGTAGTTTTGGCTTGCTCAGTGGAGCAATTTGCTGATCTAGCCTGCTCTTTAGCGTTGGTTTTGAACTAAAGCCAACGGAACGCTGTATAGGCGTTACTAAGCTTCGCGCGACACGACTAAAATTCGTCACTGACTAATCCTGCTACCAAGTTGGTTTAAACCTCGACATAAACTGTATCCATGAATTCACTTTGCCACCCGTAATATTTAGAATGGGAACGCTATAGGTTTTAGAAGGACAGGCTCTACCTCCACGAGAACATTCAACCGTTGTACTTTCTGATTTTCCAGCTCCGTAGGCAATTGCAATATCGTTGGCTAAATCACAGCTAATTTCAAACCCGCCAATACGTGTAAGACCTTCGTTTTTTTCATAAATCCAGTTGTAGCCTGTTCGCTTCGGCTCCTTCTGGCAAAGGTGTTGAGTAACTTCAAACATCTTGGCAACATGTGCATCATAAAGTTTGAGTTTCCCGCCATAGGCTGGACGATTAACATCTTTATCTGGCACATCCAAGAAAAAGACTTCGCCGTCTGACCAGTGAATCGTCATCGGAAGCTCGGTATTCTGTGCTACCGTCTTTTGGGTTAAACCAGCAGTCGAGACTATTGTTCCTATGACAACTAAGCCAAACAGATTACTCAAGTTTGCCTTAATTGACCCAGATCGAATTTCAGGTTTGTTGGACATGACTGTTGTACCCTTAACTTAAATTTAAGAAGAACTCCGTTTGCGATCAAGTTCAGTGCAAAGCTGATGAAAATCACAATCTAAACAAGCAATTTTCACACCTGGCTAATCAGCTTAATTTAGTGCTGAACCGGAACTAGAAGAGTTATTCGGCGAATCCTTCCATATAATCTTTCAAGAAAGGGTTATTAGGGAGAAACTTTAAAATTCTTATAAGTGAGAATACGGCTCCTTATGTAATCTTAGAAACCTATCTATGGAATCACTCTTCACTTTTCCCTAGAAAAAGGATGCGATCGTTCCAGCAGCAACGCCCCTCACAGTTGCGACGACTGCGAATGCAACCCGTTTCTGCATAACGCTGTCCATGCTTTCGTACAGTCGGATAAGCCAGTCGTTGAAGTGGAATTCCTGTTAGCTTCCAAACCAACCGACCAAAAGAATGTAGGACATCCCAAGCTTCCTCTAAACTGGGTTCTGTAATACATTCTTTCAGTTCTGTCGTGAATGCTGTCCATTGAGATAGAAGGGTTGGAGGGTGGCAATGGTCATACGCTGCCATTCCTGCTTGGTAGTGATTAAGCAGATCAAGCATCACGATGATAATCCTAGCTTTGTTGCATAAATTCTTCAGCACAAGCGTATAAATCAGTAGCAGCCATTAAAGCCAAAATACTCGACCAATGGCTCAGGAGATGAATCATGCTACCTCTTACCTCCCATAAATTCGCGGTTCGCTTTCTTCAACCCATCGCCCGACGACTAGAGGAGATTGAGATTCGCAACGCCAAAACAGCTCATTTCTTCTGTCGTCTCATTCCCGCCCAATGTCCGTTTGAACGGGATATTCGCTGCTTTGGTCGTGTCCTAACATTCCCCACTGTGTAAACTGAACCCGTTTTACGAACAACTGGTGGGATTACGATTTAAGGCACTTTGCTATCTAGTTGATGCGTGCGGTGAAGACACCGCAGCGTATTGCTAATCTGCAAGAAATTAATTTAAGATCTTTCTGGGTCAGCAGACAGCTTGCTAGTGGGTGGGCGTTCAATCTCGCCCTCGCTGTAGCCTAGATCATAAAGACTAGCAGCTTGGGGATCATGCTCTGGTGGCTGCTTTGATTGACCTGCCCAGGCATCTCCCTTCCCGCGATCGAACCACTCCTGATCAAGTTGCGAGGAATCGTTGTCGCTCACCATCAGCATTCCCTCCAAACGTTCTTCAGACAGTCTAAGTCTTTGAGGAAGTTTGAGGTATGGATCTAATGGCTCAAACCTTGAACGCAGTCTGCTTCAACCGTCTGGAAACTGCCAACAAGCGATGTGTTCTACACGCTGACTCCCACAGACACAGGCTTCAAGTTTAGAGGCAACCCATTCATAGCCACACTCTCGACAGTGACAAAAAATGTTGTGGCGATTCGCTTCCTCAAGGCTTTGCTGCCAATCATGCAGCTCTTTAGAAGGGAATTGAGATTGACTATCTGGCATGGTTGTCGTCCATTGGAGAGGCTCTCGAAAATCAGCCTTGATAACCAAACCTAAATTTAGATTCTTGTGGCACGATCGGGAAACAAATCTTCATTAACCCAAATGTGCCGTCTATTAGGCTACCTCGGTTCGCCCGTTCAACTCGATCGACTTCTCTATAAGCCTGATCATTCTCTCATTGAGCAAAGCTATCAGCCTCGCGAAATGACCGCAGGGTTACTCAACGCAGACGGTTTTGGAGTCGGTTGGTATCATTCTCACCATCAAACCGAACCCTTTACTTATAGAAACACGCTGCCGATTTGGAACGATGTCAATTTGCCTCATCTGAGCCGATATATTGAGTCGAGCTGTGTGCTGGCAACGGTTCGCAGTGCTACGGCTGGGCTGTCGGTCGATTTGAGTAACTGTCAGCCGTTCCAGCATTCTCAGCTTTTAGGAATGCACAATGGCTTTATTGAGGGCTTTCGGCAGACGTTGTATCGACCGATCTGCGATCGTCTTAGCGACACTGCCTATCAACTCATTAAAGGCTCGACCGACTCAGAACATATTTTTGCACTGCTGATTGATGAGTTGCTGTCAGATCCGAGTTTGAGTTTGACAGATGCGTTGCGGCAGACGCTCAACATTTTGACTGAGCTAGGAGACAAACATCAAACTCCGTTTTCTGCCAATTTGCTCATCAGCGATGGTCAACAAATGGTTGCGTCTCGGTTTGCTAGTCACACGCCTATTCCATCTCTTTATTGGTTGCGAGATGATGAGTCTTTGCTGCCGGGTTCTGTGGTGATTGCCTCTGAGCCTTTGTTTCCGGGCGACTGGAATTTACTGCCTGATCGTAGTCTTCTTACTGTTCACAATGACTTCAATCTTCAAGTCGAGTCTCTCTAAAAATTCTGTGATTCGCGACCAAGTCGCTCAGTGGATGCATGACTGCCGCACTGCAACGCTGGCACTGTTTAATGGCATGGATTACGACACGTTCTGTTGCCAACCGCATTCTGACTTTAGTCCGGCGGGTTGGCATCTGGGACACATTGCCTACACCGAAGCGCTTTGGCTGCTTGAACGCTGTGCAGGCGATCGTCCTCTTTTTCCCAACTATCACCGATTGTTTGCTCAAGATGGAATGCCCAAAGGCGATCGTGTCAAATTGCCTCCACTGATAGAGGTTTGCGACTATTTAGAGACTGTCAGAACAAAAGTGCTGGACTATCTAGAAATTGCTCCGATCGATCAACAAGAACGGCTCTGGCGATGGCTTTTACAACACGAAAGTCAACACTGCGAAACTATTACGCTAATACTAGAATTGCAAAAAACTATCACCAGTCGAGACCGTGTTGAATTTCTCGATCGCGACCCCATTCCCAACATGATTTGCATTCCTGCCGGATCGTTTGAGCAGGGAAATGAATCACTAGATGCTTTGGATAATGAACGTCCGGTGCATCAGATTGATTTAGAAACCTACTGGATCGATCACACCCCCGTCACCTGCGACGCGTATCGATCGTTTATGCAATCAAATGGCTATCAAGACTCGCGATGGTGGTCATCTGAAGGTTGGCAATGGCTACAAGAAAATCCTGTGACGCAGCCGCTTTATTGGAGAGCAGAGTCCACCTACGCCAATCATCCGGTTTGTGGAGTCAACTATTACGAAGCAGAAGCATACGCTCAATTTGTAGGTAAGCGACTCCCCACCGAATCGGAATGGGAAAAAGCCGCAAGTTGGAACCCGATCGCAGGTGCACGATCGCTCTATTCGTGGGGCGATCAGTTTCCTGATGCGACTCGCTGCAATCACAACCACGGGCAGGGCACCACTACGCCTGTCGATCGCTACCCTCCTAATCCCGTTGGCTGCTACGATCTTTTGGGCAACGTTTGGGAATGGACATCCACCTGGTTTGATGGCTACTCAGGATTTGAGAATTATCCTTATCGCGGCTATTCTCAAATTTATTTTGATGATCAACATCGCGTGCTCAAAGGGGGAAGTTGGGCAACTCGCCCGTGGGCGCTTCGGTGTGCCTTTCGCAACTGGTATCACCCTCACATGCGGCAAATGCTGGCAGGTTTTCGCTGCGCTAGCGATGCCAAACCGGAGACCTTGAGCCAGTATAGTCATTAAAGATTCTGCCTCGTGAGAGATTTACTTAACTCTCGCGATCAACCGTTAATCAGAAACGAAACGTGTGAGGGATAAGAAACGGAATATGTCAACATCTCAGTCCACAGAGCGGAAGACTTCTGCACGTCAACCCATGCAGACCCTCTATTCGCCAGAAGAACGAGTGCAGATTGAGCATCTCATCAGCCAAACCGAACCCTCAGAAGACGAATTGCATCCGGGTAGTGATGTGATTCGGGGGTTGAGTCAACAGCCTAAAACGTTGCCGCCTCGATATTTTTATGACGATCGTGGATCTCAACTCTTCGAGAAAATCTGTGACCTCTCAGAATATTATCTGACCCGCACTGAAACTGGGATTTTGCAGACCTGCGCCAGCGAGATCGCTGCCATCACAGGCACCTGTGAAATTGTGGAATTGGGAAGCGGCAGTTCGACAAAAACGAGACTCTTGCTCGATGCTTATCAGCAGGCGGGGCACGCTCTGTGCTATCGCCCGATCGACATCAGCGCGGGCATTCTCGAAAGCAGCGCTCACAGCTTGCTGCTCGACTATCCAACTCTGCACGTTCAGGGTTTAGTCGGCACCTATGAACTCGCTTTGCAGCGATTGGCAATCAGCCACCTGCCTACTCGTATGATCTGCTTTATCGGCAGCACATTGGGCAATCTCAATCCACAGGAGTGTGAAGAATTTCTGGATCAAATCAAAAACGCTTTGCAACCGGGCGAATATTTCTTGTTGGGCATCGATTTGCAGAAGTCTAAAGCTCAACTAGAAGCAGCTTATAACGACAGTCAGGGCATCACTGCCGAGTTTAATCTGAATATGTTGCGGCATCTTAACCGACGATTTGAGGGCACATTTGACCTGTCTCAGTTTGAGCATTTCGCATTCTACAACGAGTCTGATCACCAGATTGAAATGCACTTGCGTAGCTTAAACGCTCAAACCGTTCAACTCAAAGCCTTAGGCTTAACTGTCGAGTTTGCTCAAGGAGAATCAATCTTGAGTGAAATCTCTCGTAAATTTAGCCTGACTACTCTTCAACAAGATCTTGAAAAGAAAGGGCTAGAATCGCGCAAGGTCTGGACAGATGCCAATCGGTGGTTTGGACTGATCTTGTGTCAGTTGCCACTGAGTTGAACTGAAAGACAGCCAGATCTTTCTATGAAATCTGATGATTTGGCTATCTCAACTGAGTTATTTACGATCGGTTTGGCGAATTCTAGATAAACTTGAGTGGGCAAATGAGACATTTCTGTCGTTGGATGGAGCTAGCTGCCTCAATCTCGTCAGGTTTCAAGGTAATTGATGTCAAGATAGTGAGAGTTTTCCTGGATTGAGTTACTGTTCGCTGAATAGACGTTCAGACCCAACGTTTATCCGTTAAAATTCAGTCCAGGTATGAAGATGTGAGGAGATGAGCGATACAACTTCGTTTTTAGGAGGAGCCGCGTTAGCAGGGCTAGCCGCCATCATTCTATTGAAGGGTGGTGTGAGTGCGAATACGCCTGGTTTAATGTCGCCTCAGCCTCTCCCGGTTCAGCCTTATCCAACTGCTACGATGCCGACTTATGGGGTGGCTCCAACTGCTGCGCCCACGACTTATGATCTAGAAAAACAGAGGCTTGAGACTGATCAACTCAAAGCCCAGGTTGAGCAGCAGCGCACGCAAACCGAGCAACTCAAGGCACAGATTCAAAGTCAGCAAACCCTGATAGAAACCTTGACGGCGCAAACTAAAAACGCAGGTGTGATGCCCATCCCAGCGAGACCTCCTCAAGGGCAACTCCAATCTACAGATTCGTCTAACAATAATCCTGTGATGACAGGCATTCTTTGGGCGTTGGGCGGAATGCTGCTTGCGTTTGGAGGAGGCATTGCCCTGGTCGGAATCTTTGTTTTATTTGCTCGTCAGCAGCGCCCGTCTCGCACGATCGAGGTGATTCACGACGACTATCCCAACTATTTGCCTGCTCGACGCAAATCGCAAGTGTTGCCCCCACGTCGCACCATCAAGCGTGTTGAGGCAGATGACTGGGAATAAAAATTCTCGTTATGGTTAAGTCGTTGTCTAAAAGCTGGCAGGTTGATCAACGCCAGTTGACTCCTTATCTCTTCTTGCTGCCCGCCTTACTGATTTTGGGGCTGACAGTTTTTTACCCAGCGATTCAGGCTTTTTATCTCAGTTTTACGCGCTATGACTTGATTGACTCGCCGCAGTGGATTGGGGTTGCCAATTTTCGTCGCCTGTGGGCTGATCCGATTTTCTGGCAGACGTTGCGAAACACGATTCTTTATTTGGTCTGCGTCGTCCCAATTTTAGTGATAGCTCCTCTAGGGCTGGCGATTTTAGTCAATCAAAAGCTGCGAGGAATTCGCTGGTTCCGGGTCGCCTACTATACGCCCGTGATCATCTCAATGGTCGTCGCGGGCATCGCCTGGAAATGGCTCTACGCCGATAATGGGCTACTTAATCAGTTTCTCAAGTTTTCTGGGCTATCAACAGAGGGAATTCCGTGGCTGACGAGTCCTGACTGGTCAATCTTTAGTGTTATGGTCGTCACTGTTTGGAAGGGACTGGGCTACTACATGGTGATTTATCTGGCGGGGTTGCAGTCTATTCCAGAAGATCTCTATGAAGCGGCAGCGATCGACGGCTCTGATGGGTTTCGCAAACATTGGGACATCACAATTCCGCTAATGCGTCCTTATCTATTTTTAGTTGCTGTGATTTCCGCAATCTCCGCCACTAAGGTCTTTGAAGAGATTTACATCATGACTCAAGGAGGTCCGCTCAATAGCTCTAAAACGATCGTCTATTACGTCTATGAGCAGGCTTTTCAAAGCTTAGAAATTAGCTATGCGTGCACGATCGGACTCGTGATGTTTATGATCATTCTCGCTCTCTCGGTGCTGCGATTAGGCGTACAGCGCTGGGAGCAGGGGACTTGAATAGTCTATAAAAAACCACCTCTAAATCCTCTAGAACTGGTGGATTTAGAGGCGGTTTTGAAACTCATTCACGAGCCGCGATATCCATCACCCAGGTTTGAATCAACTCATTGATCTGATCGGGAACTTCATCGTGAGGACAATGCCCCGCGTTGAGATAGTACTCCGTTAGCTGAGGGTGATAACTGCGGAATTTTGAACCTCGATCGCGAGCATTAATCCACGGATCGCCTTCACCCCAGAGCATTAAGAGCGGCTTCGTCAGTTGATTGAGCAGCACATCCACCTTTTCGCCTTGAGGGGTGCGAAAGACAGACGCAAACACCTTCTCAGCCCCAACATCACAAGACGGACGATAAATCTCGTCTACAAGCTGATCGGTAATCGCACTTTGATCGAGATAAACCTTCTCTAACGTCTTGCGAATCACCGATTTTTGTTTGATGTATTGAAACAGCAAAAAGCTTGCCCAATCTTGCCGAAATAGTCCACTTACAATCTCGCCCATCACTCTACGAATGGGGTCTGGTTTGGTTGTGCCCTGAAGATCGGTAAACGGTCCTGCGCTATTAATCAAGATCAATCCTGCTGCCGAGTCTGGACGCTGAGACGCAACACAGAGGGCAGCATACCCTCCTAATGAATTTCCAGCTAGAACGGCAGGTCGCCCTATGACCTCGGTGATAAATTCGGCAATTTGGTCGCGCCAAAGATCGCCGCTATAGTCCCAGTTGGGTTTACCCGATCGTCCAAATCCCAAAAGGTCGATCGCCCAAACTTCAAACTCTTGGCTCAGTTCGATGATATTTTTTCGCCAGTGATCTGTCGATGCTCCAAACCCGTGAATTAAGAGCAGGGGTGGGCGCTGCGGATATCGCTCTCCGGCTTTGACATAATAGATAGTCTGTTGCCGCCAACTCCAATATTGACCCGGCACAGAAGCAACTGTGGGCGCTACCTGCATGATGTAAAGATAAAAGTCACTCTTGCCATTGTAGAGCGTGCAGAGGGTGGATTTGTAGACGGGCAGGGAGCGATCTGTAGAAATTCTACCCGATCGCGCCCTGCCCATTTCAACACCTAAGCCGCAACGCCTTCTCGAATTGGTTCATGCTGCGGAGTTGGAGAATCTGTCTCCATTTTCAGAGGTGCCCCTTCTTCAACCATCGATCCCATCTGACCGCCTTTTTGAACGAAGTTTGTCACCATCGCTAATATCGCGTTGACTTTGCGAGTGCGCCATTCGTCGATCGCTTGCTCGGTTGCTGCGAGTCCTAAGTGTCTCTCCATTGCGTCGCGTAGATAAGCGGCGTGACCCGTCTCATCTTGAGCAATGCTAACCATGCCTTTCTTGAGATTGGCGCTATGAGATTCATCCTCCGGTAGCGTATTCGCCATGCGAAGAAAATCTTTGCTGGCATCCAGTTCAAGAATATAGGTGCTGGCAAAAAAGACAGACCACTCCATATTTTCGGGCTTGAGTTGCTCTTGGGAATAGCCTTCAAAATAAGAATCAAAAAACGGACTCCGCTTCCGCTCATCGGGTCTACCATCGACCATTTTTTGAGGCAGTTTTTTGAAATCAATGACTTGCTTATTCAGTTGTTTCAACGCATGACCAAAAATTTGCCCATGCCGCCGCTCATCAGAGGCGTGACGATCGAGCCGTTCAGCTAGCCAAACATTTCCTTCAGCTTGGGCACGATCGCGCAACGCTTCAAGAAACGGCACCGAGCCAGACTCTGCAAGTTGAAACCCAGCCAGAATATTGGGTCGAGTTTGCAAATCTCTCAAACTGCGGGCTGAGATAAACGCCGCCGCTCCAGACCCCGCCAAATGCAGAATTTGAGTCAAAAAGTTCATAAAGTTTTGTCACGAATCCATTGAATGCGATCGTAGCGCGCTTTGCATAAGGATGGGGACGAGGGATGAGATCAAGGGAATCCTGAATTCATCCTTTATTATTTCTCCCTCCCACGCCCTGAAGCGAATTCTATACACTGAGAGAGGCGAAAAGCGAAATCGTGTTAGGGGGTTCTGGTGCGCCTGTTTACGACTGTTGCAGCTTTGCGTTGCTATCTAGATCTCTGTCGAGGGCGCTCACCTCGCTCAGATGATTTTGCCAACCTAGGCTGTTTAGAAGTCGGACTCGTGCCGACGATGGGTGCCTTACACGCAGGGCATCTCAGTTTGATCCGACGCGCCAGACAAGACAATAAAATTGTGGTCGTCACCATTTTCGTCAACCCCCTGCAATTTGGACCCAACGAAGACTATCAGCGATATCCTCGGACTTTAGAGCGAGATCGAACCCTCTGTGAACAGGCAGGAGTTGATGTCTTATTCGCGCCGTCGGTGACAGAGTTGGGAGTTGATCGCCCGTCTCCTACGCAAGTCATGCCCCCTGTGTCGATGACATCTGGGCTGTGCGGTGCCTCTAGACCCAGACACTTTGAGGGAGTTGCCACGATCGTGACCAAACTCTTAAATTTGATTCAGCCCGATCGCGCTTATTTTGGGCGTAAAGACGCTCAGCAGTTAGCCATTATTCAGCGGTTAGTAATCGATTTGAATCTACCTGTAGAGATCGTGCCCTGCCCGATCGTGCGAGAGCCGAGTGGTTTAGCACTGAGTTCGCGCAATCAATATTTGAGTATCGAGGAGCGTCAACAAGCGACGGCTCTTTATCAAGGACTTTCTCAAGCCGAGAAAGCTTTTCGATCAGGAGAGCGCATGAGTGCTAATTTGATTCAGGCAGTAAAGACAGAACTGGAAAAGGTGCCAGCCATGAAGACCGAATATGTTGAGTTAGTCCATCCGATCACCCTTGCGCCGTTGGAAGTGGTTGAAGACGCGGGATTGCTGGCGGTGGCTGCCCGCATCAGTTCCACTCGGTTAATTGACAATGGGCTGCTTCGCACTCGCAAGCCGATCTTGGCGATCGACGGTCCCGCTGGAGCCGGAAAATCGACCGTTGCCCGTCGAGTTGCCGAGAAATTGAACCTGTTTTATCTCGATACTGGAGCCATGTATCGAGCGTTGACGTGGCTAGTTTTAGAATCTGGAGTTGCGGTCGATGATGAACCCGCGATCGCAGAATTAGTGAGTCAATGTCACATTGAGTTTCACGATCATTCCTCAGATCCTCAAGGCTCAAAGCACATTTTCATCAACGATCGAGATGTCACCCAAGAAATTCGCGATGCAGAGGTGACGGCAAATGTTTCAGCCATCTCTGCTCACGGGGTCGTGCGAAAAGTCTTGGTCAGACAACAACAGCGCTATGGCAACAGTGGCGGCATCGTCATCGAAGGTCGCGATATTGGCACATGTGTCTTTCCCGGTGCTGAACTGAAGATCTTTTTAACCGCTTCGGTGCAAGAACGAGCCAGACGCAGACAGCAAGATCTCAAAAATCAGGGCAAAGCTGAGGTCAGTTTAGATGAGTTAGAACAATCGATTTTTGAGCGCGATCGTAAAGACAGCACTCGCGCCATCTCCCCTCTTAGAAAAGCCGATGATGCGATCGAGCTTCAAACCGATCATCTCAGCATTGATGGCGTGGTGAGCGCGATCGTTCGCCTCTATCAAGAAAAGACCGATCGGGCTTCTCTCTAACGAAATGCTCGACTCCAATCGAGAACAAACCCTGGAAGCACCTCTTCGCCGGACAGTTCGATTGGCGATTCCATCGTCTCGATCGACTGTCCGGGTCGATAAATTTTCGCTTGCGGAGTATGAGGGTCGAGCAGCCAACCCAACCGAACGCCATTCTCTAAATACTCTTGCATTTTTGCTTCTAGCATTTCTAACGAGTCTGTGCGAGATCGCAATTCAATCACAAAATCAGGTGCGATCGGGGCAAATCGTTCCTGCTGTTCGAGCGTCAGAGCATTCCAGCGATCGTTTAAGATCCATGCTGCATCAGGAGAGCGGTCTGCCCCGTTGGGCAACTTAAACCCTGTTGAAGAATCAAAGCCAGCACCAGAACCATCTCGTTCTGCCCAAATCCCCAACTGAGTAATCAGATTAAAGTTCCGCTTCCCGGTGCCGCTACCTGTGGGTGGCATGATGATCAGTTCTCCGGCTGCGGTGCGCTCGATTTTTAACTCTGGATTATTTCGACACAGTTGAAAAAACTGCTCGTCAGTGAGGTCGATCGTGGGACGCAAATTGACAATGAATGGGGTCATAGTCTGTCTCAAGGTGACGCTCTCAATAGCCTAGCAATCTCCGTGTTGATCGCATTCATTTGTACAATGAGGATCACGTTCGCACAGTTAGCCCGATCGACCCGCATGACTACTGATTCTCCTCGCTTTAGACCTGTTTTATTGCCTAAGCAAGCACTCCTCGCAAAAAGTTTTCATTGGGTCAACGTGGTGAGTTTATTCATCATGTTGGGTAGCGGATTGCAAATCTACAATGCGAATCCGGTGTTTGGTGGACGACAAGGAATGCACTTGCCACCTATTTTTATCGGCGGTTGGTTAGCTGGAGGGCGAGACTGGCACTTTGGCAGCATGTGGATTTTCTCGCTCAACCTTTTGTGGTACGGAGGCTACATTCTGATCAGTCGTCGCTGGAATCATCGATTTGTCGGGCAAACTGATCTCAAAGCGCTGCAGGTGGGCAAGAACCCCAAACGCAAAGCCTACTCTTGGCATCGAATTGTTTACACTGCGATCGTTCCCGTGTTGCTGTTAGCAATCTTAAGCGGCATCGGGATGTATAAACCCGCTCAGTTTTATTGGATTGTCGATTTGTTTGGCGATTGGCAAGCGCTGCGAATTGTTCATTTTATGACGGTGCCGATCGTGATTGGGTTCACGATCGTACACTCAATTCTCGCTCTTAAAGTCGGTGGCTCTCGTCTGCTCGAATCCATGTTTTGGTAATGCCGTTCATGCAGTCTTTCAATCGTCGTCAATTTCTTCAAATTGCAGGCTTATCTAGCGCGAGTCTGCTGCTGGGGGGCTGTGGCTCAGACTTGTTTGCTGGCGTAGTTGGGCAGGTGTCTGAGCCGCTCAATCAGCGTCTTGATGAACTCTTGCTCAATCCGCAAAAACCTGTGCCTGAGTTGCCGATTAGCAAGATCGAGCCAGACAAACTGATTGTGAATACGTTTGACCTTACCCCAGTCATCGATCCTAAGCTGTATCGATTGACGATCGACGGCGAGGTGAATCATCCCCTGCAGTTAGGCGTTGCAGAACTCTATAAACTGCCGCTCACGTCAGTGGTGATGCGTCACGTTTGCGTTGAGGGTTGGGCAGCGATCGTGCAGTGGGGCGGCGTGCGATTGCGCGATTTAATTCAGATCGCACAGCCTAAAGAAACGGTGCGCTATGTCTATTTTCAGTCGGCTGACGGCTATTACGAAAGCTGGGATCTGCGATCGTGTTTGCATCCCCAAACGCTAATGGCATATCAGAAGAATGGGGAGCCACTGCCGATCGCGAATGGTGCCCCGCTGCGATTGGCGGCTCCGATCAAGCTCGGCTATAAACACAGCAAATGGGTGACGCGAATTATGCTCACCAGCAATCTGCTTCCTCAGAGAGGCTACTGGGAAGATCGCGGCTATGAATGGTTTGCAGGACTCTAGAGCCTATTTTCAAATTCAATTTGCTTCGATGATGGCGGTTGAGATCCCCTAAGTCCCCCTTTTTGATTTGATGACAATGAATTAGTTCTACCTCCTGATGGGAGCATTTCTTGGGGTTTTAACTCAGTTGCACCACAGGTTGATCGTTCAACAGAGTTTGAGCAGTCAGCAAGTCCTTGACGGTGATCCGCAGAAAGCGCTGGTTATCTACCTGAAAGTGAACTTCGATGCGATCGCTCCCTGGCGACCCATAGGGATCGAGTTGGGCAATGTTGCGCGCCCCAGCGCGATCGTTGAGGGGCTGCACTTGAGTTTGGCTGCTGGTAAGACTGCGGGTGACCAGACGATCCCCGTCAAAATAAACTTCTGTTTGGGTCGTCTCGGTGCCAAGTTCGCCGATGATTAACTCAATGCTGGGCTGATTGTCTAAAGATGCCCCCAGCACCAACTCAACCGGGTTTTGCATCGGGTAAGGCTGTCCGGCTTTGATGAGTGGATGCCAGCGGTGGCAGTTATTGCGCCGATCCCAATAGCGAATGCCATAGCCATGATAAAGAAAATCTTTAAGCTGAATGCCCTGGCTGAGTTGCAAAGCCCCTTGCGCGATCGCTTCAAATGGCTTTTCACATCGAATTTTTGATGCGTCAAAATATTGTTGCATCCAAGCTTGCACCGCCGGAATCTGCACCGTTCCGCCAACGAGCAGCACTGCATCAATGTCTTTTGCGTCGAGTCCCTGTCGTTGCGCCTGTTGAAGGACTTGACTCATTGCATCGTCTAAATTGTCAAAAAACTGGTGCTCAATAAGAATCTGCTCAAACTGACCGCGAGTTAAAGACAGGTCATAGCTCTCAAACGTTTCGTCATCAAAGTAAACTTCTTGCGCTTGCAGTTGCAGCGAGAGTTGAATTTTGAGCCGTTCTGCTAGACGTGAGATTAACGGAGTCGCAGCGATTCCCTGAGTTTTTGTGAAGTAATCGACTAACCAATGATCAATATCCGAACCGCCTAAATTTTGCCCTGCCTTAGCGAGAACTCTGGCAATTTTGGGCTTCTGTCCCGACTGTCCGGCAAATGATTTTTGCCCCCATTTAAGAATGAAACCGAGCGGTTTTGCTTGAGTTTGCTCGTTGATATCTAACTGCACGAGAGACAAGTCTAGTGTTCCACCGCCAAAATCAAGAACGAGGAGCGTTTGGCGATCGCTGAGTCCATACCCTAAAGCTGCTGCCGTTGGCTCATCTAACATCCGAACTTGATCAATGTTGAGCGACTGACAGACGCGACCGAGCCAGAGACGATAGGTCTCAAAGCTGTCCACAGGGACGGTAAACACGAGCGATCGTGCCATATCAGGATCGGTGGCTTTGAGTTGGGTGATGATTTGGGTTAAAAACCAATCGCCCACTTGCTCAAAGGTGATGATTTGCCCATCTAACTCAGGCAAAAAGCCCTGCACATTGGAGCCGATGCCCCGCTTAAAGTTGCGAAAAAATCGAGAATCGGTAGCTAGGTCAAGGGCACGATCGCGCACTTGCTGCCCGACAACCACCTCCCCGTGTTGGGCATTTTTGACGTAGAGCAAACTAGGAATCAACGGCGGATTTTGTCCCGTACGAAGCGAGATGCCGGGGAGAGAAAGAGTCTCTGGCTGCTGTGTTGCTGAGTTCCAGCGAGTGACAACGGTATTGCTAGTTCCAAAATCAATGGCATAGGTCATCGGTTCATAAGAGTAACGGCGGGACGAGAGGAGCTTCTCATTAAATCGTATTAAAAGTGTTGCTGGCAAACATTTTTGTCAACATCCTTATCTCAGTAGAAGGGCAGCCTGTACATCTTGGGAGATATGGCAAGAAATCAAAATATTTCTTAATATATATAAACAAAGCAGTGAATTGGTTACCTATTCACTGGATCACTTAATAGGCAACGCCGCAAGGGGACTTAACATGACCCGTTCGCATTCTGACTTTATGCCGTTCTTAATGAGTCTCAAAAATGGGATTTGGCTTTTAGGGGTCTCCTCTTGGCTGTTTGGAATCGCAGACCGCTCGATCGCAACCCTCTCAGATGGCTATCTGTCTGCGATAGAAATCGGGCAACTTTTTACGGCATCGTTTTTCTTTATTAGCTGGCTCTTACTAAAGCCTGTAAAGGCCCCAGCCGCGACCCAAGATAATCTATAGAACGTAGGCGATTCTGCTTAGATGCTCAATTTAGGGAGTGCCATAGTCCTGATCTTTGTTTTTAAACGTTCGCCTAAACACCCATTGCATGAGATCAGGAAACAGCCGATTTGAGGCGAGGGATAAGTTGGCAGAGCCGACCACAACCTCGGCACGTTTATGCTTCACAGCATCCCAAATTGCTTTAGCAACATCATCGGGTGTCTCAATTACTGGAGCGCTCAGAACTTGCTCAAGCTGTTGACGACGGGCTGCTGCGTCGTCTTCGGTCTTGCCTCTAAAAATCGCTCGCTCCATAAAGTCGCTTCTGATCACGTTGGGATAGATGCCACATACTGTGATCCCTTTGGGCGCTAGTTCTGATTGCAGCGATTGGGTCAATCCACTAACAGCAAATTTGCTAGTGATGTAAGGAACCAAGTAGGGAACAGGAACTTTGCTACCAATCGAACCGATGTTAACGATCGTGCCACTCTTGCGCTCAATAAAATGGGGCAACAATTCATGAATAGTGTGAATATATCCCCAGAGATTGGTATCGATCGTGGTGTGCCAATCGTCTAACGAAAAGCTGTCAACCGAGCCAGATACATAAATTCCGGCGTTGTTAATCAGCACGTCGATCGAGCCATACTCGGCGAGTCCTTGCTGCACTAGATTTTTGACCTGCTGAGGATCTCTGGTGTCAGTCGGAACCGCTAATGCTGAGTAGCCAAGGCTTTTAAGTTCTTGGGCAAAGGCTTCTAAGCGATCGGGCTGACGAGCAGCTAAGACGAGGTTGCAACCATTGCGAGCAAACAACAGCGCAGTTGCTCTGCCGATTCCTTGAGAAGCCCCAGTGATCAAAACGGTAGAAGGCATAGAGTTGGTGATGTTAGAGAGACTGTCTTTTAGTGTGCTCGATCGAGCTTGAAAGTCGTCTGACTTTTGTAAGATCTTCACGGCGTAGATTCGCGATCGGCAACGGCATTAAGAACTAGCTCTTACTCAAGGGATGGGCTGAGAGGGACTGCTTCGCTAAAGTCGCTCGAATATCAGTCTTTAGAACCGCAGGTAAATTCGTTCTAGAGACGGATAGCGGGGAATACTGAACACCATAGGATGAAGACTGAAAGCGAAATTGTAGAGAAAACGGATCTGAATCACGGGATAAAAAACTTCGCCAACAATAATGAAGCGATCGCCATAAGCCTCTAGAGAGGTGTATATTAGCTAAACAGTTGTTAAAGTTTGTAAAGTTAATAATTTGAGTTGACAAACGCCTTTCTAAAAGGACATTCGCCAATCTTGTTATAGAAGCAGAAAGGAGTAAGGTTCAGGTTCCATCAAAACTCGATTGGTAGTAGATATCAGCTCGGTTATGGCTAAAGTTGTTTGGTCATTCTGGCGATGAATGACTGCAAAAGATTCAAGTCAAAGTATTCACAGCAGGGGTGTAGTAGCGGCTCTCAGATTTAGTTGCCAAGCCTCTGTTCCTGTCCATTTGCCATTTTCGTGGAGTAATTGCGTGACTCAATCTAGTCAAATCTTTGTGCCATCGGCGCAACTCTCTAATGGTGCTCCCAAGCAAAAAGTTTCATCTAGTAACCGTGGAGTTCTAGTTGCTTTTAGCGTTATGGGGACTTGGGCAGCTAGTTTGTTCATGTTGCTGTCGATCGATATCTCTCAGCTTTCAGTTGCTTGGAGAATTGCATTAACCATTTGGCAAACGTTTCTATACACAGGACTGTTCATCACTGCCCATGATGCTATGCATGGAGCGATTGCACCAAACAATCCAAAACTCAATCAGTGGATTGGTTCTTTTGCATTAATCGTGTATGCTCTATTCGATTACAAAAAAATGGTGAGAACGCATTGGCTTCATCACCAACAGCCTGCGAGTGAAGTTGACCCGGATTATCACAACGGCAAGTTTAAGAACTTTTTTGCGTGGTATGGATATTTCATGTTTCGCTATTGGAGTTGGACACGTCTGTTTGGCTTGATGGCGATTTACAATATTGTCAGCATTGCGCTTCACGTTCCAGAAGCGAACCTAAACTGGTTTTGGGTAGCACCCTCGATCGCCAGTTCTCTACAACTCTTCTTCTTTGGCACCTATCTGCCCCATCGTGAACCTGAAGGGGGATATGTCACTGAAACCCGCGCTCAAAGCAGCAACTGGTCTGTCTTTTGGTCATTTATCACCTGTTATCACTTTGGCTATCACGATGAACACCACGAGCAGCCCAATGTTCCTTGGTGGGGGTTGCCTGAGCTTCACCAGAGACGTAGCCTAGCTGAATAGGACTGTCTAACAGCAGCGCTAGTGGCATTTGTAGGTGTTGATCGGGCGCTGCAAGTGCTGTAGCAGAACGCCACCCATAAAATTGGGAACGCCTAACGTTTAGCTGTTAGCAACAGTTTCACCTTGCTGATCACTTCTTCAAAATCGATCGGTTTGCGAATAAAGCCATTCGCTCCGATGTTTAAGGCTTGATCAAGGCTCGGCTGATCATATCCCGACACCAACACGATCGGAATAAACGGCAGATGACCGTTTTGCCGAATCTGGCGAGTCACTTCAAATCCATTCATTCCAGGCATCATCACGTCTAACAAGACAAGCGCTGGGGGAGCCGCCATAATTTTTTCTAATGCCGCCTGACCGCTATTTGCCACCTCTACCTCATATCCCTCACTCTCTAAAAGGGTTTGCAGCAAAAAGGAGTTATCGGCAACATCATCGACAATCAGAATGCGCTCGTCGGTTTTATTGAGGTGATGAAGCAACATGCTCATAGGGAGGTATAGCGTGGGTAGGTTACATCCTCATTGATCTGGTGCACAGTCCACCTCATCCTCAAGAAGTATTGTTAAATACAAAAAATAGAGTCTTGATGCGTAGGGTTATTGAATCGACGCAAGAATTCTCTTAAAAAGTTTTATCTAAAACTTCATGCCATTCTTGAACAATCGATCGAGGCACCCAGAGTTTTAAATAATCTTCTCCCCCTAAAGGAATGCCTAACAGAACTTCTTCAACAGGTAACTTAGGCACGATCGCTTGAACGTTATATTCTCCCATTGTTGCGATGGGGGCTTCAGACATAAAAACATCGTCTGCCTGAAAGACCTGATCCTCTTGAGTTCTAATCTTCAGCGCTTTAGGATGGACAACCTCAGCCGACCCGGGCAGCCCCATCAACCTTAGATACAGTGAGTCGCCGCCGTTTTGAGGAGCCGTTTGCTTAAATACGACGACCTGCCACGCCTTGCCGAAATCGTCTCTCAAACGATGCTGAGAGCGATAGAGAATCTGCCCTGATGGATCTTTTATCTGAGTCACGGCTGCTTGTGCAGGTTGAGGAGTCAATCCCACGAATCCTACAAGTAGAAGCACGATCGCGAGTCTGATAACCACTGCTTGTCCAATGCGACGCATCATTAAATCCACCTCTCACCTGAACATCTATATGCCTAATGATGGGGTAATCGAACTCTTCTCATCCCCTCCATAAAGAGAGATTTAAGCCTCATACCAGCTTTTGGCACGCTCGACTGCACGTCGCCACGTTTCAAGCAATGCACTGCGGCGATCGCTGCTCATGGTTGGCTCAAATCGGCGATCGATCTGCCAGTTTTGCACAAGTTCGCTTTCGTTTTGCCAATAGCCGACTGCCAGCCCTGCGAGATAAGCCGCTCCTAAAGCAGTCGTCTCTGCCACTTTAGGACGAACCACTGACACCCCCAAAATGTCTGCTTGAAACTGCATTAGCAGATCATTACACGCTGCACCGCCGTCTACCCGCAACTCAGAGAGCGGCAAACCGGAATCTTGACGCATAGCATCTAGCACGTCTGCACATTGGTAGGCAATGCTTTCGAGGGCAGCACGGGCAATGTGGGCGCGGGTCGATCCTCGTGTTAAACCTACGATCGTGCCGCGGGCATAGCTATCCCAATGAGGTGCCCCTAATCCCACAAACGCCGGAACGAGATACACACCGCCATTATCAGGAACACTTTGCGCAAGTGGCTCAATCTCGGCACTGGTTTTGATGATGCCTAATCCATCTCGCAGCCATTGCACCACAGCACCTGCAACAAACACACTGCCCTCAAGGGCGTAATCTGTACGATCGTGGAGCCGCCACGCGATCGTAGTCAGCAATTTGTTTTGAGAGACAATTGGCTGATTCCCAGTGTTGAGCAGCGTAAAACAGCCCGTCCCATAAGTATTTTTTGCCATGCCTCGCTCAAGACACGCCTGCCCAAAGGTTGCAGCTTGCTGATCTCCGGCGATTCCGGCGATTGGAACTTCTGTCCCAAATCCATCGCTGGTGTAGCCATAGACTTCTGACGAGCTTCGCACTTCGGGCAATAGCGATCGAGGAATGTCGAGAATTGCCAGCAGTTCGTCGTCCCAATCCTGCTTATGAATATTGAATAAGAGAGTGCGGCTGGCGTTAGTTACGTCGGTGATGTGCAGTCGTCCGTTGGTCAGTTTCCACACCAGCCAGGTATCGATCGTGCCAAAGGCGAGTTCTCCCCGATCGGCTTTTTCTCTTGCGCCCGGAACCTGATCGAGCAGCCATTTGAGCTTTGTGCCGCT
>JBBRPT010000051.1:0-41365 GCA_038227635.1 Leptolyngbyales cyanobacterium | reverse complement strand
GCAACCAGTTCAGCCGCGATCGCTGACAGGTAAAACACCAGCAGCAACAACGCTCCAAACTTTGCCAACGGGTTTTTCTGAAGTCTTTTCCACCAATCCATAAGCGCTCAGGGTGAGGGGGCTTTAATGCTCTTTGCTGATGACGATCACCCGATCGTGATCCTCATCTTCGACTGAGAGCATCGGTTCTAGAATACTATTTTCCATGGTTTCAGAGAAGATAGACCCAGTTTGGGGCGGAAGAGCGGGATCGAGAATAATTTCAACGATCGTGCGAATCACGCTCGTCAGAGGAATCGCTAAAATCACGCCCAACAGCCCCGCAACTCTAGCACCAATCAGCAGCGAGGTCAGAATGATCACGGGGCTGAATCCAGTTAAGTTGCCCATAATGCGAGGAGCGATGAAATTGTCTTTAACTTGCTGAAGGGCGATCGCGGCTCCTAGGGCTTGCAGCGCTAACCACCAATCGATAAACGCCACAACAATGCACACGGCAGCAATTCCCAGCGTTGCGCCGATAAATGGAATCACCTCCATCACGCCGATAAACACCGCAAACACTAAGAAGAAGGGTACTTTGAGCCACCAAAACGCTAAAGATAGCGTCGTCGCCATAAATAGCCCTAGCAGCAGTTGTCCCGATGCAAATCGTTGCAGGCTGTCTCTTAAAGAATTGGTCAATCGCTCTTGAATCGGGGTAGAAAAAATACTGGTTAAGCCTGTCCAGATTTTTTCACCATCTAACAGTAAGTAGAACGAGATCACCAAAATCAAAATAAAGTCTAGCACCCAGTTAAACGTGCCCAAGACCAAGCCGATGCCAGTCGATGCGATCGTTTGTGCTTGTCCTTGCAATTGAGCTGAAAACTGCTGCTCTAAAAACGATAGGTCAAACCCAAAGTGACGCTCTGTACTCCAGGCTTCAAGATCATTTAACTGCTGCTGACCTGACTCAATCAATCTTGGTAGATTAGCTGTCAACTGCTGCGCCTGCAATAAAATCGGTGGCGCGATCGTCACGGCTGCAAACCCCAGCACAAGCCCTGCTAGCAAATACACTAAAGCAGCGGCGATCGGGCGAGGCAGAATGGGGTGCAACCGATCGACCGCATAGTTTAGCAAGAAGGCAATCAATCCGGCAGTGACTAAAACGCTAAGGAGTTCGCCAAAGTAGGTGAGCGCGTTTAAACTCAACCAACCTGTCACCAGAATTAGCAGCCAGGTAAACAAAAACTGTTGAATCGGAGAGAAGAAGCGATCCATAAAGGAATCTAAAGAAGTTTGAGCAGATAACCATGCACGCTATCACATTCCTATCCTATCTCCCTCGCTTAGGATGACGATTTCAATGCGATCAATAACGCGGTTACCCAATGCTGTAGAGACGTTCCGGTGAAACATCTCACTCACCGATTTTGCCATGACTAATAATGGATCGCATTCAAAAATAAATTTGGTATTGTAGCGGTTCCCGCATGAGTGAAGTACATCAGATTCCTACTGCACAAGTGTTACAGATGCGATGCCGTACCTCACTCTAGTGAAAACCGCTATATGAACGCGATCGATTATGCGTTTACCCGATGGCGTGGAGACGTTCTACCGAAACGTCTCTACCCAATTTTGCTATGACCGATGATGGCTATATTCAAAAAATAAAATTGGATGAGAATGGCTGTCACGTCGCCACTCCAGCAAATCATTTCAACCTTGCTCGTCAGGTTTTTCATGCTCAATGACAAACACATTTGAATAGAGATTTGCGATAATCTGCTTGCCCTGCTGAGTCAGCGAAAGGTAGTGCAATGCATCCTTGATATAAGGATGAACTCCATTCCAGTAAAACTTGGGATAGTTTTTGCGGAGATCTCCAGGATGGCGATAGCCCAACGCTTGATTCACGCCCGTCTCTTCAAATTCGTAATAGAGGGCGCTAATCTTCTTCAAATAGCGGGGGTCACTGAGTTGACCGATCAGATCCGAGGCGCGAATCAACCCCGGATAGTCGATCGTGCCCTGATGATCTTCAGCCGTCGGGACGGGGAAGCGAGTCAACTCAATGTTGCGTTTGACTAGCTCGGCATCAATTAATTTGTGCCCCCCAAAGCGCTCATCAATAAACAGCTTGGCTCGATCGACGTGATAGGGAGTCAGCGCCGCATCTGAAGCGCCCGGAGGCAGCGTCACCATCGAGCCATTTCTTCCAGTCGCAAACATGCCATCGCGATCGTGACGACACACGCCTCTGACATAGCCAATATCATGACAAACCAGCGAGATCACAAAATGCAGCCAGTCTTCGCACGACACGCCGCCTTGCCGAATGTGGCGACCCCGAAGAATCTCTTGCCCCACCAGCGTCACTAAAATCGAATGCTCAACGTTGTGATAGAGCGCATCGCTGTTGGCGATATTCTCCATTGCCATTGACCCAACCCAGCCAATGATGTCCTCATAGTCAGACTTCCAGCCGCCATAGGTGCGCCGATAGCCATCTTTGAGTTTGGCAACAAAGTCATCAATTAAAAGTTCGGTAGCGTTAAACATGAGGGGCACTCACTAAGAATCTGCGGACGATTTTATCGATTTAGTCTTCCCCGGTTTGAGCAATTTTGGCTAAACGCTGTCTTTCTGCGATCGAGCGATTCATCTAGAGGATGACACCGCGATCGCCCCTATTCTACAGTTGGTCTGATTATTGATGGTGGAATTTGGGTAACCTTTGTTGATTTCGTTTGACGTAATACACTGCTGTACAGAGCAAGCCTTCCAGAATTTCGCAGTATTTCGGGTAAGAATATTTCGCGCACGTCATAATTAGAGAAGATATTAATTTCACCCCAGAGCAATCGACAAGGTTTGTAGAGGAAGCACCGTGGCATTTAACACCCTGACAGAATCTGATTCTCCTAAACCACAGCCGCCTCACAATGCGGAATTTGAGGCAGCTTCTGATGGAGTGGCTCCTCCGTCTCGCAGTCGGCTTGCCGGAACACGAGGCATTTTAGCCGGAGTCGGAATTGGCATGGCGATCGCTGTCGGAGGCATGACGCTGCTCTCGAACTCTAGTAAACCTGCGGCTCCGACGACAACGATTCAAGAGGCTCCGGTGGCGGGTCAGAGTGTTGCAGTCGAGATGGCAACATTGGCATTTGTGCCCAAAACATTCAGCGCAACAGGCAGTGTGAATGCTCAAGACTGGGCACAGGTGATGCCTCAGGCAACTGGGGTGCAAATTCAGCAAATTTTAGTCAATGAAGGCGATTCCGTTCAGACAGGACAAGCGATCGCGATCCTAGACAGTTCTGTTTTGCGAGACCAACTAAACGAAGCTAAGGCGCAACTCAGTTCGGCTCAGGCGCAACTCAGCTCGGCTCAAGCGCAACTCAGCTCGGCTCAGGCGCAAGTGGCATCTAATCGCTCGATCGTGCAGCAAAAAAATGCGATGTTGAAACAACAAAGAGCCGTTTTAGCCGAAGCGGAGAGTAATTTGAGACGCTATCAAGGGCTGCGAAACGATGGCGTGATCAGCAGTCAAGATCTAGAGTCCCGCACGACTTCAGCCACCACTGCACGAGAGTCGATCAGCGTAGCGCAGTCTAATATCAGCAGCGCTCAAGCCGATGTCGCCAAAGCTCAAGCCGGAATCAATCAAGCTCAAGCCGGAATCAATCAAGCTCAAGCCGGAGTCGATACGGCAGTGACTCGCATTCAGCAGCTTGAAACCAAAATTGCTCAAACGACCGTACGCGCCCCATCAAGTGGGATTTTGGCAAAGCGAAACCCCGACGATCAAAAGGCAGCCGTTGCCAAAGTGGGCGAACTGACTGGCTCTAATCCTCTGTTTTATATTGTGCGAAATGGTGCCCTACAGCTTCAGGTGAATGTGCCCGAAACGCTGCTTTCTCAAGTGAAGGTGGGTGAATCTGCTAAAGTCACCTCTGATGCAGATAAGCGGATTAGCGTTCAGGGGCGAGTGCGAGACATAGAACCCGTAATCAATCAGCAAACTCGCCAAGCGATCGTCAAGATCGATCTGCCAGAAAGTGGGCTGCTTAAGCCAGGAATGTTTCTTAGATCAGAAATCGTTACCCAAAACGTTCAAGCTGTAGTGGTTTCTGAAAAGGCGGTGGTGTCAGAGACAGATGGTCGCAAAATTGTCTATGTGTTGGACGGCGATCAGATTGCTCATGCCAAACCTGTTGAGACGGGCGATCGCAGCAATGGAAAAATCGTGATCACAAGCGGCATTAATCCTGATGAGCGAGTCATTGTGGCAGGTGCAGGGTTTGTCAAAGATGGCGATCGAGTCACCGTTACCCAAAAATAGACCGTCTGCTTAAATCGGCTTCTGTCCCCTCACTTTTGGCTCCATGTCTTTCAATATCTCTGCCTGGTCAATTCGCAATCCGATTCCGACGATCGTTCTGTTTATCATTTTGACATTAGCAGGATTGATCGCATTTCCGTTTTTAGGCATTAACGACAATCCCAATGTCGATGTTCCGGCTGTGACGGTGACCGTAACTCAACCGGGGGCTGATCCATCTGAGCTAGAATCACAGATTACTAAAAAAGTTGAGGATGCAGTTGCAAGTTTAGGCAACATTGACGACATTACCTCCACTATTAATGATGGCGTTTCTAATACCACTATCAACTTTGTGTTGGGGACGAACACCGATCGGGCAACCAATGATGTCAGAAATGCAGTGTCTCAGATTCGGCAAAATTTACCGCAAGACATTAATGAACCTGTTGTTAAGCGCTTAGAATTTGCGAGTGGTGGACCGATCACTACCTATGCGGTTTCCTCCGATCAGCGATCAGTGACCGAGCTGAGCAACTTAGTTGATCAAACCATCAGCCGAGCCGTCTTAGCCGTTCCAGGAGTTGCCCAAATTCAGCGAGTGGGTGGGGTCAATCGGGAGGTGCGCGTTAATTTGAATCCCGATCGATTACAAGCCTTAGGAATCACCGCCACGCAAGTCAACGATCAAGTCCGCACCTTTAACACCAACCTGTCGGGAGGACGGGGCAACGTCGGTGGCAGTGAGCAAAGCATCCGCACCTTGGGCAGTAGTGCCAGTATTCAAACCCTTCAAGATTTACAAATCACGCTACCCAAAGGAGGCTATGTCCCTCTCTCCGGTTTAGGAGCCGTCACCGACGGGACAGCAGATCCTCGTCAAATGGCACGGTTGAATAACCAGCCTGCGGTTGTCTTTTCAGTCCTGCGAAGTTCGGGCACAACCCTCGTTTCGGTTGAAGAAGACGTGCGGACTGCCCTTGAGAAACTGCAAACAACGCTTCCTCAAGACATCAAGCTGCGACTGATTAATAACGTTCAGGCAGACTATATTCGAGAGTCGTTTACTGCCTCGATCGACGCAGTGGTATTCGGTGCGGCGTTAGCAGTCGTCACGATTTGGCTATTTTTACGAGACTGGCGAGCAACGCTGATCACCGCTGTCGCCCTGCCGCTCTCTCTGATTCCAACCTTCGTTGTCATGAAGGTGTTGGACTACACGCTGAATGATCTGACTCTATTAGGACTAGCCCTCGTCGTTGGAATTCTGGTAGATGACGCGATCGTTGAAATTGAAAATATTGAACGTCACATGCAGATGGGCAAATCAGCCTATCGAGCCGCGATTGATGCCTCCGATGAGATTGGTTTAGCGGTCGTCGCCACCACGTTTACGATCGTCGCCGTGTTTGGACCCGTCGCCTTTATGACGGGCATCACCGGACAGTTTTTCCGTCCGTTTGGCATTACGGTGGCAGCGTCGGTTCTCTTCTCACTGCTGGTTGCTCGGATGGTCACCCCATTGATGGCGGCTTACTTGATGAAAGATCACGCCAAAGCTCCTAAAGAAGATCGACTCTCTGCTCAATATCGTCGTCTGCTCACCTGGTCAATTAAGCATCGGTTGGTGACGTTATCGGTCGCGGTCGTGTTTCTCCTCAGCAGTTTGAGTCTGGTGCCTAAAATTCCGGTTGGGCTATTCTCAAATGCCGATGTGAGTTTATCGACCATCTCGATGCAACTGCCGCCCGGTTCGACGATTGGAGACACCGATCAAGCGACTCAACAGTTGACGGCTCTGCTGCTGCAACATCCCGCCGTTGAGGGAGTGCAAACTAGTGAAGCGATCGCAAAATCGACGCTCTATGCCAAACTCAAGCCCAAGTCAGAACGAAAGATGACTCGCAAAGAGTTTGAAGATCAGATCCGTCCCACGTTTGCTCAAGTGCCAGGGGCGCGCATCAGCTTTGTCAAAGGTGGACCTGGAGGCGGATCAAAAGAGGTTGCGATCGTGCTTAAAAGCGAAATTCCCGCAGCGTTGACTCAAGCGGCGAACGAGCTAGAGAAGCAAATGCGTCAAATTTCAGGCTTGGTAGAAGTTACGTCCAGTGCCAGCCTGGTCAAGCCAGAAATCTTGATTACGCCCGACCCTGCACGAGCCGCTGATCAAGGCATCACCGTCCAGCAAATTGCCCGAACTGCAAACCTGGCAACGCTCGGCGACTTTGATGCAAACCTGGCAAAATTTGACTTACCCGATCGACAGATTCCGATTCGTGTTCAGCTAGATCCCAAGTCACGCAACAATATTGAGACGATTAAAAGTCTACAAATTCAAAATAAAAGTGGGGCATTAGTGCCCTTGCAAACCGTTGCCGATATTAGTTTTGGGAGCGGACCATCTCAAATCGATCGCTACAATCGCTCCCGAAATATTTCCGTCGAAGCTAATCTTAAAGGACTAGCGCTCGGCGACGCATTAGCCAAAATCAACCAGTTACCGATTTTGAAATCTCTGCCCACTGGGGTGACGAGAGAAAACTTCGGAAACGCGAAGATTCTCGGTCAAGTCTTTAGCAACTTTGGCGGCGCACTACTAGCGGCGGTTGTCTTTATCTACGCGGTGCTGGTGTTGCTGTTTAACGATTTTCTGCATCCGATCACAATTATGGTGGCGTTGCCATTCTCGATCGGGGGTGCCATGCTCGGGCTGCTAATTACCCATAAAGAACTGGGGCTGATTGCTTTAATTGGAGTTGTCTTGCTCTTAGGTCTGGTGACCAAAAACTCGATTCTGCTGGTTGATTATGCGTTGATTAACCAGAGAGAAGGTAAACCGACTTATTACGCAGTCATTGATTCGGGAGTCGCGAGATTGCGTCCGATTTTGATGACCACGATCGCGATGATTGCGGGCATGATCCCAATCGCGATGGGCATTGGGGCAGGGTCTGAGTCAAGAAGTCCGATGGCGATCGCCGTGATTGGAGGTCTGCTCACCTCGACGCTGCTGACGCTGGTCGTCGTTCCGGTGATCTTCACGTATATTGATCGTTGGCAAGCCGCCATTTTTGGAAAACTGCTAAAAGGATCGATGAAACGGCGGTCAGAAGATTCGATCGCAGGCAAAGAACAGCCTGAGAGTTTTTCTGCTCACCAGTAGATGTATAATGGCTAGATGACCAGCCGCGGGTATAGTTTAGTGGCAAAATGAATGCTTCCCAAGCATTAGTTGCGAGTTCGATTCTCGCTACCCGCTTATTTAACTCAAGGTTTTTAAAGACCTCAAATGCTTCCGCTAATAGAGCATTTGGGGTCTTGTCTCATAGGCTATTTTTTGGGAAGTCAAGCTCTGTTATGCCCTTGAAATTTATCCTTTTTCTCAGATTGAACGTTGATTGTTGACAGACGCAAATTCCTACGCTAAATTAGTCAAGGTTGTGAAATACGCCCCCATCGTCTAGAGGCCTAGGACACCTCCCTTTCACGGAGGCGACGGGGATTCGAATTCCCCTGGGGGTATGTAGCAAAATTTGAGAGGGGCGAGGCTGATAAAAGTCTCGCCCCTCTTCTTTGGTGAAATTCTCCGTTCGGGTGGTCGTGGTCGATCGCCCCGACTCAATATCGACTCATAGGCTCTCTGATGGATTGTGGCGTTGATCCATTGATGATAGATACGTTCATGCACTTCACGGGAATGACCGATCGGTTTAGCTGCGAAACAGATCTCTAGCCCATACTCAAGGGTGTTTTGGAGCGCTCTTAGGCAACGCCATCTGAGCTTCGGGGAGCGTGTAACTCAACATAACCACATTTTACGCAGCGGTGAGCGTGTACTTCAGCTTTACTTCTCTTGACTCTCTCAGCGGCAGCCTTGAGTCGTTCGCCAGCCGCACCCCGATGAAACCCAAAAACAGGCGGCCAAGGGAAATCAGGGTCGTGAATAGCCCAGACGTAAGGATGTATCATCGCATCCTGATTGAGTATCCTTCCTAGTTCCATCTCACCAGAACACCGCAGGCACTTCAAAACACTTTGCATCGCCACCTCTCATAGAATTCCGACAAATGCCCACTTAAACGGCACAATGCCGATCACTACTAGTCTACACAAGAATCAATAAATGTATTAACCATTACTAAGTACGCATGGATGATTGCTCTTTCTCGTGTCGCTATTGTCAACTAAGGAACGTGGATTTATTGAGGTGCAACTTCTCACCCTCACCCTAGCCCTCTCCCCAAGGAGCTACGGTGTACACATAAGTTGATCGATCTTGTCATGGCTGAGGTCTCTCGCCCTCTAAATCCCCCATTCTGGAGGACTTTGAGATGAAACGAGGTTTTAGAGGTCAAGCCATTTATCTGGTTCAAAGTCCCCCAACTTTGGGCAGGGCTGGTTTATTGAAAAAAGGAAAATGCCTCCAATTCTAATTCTTTCGTTCAACATGGGCGAACACTCATTGACAACTAAACGTAAGAATGAGGATTGTATGTTTTTCTCTTCTGAATAAACCAGCCCTGCCCCAGATTGGGGGTTGGCGACGAATCACACGTTAATAACTCCTTATTCCTAGCGTGGTTTTCACTAATTCACGCGCAGCAGCCTCATCCACCACCAAAACTCGGATGTCTTTAATCGACAAAGATGGCTCAGTTTGCGTGGTTATCGTTCGTTTTCATTCCTGATCTCTGTTCATTTTGAGGGGCAGCCTCACCGTAAAGGTTGCTCCCATCCCCTCTCCAAGGCTGTCAGCATGAACGGTGCCGCCGTGCATTTCGACGATTTGATGCACGATCGCCAGCCCCAACCCTAACCCGCCATACGATCGTGTTGTCGAACTGTCTGCTTGCCGAAACCGATCGAAGACATAGGGCAAAAATTCGGGATTGATGCCCTGTCCTGTGTCGCTCACCGTGATTTTGGCATGGCTGCCTTCAGCTACTAGAGAAATTTTGACTCGACCGCCTTGAGGCGTAAACTTAATGGCATTTGAGAGCAAGTTCCAGATCACTTGTTGGAGCCGCGTTACATCCCCCACGATCGTGCTCAGGGTCGGATCGTTGTGTGACTCAATCTGGATTAATTTTGCCTCCGCACTTGATCGTACGGTCTCGATCGCACCCACAATCACTTGGGCGAGAGACACCGGACTCAACTTCAGTCGCAGTTTGCCTGTGATAATTCGAGACACTTCTAGCACGTCTTCGATCAGTTGCGCCAAGGATTTTGTGTTGCGATCGACGCTTTCTAAGGCGCGTGCTGTGGTGGCTGCATCCAGGTTTCGAGTCCGTAGCATAGTTGTCCAGCCCTGCATAGCATTCAGGGGGGTGCGAAGCTCATGAGAAAGCGTTGCCAAAAACTCATCTTTCATGCGGTTGGCTTGCTTTAGTTCTCTGGTTTGTTGCTGCAATTTGGCTAAGAGTTGAGCACGTTCTAGCGCGGTGGCAACTTGGTCGCAGACAACGCGCATCAAGGCAAGTTCGTCTGCGTCAAAGCTCGATCGATTGCGAGTGCCAAATGCCAGAGTGCCCATCAACTGATCGCGGGCTACGAGAGGATAACAGGCGTATGCTGTCACACCGATCGAGCGCACTAATGCCGCTTGCTCACTCTCTGATTGCTGCACCTGCTCAATCACGATCGGAGTGCGATCGCGGGCGACGACTCCACAGACTGACTGACCTAAGTCTAGCCACTCGATCGCTAACGCATCTGCATCAGAAATGCCGCTATGAGAGTGAAGATGCAGCATTTGTCGATCGGAGTCAAACAAATAATTAATATAGACTTCCAATCGCAGTTGCTTAGATAGTTGATTAAATAAACTGCTGATAAATTGGTGAGGCTGTTCGTGGATCAACAGACTGCTAGACATCCCATATAGGAATCCTAGGCGTTGATTGGTTTGAGTGTTAGCATCCACCAAATGTTGTAGCCCAGATTCACTTTGGCGAAGAGCGGCTTCTGATTCTTGCAGATTGGCAGCAGCGCGTTCAGCTGCAAGTCTTGCCTGCACTTGGGCGCGGGTAATTCCAAACAGCACAAAACTGATGATCATGCCGCCCCCGAAGATCAGAGGAACTTGCTGCGATCGCGAGTCTAATTCCAGTTCAGGACGGGAGACAAACACCAGGCTCCAGGGTCGTCCAGCTACCTTCAAGGTTCGAGTTGTGGTGAATTTTGGTAATTGATTGACCTGAGGGCGGCGATGCAGCAGATTTTCTGGGTTTAACTGAGTGCCGTCATACACCTCAAAATCGACAGGCAGCAATGTCTGTCCCTTAAAGATTCCGCCTAGCAAATCGTCGGCACGAAAAGGACTGTAGATAAATCCAATCAGCATGGCGCGGCGATCAACAACCGTTTCTGGAATGCTGCCGCTCTGATAAACGGGTAAATAGAGCAAAAAACCAGCTTGTTTCGTTGCCTCAACTTCTTGAATCAAGATTACTCGCCCAGATGCCGCCGGGTCGCCAGAATCTCTCGCCCGCTCCATCGCTGCCCGTCTCGTCGCTTGTGAAAACATATCGAACCCGATCGCGGCTTGGTTACGCCAATCAACAGGCTCTAAATAGACGATCGGAAAGAATTCATCTCGTGGCGGTAAGGCAGGTCTAATCGAAAAATCTGGAATTCCCTGCTGACGAAGGTTGGTCACGGCTGACTCAGCATCAGCCGATGCAATGCGTTGAGCATAGCCAATGCCCTGCATTCCTGGATAACGCTGCCGCAGCCCTAATCGATCAATGTAGGCTTTAAACTGAGATCGATTCACCTGCCCATTCGCCGCAAATAACCCACTTCCTGCTCGCAGCAAAGCCGTATAGGTCTCAAGGCGGCTTTGAATCTCGTCTTGAGTCCGTTGCACAGCATTCTCAAATCGCAACTGATCTCTGGCTCTGGCGCTAACCGCAGCGTAGGCAGAAGAAAGCACTGTTAGGAGTAACGTCCCTCCTAAGACAATATAAGGAAGCCAGGTGCGACGAATTTTGGTCTGAGACAAGAACTCAGTCCCCGAGAGACATCGATTCATTGTAACCATACTTGCCTGCTCTGCTGCCACCCCCAGCTTGATAGAGGTTGTCTATTTTGTCGCTTGCGAGTAGCATGACAGGCGACCCGCGACCCAAGACTCCTGTGCTATTTCCTCGTCAATCGATTTCTCCTAACATCAACATTTCTGCATGGTTGGTGGCGTTGAGATACGAGCAGTTGCCAGAAGGGGCTGCCTGGTCTGACGAATGCGTGGTCATTGCTCATGCAACTCCGACCCTGACCCCCAATCAAAGATTTGTGGTTGTTGGAGATCTCTGGCTGAGCAACCGAGATGATTTGCTCAAAAAACTCGATCGTCACCAGACAACTGTCACCGATGCCGAGCTTGTAGCGTGCTTGTGGGAGCGCTGGGAAGTCGAGACGCTGACGTTTTTGCAAGGTATGTTTGCGATCGCTGTCTGGGATCGAGAGCGGCAAGACCTGTGGCTAGGACGCGATCGCGTCGGTGCCAAAACCCTTTATTACACCACTGCTGGAAGGACTCGCTGGATTTCATCTAGGTTGCGATCGCTCAATCCCTATCGATCAAACGACTTGGATCTGGTTGCTCTTCGCGACTATCTCTCATGTGCATTTGTGCCCGGAAGCCAAACTCTATGGCGAGACGTTAAAGAATTGCGTCCGGGAACGGTCTTGAGAATGCCGGACGATCACAGTCAAACTTACTGGCAACCACAAGAACAGATCCGCAGTGAAGATCAGCCCTTAGAATGGCATGGCAAACAGGTTCGATCGCTACTAGAACAAATCGTTTATGAGTCACTTCCCCCCGGTGAACCAGTCGGCGCATATCTGTCGGGAGGAATTGACTCTAGCTGCATCGTGGCGTTAGCGAAAAAACTGCACGATCGCCCCGTTCACACCTACTCAATTCATTTCGGGACACCCTATCCCAATGAGCTAGAGTTTGCCAATCTTGTCGCCTCTCATTGTCAGACAGAGCATCATATTTTAGAAATTTCACCCGAAGCCATCTGGCAACAGCTTCCCGAAACCCTGGCGTGTTTGGATGACCCGATCGGAGAAGGGTTAACCGTCCCCAATCTAGTGATGGGGCGAGCCGCACGAGAATCTGTAAACGTCATTCTCAACGGTGAAGGTGGAGATCCGTGTTTCGCAGGACCCAAAAACAAACCTATGTTGTTAAATAGTCTTTACAGTTCTGTTATCGAAACCAATCATTCAGACATCACGTCTGCGTATCTCACCTCATTCCAGAAGTGTTTTTTAGATTTACCACGACTGTTAAAGCCAGAAATCTATTCAGAAATCTCATCTTCCCCGTCTGTATTCACCAACGATTTGTCTAACGAAAAGCATACGTATCTCAATCGATTAATGCTGCTGAATATTAAATTTAAAGGAGCCGATTACATTCTCACTAAAGTCAATAATCTGACCCAAGCTGCCGGAGTGCAGGGTCGATCGCCCCTCTTTGACTCACGCATGGTTGAGTTGAGTCTACAGATTCCTCCTCACTACAAGCTTTCAGGTGCTCAAGAAAAAGCCACTTTAAAGTCCGCTGTTGCTGATTTGTTGCCTGCTGCAATTGTCAACCGTCCCAAAAGCGGCATGATCATGTTTATGCAGCACTGGTTTCGCACCACCTGGAAACGTCAAGCCAGAGCATTATTGTTAAATAAGAGAGCCGCGATCGCCCCTTACTTAAACCAGGCATTGATTCGAGACTGGCTCGACTATCGCGGCGATGGGCATCGATATGGCGCTAAGCTCTGGCTGTTAGTGACGTTAGAAGTCTGGCTACAGGCGAATCAAAAACGTTAAGCTTCAGGCTGAAACCTCATTGACCTACCGCTCTTGCTCCACCACTGGATGACCCTGCGTATCCACATCTAACTCCTCACGTCGCAGCGTTTCCTCTGCCATCACCGTATCTTGATCGACGACTTTTGTGACCCGAACTTCTTCGCGCACAAACGCCTCCTTGTGAATCTGAGGAGCCTCCTCATAAACCTCCACGCGAGCCACTTCTCCCTCCTGAAAAGCAGCCGCTTCTGGCGCGATCGCCGCCTCCCCAACCGGACTCACTCTCTCAATCACGACCCGCTCTTTCTCAACTGGAACAGACACCTGTGCTGTCTCAGTCTCAACGTGCTTTCCGATCGCGACTTCGCCCATCTTTTGCCGTTGCTTGTTGGCAATCAATCGTTCTTCATACAGCTTTAAAGACTGGTGCTGAGTGTCATTCACCGCATACAAATCAGGGTCTTGCTCATAATGAGAAACTCCTTTCATCGTGCCCTGAGCAGTGTCTGTCGTTGTCGTAGGGCGATAAACGTCTCGTACCTGCTCTTCATAGTGGTAGTCAACGCGCTCTGGGTCATGAAGGTCAGGCAAGCGTTCAATTTGCCCTTTGCTTAAACCATTTACATACACTCGATGGTCGGTGTAGTTGATATGAGCTAGCCCGATCGGAAGCAGTGCTTTCTTGCCAAATTTTGCTAACCCCATGTCAACGACTAAATACCGAAACCGTCCCTGTTGCGGGTCTACTAAAATATCAGTCACCGAGCCGACCTTTTCGCCACCCTGAGTGCAGACTTCAAAATTCTTGATCTCAGATTTACTATCGGAATGTCCCTCGCGATAAGCAGGATAAAAATCTTCTAGTTTGATCAACGGCATTACTAACCCTCCATGTTTTGCAAACAATCGCCCTATCTTAAAGGTGGCTAATTGTCTTGCCATTCTTCAAAGGGCTGAGACGATGGTTAAATTTGCCTGACGCTGTTAAGAATCTTTCTAACAGTCAAGTGAAGTTTGAGAGCTTGCGTCCAGGTTATTTGACTGGAACGATCGCTCACGGCTACAGGGAAAACTACACCTAAAAAAGGGCAAGATTACTAGAAGTCTCACCCTTCTTGATGATGCTTACGATCGTGGATTAAATAACCTGTCAGACTTGTGAGCGTCTTCTGCCCTCCTCACGAAGTGGGGCGAAGCTGTCGCCAACCCTTTTCCCCACGGAGAAGGGAGTTAAAGTCTTGTTCCCTCTCCTTGGGGAGCGGGCTAGGGTGAGAAGTTGCACCTTGATAAATCCGCACCCCTAAGTCTGAAAGCTGCATCTATCGATAGAGAGTCGAGCGAACTCTTTCACCTATTCTTGAGATAGATTTCTAGTCGAATTTCTACACCTGACACTTCACATTTTGTTTGTATGTATGAATTGGTTCAAGCTGTTCTAAATAGTGATGAAAAAACGGCTCTTCATCAGGTGCTTGATGCGCTCACCACTTCAGAAAAGCGCTACTTCCTGAGAACCGAGATTTTAGAGGCATTTGCAGACTATTGTCATCGCGCTCAAAAGCCTGCTTACTTCTTTCATGCCTCCTCGATCGGAGAACTCATGCACCACACCCATGAGATGATTTTTCAATCGGGAGAGACTTGGTTGCTGTTGCGTCCGTGGATCGGGTATCAGGAGATTTGGCGGTTGAGCGCTGATTTAAGTCAGTTTGACCAAATGACTCCCGAAGCGTTGTTGGATGTGCGCGATCGCTTTGTTGATCGTGCTCAGCCTCGCATTTTAGAACTTGATCTTCGCCCCTTTTATAAAGATTCACCGACCATTCGTGATCCGAGAAATATTGGACAAGGGTTAGCGTTTCTCGATCGCTATCTCTGTGATGAATTGCTTAATGACTCGTCATATTGGCTAGAGGCGTTGTTTAACGTGCTGAATCTAAGCTATTACGACACGATCAATCTCTTGATCAATGATCGGATTCGCTCTAGTCAAGACATGGCTGAACAAGTCAAACAGGCGTTGCGATTTTTGCGAATGCGACCAGATGATGAGCCTTATAGCGAGGTGCGTCAGCAACTGCAAGAACTGGGATTTGAGCCGGGATGGGGCAACACAGCCGGAAGAGCTTCTGACACGTTGGAATTGCTCGATCGGTTGATTACCAGTCCCGAACCTGCCATTTTAGAAGCGTTTGTGAGCCGCATTCCGGCAACATTTCGAGTCGTGCTGGTCTCGATTCATGGATGGATTGGGCAAGAAAGTGTGTTAGGACGACCCGAAACGACAGGACAGGTTGCCTATGTGTTGGATCAGGCTCGCAGCTTAGAAAATAAACTGCGAGAAGAGATGCAACTCGCGGGGTTAGACTTGCTGAATATTCAGCCGCAGGTGTTGGTTTTAACGCGTTTGATTCCCAACTGTGAGGGCACTCAATGCGGCGTGCGGCTCGAAAAAATAGACGACACCGAAAACGCTTGGATTTTGCGGGTGCCATTTCGAGAATTTAACCCTAAAGTCACTCAAAACTGGATTTCTAAATATGAGATCTGGGGCTATTTGGAGACGTTTGCGATCGATGCTGAAGCCGCCATTCTCAAGCAACTCGGCACCAGTCCAAATTTAATTATCGGCAACTATAGCGATGGCAATTTAGTCGCATTTCTATTATCTCGTCGTCTTAAATCAATTTACTGTACCATTGCTCATTCTCTCGAAAAACCAAAGCGGCTATTTAGCAATCTCTATTGGCAAAATCTTGAAGATCAGTATCATTTTTCCGCGCAATTTACAGCAGATTTGATTAGTATGAATGCGGCGGATTTTATTGTCACGTCGTCTTATCAAGAGATTGTGGGGACTCCCGACACAATGGGTCAATATGAGTCATACAAGTGCTTTACGATGCCGCAGCTCTATCATGCGGTCGATGGAATCGATTTGTTTAGCCCCAAATTTAACCGAGTGCCGCCAGGGGTGAACGAGAAGTTTTTCTTCCCTTATAGCCAGTCAGACGATCGCGATTCTGGATTGAAGAGCCGAATTTATCATCTGCTATTCATGCGCCAAGATTCGCTAGCGATCGGCTCACTCGCTGATCCTGACAAGCGACCGATTTTAGCGCTTGCACCGATGACACCGCTCAAGAATTTGACTGGGCTAGCAGAATGTTTTGGCAAAAGTCAGGATCTGCAAAAACACTGCAACTTGATTTTGGTGACTACCAATCTCGACCCCAGTCAAGAGACGAATTTTGCAGTCGCAGAAGAAATCAAAAAACTACACGCCGTTTTGGATGACTATCATTTGCACGATCGAGTCCGGGTGATTGGGATGCGCTTCACCAGCTTAGAACTTGGCGAAATTTATCGGTCAATCGCCGATCGTCAAGGCGTTTATGTACAGCCTGCTCACTTTGAGGCATTTGGACGCACCATCTTAGAGGCGATGATTTCGGGGTTGCCGACCTTTGCGACTCAGTTTGGTGGTGCATTAGAAATCATTCACAACAAAGAAAACGGATTTCATATTAATCCGACGAATCAAGAAGAAATGGCTGAGGAGATCCTGAGTTTTGTAAAGCAGTGTGAAACTGAGCCGCAATATTGGCAAACTATCTCCGATCGAGCCATTAAGCAAGTGCAAGAGCAATATAACTGGCAGTTACACACCCAACAACTTCTGTTGCTAGCGAAAACCTATGGCTTTTGGAGCTATGTGTCTCGCAACGATCGAGAAGCCCTGTTGCGATATCTAGACGCGCTATTTTATCTCCTGTTTAAGCCAAGAGCTGACCTGATTATAGACGCGCACGCGCATCGCTAATCTCTCTATAAACCTCCTTTACCTACTCTCGTGACGATGGCTAACCCAGTTTCTGCTTCGCCTTTCATCTATAAAGATTGGCTGTTGATCGAGCCTGACTTTGACCCTGCTCAATTGCATCATCGAGAAACTGTTTTTACGATCGGCAACGGCTATTTAGGAACACGGGGCACCTTTGAAGAGGGCTATCCTCGTGCGTCGCCGTCTACCTTGATCAATGGCGTGTATGATAGCGTCCCGGTGATGTATACCGAGTTGGTCAATTGTCCCGATTGGCTGCCGCTCGTGGTGATTGTCAACGGCGATCGCTTTCGGATGGATCAAGGTGAAGTGTTGAGCTATGAGCGATCGCTCGATTTGCAGCGAGGTGTATTGACTCGATCGGTGCGGTGGCGCAGTCCGACCAACAAAACGGTTGATCTGAACTTTGAGCGCTTCGCAAGCTTGGCAGATCAACACGTAGTGGCGTTGCGCTGTCAAATCACACCCGTTGATTTTGATGGCTTTATCGAAGTGCAGGCGAGCATTAATGGCTATCCCGAAAACCAGGGATTTAACCACTGGGAATGGCTCAATCAGGGCAAAACCGAGCATGGCGTTTGGCTTCAAGTTCGGACTCGTAGCTCTCGCATTGAGTTAGCCATGGCATCGGGAATGGTGCTCACAGGAGTCGAGGCATCGCAGCAGGTGTCGAGTGTTCCGGGCTATCCGACGTTGGCGGCGACGTTTATGCTGACAATGGGACAGACAGTGACGATCGAGAATCTGCTCACCGTGTTTACCTCGCGAGAAGTCGAGTCGCCTGTCACTGTCGTGCAGGAAAAACTTGCCGCTCTGCCCGATTATTCCACGTTGCTGAGCGCTCACGAGCAAGCCTGGAGCCAAAACTGGGAGAACAGCGATATTGTGATCGAAGGCGATGTGAGAGCGCAGCTTGCGGTTCGATATAACTTGTTTCAGCTTTTAATTGCGGCTCCTCGCCATGACGATCGAGTCAGCATTCCGGCTAAAACCCTGGCAGGATTTGGCTATCGCGGTCACGTTTTTTGGGATACCGAGATCTTCATTCTGCCGTTCTTTACTTACACACAGCCTGCGATCGCGCGCAATCTTCTAAATTATCGCTATCACACCATTCAAGGAGCGCGACGAAAGGCGGCATATTACGGCTATAAGGGCGCAATGTTTGCCTGGGAGAGTGCCGACACGGGGGACGAAGTCACGCCCCGCTGGGCATTGCCAAATGACCCCTATGGAGAAGATATTCGGATTTGGTGCCGCGATCGTGAGATTCACATTAGCGCTGATATTGCCTATGGTGCCTGGTATTACTGGAAGGCGACGGGCGACGATGAATGGATGCGAGACTGCGGGGCAGAGTTAATTCTCGACACGGCGGTGTTTTGGCGAAGCCGCGTGGAATGGAACACCAAACAGGAACGCTATGAGATTCGTGAAGTGATTGGCGCAGATGAATATCACGAACATGATGTGCACAACAGTGCTTTTACGAATCGGATGGCACAATGGCATCTCGAAAAAGCAATGATTGTGTTTGATTGGTTGTTTCATCACTATCCAGACAAAGCGATCGAACTACAGCAAACGCTGCAACTCACGTCTGAGCGGCGATCGCGATGGCAAGATATTGTCAATAATCTTTGGGTTTCTTACGACCCGACTACGGGATTAATCGAGGAATTTGAGAACTTCTTCAAACTCGAAGATATTAATCTAGCGGATTATGAACCGCGCACTAAATCCATGCAGTCTATTTTGGGCATTGACGGAGCCAATAAGCGACAGGTTCTTAAACAGCCAGATGTGTTGATGCTGATTTATTTGATGCGTCAGTCTCAAGAGTTTCCCTATGATCCTAAAATTCTCAAAACTAATTGGGACTATTACGCGCCGCGCACTGATATTACCTATGGCTCATCCCTCGGTCCTGCAATTCACGCGATTTTGGCATCCGATTTAGGAGACGTGCAGGAGGCATCCGATCGCTTCTGGCAAGCTGTTTTGGTAGACATCGAAGACACGAGAGGAAACGCCTCTGAAGGCATTCACGGCGCATCGGCAGGAGGCATTTGGCAAGCTGTCGTCTGGGGATTTGGCGGCGTGCAGATCACCGAAACTGGACCTGTCGCGAACCCTCATTTGCCTCCTAGCTGGACGCGCCTAAAATTCAAGCTGCATTGGCACGACCAATGGCACGAATTCGACTTAAAGAATGAAACTCACAGCACAGACGCAACTGAATCTACCATGACAGATTTAACCAATTCTTCAACGCCTGCTCAGAATTCTTCTGATATTCGAGGATTTATTTTTGATTTAGATGGCGTTCTGACTGACACGGCAGAGTTTCACTATCGCGCATGGCAGCGACTTGCCGATGAAGAGGGATTGCCCTTCGATCGGCAAGCTAATGAAGCGCTGAGAGGCGTGTCTCGTCGAGAATCGTTGCTCAAAATTGTAGGCATCAAACCCTATTCGGAAGCTCAACTGCAAGGGATGATGGATCGCAAAAATCACTATTATGTTGAGTCGATTCAAGACATTGCGCCAAAAGACTTGTTGCCCGGAGCGCGAGAATTGCTGATTGAACTGCGACAAGCCGGAATCAAAATTGCCTTGGGTTCCGCCAGCAAAAATGCCCGTCCAGTCATCGAAAAATTGGGAATTGCAAACCTGATGGACGCGATTGCCGATGGTCACAGTGTTGAGCGTCCGAAGCCTGCTCCCGATCTGTTTCTATTCGCCGCCCAGGAGCTAGGATTGCACCCTGCCGAATGTGTGGTCGTCGAAGATGCCGGGGCGGGAGTCGAAGCCGCGATCGCCGCAGGAATGCGCTCGATCGGGTTAGGTCCGGTTGATCGAGTGGGAGCCGCCGATGTAGTTCTGCCCGATCTTGAAGGTGTTCACTGGTCAGATTTGCAAGCAAAATTAACTGCCAAAAACCGAGAACCCATTTCTCAAGTGTGATCTGAGATTCGTCAAAAATGCCTATTGGATGACAGCAGCCTTGATCGGCGGTTTCGTCCCATTATTTTTTGTTCGCGTCTCAGCGCTTCTACGAATGCGATCGCTCTTGCGGGTTCCACCTGCCATTTCATATTCGCGGCTGTCGTTGCCATACTGTGCAGAGACGCTGTTCATCAACTGATCGAGCAAATCGCCCATGCGTCGTTCCATTTCGTCGATCTCTAGTTTTGTGTCATCAAGCTTGGCGATCGTGCTGTTGTAGTCATTTAATTTGGTGTTCAACTGCTCGATCTGCTCTGATAACGTTGCAAGGTTGCGATCGCTGCCAAAGTCCATTTTAGGATCGACTGCTCTAAGTTTTAGAATTCGCAGTTGTCCTTTGTCGAGGATGCGTGAGGTGCGTTGTAAACATGGCATGAGGTAGGTGTCTCTAGGTTAATATTGCTAGTGTGTCTCTGCAACTATCTGAAGGGGATGAGTGAATCGCGCAGAACATTATGTTGTTTTCAAGAATTTTTTGGGGTGGGATAGGTGATTTTCTCAGCCTGAATAAGGTCGATCGGGGGTTTCACTGAAAAAATTAACCCGTTTGTGGTCACAGGGAACCCATTTGCAACCAACGGGTTTCCTGTCGGGGTCAACACTGCGGGATTCACGCGGAAGATTAGACCATTTGTGGTCATTGGGAACCCGTTTGTGGTGACAGGGAACTTGTTTGTGGTCACAGGATAAGTGGACACTGCGATCGAACAAATTGTCACCGCTACAGGCGCGAATCTGCTGACTGAGAAGGCAACATGAGCTTTATGACCGAATACAATAGGGGGGCAATTGAGTGAAACCGTTATCGTATGCCCAGCTTAGAAGCCCTGCATCACCGTTTAGACCTCTTCCGAGAAGCAGGGCGCAATCTTGGACTTGATCCTTTAGTGACCCGCGAAGCGTTGGAGCGTTTGGGAGTAGAGTATCAGGCTGAGTTAGTGGATGAGCTAGAACAAGCGATCGAGGATTGTGTCTCTCGTGACAATAAGCTGATCTTCACGGGGCATCGGGGCTGTGGCAAATCGACGCTGCTAGCAGAGTTGGGATTTCGTCTTAAAGAAACGGATCGGTATTTTGTGGTGATGTTTTCGATCGCGGATACGATCGAGCGATCGGCGGTGGATCACGTCAATATTTTGTTTTCGATCGCGTTGCAATTGCTAGAAGCGTCGGAAGAGCGGGGCATTTGGCTAAAGCCAGGGATTAAAAAAGAGTTTTACCGCTGGTTGGGCAAACATACTCAGACCGAATCGAAGGCGGTCGAAGCAGAGATTGAGGCAAGTACAGAAACGACGGTAAAGGCGGGGATTCCGGTGATTTTGGAGTTTTTAGCAAAGGTCAGGTCAAAGCTAAAAATCAATTCGGTGATTCGGCAGGAGATCTCGATCGAGTTTGCGCGCCGCACGTCGGATTTGGTGTCTCAAATTAATCAACTGCAAGTCTATATCGAGAATGCGACGGGTCAGCAAGTTTTGGTAATCATTGATGACTTAGACAAGCTGGACTTGAGTGTGACAGAGACGATTTTTAACAAGAACATTCAATCACTGCTTGACCCAAATTTACGAATCATTTACACGGTTCCGATCGCGACCCTGCGCGAGGTTTCGATCAGAACCAGCATTCAAACTTATGTGAATAAGATCCACACGATGCGAGTGGCAAAGTTTTTTAGCAAGGCAACGGTTAGAAAGCTAGATCGGATGCCAGATGAGTCTTGTGTCGAGGTGTTTGCGAAGATTCTCGATCGACGATTGCCCTCCGAGCTAATGCAATCCGATGTGAAGCGACAGATCATTCTGCTGAGTGGTGGCGTGTTGCGAGAGTTGATTCGGATCAGCGATCGATGTTGCGACAAGGCGATGCAGAGCCTTCGCGGACAGATTCGGCGGCAGCGATTGGATCAGCCTGATGTCATTGTGGATCAGTCGATTTTGAATGAAGTGGTAATGGAGCTACAGCTTGAGTATGCGGAACCATTGGGACAGGTTGATTTTGAGGCGTTAAAGTTAATCTATACGGAGTTTAAGCCCAAGGATACTGAGAACCAACGATTTTTGGATTTGCTACACGGATTGTATATGCTGAAGTATCGCAATGCGCTGCTTTGGTATGACTTAAATCCACTGGTGCGAGACTTGCTAATGCAGGAGGGAATATTGGATGGCGCAATCGCTTGAGCCGCTCACGTCAGAGAATGAAGCAACCTACGAGAGTCTGATTTCGTTGATTGAGAACAATCAGGATCGATTGGCGTTGATGATTGTGGCGTGTGATGATTTGCGGTTGCGGCAGCGAGTGGTGGAGCGCTATGAGGCAGAGGCACAACAGGCAAAGATCAGATCGTATCGGATTGTGTTGGGGACGGAGCCAAGCTTGCGATCGGGATTGACGAAGTTGTCTCTGCAACAAGGGAATGCGGCAGTAGTGACCGTGACGGGGGCAGAGTGGTTGCTGCGGGTGAAGATGCACGAGGGAGCAGAACAGAGCGATCTCGATAAGTTTTTTGGGTATTTGCAGTGGACGCGGGAAGGGTTGCGGGAGTTTCGGGTTCCGATCGTGCTGTGGGTGACACATCGGATTTTGCGAGAGATCAGCCGCCAAGCGCCGGACTTTTGGAGTTGGCGAAAAGCGGTCTTGCAGTTTGCCTCTCAGGAAACAGAGCCGATTCCAGTTTGGAATGAGGAACAATTGCAGCGATCTCAATCTCAACCAGATGATGAGTTTTTACCGCCCCTAGAAGAGCTGCTATCAGAGATTCAACAATTAGAGTCAAGTACACGAGAGTCAACCAACTTAGCAACCCTCTACAACCAATTAGGACAAGTCTATGCAAAGCGAATTGCAATTGGCAAAGCAGTAAATTTAGAACAAGAAAGACAGCAAACTATCGATGCGTTTCAGAATTCAATCGATCGACATCAGGAACTCAATAACCAATCTGATCTCGTTGATGTGCTGATAAGATTCGGTAACTTTCTAGATGATCAATTTCTCCACACGGATGCGATCATTGCTTTTCAGCGTTCTTTAAGAATTGCACGTGAGATTAACGATCGTACAGGCGAAGCAACTTCCCTCAACAATTTGGGACTTGCTTACGGTTCGTTAGGACAGTACCCACGGGCGATCGAGTTTCATCAACAGTCCTTAGAGATTGAGCGCAACATCGGCAATCGCCACGGTGAAGCGGCTTCCCTCTGCAATTTAGGCAGTGCCTACAAGTCGTTAGGACAGTACCTACGGGCGATCGAGTTTCATCAACAGTCCTTAGAGATTGAGCGCGACATCGGCGATCGTAACGGCGAAGCGGGTTCCCTTAACAATTTGGGCAATGTCTACCGTTCGTTAGGACAGTACCCACGGGCGATCGAGTTTTATCAACAGTCTTTAGAGATTAAGCACGACATCGGCGATCGCCACGGCGAAGCATCTTCCCTCAACAATTTGGGCAATGCCTACTATTTGCTAGGACAGTACCCACAGGCGATCGAGTTTTATCAACAGTCCTTAGAGATGATGCGCGACATGGGCGATCGTAACAGCGAAGCAGATTCTCTCTTCAACAAAGCTTTAGCACTCGCTAAATATGAGCCTCGCCGATTTGAAGCCATCACCACACTCCGGCAAGCCCGCTCCATCTACGCAGAACTAAAACTCGATTACAAGGTCGAGAAATGTGACAGAGCCATTTATAACTTCAACCAAGTCATCGCCACCGAACAACCTCAATCCGCTCCCGCTATTCCTTCCAACGCTAAAGGTCGCGCAACATCAAAACGCAAGATCAACTGGGTTCTCTGGTTCAGCGTTGGCATCTCGATCGTCCTTCTCATCGCATGGCTACGGAAATGAACGCGATCATCTTTCAAATACGATCGCGGTGCTACTTTAAAGGAAGCAGATCACAGAAGGCTTTGCCATGACCCTTCAAGAATTAGAACAACAAGTTCACCAACTCTCTGTCGCCGAGCGATTGTCTTTGCTCAACACCATCACTCGATCGCTACAACAAGAGAGTGACCCCTCCCCACGCTTGAGCCAGCTCGAAAGACTCGCGATCGTCAATCAGATGCGTGGTTTTCTGACTCGCCCCGGAGAACCCGCACCCACCGACGAAGACGTTGACGCAATGCTGGAACAAAGACGAGTGGAGAAATACTCGTAGTGAGAATCTTGGTTGATACAAATGTCATTCTCGACATTTTCCTGAATCGACAACCTTTTGCTGAAGAGGCAACTGCACTGTTAAGAGCGATCGCAACAGACCGCACAACAGGCTATGTCTGTGCATCCAGCTTGACAGACATCTTCTACATTGCTCGACGACAAACCAAAAGTGTAGATCAAGGACGACAAGCGGTAGAAATGACGCTGAGGCTATTCCAAATTTGTCTTGTCAATCGGTCAATCCTAGAAGCTGCTTTCAACTCCAAACTTGCAGACTTTGAAGATGCCGTTCAAATCGCTTGTGCGGTAGACCAAAACTTAGATGCCATCGTCACTCGCAACCCAAAAGACTTTCAAACCGACCTCATCCCGATTTTGTTGATCGCTGACCTTCTACAACATCTAGAAAGCACAATGGTGATTCCTATGCTCACATCTGAAGAAATCACAGACGATCGCTGACCTTCACCCGCTAGAAGGCACAGCAGAATAAAAGTTCTCAGTCTACGCGCTAATCTAACGCACCTCCACACGAGCTTCCTGCCCCGGCTGTGCAGCCAAAACAGTGACGACCTGTAATAATCTCCCGCGCCGCCAATCGAATCGGATCAAAGTCTCGCAGGTGCATTCGTTGCCCCTGACTTCCCTGACATTCCAACTCCAGCATTTGATTAAAGTCGCAATCATACAATCGCCCATCCCACGAGATTGAGATCGTGTTGCGGCACATCAAACCCGCCACAGTTGATGGATTAAATGAATTCACCAACAATTCCATATACTGCTGCAAATTGCCCGACTGCTCTAGCCATTCGAGATAGCGAGAAATCGGCATATTGTTGAGGGTAATCAAGCGATCGAAGCCAATCCCATAATTCTTTTGCAGCCCTGCCTTCCATTCATCTTCTAATTTCGCTTGACCACTCGCCAAAAATGCCCCGACTGGATTGCTCATCAAGGTTAATCGTCGATCAGGATTTCCCTGTCCATAACCTGTGTCGTTGAGTCGGTGTAATGCCTCGATCGATTTTTCAAACGTCCCGTCGCCGCGTTGAGCATCGGTGTTGCGTTGGCGATAGTGAGGGAGAGAACAGACAATTTCGACTCCCCGATCGGCAAACCACTGCGGCAAGTCTTCCATGCGGGGCAGCAGCAAAACGGTGAGATTGCAGCGATCAATGACGTGTTTTCCTCGTGCCACACATTGATCGACCAGATAACGAAAATGCGGATTTAACTCTGGTGCGCCTCCGGTGATATCCACGGTGTGGGCTTCGGTCAAATCGAGGGCGCGTAAACACAGGTCGATCGTCTCGCGATTCATGTTTTCCTGGGTGCGATCGGGTCCGGCATCAACGTGGCAGTGACGACAACTCATGTTGCAGAGTTTGCCGATGTTGATTTGAAAAATTTCTAATTTTGCAGGCGTGAGTCGCCGCCACTGATTCGCTGCAAGGGTTTGGGCAAAGTCGCCTTGATGGGGCGTTTTGGCGAGATCAACCGCCGCTAAAACCTCGCGTTGATAGTCAGAAGACGATAAGGGCGAATGCCGTTTGAGAAGAGACGTGGGGGTTGGTGCCATTTTTTGACTGGAATCGGAGGGCGCGATCGAATTAGAAATTTCCATTGTGTGCCTTGCTCAGATCATCTGACGGGTGACAGCATCACATTGCCAGTTTATTGACGTGATCTAACATTTGCAATCCATGAATTAGAGACGAGCCGCCCCTAATGGCAGTCGCGACGTGAACCGCTTCAGTCATTTGCTCTAGGTCTGAGCCTTGCTGTAGAGACTCTTTACTATAAGCATCAATGCAATATGGACACTGAACCGTGTGTGCAACCGCCAGCGCAATCAGCGCTTTTTCTCGCTTTGACAGCGCCCCTTCTGCAAACACGGCTCCATAATACGCAAAAAACTTTTCTGCCAACTCAGGGTTACCCTCCCCGATTTGACCAAAATGAGGCAGGTGTTCTGATTTGTAATAGCTATCCACAGGGGGTTCTCCTCCGATATGCTTAATTCATTCGTTTGCAGCCGATTATTATGAAACGTTCTCTTGCGATCGCGTTCTCTTTGAGCTTAACGCTAGGAGCGGCTGTGATGGCTGCCAATCCGACTCAGGTGCAAAAATTACTCAATTCTGGCGAATGTGTGAACTGTGATTTGTCGGAGGCGAGTCTTTATAGCTATGTCTTAGATGGCGTTGATTTAACGGGTGCCAATCTTAGTGGGGCGGCGCTGCAAGGCTCTAAACTCAATTCTGCGACACTGGCGAAGATTAATGGCGATCGTGCCAATTTAGCCTTGGTTCAGTTTAAAGATGCCAACTTGCAGGGCGCAAATTTAACCAAAGCAAATCTATTTGGATCGGATTTGAGAAACGCCGATCTGTCGGGTGCAAACCTGCAAGAAGCCATTTTAGAAGGAGCCGATCTCAGAGGAGCAAATCTCAATCAAGCCAACCTCCAAAAAGCCAATCTTGCCAATGCAAAAATGGCAGGAGCAACGCTAGAAGGAACGAAGTTAGGAGGTGCTAGAATGCCAGACGGTAGCGAATATAAACAGAAACGATAATGCTTCGTGAAACCAAATTGACCCACCAATACGATCGGTGGTGAATTTCCCCAATACCCGTAGAGACGTTTCGGTGAAACGTCTCATTGATCGTGCAATAACCGATAATTAATCACGATCGTGTTTTGACCGTTTGCGTTTACCCGATGGAATAGAGATGAAACGTCTCATTGATCGTGCAATAACCGATAATTAATCACGATCGTGTTTTGACCGTTTGCGTTTACCCGATGACCCAGAGACGTTTCACCGAAACGTCTCTACGCGGTTTTGGTGTGACCGATCATCAATTGGGTTTGAATTCTTTGCATTTACCTGATGCCGCGATCGGGTTAATAAATTAGGATTCTCGTTCGGTTTGAACGCCCGACACGCGATCGGGAATGTCTTCGGGCAATAGCGTTGTCAGCAACTCATCGCTGAGAGACGATAGCACCGCCAGTCGATTGGCTTGCCGTTCAAGACTTTTCTCAAATAAGTTGCGAACGAGCCTCGCATTGCCAAAGGTTTTATCGCGATGTTCATACAGACCTTCAAACAAGCTTTGCAGTTTTTCCCCGGTGCCCGGGGCTAGTTTGAAATGGCTTTTGCTCCCCATGCTTTCAAAAATCGCGAGCAACTCTTCGGGCTTGTAGTGATTGAAGTAAAAATAGCGATTGAAGCGCGATTCTAACCCCGGATTTGACTCGATAAACGTCGTCATTTCATCGGTATAGCCTGCCACGATCACCACCAAGCGATCGCGGTGATCTTCCATGCGTTTGAGCAAAACATCGATCGCTTCCTGCCCAAAATCACGTCCCGATTCTCCGGGCACCAGGGCATAGGCTTCATCAATAAACAACACGCCATCAAGCGCTGATTTGACGAGATTATCGACTTGGGTTGCCGTTTGACCGACGTATCCCGCCACCATGCCAGAGCGATCGGTTTCAACCAAATGCCCCTGCGTGAGAAATCCCAACCCTTTATAAATGCGTCCCATTAATCGTGCGACGGTGGTTTTTCCCGTTCCGGGTGGACCGCAGAAAACCGCGTGGAGGGAAACTGTCGTTCTTGCCAAACCTCGCTCAGAGCGAATCTTCTGCACTTTGAGGAAGTTGGCGAGCGTCTTCACTTCCTCCTTGATGTTGCTCATTCCCGTCAGGTCATTGAGTTCGGCAAGTGCCTCGTTGAGGATGCGATCGAGATCGGCTGAATCAGACGCTTGAGTCGAGGAAGTTGCAGGCAAACCGTCTTGATAAGTGGATAATTTGCGATAAGAGTGAAGCTGTTGCCAGATTAAGGAGAGTGCATCTAGGTCTTGCAAACTGACCGTGCCATCGGCTTTCACGATCGCTTGAGCAAACTTATAAATCGCATTAATCGCAGTTCCTAGATAATTGGTTCCTTTTTCTTCATCCAATTGATTCAAAATTGAGGGCAACTGAAATGCGTCAGAGGGCTGATTTTGGGTGAAGTCTAAGATAATTTGCAGCGTTAATTTCTGATATTTAATGCGTTCATCTGCCGACGCATCCCATCGGTTGATTGCTGCATTTAGCTTATCAGCATCGCGTTTGATCAACGCATAAATCACGAGATAGGCTAACAGTTCAGCCTCGCGAACGTTGCCGCTGCTGCGCCCACACAATTGGATCATCTTGGCTAAATCAACCAAAATAACGTCTGCAAACGTTGCATTCACCGTTAAGAGCGGTGATAGAGCTTTATGGAGCAGATTTGCTTCTTGTCTGAGTAGCCTGTAATTCATAAAGTGTTTGAGTAATCGCAGCAGTCTATCTCAGACACGATATCGAGAATTCGACTCGATCGCAATGAGAAAATCTCTTCCGAGAGCGACGCACGTTTGCTGACAGCATTGTGCAGCTAGTGCTATAAAAATCCGCCCTACCCTTTTGAGAAAGGTTGAGAGGGATCTTGCACGGTCTGAGAGGATGTCTTAAAAGGTAGCTGAGAGAGCTAAAACTTATATTCTTTCGTCAAGGCACAACATCTGAAACGCTGATTCCACTGTGGATGAAACGTAGTTCAGTAGACTTCTCAGACATCCTCTGACACCCTAGGACTCAAACATCCTCTTACTTCAACTGCCCCGATCGCAGAATTCCCACAATCAACCACAACCCTAGAAAACTGGCAGCAGCAAATAGCAGATCGCTGATCCAATAAACTTGGCTTGACTGAGTGTTGGCAGAAATAATTGCCGCTCCGATAACTAGCGACCCGACCACAACGCTAAACGACAGACGGTTTGCAGACGTGTCTAAAGCACGACGAACCGGGTCGAGTTCTCTGACCGACACATTCCACTGCAAGGTTTCTGAGGTGACTCGATCAAGCAACATTTCCACTTGACGCGGCGACTGCAACGATAGGTTTTTGACATCAAGCGCGGCTCTCAGCAAGGCTGCTAACGGAGCTTCTCCCACAATCTGACGTTGAAACACCTCCGTCATCATCGGGCGAATCTTATTGGGAATGTTGAACTCAGGATCAAGAGTACGGGCAACGCCCTCTAAGTTGGCGATCGCCTTTGCACACAGACCTAAATTTCCAGGAATGCGAATCTTGTTACTCCGCGCGACCTGCAAGACTTCGTAAACGAGCTTACTGAAGTTCACCTGCGAAATGTTGAGGCTATAGTAGCGACGCAGCAGTTGATCAAATTCGGTTTCGAGCTTGATGCGATTGATCGGTTGAGTCGGAGGAGCAAGTTGCAGCACTAATTGAGTGCAGCGCTGGGCATCTAGATTGACGATCGACAAAATCAATTCCAGCAAAATCTGCTGAGTGCGCGGGTCGAGCCGACCGACCATGCCACAGTCAAAGAGTGCAATTCGCCCATCTCGGAGATAAAAAAGATTGCCGGGATGGGGATCAGCGTGAAAGAATCCATCAAGGCAAATTTGTTGAAAAAATGCCTTGAGCAACAGCGTCGAGACTTCTTCACGTTCACGAGCAGCATCGCCATCAAAGGCTGGGTTTGCAAAAGAGGCAGCTAAAAGCGGCACTCCGTCAAGCCACTCCATCACCAGCAGTTTTTCAGTGGTGAGATCCCAATTGATCTCTGGCACGGTGAGGCGACCGGGTTCGATCCAGCGAGATTCTTGCAAATTGCGTCTCAGCAGATCGGTGTTGTGCGCCTCTTGAGTAAAGTCAAGTTCGGCTCGCAGCGCTTGGGTAAATTCTTCGGCGATCGAGACAATATCGTAATACTGTCCAAAGTCGGTTTGGGCAACGAGTTTTGCAATCAGTCGAATCAGAGAGATGTCTTGCTCAATCACCACCTCTAAGCCGGGACGCTGGACTTTTAGCGCTACGTCTTGACCATCTTTAAGCGTGGCACGGTGAGTCTGAGCAATTGACCCAGCGGCGACAGGCTGATAGTTCACTGAGGCAAAGGTTTCTTCGAGCGATTGACGTAACTGCTGCCGAATCACGATCTCGACTTCGAGCCAATCGACTGGCGGCACCTCAGCCTGCAGAGTTGATAAGGTGTCGATGTATTCAGCAGGCAACAAATCGGGTCGGGTGCTGAGGAGTTGTCCGAGTTTGACATAGACAGGTCCAAGCTCGACTAGGATATTTCGCAAAACGGCAGGAGGCGGCAGTTTCGGTTCGTCAACTTTGCCGCCCGTTAACAACCGTTTCATATAATCCCAGCCGTTGCGAAGCACAACTTCGACAATCTCACCTTGTCGAGAGCTAGTTTGGACGATGCGTGAAAACATAGAAGAATGGGTATGGCTTAATTTAATGGCTCGCTATCAGCCTAGCCTCTCAAACCTATCCTATGTGATGATTTTCAGCTATCTAACTTTTGGGGCATCGACAGACGGTTAGCCGCCCGATCGCGCCACTCCTAAACCCTAAAAAACGAGCTAGTGTGAGAATAGCTCCCCTGGAGTGAAAGTCTTTGAGCTAAGACGGAGAACAAGCATGAGTCGCTTCTTGAGTGTTGCAGGAAAACTGGTCGGTAGTCTGTTTTTGTGCGGGGGTGGCACGGTGACGATCGGGCTGCTGCTCGGCATGGCGCTAGGGCATCCTACGGGCGGGGTAATGGTTTTTTTATGGGCACTGACGGTGATATTTGGTTTGGCACCCTCCACAGTGGGCGGATTTCTGCTATACGGCAGTTCTAAAGCCCATCGTCACGCGCTTCGAGAACGGTTTTTTCAGCTTTTGCAGACCAGTCGAGGGCGGGTTTCTCTCCTCGATTTTGCCACCGCTACGCAGTTAGAACCTGCGATCGCGCGTCGTCACCTCAATGAATGGGCAAAAGCTTGCCATGCCACCTTTGAAGTGACCGATGGCGGAGATGTTTATTATGTGTTTTCGGCTGACCCGATCGCGCTTCCCGGCGATGTCCGCGCTCAAGAGTTTCGTCGATCAGTTCGTGAGTTTGTCCGGTCTTGGTAAAGATCAGTCACACAGCAGGAAGACGACCCGCACCGGTGAATTTGCGCCCATTAGCTGGGCTTTACACTTCTTTTTGATTGCCTTGTCGCGGCGCTTAAACGATCGCACCTTGCCCGACTGCATCCGTGATTTGACTAATCAGGTTAATCAGCTAAAGACCTGCTCGACTTGATTGGTCAGGCTTCTGCTTTTCCTACAACGACAATGAAACCATCCTGCTCTCCTAAACTGGGAAAGGGGATGAGGGCGAAGATCTCGACATTAGTAAATCCGCATTCCTTAACGATGATTAGCTCTATCAGGGCTGGTCTGGAATAGTGAAACAAAAAGTTGAACCTTTTCCTGGTTCAGATTCTACCCATATGTTCCCGTCATGCCGCTCTATAATTTTTTTGCAAATTGCTAAGCCAATTCCCGTTCCTAAATATTCGGTTCGATTATGTAGACGCTGGAAAATTATAAAAATTCGCTCAGCGTACTGAGGATCGATGCCGATGCCGTCATCTTTGACACGAAAGAACCATTTCTCGTTTTGCAGTTCGACTGAGATATGAATCGTTGGAGACGCTGTTCCACGGAATTTAATCGCATTGCCGACAAGATTCTGAAATAGATGAATCAGTTGGGTTCTGTCTGCCACAAGCTCGGGTAAGTCATCTTGAGTAATCACCGCCTGATTTTCGCTAATGGCAAGCTGAAGGTTTGAGATCGCTTGCTTAACGACTTCATTGCAATCGATTGTCTCAGAGGATTTACCCTGTGTCTCAATCCGCGAATAGAATAATAAATCATTAATGAGTGTCTTCATGCGGATGGCACCTTCTACGGCATATCCAATAAAGTCATTTGCGCTCTCATCAAGGCGGTCTTTGTAGCGCCGCTCTAATAGTTGAAGATAGCTCGTTACCATTCGCAATGGTTCTTGTAAATCATGAGACGCAACATAAGCAAACTGTTGCAGTTCAACATTAGAACGAGCAAGTTCTTGACGCTGACGAGTTTCTTGCTCTAGGAGCCGTGCTTGAGTTAAAGCAATCCCAATCTGGTTCGCCAGTTGCTGAAGTAACTCTACTTCAAAGCTAGTCCAGTGACGTGCTCGATCGCATTGATGGGCAATCAGCAACCCCCAAAGTTCTGCTTTAATTAAAATCGGCACAACCAGCTTAGCTTTGACCTGAAACTGTTGCACAAACTCGATTAAACAAGGTGCAACATTCTCTTGCTTATTGGTGACATCGGCAATATTACCCACTTTTCCCTGACGATATCGATCTCGATAATTTATAGGAAACACTTCTTCAGGAAACCTACGCCCTAGCACTGCTGACCAATGGGGTAGCACAGCCTCAGCAACTGCGCTCCCAGTTCCGTCTGACCGCAATTGATAAATCAGCACGCGATCGGCTTGCAAAGTCTTCCGTATTTCAGTGACTGTGGTTTGAAGAATGTCTTCGAGATCTAAAGATTGACGAATCTTTAGAGCAACTTCTGCAAAGAGTTGCGATCTCTGATACTGGCGCTGCAACTCTCGCTGTGACCGTTTTCGCTCGGTAATGTCTTGAAAATAGACGGATATGCCATCCTCGGTTGGATGAGCATGAACGGTAAACCAAGCGTTTAGCGGCAGATAGAATTCTTCAAATTCAACACTGATCTGTTCTCCTAGCGCGCGGTGAAATTTTTGGTAGAAGGTCGAACCAACCGCTTCAGGAAACTCATCCCATAAATTTTTGCCCAGCAAATCTTGCCGCTTTTTACGCATGAGCGGCTCGGCTTGCGAGTTTAGGTAAGTAAAGCACCAGTTTTTATCAAGGGCGAAAAAGCCATCGGTAATGCTTTCCAAGATGTTAGTAGCTCGGTTGCGTTCTGCGTTTGCTTCGGCGCGGGCTGCTTGTTCTTTCGCTATTTGGTCACGAAGCTGCTTTGTGAGCTGTTGCAGTCGCAGATGCGTTTGAACGCGAGCGAGAATCTCTTCTTGCTGAAAGGGCTTTGTGATGTAGTCCACTGCCCCTAGATTCAAGCCTTTGACTTTATCGGTGCTGCTGAGGGCAGTCATCAAGATAACTGGAATTTCTGAAGTCGCTTCGATCGCTTTCAACCGACGACACGTTGCAAAGCCGTCAATATTTGGCATCAGAGTGTCCAGCAGAATCAGATCGGGCAAGGCATAGGTTGCGGTCTCGATCGCGCTTTCGCTATCTTCAGCCACCAAAACTCTGAAGTCTGCATTCGTTAGACAATCGAATAAAACTTCTATATTAGTGAGCGTGTCATCCACGATTAAGATAGTTCCCTGGTCAACCATAGTTCTCATTTAAGGCTCTGAAACTATTTAGCAAAGTCTAGAGTTTGTCGTCTGTTAAACGCTTTGGCTAGTTGGCGGTGATGTGCAAAGGGCACCCACTGCGGATCAAGTGTCTCTAGTGTAGCGGCTTGATCGGCGATCGCTTTCAAGTTACCCACCAGTGCCAGGTCTAGTGAAGCAGCCAGTTCTTGGGCAAGAGGAGCCATCCCTTGAGCTTTGAGCCTGACAGCTTGAGTAGAGTCTTTTAGCACAGAACGCGTATCGTCATAAATTTACTCTCGCTTCAGGTAAAGCCCAAATTGCTTGAGTAGCTCTGCTTCACGGATTGGTTTTGGCAGAAGATCATTACAACCTACGTTCTGACTTTGCCGTTAATCCATGTCAAAGACACTAGAATTCAAGCGTACCTCTAGTTCATTTCAAACTAGAATCCAACTCCATCCAGCTTTGAGCACTGACCCGACCCGCCATGACAGCTGCAACTCGCACTCTCGATTTCGATCGCATCGGTCTTCAGCAGCTCTTTAAAACGCTCTTTGAAGGTAAAAAAGGCACTTTCTCAGCCCGGATGCCTCTATTGCTGAAGTGGTCAAAGAATCTGCACTCTGAGAAACGCAAGTCAGAATCGTCATCACTCGATCTAGCAACTGCTGAATTTGCGAAGAGTCAATTATTCCGGCAGTTGTGCTGACCGTGACAAGCGCGGTGGTGTTTTAGCTAACTCGGCGGGAATCCCCACACCATACGCTTCGTTGGTGTGGGATGAAAGCCAGGGTGATGAACTGCCGTCTTGTTTGAGGTCTTCACCGAAGCTGGAGAACAAGCAAGGCAGGCAGTCCATCGCCAAACTCCTAGAAAGGAAGCGCAGAAGCCTGATATAGTACAGATGGTCGTTGACCCGCTCAGGCTCTCGAACAGACAGGACACGTAGCCGTAATATGCTTGCCACGGAAAGAAAGTAGCTGGGGAAGGAACACACCTCGCTGGTGGGCTATTGCCATAAATCCATGATGTGTTGTGCGAAAAGTTATCAACCTTGGGACACAGGGTTGCCGCCTGGGGAACGTTATGGAACGTTGCGAGAGTCAGTGGAGTGCCTTGCATTTCAAAACCTCTGGAGTCAATGTCAGACCAAAGCTAGATATCTAGTAGAGGCAGTTGCCGACGAAACAGGAAGCCCATGCTGTATGCGTAGCATCAGCGTTGGGTATGTCACATGTGTGAATCGATAGCTAGATGGACAATCCAAACTCAGACGATCAAGCGCAAGCATTTGACGCTGCGAACTCGAATGAAGCGATTAGCTCTCAAAACGATTTGCTTTCCTTCGTCGGAATGGTTGCACGATCGGATCATCGGACTATTCATCAACCGATTTGAGTGTGGATCACCCATTAGCTCTCTTTCCACACGTCTAGAACATTGCCCTCAACTGCGATCGCTCAAACGCTCAATTTGCCGATTCTAGTTTGGATGGCGGCACTAACGGGCATCCCCGGTATAGCCCTTTCCTGTTCCAAAGCGAACCGGATTTGGACTATTGGACTGATCTGCTCCTGCACGATTGCGTTGCCTGATATCTGCATCTGTGCTGCACAAACGCTCTAAATTGACGAAGTTGCCGCTACTGGTTCGCATAAAGCAAAGGGGTTCATCGATCGCTTGCACCTTCTGACTGGTTGGAGTTGTTAGGCTCGGAGCAGCAGGAACAGGAACCGCAGGGAGACCATAAACTGCCTGATCGGTTATTACCGTGAGAATGATAGACCAGAGTGCTGTTCGGTAAAGATGGTTCAGCATAATTTGCCTAAAGTTGACTTTTTGAAAAAGTTTGAGACTGTCATCTGATGCAATTTAACCTGTTCTCATCGCTCTTTTCAAACGTTTGCCACAGGTAAATTGATCGTGTTCAATCCCAGTCAGGGGTTGTCATAGACACTTCAGTCCAGGGAGTGCAGTCTGGTTCTGCATTGGGGCGATTACTACACCCGCGCACTTTGAAGGTGTATTTGATCTCATCCCGTACACGGGAAAGCGTCCAGCTGAGAGCAGTAGAATCATCGACTTTGACGATCGTATCAGCTCCGCCCGATCGAGTCCAACCCACCTGATAAAAGTCGTTCTTTTGACACACAGCCCACGACAGCTTAACTTTATAGGGAGTTTGGGTGTCGGTCTCCAGGTTAAAGGGTGCCCGACTGGATGAATTACAGCTAGGCTGACTGGTGCTAGGACAATTGCTGCCCGGAGCACATTCAGCCGTAGCGTTGGGTGTCAGGTTTCTAACCAACGGTGCGAAGCTAACAGCAGCTAACAGCAGCGATCGCAAAACGATAGAACTTAGCTTTGATTGGTGCATACAAACTCCTTTCATGGTTTAGATGACTAGTTTTTACGTCAGTGACTGTGGCATCAGAAAAAGAACGTGGTGCGAACTACACCAATCACAATGTCGTTGTTTCGAGCATCATGATTTGGGGCTGTCAGCCAAATGATGCCGGGAGTAATAGCAATGTTGTCAGCAAGGGCATAGGTGTAGAACGCTTCGATGTGTAGGGATGTGTCACGATCGCGAGCAGATCCCCGATTTTCAAGCTCGATCGGTTCTGTGAGAATTGTTGCCAGGGCGAGATCGGCACCTGTGACTTTTGGCTCCATGCCCACAATGATGCCTGCTAAATTCCCTTGTCCCCCCAAGTCAGGAAACGCTAAGGCTACGGCATAGTTCCAAATATCAGCTTTGCCAACATTCACAACGCGGCTATTAGTGTAGCCAGCCCAGCCGTTGATGAAAAAGCCGGACGTAACCCTAAAAGAGGCTTCCACACCGTAGGCATTGCTGACGATCGGCTGATCAGTCACTAAGCCTAGATTTGCTTTTTGGCTGCCCGTTCCCGGTACGGCAAGATCTTCGCCCAAGGTGTTGTAAGCATTAACGTAGGTCAACCCAATGTTGATGCGATCGCTGGGTTTGATCGCAAGTTGGGCGATCGCGCCATAAGAACCGTTGAACAAACCCCTTTTAGCTCTGGGTTCAGCCGCTGTATTCGACAAATAACCTAAACTTAACTCGAGCTGATCAGAGAAGCGATGCCGAATTCCAATGCCCGCTCCTGGTGGCACGAAATAGTAAATGGAATTGCGACTGCTGAATCTGGATAATGCACCACTAGCACCGTCATTGCCATCCAAAAACGGATTGATGGTGCTGGTGAAGTCGTCCACTTCGCCTTCGTTGGCAAACACAGTCACATTGGTCTTGTCACCGATAGGAAAGCGGTAGTACAACGTATCAACGTTCAGCGAATTATTGGCGGGACCTTCATCGTCTAGTTCAGCGTTAAAGGCGAGTGTTCCTTCTGTCAATCGCGATCCGGTTCCTGCCCCGCTGAAAAAGGAGTTGGAGTTCAGTGCTTGTAGTCGGATTCTCAGCAGATCTTTGCCTGCAAAGCTAGTATCAAAGTTGAGGCGGACGCGATCGCTAAACGTCGTAATTTTGGGAATATCGGCATTGTCGGCATCTTGTCCCGTTGCGACACCCGCCAAAGCAAAGATAGCCTCACCGCGTAATTTAGTTGTGGTCGAAAACTGCTGTTTGTCGATCGTGGCTGTCCGGGCTTCCAGCGCATCCACGCGACCCCGTAGCGTTGCTAATTCCGCCGCAAACTGTTCTTGCAGTTTTTGCAACGTGACGAGATCTTCTTTCTTCGCCAGGTTAGCCGTTCCCCCTGCGATTAGCTCATTGACTCGATCTAAACAGGCATTGAGACCAGCGGCAAATTCGTAGCGGGTTAGAGCACGATCGCCGCGGTAGGTTTTATCAGAATATCCCACAATGCAGCCATAGCGTTCCACCAACGATTGCAAGGCTTGAAACGCCCAATCGGTCGGCTTTACATCGGATAGCTGCGAAACGGACGTTACCTGATCTAATGAGACTAGATCATTTTGGCTAACATCATTTTGGTCGCCGATGCTCTGTTGCTGAACTATTGATGTTGCTGAGGGTTCGATCGCACGAGCCGTAGTTGCAACATTGGCTAAGATACTGAACGCGATCGGACAAAGAACCAATGCACTCCAAACTTTAATCACCGTCACCAAATCCTCACAAACACAGGTAAATGTTCAATGGGCTTACGTTTGACCCATCTATTGACAACTACAAAAACAGCATTGTCTTGTAGTTGCTTGGCTAACAAACCTTAGAGAGCAGACATGGATGTTGGCTCTCTAAGGTTTTTGCAGCAGCATTCGGACGCTGCGATAGATGAACGTTAATGGTCACATCGATCGCAGTGTCAACGCTTGCTCAGCTTATTTAACTGAAATGCGGCTGTTGTTTGCTTGCCACTTCTGTAGAAGTTGAGCGCGGTCTTGTCCACCCAACTGCAAACCACTCCGTTCGGTTGGGTAGGGCAGTTGGTCGCCCTTAATGCCCGCCCACAGAACGCGGTTAAACTTGCCTGCATCTAACTTGTCCTCAACCTCAAAGTAGAAGTCGCGGGTGGCTTGTTCCCACCAAGCGCCGTTGTGCAATAGGGGCAGTGCTGATGTCTTTTTCACATCAGGGTTTTGGCAAGCAGAACCGACTAGCGTGGGAGCGACGGGTGCATTGCACAGGTTCCCAGGCACGACAGCCTTGTATCGCGTCAGATTTGGTGTCTCTGTGAACAGATCCGACATGGGTTCAGCATTCGCGTCGGTAGTGCCCAGGTAGTCGATGCCCAAGAGATCTTCGACCGTCCGCAATACATTGACCGTGTTGTAGTTTGTGCTGATAACGGCACCACGCTTTGTATAGGGTGAGATGATGTAGCCGACAGACCGATGACCGTCAATGTGATCGGGTCCATCCTGCGAGTCATCTTCAATCACCACGATCGCGGTACTTTTCCACTCTGGCATCTTCGACACTTTCTCGACCAATAAGCCGAGGGCGTAGTCATTATCTGCCATCTGTAGCTCAGGGGTATTCAACCCAGCCAAAGCATTGCCAAAGCTACCAAAGTGGTCATGCATGATCCGCACCATCGAAAGCGCGGGCAGTCCATTTTGTTTAACATCCCGCTCCCATTCCTCCATTCGGAAGATATCAGGAAATTTGTTGTCGTAGCCCCGGAAGTAGAGGTCGGTTTTGTCTTGTAAGACGACCTTGCCCACAGGCGACTGAGGCAGATTGTCTGCAAACGGTGTGCGCGAAGTCCGAATATAGAGCGGATTGGTAGGGTCGGACTGATTTGGGTCGGTTTGAGCCGTGTCGTAGTATGCCAAGTCAATGAAGAAGCCATAGTTGCGAACGGTTTTCCCAAGTCGCAGTGCAGAATCCCACAGATAGCCGCCGATCACCTTGCCATCCAATTCACCATCGCCTTTGGGAGCGTTCACGTCCTTTGATCCTGGCAGAATCGAGGAACTACCGCTAGGGTCAAGCAGACCTGTCGAGCGCGAGTTGATTTGGTTGGTTCCCGTTTGAGGCAGCGCATTGTTAACGTTTCGGTTGGTGCCTTCATAGTCGTAGGTCAAGCCATTAAAGTTGGCGTTGCCGTACAGCACCGACTGAGACTTCTCGGTGTAATCAGTTGTTCGAGCGTAGGTAGACCAGCTCCAGCCCACACCGCTCGATTCACCGCTGTCATAGAAGTTGTCTAACGTGACAAAGTCGCTTGCCAGGTTGTGGTGATTTGGTGTCACGGCGTTGGGGAAGGTTGTTAGCGCAGGGTCGCCGTTGCCCTTGGGTAAATCACCTAACACCTGGTCGTAGGTGCGGTTTTCCTTCACTACATAGATGACGTGCTTAATTTTGCTCCGCAGAAATGCCATCTTAGAATCTTGCCTGCGGCGATCGAACCCATTGTTGCGATCGACCAACCGAGACAGTTTGATCAACGTTTGGCTATCGGGAACCGGAATCACTGAGATGCCAGCTTTCTCCAATGCCCAGTTGTATTCATTTCGGAAGGTGGTGTTACGAGCCTTACCTGCCGGGGTCGATCGACCATTTGAAGGCGCGTTTCCGCTCGCGCTTTTAGCGTTGACGACATACAGAGCACTACCATCTTTGCTGACGGTGACTGAGTTGGGATACCAACCCGTGGGGATGCGTCCTACCACCTGCTGCGACTGTAAATCAACGACGGCGACAGCATTTTCGCCGCCCAGCGTGACGTAGAGGGTTTTGTCACTGATCGCCAGCGAGTTTGGGTTAGACCCTTTGTACCGCTCACCGGGACGCGCGATCGAAATCGTGCGGACGACCTTGTTTTGCTCAGTGTCAATCACTGAAACCGAATCGCTGTTGCCGTTTGCTACATAGAGCAAGCGCTGATTGCGAGACAGCAGCATTTTGTTGGGCTGAGCACCAACCGGAATGCGGGTGACAGCGCCAGACTGCAAGTCTACTGCCAGCACTTCATCATCTCGTTGGCTGCTCACAAACACTTTGGTCGCCTTGCCCTTGTCTTCGCTCTCGCCTTCGCCTTTGCGGACGCTCTTAATGACGACATCAAAGGGAAATTCGCCCGTCGCGACCTTGCTACCAGGGGTAAAGAACTTGACTTCCTGAAGCACTTTGCGCGAGTCGGTATCGACGATCGAAATCGAATCATTCTCAAAGTTGGCAGCAACCAATGTCTTGCCGTCTTTGCTAATAGCAACGCCTGCCGTCACAGCCCCCGTTTTAGCGAGGTCGGCGGTGGTGCCTTTTAGAAGTCCACCATCGTATTTTGGCAACGGTGCCGTCTGGTCAGTGTTGTGCCCTAACAAAATAAACGGAGCATCGGGAACAAACTGTCCGCCGTCTCCGAGCTTGTAAACGTAGACGCGATCGTCAATTCCAGCAGACACATAAAACCGCTTGCCGTCTGGTGCCCAGGTCAGACCATTGTAAGTGTTAGGGATATTGATTTGCTGCTTCTTTACCAATGCACCACTGCTGACATCGAAGACAAAAACCCATTCTGCTTTTTTCGTTGTAACAGTGCTAGGTTGACCACTCACGGGGTCTAACACTGGGTGAGTGATGTCTGAACCACTTTCTGTCTTAAAGTTTTGGTTGTAGCCGCTTGTCAACACCAGCAGCGTTTTGCCATTTGGACTCAGCGTTGTAGTGACTGCTTCGGCAGCATCCGCGCTACCATCTTGACGTAATCCTGTACTGAGTCGATCGAAGGAAGAACCGGGTGCGGCAGATGGGGTGATGGTCTGACCCGTTGGTAGCAAAGCGGCACCATTGCCAATGTTGCCTACAGATTTTGTCGTTCGAGCATTCACGGGTAACGACAGCGCCGTTGCGCCTAACGCCACCGACGTTACTAGACTTAACCAATAACCTTTACTCTTAGTTCTTGACATCAGGGTTTCTACTGGTAAACGCATAGGTACCCTCAGATTTTGAAGCATGATGGTTAAGTGAACGGTAACAGCAGGTTATTTCTGCATTGAAGATAGGTCGCATCTCAGTCTTGTAAATCTCATTTTGGGAACTATCCGTTGAGGGTCGTGTTCTAGATAGGTGGATTCTGCAGTACTGGAGGAGTGTGCTTTCAGTCAGGATAAATCCAATGGTTCTCGAACCCGTTCTTTGCCCCAGTTGTGGCAGTGAGGATATCGTCAAACATGGACAATCTCGAGCGGGCAGACCGCGATACAAATGATGAAACGATTAGTTCGCAAAACGATTTGCTTTTCTTAATCGGCATGGTTGCGTGATGGGGTCATCGGGTTATTCATCAACCGATTTGAGTGCGGGTTACCCATTTAGAGTGTGTTTGTAAATGAGTATTAAGCCCTCTTTGCTTTCCATCGGGTGTGGTTCTTTGTGAATCGTTTGAGCATTAACCGAATCATCACGACCTAAACCATACCAGCGTGATTTTCGGGTAACCGTTCGTAGTCTCG
>JBBRPT010000050.1:0-45124 GCA_038227635.1 Leptolyngbyales cyanobacterium | reverse complement strand
GATTGATCTCTTAGCGCGCCCAATCTCGCATCGGTTTGTCCTCCAATTCTCAGTCGTGACTTTACTCTCTCACGTTTCTACCCCACAGCCCCCTCACAGCAATCCTTCTACACACTTTTGCGTATTGGATAGTCCTGTGGGTGAGGGAACAAGATTTCTAGCGCCCCTTTCCTGCGGGAGAGGCAGGGTGGTTTCATACAAGAATAGGAAAATGAGGATGGACTGAGAAGTATTGAAATCAGATCAGTCCATGACCCTCATAGAGCAATTAAAGCAAATTCCTGACCCCCGGCAGATCAAAGGTCGCCGTCATCCCTTGTGGATGATTCTATTTCTCAGCCTCCTGGGTTTTCTCTGCGGCTACCGGGGGTATCGCCCCTTGGCGGATTTTTGCCGCCAACATCAGTCGAGTTTGCAGCGACTACTGGATTTACCCCATGGGCAAGCGATGCCGTCCTATTCAACCTTTCGGCGCAGCTTTCTACAAGTCGCACCCCAAGGTTGGATTAATACATTCAATGACTGGGCACTGGCAACCTTACTCGAACCCAAGGACGCATTGCTGTCGATTGATGGCAAGAGTATTCGCTGCACCAGTACAGGCGGAAATAGCCCAGAGCAGAACTTCGTCAGTTTCGTATCCTTAGATGGGCAGCAGGTCGGCGTGGTGCAACTGTTGATGATGGAGAATAAAAAATGTAGTGAGATTCATGTGGCGCAAGCCTTAATTGCCCAGTTGCCAGCGTTGCCACCCGGTCAATGCTTGAGCTTCGATGCCTTGCACACCACCCAAGCCACGGTCAAAGCGGTGAATGCCGCCCAACAGGACTATCTTCTGGCACTCAAATCCAACCGAGCCGAGACCTATGCGACCGTTAAGACCTTGACCCAAACGGCACCCGCGTTGGCGAACGCCGCAGAGCAGGACAATTCTCATGGGCGCAGCGTCCAGCGCCAAGTTCAGGTGTTTGCCCCAACCCCAAAATTACAAGCTAAATATGCCCGTCTCGCGTCGATTGGGGTCGTGACGCGCACGGGCATCCGCGACCAACAGCCCTTCTGCGAGACGGTTTACTACCTCAGCAGTCGCCTTTGGTCGGCTTCAGATTTGCTCCACGCCACTCGTCAGCATTGGCAGATTGAAAATGGCTTACATTGGGTCAAGGATGTCACGTTTCAGGAAGATGATCCGGTTCGCAGCGGGGGACATGCGCCGGTGAACTGGGCAGTTTTGAATACGTTCTGCATCACTTTGGCAAGACGGCAGAGATGGCGCACCATTCCACAAGCTTTGAGATCTTGGGCGAATCAACTGCACCAAGTTTTTCATTTCCTTGTATGAAACCACCCTGCCTTTCCTGCGGGAGAGGGGTTGGGGGTGAGGGCAAATTAGTTGCACATCGCGTGTTGAGCTATATTCGTACAGCAATAGTCAAGGAGAATTATTTGTGATCGGACTACTCCTGTTGATGTCGATCGTCGCTCTCATAGTCTGGTTTTTCACCGTGCTTTAGTTGCCCAATCCGATGCAGTTTGACTCAGCGCAACTCATCTCGCATTTGTAGTTTGAGCATTTGCATTTAGGGACTATCAAGTCAGTGGTTAGGAGCATTTTGTTTTGATGAAGCTCCGGTTTGTCTCTGCTGGACTAAGTAATTTGAATCGGTAAGCCTCTCCAGTTAAACGAGTGAACGCAAAATCACCTGACCGATCCAACGCACCAGTAAATGCAAAATCACCTGACAGACCTAGCGCTCCACAGCAAAACCCTGCCGTGATAGAACTACAACGCCTCGCCCGAGAAAAGTCCGATCGTGGATTCACCCTGATCGAGCTGTTGGTCGTCATCATCATCATCGGTATTCTGTCGGCGATCGCGCTGCCTTCTTTCTTGAGTCAGGCGAACAAAGCCAAACAGTCTGAAGCAAAACAGTATGTCGGCACCTTGAACCGTGTCCAGCAATCCTACTATCTGGAGAAAAGCGCCTTCGCCAGCGACATGACCGATCTTGCGACCCCCGTTCCGACCTCGACTGCTAACTACGATTACACGTTCTCTGCGGTCGCTCCTACCTCTACCGATGTGGTTAACTACGGCACCTCTAAAGCAGGTGCTTTGAAGTCTTATAACGGCATGGTCACGATTTCGGTTGTGACTGCATTTAGTGATGCAACGACGGCGGCGGTTTTATGTGAAGCCAAAACACCTGGAGCAACGCAACTCGCTGACCCAACTGCACCTGCCATAGGTAGCGCAGACAAACCCGCTTGCAATGGAGAGGCTAACACGCTGTAATTGGGGTAAAAGCAGCAAAGCCGTCGTCAGTCGCCATGCAAGCGCTGAAACGCATTCGTAGTCTAGCTTTTGTGGCATAGTTCTAGGTTTGAACTCTCTCAAGGGGCGATCGCGCCCCTCACCCTATAAAAAGCGACTCTGATCAGATTGTGATCAGAGTCGCTTTTTTGTTGCAATCTCGAATTAATTTTGCGACTGCTGTAATCTCGCCCGCGTCAATCGCTCACTTCTCGAAGTGATGCCTTGAGAATCAAAGCTTGATCGATCATCCGTGCCACGGTCGATCGATTGCTCTGGTTTCTCTAGAAAGTTGAAACAGCTCTTCATAATCTGGTGAGTTTTCAGCTCATCAAAAAATTCATCCAGTGGCATTTCCTGACTCGGATCTTTGACGCTATGCCGCTTAGTAGGGGTCTCAGTCGTAATGGAACCGTTTTTTGTCTTAAGGCTGAAATGCTCTTCCAGCGAAGTGTTCTCCTAGCTTGTGCCCGCTCACTCTGATCCCAAAACTTGGCTAACCCATCCCTTCTGCTGAGATCTCAATTAGGCTTGCCTACCTGCCCAAACGGCAGAAGTTTCCCATAAAGTCAAGGCTCTCAGCCCATCTCTCCTGTAGAAATTACGGGTGTAACCTGAGCAAAAAGTCCGGCTTTAGTCCAGACCTGTGTAGTATGCCGTCAAAAGACATTAGTAGAAATGATTGATTTACTGCTGAAATACTCTTAAGGCAAAATCTGGTTCCATTGCGACTGAGACCCCAGTAAAGACTGAGAAGCAAAACAAAGGATAAAAACCGATGCAAGTCATTTCAGTGAATGTAGGACTTCCCCGCGAAGTCATTTGGAAAGGGAAACCTGTCTCGACAGGCATCTTCAAAGAGCCAGTTGAGGGGCGCATCAGACTGCGATCGCTCAACTTTGATGGCGATCGTCAGGCAGATCTGACTGTTCATGGGGGTAAAGATAAAGCGGTTTATGCCTATCCAGTTGAGCATTACGCTTACTGGCGGCAGAAACGCCCCGACGAGGAACTACCCTGGGGGGCATTTGGCGAAAACCTGACCGTTGAAGGTTTGTCGGAAACAACGGTGAATATTGGAGATTGCTTTCGCATTGGCAGTGCTGAGGTAATGGTGACGCAGCCTCGATTTCCCTGTTTCAAACTCAATCTCAAGTTTGAGCGAGACGATATGGTCAAGCAGTTTCTCAATAGTCGTCTAAGCGGTATCTATTTTTCAGTGATGCATGAAGGTGAAATTGGCGCAGGGGATGAGATCGAACTGATCCATCAAGATGAACACAATGTCACTATTGCAGATATCGTCCAGATTTATGTCCGGGAAGCCGATGAAGCGTTAGTGCGCCGCGCTGTTCAGGTTCCGGCATTGGCAGCCGGTTTGCGAAATTACTTCCAGGAGCAGATCGCCTAATTGATCGAGCCAGTTGTTAGGACAGCCAACAGAGATTCAAAATCGGGCGTTGCTGAATTGATCTATGAAACACAGATTTTGCCCTCACCCTAGCTCTCTCCAGCAGGCTTGTCATTACCAACAAGTCTTGAAAGCGTTGCCAGGACAGGACTTCAGGCAGGTACCTCATTCTCAATAAATTCTCGCTGTTGAGAATGAACTACGAGAGAATCAGCATTCTGGAAGATTAAACCACTGCTATCTTTTTCTACGAAAAAAATGTTGGTAATGACAAGCTCCTGCAGGAGAGGGAACAAGATTTCTAGCGCTCCTCTTCTGCGGGAGAGGGGTTGGGGGTAAGGCGAACGCATACATTTCTTAACAATTAGAGCGAAAAGGTTGAACTGCCTGTGAGCAGCGCTTAGAATCCAGAACGTCCCTGGCTTCGAGGCAAGTTTTCCCATGATGGATGCCGCGATTATTCCACTCAAAGAACACTTCAGTGCGCTCGACGACCCACGGCCCAACACAATATTGAGCCTTTACTCTTAGATATTGTCTTGATCACGATTTGTGCTGTGATTTGTGGAGCCGATAATTGGGTTGAGATTGAGAACTACGGTATCGCCAAACAGGAATGGCTGGAAACTTCTTTGGAGTTGCCCAATGGAATCCCTTCCCACGACACATTAGAGCAAACGTTGGCTCGATTGCGTCCTGAACAAGTACAGCACTGTTTCTTGAATTGGGTACAAGCTGTCTTTAACATCGCTGATGGTCAGATGATTAGCATTGATAGGAAAACGCTTCGGGGCAGTTATGAACGAGGCGGTAAACAAGGCATGATCCACATGGTCAGTGCCTGGGCACATCAAAATCGGCTCGTGCTAGGACAACGAACAGTGCATGAGAAATCCAACGAAATTACTGCCATTCCAGAACTTCTAAAAGTATTGAATCTCGCTGGCGCTGTAGTCAGTATTGATGCGATGGGATGTCAAACAAAAATAGCCACGCAAATTGTTGCCCAGCAGGGAGATTACGTGTTAGCGCTGAAAGGCAATCAGGGGAATTTGCATCGAGATGTCAGGCAACGGTTTGACTATGCCCACACACAACTTTCGAGACATCGAACATGACTTTTATGAAACGGTAGAGACAGGACATGGACGACAGGAAAATCGTCGCTACTGGGTCATGGGACAAACAAGGGGTTTGGTCGGTGCCGAGAACTGGGCGAAGTTAACAACGATTGGCTGTGTGGAATCCCAACGACAAATCGGTGACAAACTCAGCAGCGAGAGGCGCTATTACTTGCTGAGTTTACCGCTGGATGCGACCCGATTTGCGGAGGCTGTGCGGGGTCACTGGGGGATTGAAAATCAACTGCATTGGATTCTCAATGTCGTCTTCTCGGAAGACGACTCGCGCGCTACGCAGGGCTATAGTGCGGAAAACTTAGCCGTTATTCGTCATCTAGCCGTTAATTTATTGACTCAGGAGAAGACGGCAAAAGGGGGCACTCATGCCAAGCGGCTCAAGGCAGAGTGGAATGATCACTACCTCACCAAGGTTTTGTCTCAGACCTCTGCACCTGCCCGCAAATTGTGAAGAAACGTATGCGTAAGCCTTGGTGTCATAAGCAGGTACATTCATTAAAATCCAAGTTGAATGAAACGGGCTTGAAATAAGGCTTGAGCGCAGTGAGTGGGAAACCCTCATGCTACGTTCTTAGGGGAGGGGAGAGCGGTGACGCTCGAACCTTACCCGACCCAGCGGAGCGAGTGACTGCTCCGCTGAGTTTAACTCAACCCCTATCATCTTTGCGACACAACCCTATTTTAGGACAAGCCCTAAAATCCACTACGTTGAATAGCATCGGTCAACATTGTACTAGGGATTAGTGAATGAATAATTTTCCAAGCATCTCCTGAGTTGAGACCAGGTTGCAGATCTGGAGGAGCAATCTGCTTCCAAAACGGCGTATCAAGCAACGCATAACTACGATTTTGATTGGTCGGGTGAAACACTACAAATCCATTTTTCAATTTTCCACTGCCAATCAACCCATTGGTGGGATAAGCTGTTTTAGAATATACGCGCACAATTCGACCCGGATCACCATTCGCCCAATTTGCAGCGACACCAATTACGCCCGCTGCCCAACTGGGTGGATCAAAAATATAGACTTCTTGCAATTCATGTTTGAGAAATGACGCGGATTGCTTGGATAGAAAGCTAGAGAGCAATCCATTCGATGAGCTAAACGCCGCGATCGCGACTCGATAATTTGGCTCAAACCTGGAGAGATTATTGATCGATGCGATCGCAAAGTGAATCTCTTGCAATATTTTTGACACTTTTTGCGGATCGCCAAAATCACCAATGTTCGTTCCATCTTTCTCAGAGAGAATCGGCACTACGGTAATCACAGGTTTGTCAGTTGCCGCAATTTGATGCGCCTGTCCTACAATAAAGTCGCTATTAAACCCTGCTCGTCTATAGTTATTAGATCCCCACAACACATGAAAGAGAAAATCCCAACCGTAAGGATAGTATTGATTGTCTTGAATACTGCGTAAGTTATCAGAATTGACGTAAAAGCCTCCAGGAACGGCTTGCCCTAACGTGGGATGAATGTAAATATAAAACGGCAATGCTACAACGTCATCGCCAATCAGCGAATTGGGACACACCACAGAAACCAGCTTCGGAAACACATCGCCCGGACGCTCAAACACAAACGATTGGCAGTCAGGCGCAATGTCTCGCTTCACAACAACGAGTTCTTGCTCAGCAAAGCTATCGCTTGCAGTACTCATAACATCCACACTCGATAGCGCTCTCGGAGTCCAACTCTTTAGCCAATGCAAATCATTTGCATCAATAAAGTTAATCACTCCGCCATCACCCACCGCATTTTTATCGGGTAATGCTTCCTCATACAAGTTGTATACTTCCCAATTTCTCCACTGTTTTCCTTGACGTTTCCCAATGCCTTGAGGTGATGGCACAACGTTTAATTCTTTAAGCACTCGGTTCGTGACATCAGTTAAATCATCTAAGCCCGCAGGTTTAACTAAGCCACCTCCTTTGCTTAACGCTGCCAACCCTCTCCAGTTGCTAAGGACAGGCGATGGAACTGTTTCAACTGCATCCGCAACCCAATCGAATCTGATGTAACGATTTCCCTGAAAGAAATAAGCTTTTCCTTGATGCTGTTCAGCGCCTTCTAGCGCTGCATCAATTCCGCTATTAAATCCCTCTGGAAACGCCCACTCACTGATCGGTTTAGGATATCCTGCATCCACTGCATCCGTCGCCCAATCATAGCGAACGTATTGATTGCCCTGAAAGAAGAATGACTTGCCAGCGTACGATGCTTCACCATTGATGGCAGCATCAATACTGCTATTAAAATCTCCTCCAAAGTTCCAAGCGTTAATCGGTTGTGGATAGCCATCATCTACTTTGTCAGCCGCCCAGTCGTAGCGCAAATATTGACTGCCCTTGAAGAAATAGGCTTTTCCGGCATATTGTCCTTGACCATTAATGGCAGCATCGACACCTCTGGCAAAATCACCTGGAAAGTTCCAAAGTGCGATCTTAGCCGGGTAGCCATCTTCTACCTGCTCACTATTCCAATCGTATCGAGCGTATTGATCCTCTTTAAAGAAATACGCTTTTCCAGCATATTGTCCTTGACCATTGATCGCTGCATCAACTGAGCCTTTCATAATCGCTTACTACTAATTATTTTTGCAATCATTCCCATGCATTTGAGCCTTGCACTTCCACCCATTCCGCATCGAAGTGCAACTCTGGTTGAACTATTAACTACGGTACTGAATCTATTGCTAAATCCGCAGTACCCGTGCGGGCACTGTGTCAAACTGCTCTTAATCATAGCGTTCAAGCCATCCTCGTCACCTCTAGCCGAAACGTCACCCGCATGGGTACTGTCAACCCATCGTCTGACTCTCTAAATTAGGTATCACACGCCTCAAGAGGTGTCTATGCAAATGAGTGTTCCGATATCAATTTCCGTACAAGGTCATCCTCTGATTCAAACGATCGCCGTTTCCTGGTCAGCCGATGACAGCATGGTACCTCAAGCTCTTTTGTTTGGTTCAGATGGGGGCACTGCCGAAGCCACCCTACTTTGCGAAGATCCAGAGCAAGTTATTGTTCACTATCACGCTCGCGTGAGCTTTACTCTACCAGAATGGTCCGTGATTGAAACTCAAGCAGTGGCAACTCTGGTCGAAGGTGGACAGCATTTTATTCTTGATCCAGGTGCATGGATTGATTCACTTCTAGTGCAATTCCAGTCAAAGCGACACAATACTCCCAAAGCCGAATTGGATCATCTCGTCGTTAATCTGACTTGGCAAGGCGTACATTTGAGCAATCCAGTTAGGCAAGCGATTCGTCTCACGCCGTCAACATCCGCATTGATTCCTTATATCAACGATCCAGGTGGATCTAACATTGAGGCGACATGCAGTACTTTCGGCAAAATCAACGGGCGCTTAGTACAAGTTTCGGCACAAGTCCTTGATCTAACGCGGCGAACTGTTTTACTCGATCACGCTAGCTGTCAACTGATTATGCGGCCAGGAACTGATCAAGACGGCATTGTATCTCACATCCAGGGGGTGATTGTGAATCCCAATCAGTGAATCAACGCTGAACCAACCGCAAGTAAAACATGAATGCAAATCTTAAAACGGTAGATTGATCCCTTCAGATCAATCATTTCTACATCACTAACCACAACACGTCGCAAGGACTTCTTACAATGTCAGTATTTCTTAAATCCGGTTTAGGTGTTGCTAGTTCTGGAGTCAAATGGACCAGTGACGACGGCAATTATCTTCTTTGGCAAAGCACTCAAGATGATGTCGTTTTATTTAGCCCTAAGCAAGCAATCTTAACCAAGGGCAAAGATGGACGATTTCAAGCAAACGTCGCCTCCTATATGGAGCAGGTAAAACTACCCGAAGGAGGAGACACCTTCAAGATTACAGGGGGTTCTGGAGTCGTCACATTCACCGCAGAAGTCGATCCAAATGAGATCGCGAAGATGCAAGCGCAATGGCAGCAAGAATATTTGCGCCAGCCCGGTGCGAAGACTCAAAATCCTAAGTTTGTTTCGCTGGGCCTCCGCAAAGGAAAAGCTGTCGTCGATATGGACCCCAAACTGGGCAAAGTTGATCTAGAACACAACCAGGAAGACGTAGGTTCTGCTGGGGGCACCATGGCATTTCTGTTTGAGTTAACCGAACTCGGTGCTCAAACCTGGGTTCAAGGCATCAAAGAAAAGAAAGGTGTTCCTGGCGCGATTCGCTTGGAATATGAGTATTTGCAATGGGTTCCTCCCGCAGGGGCAACCGTCACTATGCACGGCAGACGAGTGTTTGAACATCTCTCTGCATCCCTAAATGTCAGCTATGACGGCTTCTTGTATGGCGGTAGTGCCAAGATTGATGCAGAGTGGGAAAAGATGGTGCGTAATCGTGTGATCGAAGTGCAATTCCATAATTTGGATCAGTTGCCACCCGAGGAGCGCAAGCGAGTAGAAGACTCGATCGATGCTTACATCAAGTCATCTCAAAAACATTGGGAAGATATCATCTTTGCACCCAAGCCTGATGTCAAGCCTGCTGAAGCAGGAAATAGCGGTGGTTTGTTTGGCGGTGCTAACTTTGCCCTCAAATGGAAGAAGGTAGAAGAAGCGATCGATGATAGCTTTGAAATCAGCTTTGATGGATGGACAACCCTAACGTTCCACATGGATGCGCCATTCTCCATGCTGTCTCAATTAGATTCGTCCTATGTGACTGAGGTGCAAACTCAGCGCTCGTTCCCTGCCCGAGTTGTAGTCGATCCAGATTCGCAGCTTCAAAATGTTGCCATCTCTTGGAATGCGAGTGAAGGGCAAGCGCCTAAAGCTCCCATTTTCGGATCTCAAGGCGGTACGGAAACCTACATCGTCACCAGTCAGAAACCAAATGATGTGTCGATTTCCTATACTGCGAAGGTCAGCTATAAGCCATCTAAATGGCCTGTCGTTCAAGCAAGCGGAACGGCAACGGTATTGAAAGGCGGTAACGTCGTTGTGATCAAAACCTCATCTTGGGTTGACTCTCACGACATTTATATGTTCGTCCGAGATGGTAATCGCATTGTAACTCCTGATGAAGTTTCGGAAAACGATTACATTGTCGCTAACGTTTCTTATAGCGGAGCGCATTTAACTCAACCTGTCAAAGATTCTGCCAAGATCTCAGTACTAGAGCCACTGACATTTGACTATCCGCTGGGTCCAAATGGAGAACGCGGAGAAGCAAAATTTAGCGCCTTTGGTGTGATTGGTGGCAAACTTGTGCGGGCAAGAGATCAAATCATCAGTGCGGATGAGAAAGCTGTTTTTATCTTGGCAAGCAAGGATGGTATCCAACTCGTCAGTAAGGATAGTGTGTTACCAGAATCTGATGAGCTGGCACAACGTTTACTCGAAGCAGGTGCTCGTCCATTGATTAAGCCATCTGAAAGTTCAACGACTCCTTCTAACGAAGCAGGGCACGAACCGACAAAGGGTAACGGCAATGGTAATAGTCAAAATAAACAAATTGCTGGCATACTCATTGCTGTAGAGTATAGCCTCAATGGACCTGCCCTGTGGATTGAGTCTGAAGGCAGCAAGCAACGAGTCCGCCTTCATGATGTTCGTGAGGCAGAGCCGTTTGATGATGAAGGTCGCAAGAAGGTCAAAGTGTTGCTAGATAATGATGGCATTTATGCTGAATCGATTCTAGTAGAACTGTAGATCTCAGTTTGTTTCAGTCAAGTCGTCTTTTCCCGTCTCCTTATTCCTAAGGAGATGGGAAACCAAATCTCTTGCTCCCCTCTCCCAGACTTGCGAGAGAGACTGGAGTTGAGGGCACAACAAGCTTTCAGAACCACAAATAGATTCTCTTCCTCGATCTCACAAGAGCACAATCATTATGGCAGCTCGAATTGTTCTTGTTCCCCAAGGCACCAAAATTTTACACCATCAAAGCACACAGGTTCTTCACGTCTATGACAACGGTGAAATTTTAATCAACACCAATGCCTCGGCTGAAGAATCAGAATTAAATTTAGAAACACCTGTGAGACGAGGCGTGCAGTTGCCAGAGGCAGAACATGCTCAGTTGGAGTTTGCCCGCGATCGCATCAATACCCTCAATCCCACCGATATTATTAGTGCCTATATCGAATTGATCGGACCCATTGACACAGGCTGGTTACAAACGCTGAAACACCTTGGACTTGAGCTCCTTCAGTTTCGTCCGGAAAATAGCTACCTATGCAAGGGAGCCGTGTCTAGCTTGCAACAAGCAATGATTCAGCCGTTTGTCTTAAATGTGTTGCCGCTGATTGACTCGCTCAAACCTCGAACTAACCTTTCTGAAACCGGAGAACAAACGATTTGGGTAATCGTTCAGGGAACTCGCGAACAATCAAGCCAAATTTTGAGAGAGCTTGCTAGTTTGCCTGATGTTCGGATTGACCTTAATCAAGAGCTTGATCAAGTTGATTTTTACTTGCGGATTCGAGCGATCGTGAGCGCAGAAGGACAGACCAATCTGCTGAACTATACAGGTGTGTTAGCAGTGGAACCATACCAAGCACCTCAAACCGAAGACGAAGTAGCAGGGCTAATTTTAGCCGGACAATACGACGCAACGGGCAAGCCACAAGGCTCATACCTACACTGGCTCGAAGAGTACGGACTAAATGGAGATGGCGTTACAATTGGCGTGGTCGATGCTGGAATTGATAGCGCACATCCTGCGTTTCGCGATCCATCGAACCCTAGCGGAGCGAGTCGCATTCTCGATCTCAGTGATGGTAGAAAATCATGGCATGGAACGTTTGTCGCAGGGCACGCCGCCGGGTGCTACTTGCAGGAAAAAGATGAGAACCAGTTTATTTATGGGCTAGGGATGGCTCCAAATGCCAACTTGCTGATTCAAGATAATCAGCGATCGCCGAGTGCACTGTGCAAAGAAACGGTAAGCACCAAAGCGCCTTCTGGCATACCTGGAAGTGTGCAAAATAACTCTTGGGGAACTGGAACCGCGAATCCGATGACCTACGGCTCTCAAGAAGCCACCTATGATAAATTAGTTCGGAATGCCGATTCTGATAGCGCCATTCCGAAACCGCTCACGATTTGCTTTTCTGCCGGAAACTCTGGATCGGCTGGACTAACTCGTCCCAAAGCGGCTAAAAATATTCTAATTACAGGCAATTCAGAAACCTATCGCCCCGGAATTGGTAAAGACCAAAGCGACAATATCAACGAAGTTTATACAGGTCCGCATGGAAGCAGCCAAGGTAACTGCGGAGATGGACGAATTGTGCCTCATATCGTCGCTCCGGGAGAATGGACGGCTTCTGCAAATTATGACTCTCATCCTGGCGATAAAGAGTTTATTAGTCCGAACTTAACGTGGGGCGGCGGCACGTCTGGAGCAAGTCCGAAAACGGCTGGCGCATGTGCATTGCTGACTCAATGGTGGCGACGACACAACAAAGGTCAATCTCCGTCTCCAGCAATGCTCAAAGCTTTGATTGTTAACGGAGCAGAACCCATGCAGTCGGCGGGATTTATCCCCAACAATTTGCAAGGATGGGGACGCTTAAATTTACAAAATATTTTGTCTGAAGACACGCAGCATGTTTATGTCGATCAATCTTTTCTATTGACCAAGCGAGGAGAGCAAAAAACCTGGAGTATTCGAGTCTGCGATCCTCGCAAATCTGTTAAAGTTACGTTGGTCTGGACTGATCCACCCGGATCGTTAAACAGTGGGACAGCGAAGATTTCAGCGATCGTTAACAAACTCGCCTTGCGCATTAATGTCAACGAAAAATTCTATCGCGGTAATCAATTTCAAAATGGTTGGTCTTATTCAGATGGAACGCTAGAGCGAGAAGGATGGGATAATATACAGAACGTCTATTTGCAAACCGGAACGTCAACTGGAATATTGCAGATTAGTGTCGCAGCGCTAGAAATTACAACAAACTGTTTAACTGGACAAATTGATACACCTCAGCAAGATTTTGCACTCGTGATAACCAACGGTTGCTTAGATACAGGAGCAACACCTGCGGTTGTGGTTGTTGGAGTGGATAAATCGAATAATTCAAAACCGCAACAATCGACAGATTATTGGAAATCGGGACAGCGCAATCTGCCCAAGCAGACATCTCAAAGCGATCTCGATGAACTCAATGCTCCGTGGTGGCAATCGGTGCAAGATCGAGTTAGCCCGTCTCCCGCGAAACCAAAAGATCCGGTAGCCGATGCCGATGCTTGGTGGCTGCAAGATGATGTGGTGTGGTCGAAGCCAGAAGCCGAACGCCAGTCTCCTTTGATTAATCATCTCTCAGAAACGCTGAAAGCAGGAGTAGACGCTGTTACCACAGGTTCAGGGCATCACGTTCTCGCCGAATCGAGCCAAGATTCCTTAAGTGAGACCTTGGCGCATGTGATGACTCAGTGGGAGAAAACGCAGTCTACTGAACGATTTGCAGCCGTTTTAGTCGTCGGGTCAGGCACTCGCATCACCCCGGATGATTTAGCCACGCTGCGGCAAATTGCTTTTTTAGGACAACTCTATTTAGTCTCTGAACAAGCTGAGATTTTAGCGTTTTTAGCCCAACGAATTTATCGTCGTTCTAGAGTGGAACTTCGATTGGCAGAAGATGCCCAAAGTTTACCGAGTTTGGTGCAAGACACGATCGTTGAAGCAAGCGGAGGTCAACAGCTCGAAATCTCTCAAACGTCTGAAGTGTCTAACGGAATGGTCGAAACACTGTGCGTGTTTGACGTAGTAGCAAACGATCGCCATCTGGCGCTGCGATTTCAGTATCTACCCAATCAACCTCCTGGAATTGATCTCACGCGTCCGGGACAGGTTCCCGTTACGGTAAGCGCAGGCATTGAGATTGCCGGAATCACTATCACTTCAGGCAATGGAACGCTGCAACTCGATCTCGATGCCAGCGATTTGAATTGGGCGGGACAGTGGCAAATTCGAGTCAAGCAGGCAGGACAGCGCCCGATGAGCCGGATTCGCGCTTGGGCATGGGGCGCATTGGCATTTCAAGTTCGTCAACAGCCAATGCTTAATCAATCCGAAACCGATCGCGCTCAAACCGAATCTTTAGTGACACTGATCGGAACGGAAGGTACAACGCTAAGACGATTGCAAAGTCAACCTCGCGTGATTCGGACGACTGCAATCGCAACTGAAGCAGTTCGAGACATTGACATCACAGTAGAAGCCTCTCGCTTAGAACGAATGGAGCGATCTGAAGAAGCCGATCGAGAGATCCGAACCCCTGCGATCGCGGCTTTGATTTCGATTCCTCATACTCCAGAAGGGGCAGTTGTGCTGGATTTGCCGATTCGCGCAGAAGGAGCAGATGTGAACGGGAATCGCTTTACTCGGTTTCTCCGTCAAACGCTGATTCAGCTTGAGCCACGATCAACATGGAGACAGCGCTTAGAAACATCTGAAATAATGATCTTTACTACCGCTCAAGTCATCTTTGTACAATACGATAATGGTGATGTGATCGGACTTCAATTACAGAAAAATGATCGTCAGCGATATATAAAGGTTTCATCTCAGATATTACGTCAACAGTTGGAGCAGCTATCTTTAGATGAATGGAAAACAGAAGAATTTGTGTTCGGAATTCTTAACCAAGAATTGTATGGTCTCTATCGTTCATTGAAAAGCTAGGAGAATTGGGAAAATGACATTTGCAGAAACTCAATGGACGACGCAACTTCAATCTTATTTGAAACAGCTAGACTCGACAACAGGCATTCATCCAGAAAGCGATCGCATTTCTGACATCAGCAAATCTGGTTCCGTTGTCATTGGCGACCGCATTGTGAGGCGTGATGACGTTGTAGCTGCACCTGCTAGATCAAAATTTTCAGATGGAGTCATCGAGCAAGATGCACTGAAATCGATTGACCCAGTAGTGTTTCGAGCGACTCAGTTAGAGATCAAGGCGAAACCAGAATGGGTGATTGCATCGCGTCAAGCTTATTACCAAACCAAGCCTGTGCCTCTATCTGAAGATCCTATTCAAGTAGGGCAGTTCTCACTCTGGGCAGATCCAGAACCCGACTATGTAGATTTAGAAATTTCCGATGAGGTGTATGATCGGCTCAAACGCAAAGGTACGACTCAGACGCCGCCGATTATTAACCCTCGTCCCCTTCCCAGCGATCGCGTGGTTTCTCGCTTACCCGATCGCGTAGTGGTTGCAGGAACCGATCGCATTAATACAATTCCGATTAGCGATCGTCGCGTCATGCTTCCACCTTTAAGTCGATTTCAAATTCTTGCTCCCGCGTTAGAAAATATTCGATCTGCCCGCATTCCGACCCGTCGCGCCTTTTTCGCATGCACCACACCTTGGTGTGAAGATGTGCAGTTCACCGTGCACCAAGCTTACGAAAACGGAACACTGCAAATTACAGGCGGAACTGCGATTTTGACCGTTAGTTTTTACACACAAGAATCGCGTGAAATCCTGGAAAAGTATCGCTCTATTTGGACAGATGCCTTAACTCAAGCGAGGTATGGGACGCGACTATGGAAATTTCTTCCCGTTAGTTTACGAAATATCCAAGCCGTGTTGAATCTCGATCCACCTTTGCTACAAAGTCCGGTTAAAGCTGTCGTGAATTCGATCACAGGAACAGCTACCTTCGTGATCGAATTGTCTGCCTTGGGTACACAAGTTTGGAAAAATCTGCTGGAGCAACGACGGGCATCTGAAATTCCAGGGATGGGATTGTTTACAGTCAAATATTATGCTCAATCAAACGAACGTATCAATATTCAACAGCGCCTGGTTGCTATGAGTTTGGGAAGTCTGTTGACCGACGTTGGACCAGAGATCATCCAAACCATAAATTCTGCTGTCTCCGTAGAACCCAAGATTGTTGTACAAGGGAATCCGATTATTGATTCGGTTGTCGTAAAGTGGACGACTAACACCGGAAGCACCGCCCTGAGCAAACGCTTCGATACGAATGGAGGACTTCTCTCTGATACGATCGAGACCCAAGATATCAGCCACCTTGAAGTCAACTGGAACGCAACCGTTACATTTAAAACTGCCAGTTGGTCTACAGTTCCTCAAGTTGGCAAACTTACGCTCAGTACTTCTTTAGTCGATATCGTTAAACCGAGTTCCTGGATTCGCGACTATACATTGATGACATTAATGATGGCTAGTCCCACTCAAATCTCTACCGATCCAACAGAATTTGAAGACATTGGTGTAGAAGCAACGCTAACATTCAATGCGGCTTATCTTCAAGCGCCTCTTACGACAACATTTAATCCAGCTCAAACGATTACCACCGTGCCGTTTCCTCTTGTACCCGGACAAGTTCCCACCCAAGTTGCATTAATCATCACAACAACATTAAAGTCTGAAAATCGAATTCTTAATTCCGTTACTCGCTCATTGCAGCCTGACGAAACATTAATTAGCGCCAATATTTTTCGAGATGGACACGTTGAAATTTTTACACCCTCAGATCCATTACCAGAGATATCACTTGCTTCGGAAATACTCGATTTATTAACGCAAATGGAAAAACAAAATTCGTAACTGGCGTTCCCGTAGCAATTGGGTTAAACTCAGCGGATCAGTCATCCGCTTTGCTGGGTCGGGTAAGGTTCGAGCGTCACCGCTTTCCCCTCCCCTAAGAACGCAGCATGAGGGTTTCCCACTCACTGCGCTCAAGCCTTACTTCCAGCCCGTTTCAACTTGGATTTTAATGAATGTACTTGCTTATGACACGCGGTGTGTAGGTGCTGAAGGTTGTCTGCGTCTTCCAGATCTCCCTCTGCCACAGGTACCATGTGATGGGTTTCGATTTCCTCCCCATTAAATATTGATTCGCCACAGACACGGCATTTCCAGTTTTGAGCTTGAGCGACTAAGGAGTACTTAGAGTTCTTCTCCCAATACGTTTTGCAGTGTTTTTGATGACGTTTTTCCCAATGGTTCTTGAGGGTGGGATCATCGGGGGATGCAGCACCTTTGACTTTTATAGGGCGTTCAATGGCGGTGCTGGCGATAGGGTACAAACTAATGAGCTTGTTTTTTCCGCGTCGGTTGCAATTGTTGCAAGCGAAAGTCCACCTGTTGCCTTTAATTGTATAAAAGTACCTTCTCGTACCCATTTTTTTCCTTTCTCTGGGTGTCTACGCTTACCCCATTGCCACAGGTATGGCGCGACAATTAGATAGACCGGACGACAACTACATTGTCCACCTCCACTCCTCGTTCTACCATCATTTCTTCCAAGTTTCGGTAGCTTAAGGGATAGCGACAATATCACCGCACGTTCAGCAAGATGATCTCTGGCAAAAAGTGACACCATTTGAACAGGGATTGGGGAGCCATTTAGGATGAGATGAGAAAAAATTAAGCCTCCCTACTATCATTTTTGCGACACAACCGCTTTGGTGGCATCGGAGTAACCTTTAGGGGCGGTGTAGACATCAATAAGCTGACGATGACAGTCCACACAGATGTGGTTTTGTTTGCCTCGCATCTTGCCGTTCTTACGAATATGGCGGGAACCGCATTCAGGACATTGCATCCGATTTAGCCTAAATTCATATCACCATTATGCAACGCCCGAATACCTTCAAAACCGAGGTTCAGGACGGACAGGATGGACTAGTGGGCGCATTTGAACAGAAAGTTACGGTTTTGCCTGAAATCGGCATTCCACAAAGCTTTCATCTCCCCTAAAGACAACAGCTAGGAAAACGATCGTTTTCTCTATGCCGCACTTTTAGCCGCAATTGAGCCTTGATCAGCACAAGAAAACTTATTCAGAAATCAAAATCAGGTTAAGTGGTCAGTTCTCAGTTTCCTGACAATTCGAAACCGTAACTTTCTGCATAGATCCGCCCGCTGGTTCATTAAGGAGGAATCGTTTATTCACGTTGCTATGATTCGCCTTATGCTTCATGGGCTTGCCTAACCTTTTTTGACCCTTTCCGTATTTCCAAACATCCTCTCAACTCACTGAGATGCCCAGCAATCAAATTCTTTAACTTTTATTGCTCTTTTCAGCCTTAATTAAATGAAAATGCTTAAACTTGTAATCGAGAACTTCAGATGATGACTCAATCATCATACCTGGCTATTTCGGCACGACTTTTCAACTCTCAATTCACATAAAAAAAATTGCTTGTAAGTTAGTGAAATTTTAGTCTCTAAAGTCCTTTTGTGATCTAATACTGGACCTTAAGATCAGTTGTTTCATTAAAATTAGCCAAAAGTCATCAACTAGAACCCTTTGAAAATCCAATATGTGGGAGGTCTTGTAATCATGTCAACCACTGCAAAGATATTTATAGTCTCTGTAGAAGGAGATGCTTCAACACCCCAAGGGACAAATGTATCGTTGGCAGAGCTACGTGAAGCGATGTCTTCCCCCGCTTTCCAATCATCTCCTCGGCGGGGACGGGGTGATGGTGGAACCCCATTGTTCCGCATCAAGTGAGACGGGATCAAGAACTGGAAGGGACTATCCTGCTTCTGGAACCGACCTACCTTGCTCAAGTGGAACATGAAACAACGGATGGCGATCGCGTCGAACTCATTACCACCTTTGCTAAATTCGATCCCTTTACTCACTACATTCTGCAGTCCCTCAATGCAGAATTAGCTGCGCCTCATTTGGGCAGTCGGCTTTATGTAAATTCTCTTACCACCGCTCGCTCGATTCATTTATTGCAGCACTACTTTACTCGAAACCTCGTCCTACGTGAAGATGATGGATTACCTCGGTCTACTCTGTGCCAAGTGATTGAGTATATTCATGCTCATCTCGATCAAGAGGTTGGGCTAGCAGAATTAGCTGTGATCACGCATCTTAGCCCACACTACTTTACCCGATTGTTCAAACAATCTACCAGATCGACTTCCCATCAGTTGGTGATCTGCTGTCGAGTTGAACGGTCAGAATCTTTACTGTTAGATAGAAAAGACGCGATCGCACAGTTTGCTCGACAAGTCGGATTTGCTAATCAAGCGCATTTGAACGTGCATATTAAACGATCCTCAGTGTTACACCCAAGATGATCCTCGAACAGCGCAAAAATCAATGAAAAGCTTAAATTACCAACGCGAGTCATCAGGAGATGAATCATGACTGACGTAACCATTTATGAAGATGCAAATTTTGAAGGACGCAATAGAACGTTTGGTGTAGGGTCATATCGACTATTGGATTTGAATGACATGAATGATATGGCTTCATCCATTAAAGTGCCGAAAGGGCTTGTTGCTCTCGTTTTTGAACATGCTGATAGTGGTGGCGGCTATGGAATATCAGCAGATTTTTTAGAGGATTGTGCTGATTTATCCCAATTTAATTTCAATGACAAAATATCTTACCTGAGTGTATTTGCTACTGAACGATCCATTGTGGTACGGGATCATCGTGCTGGGCATGCTGATGGACAATCCTTAATGTACTGGGCACGGGGGCATCTACTCAACGGTGAGTTCATCGCCGGTCATTGGGAACGTGAAAGAGCTAGCGGGGCGCAGAATTTAAATGGTCCTGTAGCTGTGGTTTCTCCACCCTATCCACCCCATGATTTTGTGCAGCCAGTTGTGACCAGTGGGGGAACGATCGCTGTACCGGATTCCGCAACTGTCAAAAATCACGTCATACAAGTATTTTCACCTTTTACTGAGCAGTCTAGATGGGATTTTGCTGTCAATCGTCAAATGGGGATGATTGGCAGTGATTTTAGAGGAGTCGAAGAGATAGGTTCGGCTGCTTTTGAGAGAGCATCTAACAATCCTGTTATTCCAGATTTCCTGAATTTTTGGTATCCGCAGAAGCAACCCCGCGACCATAGAAGTGTTGTCTACTTTAAAAGAACACTCAGTGGAAAAATTATTGACTCACATATCTCAGATATTCATGGAACTTATCAAGACTATGATTTGAACATTAACATTGAGCCTGCGGAGGGATATACCTATCTCATTACGGATGGACATCCGCGTGAGTATACTGACATCATGAGTGCTCAATGGAACTTGAGCTTGCACCAGCTTGGACAACCGAACTGCGACGACAGCAAATCGATCGCCGAATTCAGTTTCGTAGAAGCAGAATTGGATACTGCCCCAAGTGCGAAAAACCGCTTAAATAACATCTTTAGCAATTCCCTGGGTCGGCAGATTTGTGTGTATGGTCCTTGGATTTATGATAAAGGTCATTGTTGCCACGCTGAAATTCATCCTGCTGAGCAAATGTGGTGGAGCGATTCTTCAGGAGGCGTGTATTTTTGCAACCTTTTCTGTGACTCGTCCAAGCGGTTTTGGTGGAGAGACCAAATGGATGATGGAACGAAGCTAAAACCTTGGGGTGCTCCTCCTATTACCGGAATTTTTGCGATCGCATTTGAAACGCAAATCAACTCTCCTGCTAAGCAATTTGGAGTCGTTGTGCAGGATGCTTACAACCATGTTACTGCTGCTGAAAACTTTCAGCGACATCATCTTACCTATCAAAACAATACGCTCATAGCATTTGTTCAGGACAGCAGCAATCCTGTGAAAATATCGTTTGAGAACGTTGGGTTGGTTGGGACAAACACAGTTAGAGGATTTCTTGTCGTTGAAGCGACGGTTGGTAAGTGTACTCAAACTGGGCAAGTTGCATTACCTCCCAATGCTGATCCAAATACAGTGCCGCAGAATATCGAACGTTCTGCATTCACGAAAGAAGAAGGGCATTTGATGCTAACAGTTTCTCAGGGGCTTTACTCGGCTACAACCATCAATACGCTGATCGATCTCAATGGTAGATGGGCATCTGGGAATAGCCCAGGTCCAGCGATTTCCGTAGCAGGCACATCTCTCACAGTTGATATGTCTGCCTATCATCGTCCTCCGGCTCACGGTTCCATTGTTGATAATTCTACGATTACGGTAACTTTCTCAGATGATGCGACTTATACGGGTAGACTTCAGCTACCCAACAGGATTAACTGGTCTAACGGTTCAGCTTGGACGAAGGTTTAAAGACTTTTTCTGAAACGTACTGAAATCTAACTCCTAATCTGGTGAAGGATTCAATTCAAGATCATTTATTTCATTACCTACGAGGTTTATTAATGTACTCTCTTCTACAAGAACGCAATCAATTTAAGTATCTTGTTCTACAGGTACTATTACTTGGAATTTCTGGTTTTGTCACGGAGAAATTCGTTGAAATTTTAGTTGAGGAAAAGCACCTGTTCCCAGAAAGTTTTGCTCTAGAGAGCATTATTTTTCTGACGATTTGGTTTGGCTTAGACTGGGCTGCTTGTTCAATTTTAGGATTCAAATCTTTTCTGCAATCCTTTATGGATCGAAGAATTGCTAAACGAGGTCTAACAACGCTAGCGATCGCTTGGTTGATTGCTGCACTACTTTTCAGGTTTTATAGTTTTGTAGTTGAATTTTCAGCAATGTTGACACTTTGGTTGATACTCGACTTTCTGGGCAGTAAAGTGAGTCGAAAACCTCGTGAGTACGATCTCTAGCAAATCAGACAAGCAGAGTAAGCAATGGCGCATTGCCGATACACGCTAGGTAACAATTGCCACAACTGGCGGACGGTTTGCTCATCTCTTGGTGAGTGTCTATTTCATTAAGGAAAGTAGCTTCACCGCTAGCGAAGCCAATTTCGAGATGGCACGATTGAGGTCAGTCCGCTGTTTCAGCCATCGAGGGTGCATTGGTTTGAGTCAGGCTTGCTAGTTCTGCTTGAAATCGAGATCGTTCAAGTTGTGCCCACCGAGCGAGGGTTCTGTCGCAAAAATGGTAGGGTAGGGAGGCTCAATTTTCTGGGTGCATCCCAGTCTTGTAAGTCTCATTGGTAGTGGACTAGACCTGTGGATGCCTTGGTCACAGAGCTGACTGGGGTTAAATTCTGGTATCCCCGTCCCCAAGTCTAGTCCACTACCCGCTTTGGCAACCTCTTCTTGAGACTGATGCAAGATCTGAGCCAACCGCAATATTTGATTTTGTAGTGTCGAGCACATATGAATATTGTGAAGGTAGACTAAGGTCTCTAAGTTCTGATAGAGCAATTTCCAAGTCCAGGCTCTAAAGCTACTGCATCCATGACGAATTAAACAAGAGATTGCGATTGAATCAGAGAGTAACGAACATGACGAATCATCTCCACCAAGCCAGAGTATTAGTAACTGGAGCTTCAGGCTTCTTAGGGTCTTGGCTGACCGAATTTCTGCTAGAACAAGGCGCGATCGTGACCGCGTTACTAGCCGATTGGAACCCAGAAAGCTATTTCGTTCGTAGTGGAATCTTTCACCGCACAAAAAATGTAGTCGGTTCAATCACCGACTTTGAGTTTCTGAACAGCGTGATTCGTGAACAGAAAATTCAGGTGGTCTTCCATTTAGCCGCGATCTCCGTAGAAGGGCTGGCATTCAAAGATCCTCGACTTGCTTTTGAGATCAATATCCGTGGAACCTACAACGTTCTAGAAGCTTGCCGAGTCAACGCTGATCAGATTCAGCAGGTCATTGTAGCTTCGAGCGACAAGGCGTATGGGGACAGCCCGATTCTGCCTTACACCGAAGATCTGCCAACAGTGGGAAAAAATCCTTATGATGTTTCCAAAAGCTGTGCCGATATGATTGCTCGCAGCTATCACCACAGTTATGGATTGCCTGTAGCTGTGGGGCGGTTCGGTAACATCTACGGCGGCGGCGATCTCAACTGGTGTCGCTTGATGCCCAACACCATTCGTCAGCTTTATAATCATCAACCCCCGCTCGTGAAGATGCCTTCACAAGGAAGTTTTAAGCGAGACTTCCTCTACGTCAAAGATGCTGTCTCCTCCTATATCGCGATGTTCGAGGGATTGACCCGCAAAGAAGTGCAAGGAGAGGCATTCAACTTTGCAATGGGCGGAAGTTGGACGGTGATGGAAATCGTGCAGATGATTCAAAGGCTGATGGTATGCGAGGACATCCAGCCGCGAGTTGTGGCTCAGACGCATGGCGAGATCTTCCACCAGCATGTGTCAACAGTGAAAGCGGAGCAAATGTTAGGTTGGACTCCTAGCTACTCTCTAGAGGCAGGCTTAACAGAAACCATTCAGTGGTACACAGACTTCCTGCAATCCACAGCCTTGCAGTCTGCTCAAAAAGCCATTGCGTCAGATGTCGATCACATTTCGACATTGCCAACCTTGGCTAGAAAAGTGGGGCTTGCTTCTACAGGTTCAAAATAGTCGAAATTGCCGAAGTGCAGAGTGACCTAAGCTCAGTCAAATTGAGGAGCTTCGTCGCAGTGGGAGTTGAATGACAAATTCTGCTCCCGCTCCCGGCTCTGAAATACAGTCGAGTAGACCGTGATGTCCTTCGGTGACAATCTGATAGCTGAGTGACATTCCTAATCCAGTTCCTTTGCCAACAGGTTTAGTGGTGAAAAATGGATCAAACAATCGCTGAAGAACAGAGGGTTGAATTCCAAGCCCATTGTCTCGAATTCGGATAACCACTTGTTCTGCACTAATCAAATCTGTATGAATTGTGATGGTCAGAGATGCGGTTTGGAATGTTTGAGCGACCATTGCTTCTTCTAGGGCATCGATCGCATTGGCAAGAATGTTCATAAAGACCTGGTTGAGTTGCCCAGCGTAACACTCGACTAACGGGAGCTTGCCGTAGTCTTTGACAACCTGAATCTCTGCTCGTTGTGGGGTGGCTTTCAACCGGTGCTGCAAAATCATCAGGGTGCTCTCGATTCCCTCGTGGATATCTACTTTTTTGAATTCCGCTTCATCCGTTCGCGAAAAATTCCGCAGCGACAGCACGATTTTGCGAATGCGGTCAGTTCCCACATACATTGAGTTGAGAATTTTAACGAAGTCTTTCTGCAGAAATTCGAGGTCAATTTCATCGGCTTCCGACTGTATTTCAGGAACCGGATGCGGGTAGTGCTTTTGATAAAGCTGCACCAAGTTCAGAAGATCTTGGGCATAGTTTTGGGCATGAGATAAGTTGCCATGAATAAAGTTGACTGGGTTATTGATCTCATGAGCAATGCCTGCAACGAGTTGACCGAGACTCGACATCTTCTCCGTCTGAACTAGCTGTCCCTGCGCTTTCTTCAACTCATCCATCGCCCGGTGTAGCAGAGCATTGCTCCGATGGAGCGCTTCTTCAGATCGAACACGAGCCGTAATATCTCGAATAGTTGCCACAATAAATAGATTGCCGTCTTCGTCCTGAAAACGACTCTTTCTGGTCGAGATGATATGAAGGTTGCCTTCGGCATCCGTAATTTTTTCTTCATTTTCATCGGGAACGCCTGTGGTAAAGACCTGCTCATCTTTTTCCCAAAAGACATCTGCTTCTTCATGTGGGAAAAAGTCATAGTCGGTTTTGCCGAGAAGTTGAGCGCGGTCATGACCAATAAACTCACAGCAAGCGCTATTGAGCAGAACCCAACGATGCCGACGGTCTTTTACAAAAATCGGATCAGTGCTGCCATCCAACGTGTTCAACAAGAAATCGAGAGAGCATAACTCTAGATGACCCTCTCGATCTGCTAGCAGAGCTGTGGGTACATTAATTGAGTTATCACGGCTCATATATTTGGTTAATAAAAAATAGTCTATCCTTCGGTCTAGCTTTCCCGCTTAGGAGCGAAACTCACAGACTTCCACGTATTTTGCTAGATCTATTCTCTTGACTTGTCTGCTGCCTCGTCGTCAGTCAAGATTGCGATCGTGCCCTTCTTAGTAGCATGACTGCCCGATCGCGACATGTCCTGTTCAGGAATCAATCGACTTGAATTAATCAAAATATTCCTGCCAAGTTCGTAACCACTGTGTTGCTTCCAGCGTATTCTCTAGCGGAAATTGTGGCAGAAAGTCCTTATCACTCATCGGTACATAAGGACCTTCTTTCAATTCAAACATTACCGTATCTGGTTCTAACGCAACCAACGTATGAAACAGCCCTTCGCTAAGCTCCACACCTCGTGTTGCGCCCGTTGCGCTGATTTTCTTGATCTGAAGCACACCCCCCGACTCATCTAACACTAAAATCCCGATCGCGCCTTGCAGCACCAGAAAAAATTCAAATCCACTTGCATCGGTCGGACGCACATGGCGATGGGGACGCACATAAGTTTCAGGTTGCAGCACATTGAGAAAGCGCTGAACGCGGTCTGTGGATTCGTGGAAGTTATAGTTTTGGCGCTGGCGGGGGCTAGAGCGGGCTTGCTCTGCGATCAAATCCATCAGCGATTGTGTTAGGCACTTAATTGGAAGTTCGGTCATGCAAGTACAGTAAATATAGGAGTATTAACTCACATCTTGCACCAGTCTCAACAAACTAAGCAGAAGGGCTTGACGAGGATTGCAAACCCTAGATCATCCGCACGTTTCAGGGGCGTTTGAATCTGATGTAATAGCTTCATCCATAGGACTTGAGGCAAAAGCTCGGCGCACCGCTTCAGAGCGAGAGACAATCACTGCACACATCGCCAAATGCTCGGTGTTTAAGCTTGGCAGAAATTGGCTTCGACGAATTCGGGTAAGCTATCCTCCTGCAAACTCGGAGAGCTGACGCTTGATGAACCAGACCACAAGGGGCGGAATCAACACCCACTGAAAGAGCGGCAGCAGCCCAGTCCCCAAGAATGGCAGGGTGGGCATCAGGTCAGCGTATTTCCATTGACCAAATATCCTAGTCGCTAGAGCTTCAAAAATAACTGTAATGACAACGCCTACTAGAATGAATCTGCTGACTTGCCAATATTTAGGGTGATGAAACCATTGTCGTGATCTTGAGACCACAGCAACTGTCCAAAAAGCAACGATCGAGATTCCAACGTCTCCAACGGTCGCGAGAGTACAGTTTCTGATCATGTCGAAGCAAGAAAAATCAGATGGAATCTGATAAAACGGCATTTGCTGCATTTCCCAAAAGAAATTCAGCAGGAATGAGAATATACCAATGTTCCACTCCGGCAAATTCAGCCAGCGAAACGAGCGAATTATACTTAGGCGATTTGTCATGCCACCACTCATTTAATCCTTCACGTCATCTTCAAGTCAGCAAACAGAGAAGCAAGATCATAAGAATATTCGATAAGCTGACCGACATCTAAGTTGATAGCCTTTTTCCCATTATAAAAGGCTTTCCGAAGCTGGTTTGTGCAAACTAAAAGTCGTTCAGCTTAACTACAGAGGACTTGCTTTCAGTTCGTGTCATGAATACTGATCAGCTCAACGCTGTCCAGGTTTCGCCGCCGTTTTATGATTGAAACACGAGATTGTTTTCATTAATTGCGTAAATCATTTGGGACTGACTAAACGAATGTACAGTGCCAAATTAAATGACATCGAGACAAATTCGTGTCGCTGATCAAAACCCCTTCTGTTGAGGGGTTGCAGAGAGAGTTCGATCGGCAGCCTAACACCAAGTCAGCAGGATTTCCAGGTTGGCTTTAGGTGGAGAAGCAAGGCTAAATCTGGCTTGCTCCTCTGGCAACACTAATTTGTCTTTACGACAAATAAAAAAGTCACTGCACATCAGTCCCGTTTAGTCTCGGCACACTTCGATCGGAGCATCAAATAAATCCCGCATCTTCGATTTAATCACCGCCATCTGCGGTTGACGTGACGATCGCGCAGGGCGGCAATCAGCGATTCTTTGTTGGGAGAGTACTAATAGAGCGAGTCAATACTGATGCCTGCCCGTTCTGCAATCCGATCGGTACTCGCCGGATGCTATGTGTGACTCACTCAGCAAGGTTAGTTTCCCAGCTTGGCAAGCGGAGGGACTGATTGAGGACTATGCCCACTATCGACGCGGCGAAGCGTCAGCGGTTTATTCGGAGTTGCGATCTGCGCTAGTCGCTGCTGGTGTGCAGGGTGCGACGGGAAAAGCGTCGAGTAGTTTTGAGACGTTTGTTCGTGACTATGCACCGATGTTTATTGGATAAGTGTTGATGCTATTACGACAAGTAATTAGCTATGCTCTGCTCAAGCTGTTCGCAACCGTTCAATATCTTGAATGGGTGGTGCACCGAATAGTCGGGAATACTCACGGCTGAACTGTGAAGGGCTTTCATATCCAACCTGATAGGCGGTATGAGACGCATCAGCATTCTCGGCAAGCATCATCTGCCGCGCTCTGAGTAGCCTTAACTGTTTTTGATATTGCAGCGGACTTATGGAAGTGACTGCTTTAAAGTGGCGATGGAAGGATGAGGGCGACATATTGGCTTGCTCAGCGAGATCCTCAACCCGCAGCGGCTTTGAAAAATCTGCCTGAATCAGTTTGATCACCTCAGCAATGCGCTGCATATTACTGCCAGAAGTGGCAATCTGGCGCACCGCTTCGCCTTGTTCACCCAGGAGCAGACGGTAATAGATTTCCCGAATGATCATCGGTGCGAGGAACGGCATATCCTGCGGGGTATCTAAAAGGCGCGTTAGCCTGATGGCACAATCAATCAACGGTGGCTCGGCATCGCTAACGAACAAGCCTCTCACTGATTCTTGCTTGCCGATGCTTAGATTTGTTTGAGCAATGATGTCACACAGTTGGGCTGGCTCGAGCTTCAGCTTAAATCCTAGATAGGGCTGATCGGGGGTCGCTTCTATCACACATCCACTTAGCGGCAAATCCACCGAAACGACCAGGTATTGAGCAACGCCGTACTGATAGGTTTCCTCGTTCAGCATCCCTGCTTTTTTGCCCTGCACCACAATTGCAAGCATCGGTTCGCTGACCCCGTGCATTGTTGTGGAGGCGTTACATTCTCGCATGAATACTAAGGAGTCGATCGCGGTTGCATGGGCACCATTTCCCTTGCTATCCGTGTGCCGATCAACTAGTGCTGCCAGTTCCTGACATCTGTCAATCGCGATTTCGTGGCTCAGTGTATCGATCGTCATGCTGAATTTTTGAATGATTTAAGGCTTTTCATGCACTCAGTATAGGAAATATTTTCCCCAACCGACCTCCTGCTTGAGAGGATTAGGCAATCATCTGCGAGGTTTGTGTATTTAAGGAAAAACGCTGCAAGCCTACGATGGAATGCGTAGTAAGTGATAAGACAATGACAGTAAATCAGGCAAAGATTGCTCTAGTCACAGGATCGAGTAGAGGGCTGGGCAGGAATACGGCTTTGGCGCTGGCGAAAAAAGGGGTCGATGTGATTGTGACCTATCGCAGCAGCGAGGCGGAGGCGAACAGCGTTGTTTCTGCGATTCACGCACTGGGCAGAAAAGCGATCGCGCTACAACTCGATACGTCTGATGTGAAAACGTTTGATGAATTTGCTAGACAGCTAAAGCAAGTACTCCAAACCACTTGGCAGACAGAGCAGTTTGATTTTTTAGTCAACAATGCCGGAACTGGCATACATGCTTCGTTTGCAGAAACAACCGAGGCAGAATTCGATCAAATGACGAATGTTCATCTCAAGGGCGTTTTCTTCTTGACGCAGAAGCTACTGCCGTTGCTCAAAGATGGCGGGCGAATTGTCAATCTGTCATCCGGTCTAGCTCGATTTACCAACCCTGGCTATGCCGCTTATGCCAGCATGAAAGGCGCGATCGAGGTTCTAACCCGATACATGGCAAAAGAACTGGGACACCGACAAATTGCGGTGAATACGATCGCTCCTGGCGCGATTGAAACGGATTTTGGCGGTGGAGCGGTACGGGATAATCCAGAGATTAACCAATTCATCGCCTCGCAAACGGCTCTCGGTCGGGTCGGTCAGCCAGACGATATTGGAGGTGCGATCGCCTCTTTACTCTCCGAAGACAATCGGTGGGTGAATGGTCAGAGAATTGAAGTCTCTGGCGGTATCAATCTCTGAGTTAAGCCGATCGCAGCCGCTCAATATCCCGAATCAGTGGCGCACCGAACAGTCGCGAATATTTGTGGCTGAACTGCGAGGGACTTTCACACCCTACTCAGCAAGCATTTGACTAAAAATCCTTAAACCACCCACTCCAATGAACAAAACCATTACCATTGCTCCCCACTCCGCCCATCCCCTCACCGTCAACCGCCTGGGCTACGGGACTATGCGCCTACCGGGTTCCGACGTGTGGGGCGAACCGTCCGATCGCCCCCAAGCCCTGGAAATTCTCCGAACGGCTGTAGACAGCGGCGTTAACTTCCTAGATACCGCCGACTACTACGGCGACGATGTAACGAATCGACTGATTGCAGAGGCACTCTATCCTTACCCGGACGACTTAGTGATCTGCACGAAAGTCGGCGGGGCGCGGCAATCAGACAAAAGCTGGATCACCTTTAACACGCCTGACAATTTGCGTACTAGCATCGATCGCAACCTGAGGACGCTCAAACAAGAGCAGATTCAGCTAGTGCATTTTCGGGTGATGCTCCCCAATAGCGGAGTGCCGCTGGAAGAGTCGCTGGGAGCCATGTTCGACATGCAGCGGGAGGGCAAGATTCTGCACGTAGGGGTGAGCAACGTCAGCCGCCCCGAACTGGAAACGGCGCTGGGAATGGGCGAAATCGCCTCGGTGGAGAATCTGTACGGCTACGCCCAGCGCACAACCCTAAATGACCCTGGGTATGGGGAAACCCGTGGCGGCGAGGAAATCCTGGATTTGTGCGAACAGCACGGCATTCCGCTCATTCCCTTCTTTTCGCTGGTGCCCAGTCTATCCAAACCGGGCGACAAGCTCGCCGAGCTGGCTCGCAAGTATGGAGTGTCGGAGGCGCAACTGAACCTTGCCTGGGTACTGCACAAGTCGCCGATGCTGCTGCCAATACCGGGTACGTCGTCGCTGGCGCACCTGCGCGAGAATTTGCAAGTCGTCAACATCCCGCTGACCGCTGAGGATATGGCGTATCTCGGCTAGCTGGAAAGGATTCTTCTCGGTTCGTAACAACCTTTAAAGGACTAAAACATGCGGATCTTCGTCACCGGCGCTACGGGCTTTATTGGCTCTGCGATCGTTCAGGAACTACTCGGCGGGGGTCATCAGGTGATCGGACTCGCTCGCTCAGAGGCAACCGCCAATTCACTTACTGCTGCTGGTGCCAAAGTGCATCGCGGCTCTCTTGATGACCTTGGCAGTTTGAAGCGCGGAGCGGCAGCCTCGGATGGTGTCATCCACACCGCCTTCAACCACGACTTCTCGAAATTCGCGGAAAACTGCGAGATCGATCGGCGCGCGATCGAAGCACTGGGCGCTGCGATCGAAGGCTCCGATCGCCCGCTGATCGTTACCTCCGGTCTTGCGCTCCTGGCACCGGGTCAAATCGCCACCGAGGAAGATGTGCCTCCTCCCATCTCCCCCTCGTATCCCCGCGCTTCGGAAGCGACTGCGCTGAAGCTGGCATCGCAAGGGGTGTGCGCGTCGGTGATCCGTCTTTCCCCATCGGTTCATGGCGAGGGCGATCGCGGCTTCGTTCCGACCCTCATCGGCATCGCGCGTGAAAAAGGCGTTTCGGCGTATGTGGGTGATGGACTCAACCGTTGGCCCGCAGTGCACCGACTCGATGCGGCTCATCTTTACAGGTTGGTGCTAGAAAAGGCTTCTGCGGGAGCCGTATTTCACGGAGTCGCCGATGAGGGCATTCCGATGCGAGACATCGCGGCGGTCATTGGTCAACATCTGAACGTGCCTGTTGTCTCCAAGTCCCCCGAAGAGGCTACCGATCATTTTGGCTGGATAGCGTATTTCGCTGGCATGGACGCTCCGGCTTCAAGCGCGCAAACGCAGGAACGATTGAGTTGGCACCCGACACAGCCTGCGCTCCTTCCCGATCTCGATCGACCAAGCTATTTCGCAACCTGAAACGCAACCGTCAGCAATTCTGTCCTGCTATGGCGCGACCAGAATCATCTGCTTGGATGCCAATTGGTCAGACAAGACTTGGATACCAGCAACATACCGTCTAAAAACAAGGAGAATCACCATGACAACCGGAGAAAACAAAGTTGTTGCAATCACTGGAGCGAGTAGCGGCATTGGTGAAGCGACTGCCCATCTCCTAGCTCGCAATGGCTTACGAGTTGTGTTAGGCGCTCGACGCACCGATCGACTCGACGCGATCGCATCTGAAATTCGCGCCAAAGGCGGTTTAGTCGAATACTGCGCACTTGATGTGACTCACCTCGAAGAGATGCAAGCGTTTGTAGAGTTTGCCAAAGATAAGTTTGGTCGCATTGATGTGATGGTGAACAATGCAGGCTTGATGCCGCTCTCTAAGCTGGAGGCGTTGAAAATTGACGAATGGAACCGCATGATTGATGTGAACATTCGCGGAGTACTCCACGGGATTGCTGCTGTCCTTCCCACGTTCAAGCAGCAGCAGTCTGGACAGTTTGTTAACCTGTCTTCGATCGGAGGACATGCCGTTTTTCCTACAGCAGCCGTGTATTGTGCCACCAAGTATGCGGTCTGGGCGATCTCAGAGGGACTGCGGCAGGAATCGAAAGATGTCCGAGTCACGATCATCTCACCCGGAACAACCGAGTCTGAACTGGCGAGCACAATTACCGATGTGGAAGCGGCGCAGTGGACAGCAGAATTCCGCGAATCTGTTATCTCAGCAGATGCCGTTGCTCGTGCCATTGCCTTCGCGATCGAGCAGCCAGCCGATGTCGATGTCAATGAAATCATTGTTCGACCGATCGGACAAAGTGGCTAAACTGAGATCTCGCACCCACTCAATCAGCCCCGTTTTATCGGGTCGTTTTTAGCTCAGACCCGCCCGTGATTGAAAATCACGGTCTAACGGTGCGAAGTCCACTGAAGGGACTGCAAGAGGGTTTGAGGTATTCAGTCCGTTTCAACAGCCTTCGCAAGGCTAGCCCAGAATTCCATTCACGGGCGGGACGAAACCGCAGCAAAAAGGCTGGTGCAAGATCTAAGTTAGGCTTCTCTCGTTTGTTCATTAATCAAAGGAACAACATCATGAAATATCGTCAACTTGGAACAACAGAGGTGCAAGTCTCAGTATTGGGATTAGGCTGCATGGGAATGTCCGGCTTCTACAGCGATCAACAAAGCGATGATACTGAGAGTATCGCCACGATTTGAGTCGCCTTTGATTTAGGCATTACCTTTCCCGACACAGGCGACTTTTGCGGGATGGCGGAGAATAAGAGCCGATCAAACGAATATCGCCATAGATGAACTTTGGGGTCTCGGGATCAGTCTGCTTCAGGTGACAAGACTTTTTTAACTTCTCAGTCAGGGTTGTCAGGCTAATCCCTAACCTAAATACAGGACAAAAATTGCAAAGCTTCGAGGTACTGCATATTTCGACTGTTCAGATTCAGCGGAATCTGCTGCAAATGGTCAAGCCTAGTACGAGAAATACTCTTAGCTTTGCGACCATGCTTCTTAACGGGAATAGCAGCCTGAGTTTTGCAGTGAGCTACCAGTAGTGATGCAGAGAGTGGTTGCTCGTAAACATATTACAATCCTGCCTCTAGATAGATTTGATAGGCAAGAGGAAGTGCTATGGTTAAAGGCACCTTTATACTCAAGTTTTTGTTCAATTTGGTACGGGTAGCTCCCCCGCCGTTTTGCGGCGAAGCAGACAAGTTTCAATTAGGTAAGACCTCAACAGCCCGTATAAGAACCATGACTAGAGAACAGCCCTTAACGGTTGATGCTGCCAGCAACGAATCTATTTCAAGAATCAGTCCTAGTGCGCCAATTTTCTCTAGTCAAAAAGCACTCTGGAACGGAGTCAACATTACCTATTACAACTTCCAAACTGCCGTCGAGACCCCTGAGCATTGTTTCTCGCAGCATTTGATTACCATTCATCTCAATCACGCCACAGTGATGAAAGAGCAATTTTTGAATGGTCATCTACAGTGCGATCGCTTCAAAAACGGAGACCTTTGCTTAATCCCTGCGACTGCTCCTGTATCAGCCCATTTACGAGATGCAAGTGAGTTTATTGCGCTATATCTTGATCCAACCTTTATGAGGCAGGTCGTGGCTGAAGTGGTTAATCCCGATCGACTTGAGGTTGTCCCCCAATTTAAGTTAAATGACCCGCTAATTTATCAAATTGGAATTGCGTTAAAAGCAAATCTTGCATCTGAGAGTACCTGCAATCGTCTCTATACCGAATCAATGGCGACTGCGCTTGTAGCCCATCTACTTCAGCACTACACGATCCAAAAGCCCAAAATCAAAAGCTATGCCGATGGATTGTCGCAGGTTCAATTACGCCAAGTCACTGAATATATTCACCAGCATTCAGCCGAGAATCCCAGTCTCATGGTTATGGCTGAAACTGTGCAGATGAGTCCGTATTACTTTAGCCGATTGTTTAAGCAATCGACAGGATCTACGCCCCATCAGTATTTACTCAAATGCCGAACTGAGCAGGCGAAACAGCTACTTAAGACGACTACTCTATCGCTCTCAGAGATTGCAGATCAGGTCGGTTTTGTTGATCAAAGCCATCTCAATCGCCATTTCAAGCGGCATTTTGGAATTTCACCTAGTCAGATCCGTTAGCGGGGGCTGAAGAAGAGTGGTGCTAGAAAAGGTTGTCAGTCAGATCGAATTGAACCAGCGCTTGAGGAAATCTCTATTGTTATCCAGTCGGCAAATCGGCTGGAATGGAATTTTGGCTGAACAGTATCAAATTCCTTCAACGTTGCCTGAAGCAGAAATTCCTGCCCTATCTGATCACTGGCTCAATCTGCCGCTTGGACATCCCGTTCATTTAACCCAGAAGCGTGACGATCGGCTGCATGAATCAATAGTTCAACAGGGTGACACTATCTTTGTCCCAGCAGGACAACCGAGCTACTGGTGCCGTCAAGGAGATGACAGTTGTCCAGCGTTACATATTTATCTAAAGCCGAAGTCGCTTGAACAGGTTGCTGAGGCGGCTGAAATAGATGTATCTCGGCTCACGTTCATTAGCTGTTTTGCTAAACCAGACCTACACCTGCATTACATTGCCATGTTAATTTTGGATGAATTGCGCTCAGGTGGCATGATGGGTCAACTCTACATCGAATCATTAACCCAAGTGTTGTCCATTCATCTCCTGCGCCATTATTCTACCCTGACGCAACCCCTGACTCCTGTCAACAGAAGCTTAACTCCCGTCCAGTTGCAGCAAGCGATCGATTATGTCATGACTCACCTCGATCAAGACTTATCAATGGCTCAAATTGCGGCAGTGGTCAACATCAGCCCCACTCACTTTGCGAGTTTGTTTAAGCGAGCGACAGGGATTTCTCTCCACCAATATGTGATTCAACAGCGGGTAGAGCAAGCAGAGCTATTGCTTACAAAAACGAATTTGGCGATCGCGGACATTGCCGTACAAGTTGGGTTTTCCAGTCAAAGCCATTTGACCCAACAGTTTAAACGGCTGACTGGACTCACCCCGAAGCAGGTTCGCTAAATCCATAAGAATCTAATAAAGCGGCGCAAGAATCTGCAAGAAGTCGAACATTAGAACTCATTACAATTCAGATAGATACAACAAGGAGAATCTAATGCAGGGAATGCCTGACCAACATCAAACTACGGCTCAGATTTTTGCGGCTCATTTAGCACTAATTGGTAAAGATGTTCAAGCTTGGGTAGACCTATTTGCCGAAAATGGGGTCGTTGAATTTCCGTATGCGTCCGCTCTCAATGCACCCGAACGATTAGAAGGAAAACCTGCACTCTACAACTACATGAAAGATGTGCCAGCCCAGATGCAGGATTTAGTGTTTACGAACATTCGCACCTATCTGACCTCAAATCCGAATGTTCTATTTGCTGAGGTGCATGGAGAAGCGCTCATCACTACTACAGGTCGTCGCTATCAGCAAGAGTATGTGATGCGACTAGAAGTAGAGGATGGCAAGATCATCCACTACCGCGAATACTGGAACCCAATTCCAGCGCTGGAAGCGTGGGGCAGCACGCAAAGTTTGCAGCAATCTTTTAATGTCGGCAAGACTGAGTAACGTTAGGGAGGAAAATGAGATGAAGATTGCGATCGCAGCCGCCACTGGCAATATTGGACGACGCACGGCAGAGAAAGTCATTCAAGCTGGAGCCGAGACGGTTCTTCTAGCAAGGCATCCAGAAAAGCTTGCTGATTTAACTGAACGCGGCTCCACAGTAAAACCAATTACAGTAAAACCAATCAGTAGTGATGATCCTCAAGGGCTAATCGAGGCAACGCAGAATGTAGACGCTCTATTTTGGCTGACTCCACCTAATCTGACTGTTCCTAGCTTACGTGACTGGTATACACAGACCGCAATGGCGGCTGCACTAGCAGTGCGCGAAAATAAGATCCAGCGAGTCATCAATATTTCTAGTCTTGGTGCAGGTGTAGCGCCTAATTTGGGAACAGTCTCTTTCGTTGGAACCGTTGAACGCATCCTGAATGAAACTAGAGCAAATGTGCTGCATCTGCGTCCTGGCTATTTTATGGAGAACTTTCTAGAACAAGTTGAGTCGATTCAGCAGGCTCACACGATTTCTTTTCCCTATGAGAGTAACCACGACATTCCTTGGATTAGTACCGACGATATTGGTGATGTCGCCGCTCAGTATCTACTCGACGATTGTTGGGCAGGGCAGTGGACTCGCAATCTAATGGGATCGGAAAATTTAACGCTACTCGAAGCGACAGCAATCCTCTCAAAAATCTTGGATTGCCCGCTCCAGTATATTGAGGTGACGGTTGAATCGATTCAGCAACGTTTTGCCTCAGTCGGCGCAACCTCTGATGTCCAACAAGAACTTGGGAACCTATTCTGTGCTTTGGGAGACCCGAACGGAGTTTACGCGACAGCAAGAACACCTGAAGCAGTCACACCAACTACGCTTGAGCAGTTTGTAAAAAATAAGCTCCTTCCCAGGATCTTGCTTGAGTAGCCACAAAGCGTGAAGAGCGCTGAGAGATAGATAAGTTGTGCGATCACGTTTGGAATCATTCTAATGTGGTTGTCATACCAATTTAAAAAATGAATGCGACAAATGTTGCGTTTACCCGACGATGTAGAGATGCGATTAATCGCGTCTCTACAGGATTTCGCTAAACCCGTAATAAAGCAAGAACGTACCGATCAAAGCGCAAGATCGTCCAAGACAATCAAGCTTCATGTCTCGTAGGATTGCTACAGATTGATTCAGCAAACTATTCATTTCTCTCATCAGCTATGAATCCTATGACCGCACCCATTCCTTTTTCATCAAATCGTGAAGAGGCTCCCGCATACTGGAATGTAGACATTTTGTGGATCATCCTTGCCAGTAGTGAGCAAACTGGAGGCTCTTACTGCTTGCTAGAACAGTTTTGTCCTAAAAATTCGGGTCCGCCACCGCATTATCACGAGCAAGATGAGGGGTTTTATCTGCTTGAAGGAGAAGTCACCTTTCAAGCAGGCGATGAAATTTTGAAAGCTCAAAGTGGCTTTTCTGTCTCAATTCCGCGCGGTACGGTTCATTCGTTTCGGGTCGATAGTGAGGTTGCACATATCCTCAACTTCTATACACCTGGTGGATTCGAGCAGATGATTGTTGAAACAAGTCAGCCAGCACTGACGCGGACTCTGCCACCACCAGGAACCGTCAGATCCACTTCCCCTGGTGACTTTAAGGAACTATTTAAGAAGATTGGAATGTATTGGGTTGATTCACCAGACTCGCTCCGCTTGTGAGCAACCTGCGATCGCCATCTACCAATATCCCGTTAAATTTTGGAGAAAATAACATGTCACAAACAATCTTAGTCGCAGGCGCAACTGGGAATCTAGGCGAACGCATTGTTAAAGCATTGATTAAACGAGGGGCGCAAGTCCACATCCTGAATCGCAAAGAAACTGACCCAACAAAAACCAAGAACCTGACCGAACTGGGTGCGGAGGTCATTGCAGTCGATATGTCAGATGCTGAAGCGCTCAAACGTGCTTGTCAAGACGTGTCCTGTGTTGTCTCTGCGTTGGCAGGGCTACACGATGTCATTGTCGAGTCCCAAACACTATTGTTAAATGCTGCGATCGCTGCCAGCGTGCCTCGCTTCATTCCGTCCGATTATTCATCTGACTTTACCAAAATGCCCGCAGGTGAAAACCGAAATTTCGATCTCCGCAAAGAGTTCCATCAGTACCTGGACATGTCGCCAATTGCTGCCACCTCAATCCTCAATGGGGCTTTTGCAGATATATTGAGCTACGGCACGCCGCTTTATCAGCCAAACGACCATAGTGTTGGATATTGGGGAACTAACCCTGATTGGAAAATAGACTTTTCGACGATGGACAATACGGCAGATTATACTGCCGCCGCCGCTTTAGACTCCGCAACTCCAAGAATTCTCCGGATCGCCAGTTTCCAGGTTAGCCCAAACGACTTGATTGCCATTGGTGAACAAGTTAAAAAGACCAAGTTTAAACTCGTTCCGATGGGAAGCTTGGCAGATTTTTCTGCCTCAAACAAACGGGCACGAGCGGCAAACCCAGAAGGAGAAAAAGAGTTATATCCGCAGTGGCAAGGTAGTCAGTATTTGTACAGTATGTTCGTCGTTCAAAATCAATCCCTGGATAACGATCGGTATCCTGATGTTCAGTGGACAAGTGCTAGTGATGTAATTTCAAAAATCTAAAAGGCTGACGCAACTGGCACAGTGCGATCGCTATCTAAGCTTAAGCAGCACAACGATTCAAATCAGCGGCGGCAGACAAACTCGAATTCGGCATCAGCAGCTTTCAACTGTCCGCTGCCTTTGAATTGCTAGATGGCTGGTCTGCGGTAAGACTTCTGTGGTAGCAACTAGAGCAAGGAGAAATAATACAAATGATAAACAACGATGCGGCAGATTTTGATAAACAATTTAAGCATCAGATGGCTGAGGTTAACGGCGTTCGCATTCATTATGTGATTGGCGGCACAGGCGAAGCTGTCGTGCTTTTGCACGGCTTTCCGCAGACTTGGTATGAGTGGCACAAAGTGATGCCCGCGCTCGCCGCAAAATACATGGTGATTGCGCCAGACCTGCGTGGTCTTGGCGAATCTTCTCGTCCCGCACCAAATTATGAAGCGCAAAGTGTTGCTGAAGACGTGCATCAGTTAGTTCAGAAGCTGGGCTTTCAACAAATCAATCTTGTCGCTCACGACATTGCTGGCGCTCCAGCTTATTCTTACGCCGTGCAGCATCCGCAGGAAATTCGTCGCCTTGTTGTAATAGAGACATTGGCTCCCGGCTTCATGGCTGACACGACTGGAGGGGCAGGCAATTATTGGCACATGGGTTTTCATATGACTCCCGATTTACCCGAACAACTCGTTATGGGCAAAGAGCGCGAATACCTAATTTATTTTTTCAGAAATTTTGCTTACAGAAAAGATGCCATTGCCGAAGACGAGATTAGCCAATACGTCCCGGCTTATTCTGCCCCCGGCGCGATGCACGCAGCTTTTGAGCATTACCGCGCCATGCCGAAAGCCGCCGAACAAAATATACGAGATTTTAAGGCGAAACTTAAAATGCCGGTGCTGGCATTGGGAGGCGAAACAGTTATGCGAGATATGCCGCTCAAATCAATGGAACTGGTTGCAGAGAACGTGCGTGGCGGTATAGTTGCGGGTTGTGGTCACTGGATAGCTTCGGAATGTTCAGAAGATTTGACTCAACAATTGCTGACTTTCTTCGAGGAAAAAGATTAGTGGGAGTAAAGCCGTCACATAGCAAATCATTAAGCGTGAAGGCGGTGCTACGTAACCGGGAAGGAGACTTGGAAGAACTCGGAGCGGCTTATCTGTTCAGTGTTGAAGGGGCACACAGTACGGCTCGTCATCTCTTAGGTCTTCCATCTGAAGGGAAATCGCACGACCAGAGCTATGTCCTAGCAGACTGTCATCTCGACCCCAGCAGTCCGAGCAGTGCGTGGCCGCCGTCCATGACGGTGGGAAGTGCTACCGATGCAAAGATCGTCCAGCCCTAGAGATCATTCATCAGCATTGTTCTTTAGACTTGTTGTTAAATAACGTCAAAAATCGCTGAAACTCCTACGCAGTCTAGCTTCTGGAGCTTTTTCTATAAATCGCCCGAAACTACTGATATGACTGGCTTTCAAGCGTTTTTACTCTTATTTCGCAACAATTCTTTTATATTGCTGAAAAAAATACGTGCGGTTACGCTTCGAGTTCGTCTGTCGCAGGTTTGATCCCACAACCATCAGCAAGAGTCAAAACTGAATAATTGCTCCAGCACGCTTATTTGCTCCATTCATCCCATACTGCTCGCGACAGCTTTGCGATCGCGGCTTCACGAGTTGCAATATCCGCTTTAGCATCTGACACAAAGACTGCGATCGCGAAATGGTGTCCATTCGGTAGCGTCACGAGTCCTACATCATTGGTTGCAGCCGTTACCCCATCAACAGTACTCGATGTACCTGTCTTGTGAGTGACAACTGTTCCTTTAGGTAACAGTCCTTTAATGCGCTTTAGACCTGTCGTTGTCTCTGTCATCAATCGCAGCAATAAAGCCTGACTCGATTCTGAAAGCCCTTGTCCTTCGTGCAATGCACGCAAGAGAACAATAGTGGCATCAGGTGTTGCAGTGTTGCGATATTGCACTGCTTTGTCTTGTGCTAGCTCCTTCTCTGTGTTAGCTACAATGATGTCGTTTACACCAAGACTCTGCAAATAGGGAGTCACAACCTTCGATCCACCGATGAGTCGTAACAGCACATCACAAGCTGTATTATCACTGTTAGAAACCATATACTTCAAGAGTTCAGCTACACTGAATTCCTTTCCTTGCGCCTTCTGGTCTAGAGCCACGCTATCTGGGACGACATCGCTTGCCTCAATCCGAATCTCTTGAGCGAGGTTTATTTTTCCTTGATCAACTTGAGCTAGCACAGCTATTGCAATGGGAAGCTTGTAAACACTTTGCATTGGAAATTGCTGTGCTCCATTGAGCGTTACTGACTGTCCGGTTTCTAGTACCGTAGCGGTAACCCCAACACGCCCTTGAGCAGTGCGAGTGACTTGCTCCATGCGATCGCGCAGTTCGTTTTCGCTGCCAGTGTTAGCTGTTGTGACCTTCGTTGAATTCGTTGGGCTATTTTGGTTGCCCTCTCTGTTATTGGCGTGACTGCCTGTGCAACCAGCAATTGCTAAAGACAAGAAAACTATGCAAAGCCACGTTCTTTTAATCGTTGCTTGAATCATAAGCTCTGAATTAGGTGGTGAACAGCTTAGAGCTACACTCGATAACGACCAGATTTCGCTAATAGGCATAGTCTGGTGATGTGATTTCCAGATTCTGCAAAATTTTCCTTATAGATCAGAATTGTGTTCAGTGAGAGTAGGCAATCCTTACATTTCCATCCAGTGGTTGTTTTCTGATGAGTTTTTCCAAATAAACAGTTAGCTCGTTTAACGTCATTTCTGTGGAAAGAAACCCAATATAGTTGTCCGGTCTCAACAACACACTAAAAGGACGAGTTACGCCGAAGGCTTTTGCCACTTGCGAATCAAGCGGAATAACGTTGAAGTCGATCAGCTTGGCATTCAGTCTTTCTATTTCAGTAGCATCAAAAGCGTGATCGCGGGGCGCAAAGGTCATGGTGCGGAATTTCCCTACAACGTGAACAGAACTTTTAACCCCTCTTTGAGCGATGCAGGCTTTCGCCCCAGCAGATTCTCCAGGTCAGGGTGTACTTTTTCTTCCTGCCCGTTTTTAATGTCGGTTAGAAAACCTGTGACTCTCTCAATCATCATTTCGGGGACACCGCGTTCTTTCATTTGCGCCTCAAATGCTAATTTCTCAGTAGATGTATAGTTCACCTCCTGACCTGATAAGTCAGAAAGGGTGGCTGCAACATCGTCAAAAGAGTAGGACTCGCTGCCTGTGAGTGTGTAGATTCCGTTGTTGCGATCGCCCTCCAACAACGCATTTGCAATGGCTTCTCCCATCTCATTTCTCAGGGCGAAGGATACTCTTCCCTGACCCGTCGGCAGGTAAATCCCTGTATCAACCGCGTTCTCCCCCGCGAACTGTGGAATAGTATCCATGTACAGGACATTGCGGAATAGCGTGTAGTTCAGCCCACTCTCTTTGATGCAATCTTCCGTCTGAAAATGACCCTCCATTAACTTGTTCGCCAGGGTGTTTCTATCTTTCAAAGCCCGACTAGTGTAGGCAATCGATTGAACCCCTGATCTTTTTGCAGCATCCACAACATTTTGGTGTTGCCGCAGGCGGTTATCTTCATCCGTTCCAGCGATCAGCAACACCGTCTTAATTCCCTGCATCGCCCGATCGAGTGAAGCAATATCATCGTAGTTGCCCACGCGGATGTCTACCCCTTTTTCCTTGAGTGCAGAGGCTTTACTTTCATCCCGCACAAGCGCGGCAATCTGAGTAGCTAATATCCTTTTCAGTAGAGTTCGGACGACTGCTGTTCCTAACTTTCCGTTAGCGCCTGTGATCAAAATCATGGTTTCCTCAAATCTTGCACCAGTCTCAATAAGCTGAGGATAGGGACTGGATGATAATCTCAAACCCTTGCTCATTCACGAGGTCTCGGTGCTTGTGAATCAGACGAAGTAGCTTGATCCAGGCAACGTGAGGCAGCAGGGTTGCAACTGCTTTGACACAGACTTCACCCCAGTCGAGCCGCCACCAGTTTGGGAAGGTTCGAGACACCCAATGAGCCAGCAGATAAGCAATCAGAGAGAGCATCAACCAGCGATAAATGCCCAGCCGAGTTTTCTGACCAAAGCAATCCCAGCCAAAGCGATGTTTGATAGTTTTGAAGAAGCCCTCAATGGTCCACCGTTGTCGTCCTAACCGCACGAGGTAGACCCCCGAGTAGGGATAGGTGGAAACGACAAAGCGCAATTCTCGCTTGCCATCGCTGCGTTTGAGCCAAAACCAGGAAACGGTCAACGGCATTTCAATGCCCGCTAAGTGCACCTGTTGTCCTCGGGTTCCACGACGGCAAAGCGACTTGAGGGATTGACCCGTCTCCATCAACCGAGTGCAGCGCATTCCGACCACGGCTCGCCATCCTCGGTTTCGCACTGCCTTCATAAACTCCACCGTGCCAAACTCGGTATCTGCTAGAACAATGACCGTAAACCGTTTCGTGAGGGTCTTGGGCACCCGAGCCAGGAGTTTACAGGCGAGTTGAGACGGACTCGGGGTGCCTTTGCCATGCCAGATGCAGAAGCTCCAGGGCACTCGCCACGAACCCAACACCAGGTAGAGCACGACAATGTGGAGTCCTCGCTTGCCGTTGAGCACTCGCACCCACGGGTTGGGCGTTGCCTCATCCTCGGTCGGGTCGCTCAGATGACGAAACTTGCCGCACTTCTCCAAGGTGGTTAAGTCAATCAAAACTTTGAGGGAACTGCCAGAGTTTGGGAGATGCTGTCCAATCTGCTGCAATACTTGGTGGCGAGTCGTGCGCAGCACCGACCGGGTAGACCACTCGTAGTGATTAAGAAAGCGGCTCAACGCACGCGCTGATTTTGTCTGGCACTGCTGAGGGAAAGGATGCCCTTGCGCCTCTAAAAACAATCCCAAAAGAGAGCTGAGGCTGGCGTGCTGATAGGGACTAGGCATCAGATGCAGCAGAGCGTACACTAGTCCTCGGGCGTGTTTCAAGATGGTTTCCATAACCGTCCTATTCAACTATTTCTATGCCCTTTCTTACAGACTTTCAGCCATTTTGCAACTCCTTATTGAGACTGCTGTAAGATCTCAGTTTCCCTTCTTTGTTTAAATTTTACTTTGTGCCGTAGCGAGGAACGATTGAAGCTGTAATCGATCGGGTGAGTTGCCATTGCCGTGACTGTTGTTCCAAAACTATGTCCCGATTTGCAAAACAATTTTGCCGCGTGTGCGTCCGCTTTGAGAAAGTTGGTGTGTCTTTTTTACTTCTGCAAGCGGCAGAACCGCTTCGATGTGTGTTTTCGATTTGCCTTCGTCAATCAAACAGTTGATTTCGACCGATTGCTGCGCGCTCGGTTTATACAAGTCGGCGTTGAAGTTAGTTGTTTAGGATGCCTTATACTCCACAGCGACATCCAGAACCCATGTGATGCCAAAGCGATCCTTGAGCATTCCGTAGAGTGGTGTCCAACCCGACGGCGCGAGTGGCTGCACGATCGTCGCGCCGTCGGAGAGCTTTTCCCAGAGCGCGGCAATTTCTTTGTCCGAGTCACCGCGGACAGAGACGAAGAATGCATTCTTGCCTTCGTCCCACGGCATCTGTGACGGCACATCGTACGCCATTACTTGAAAGCCGTTTTGGGCGGCGACTTGACCCCACATCACTTGATTCGCCTCGGACGGATGCTGAACGTTTTGGGCATCGTTGTACGTGACGATGGTGATGTCGCCGCCGAACACAGACTGGTAAAACTCCAGCGCCGCACGAGCATTGCCTCGGAAGTTGAGGTGGTTGGTAACGTTAATCATTTTTCTATGCTGCCTCTACTTTTCAGACTGTATCAGCAGTGTAGAATGGCGTAATGACAGCCCTATGTCAGGGGTGTTTGAAAGTTTTAATAGTACCGGTCAAAATATTCTTGTAAGGTCATGTCGTGAGAGGTGAACCTTTCGGACAGTACTTCTAGTTTCCTAATCCGATCAAGTCGAAAATACCTGAATTCCTGACGCAAACGGCACCACGCCACCACTAACCAATTCTCTCGTGTGCTTAATAAAGCAAATGGCTCAATGGTTCTGCTTGTCGTCTTGTTGGCTTCGTTGGTGTATTCAATGCTTGTTAATAAAAAGTTGGTCAGCGCAAACTGTAAGTCCGATAAATGACTGCTCGTTCTTTCGATATTCTTGATTTGGTTGAATTGCGTCCGTTCAGACAGTAGATTGACATTGTCTTTTGCAGTTCTAGTTAATACAGATTTAATTTTATCGATCGCTCCTGAATAGTCTTTGATGAGAGAGGAATCTTTGTTATTTAGGACTAATTGTTCAGCAGCAATTAAAGCATTGGCTTCGCTCTCCGTAAACATCACAGGCGCAAGCCTGTAGTGCTCCATGATGCTGTACCCTTTGCCTTCTTCAACATAAATTGGAATGCCCGCTTGTTCCAATGCTCTGATATCTCTATAAATTGTCCTGACACTGACTGAAAATTTGGCGGCAAGTTCAGATGCGGTCACAAGTCTTTTGGTCTGCAATTGGGTAACGATCGCAGTCAATCGTGAAATTCGTTTTGTATCGTTATTATTCACTAATCAGACTTTTTACAGAAAACACCGTGCAGCGCCTTGTTGAGCTGCGGTTGGAACGCTGTGCTGGCATCGTTGCTGCGATAAGTGATGTGCCGCAAGTGCTTACAGGACGAAATAACTGGCGAAATCGTAACACGCTGGGAGGACTCGCGAAATGAATCTCGCGAAAACCCTGCGGAACCGAAAGAGCGAAAATCACGTTTACAGATACCTACAAACGTGATTTGGCGACACAAAAGAGATGTCGGCGATCGATCGTTGTGCTCGATCCTGATTGCTTACGCTACGCTGTTGGTTTCGTACTTGACATCGGTTTTGATGACGAAAGCCCTTAATTCGACTATCTTACCGTCGCGAAAGCGCCAGATGTCGGAGTACCAGTAGTGAACCGCCTTCCCGTCTTCGTCATCCAGTGTTATGTCGCCGAGTGCAGTGACGAAATCACCCTCAGCGATTAAATTTTCGGTCGTAAACTTAGGTGGCTCCTTGTATGTCGTTTTCCTAAGTACAGGACAAAAGGTTTAGAACTTGAACAAACTGCGCTTGATGAGTATCGAGGTTGAGTAAAATCTGGCGGATGTGATCTAACCCGGTGCGAAAGATGCTCTTGGCTTTACGTCCATGCTTTTTGATTTGAATGGGCTGACGTTCCACGACCCACTCTCCCACTCGATGCGCCCAGCAGAATGCTAAGGTTAAGAGCGCGATGAGCTTCTTGAGCCGTTCAGTGTCATTAAGATGAGTGGCTTCTAGGCAAAAGCTACGAGTTTTCAAGCAACCAAACAAGGTCTCAATGCCCCAACGCAAAGCATAATCAGAGATTGCGGTGGCGGGAGCATGGTTGGTAGCCACCACCCGCAATGACCCGTCTTCTAATCGCAATCCAGCGAGATACAGCCAATGACCCCAAAGCCGTCGTTTCCGTGACAGCACCTTGGACTGCTGAGGCTGTAGATCTTGAAACACAATCGCCGTTTTGAGCCATTGCCGCCCATCACTCACCAACTCCGACTCGCGAATGCGGATGCGAAACCGG
>JBBRPT010000049.1:0-45852 GCA_038227635.1 Leptolyngbyales cyanobacterium | reverse complement strand
TCGATTAATCTCTCCATCTGCCGCAACTTTGTGATCAATCTCCTGCGCCTGAATGGGATTGACTCGATTACTCAGGCGTTGAGAGCTATTTCTCATGACATTCCCCTCCTTTTACATCTCGCACAATAAATTAGCCCTGCCCAGGTTGGGGGATTTAGGGGGCGAGGGTCTCAGCGATGACTGATCGAAAGACTTGTGTGTACACCGTAGCCCGCAGGAGAGGGAACAAGAATTCTATCTGCTCTCTCCCGCAAGAGAGGTCGGGAGTGAGGGTATTTCATAGTTCTATTCAGCAACGCCGCTTTATGAGCATCTGCTGTCGGCTTCTTGATTGAGGAAGTCGCCAGACTATAAAGACAAGATGAACTTTATGTCTCGTTTGCGTAATCTACGTAGCAGCATATTTCAGGGACAGTATAACTAGGAATAGGTCATCTACACGGTTCTTCTTTAGAAAAAAGCTAAGTGCCGTATCTCATCTACTGAAGGTGCACTGCCAGGCTACCGAATCAATTGTCTAGTCAGCCTGGACAGACCAATAGGTTAATGATGTCAGCTTTTTATGAGTGACAACTCATTCATCTGATCTTTTTGAGTTCTACACACCTGTAAACTCCGGTAGCCTAACAAGTTCAGTTGAAACGACTATAAATCGAACACAACTCACGTTTAGGTAGGTTTGTCTCATGAATCTCAAATCAATTGGGTTAGCTGCAGTAGCAGCAACCACCGTAGCAGTAGGAGCCACCCTAACTAGTGCCCCTGCTCAGGCATTGGTCATTACTCCAGGCAGCGAGATCAACCTTGCGACTCCGGGTATTGGTATTCCAAGTGCTGGAGCAAATATTAGTGCCACCGGCATTGATTTCTTCGGTGGATTCTTCAATCAAGGCGTTTCTGTTACGTCTGGTACCGGCGACTTCGCGGGCTCTAACTTCTTCAGCATCTTTGCTCAGATTAAAGATCTGACTCTGCCCAGCATCACTGCTGCCCAAAAAACTGGGTTCATCTCTGGCATCAACCTTTTCCCTAGCTTCGCTCCCGTCGCGTTTGACTTGAGCACCTTCAACTTTAACGCGGTTACTAGAACTGCTACATTTGATGGCTTCTTTAGAAGCGGTGGTGATTTGACTGCAGCTACTGGTACCTTTACGGCACAACCTGGATTTAATCCATCGAGCTATTCTCTTTCTATTAAAGCCGCTGCCGTTCCGACCCCTGCTTTGTTGCCCGGTTTGATCGGTATGGGTATTGCAGCTTGGCGCAAGCGCAAAGGAGAATCGGCTGCACAGGCTGAAGCCTAACTCTTGACCGAGACTGTAGCTTGGCAGGTTGGTTGAGGCTCATTATCTTGATTTGCCCAATCCGACCTGTCGATTGACCTTTACTCCTGATTCAACTGACATAGGTAGTTGTTTATACATCCTTAACACCGCTGCCATTCTTACGCCTGCCTTGCTGCCTAGTCTGGTAGGTCTGGGTGTTGTGGCAATCCGCAAGCGCATCTGCTGAAACTCTGTAGAAATTAACAACTGAGGGGGAGTGGAGGGAATGCTCGGCTTCGCACCACTCCTTTTTTTGTGCGTCCAGCAGCGTCCACGTAACTGTAGACGAGCAATCTTCAAAGTTTTAAAAACAGTCCTGATTAGTCGCAGAACTACTTGAAGCATTGAGAAGTGCAATTCAATTGTTTGATATTGACGATTTCTAACTCCAAAATTTTCTATCTACACATGGCAACCACTTCTTATTCTGATTCCAACTTCGGTAACCCCAATATCTCTAGAAGCCTCTGCCAAATTGTTGGGATTGCCTGTCTAGCTGGATTTATTGTGGATATGCTGGTGCTTACCGTTCCGCCCAACCCACTGTCAGTAGAGTGGCGATTGACAATTTTGCGGCAACTCAGCGATCGCAGCGTCATATTACTGTTTGGTATTGCCCTGACGCTCTACGGCAGTCTTGATAGTCGGCGGATCAAGCAGCAGCTCGCGCTTGCTGCTCTGCTAATAGGTTCATTTTTTGGACTCTGCTGCGTTATGGTGATCCACGACGGTCTCATCATACAGCAAGGATCAATCAGCGCAATTAACAAGCAAGCCTCGCAAATTCAAGCTCAAATTGAGCAAGCGCAGATCAAGCCTCCTCCTACGCTAAAAGCGACACCAGAGCAGCTACAGCAAGTTTCTCAACAGGTCAAAACTCAAACGGAAACGCTGACGAAAACCGCAAAAACGACTGCGCTCAAAACTACATTTGCCAGCTCTGGCAATCTGTTAGTGGTGGGAGTAGGACTAATTACCCTTGGTCGCTATGGAATGCGGGTTCGTCGCCAGTAGATATAGCACTACGAAATTGTATCAAACCATTGGGCTGCGATCGGAGCAGAGCCTTCAGCCTTTTGTCCTTGGGAATTTTGATAAATTCGTCTCTGAAGCACAGATTTCGCCCTCACTCTAGCCCTCTCCCAAAAAAAGCTAGCGTGTACGCATAAGTCCTCGTCACTTCGTTCAGGTCGGCTTCAGCTCCCTAAATCCCCCAAAATTGGGGGACTTTGAACCGGAGCGATGGCTGAACCTTGAAACTCGTTCTGGCTCAAAGTTCCCCAGAATGAGGGATTCAGGAGGCGAAAGCTTTTGGCAACGATCGATCAATCGACTGGTGTGTACGCAGTAGCCCAAAAAAAGAGGGAACAAGAATTCTGGCTCCCTTCTTCCAAGGAGAAGGGTTGGCGAGGGCTTCGCCCCACTTCGTGAGGAGGGCAATTAGATACATTCAGCAATGTCGTCCTTGAGTATCTGCGAGGGCTATACAACCCGCTCCAATCATACTCAAAAGGATGAATCCTACCCATGCTGCCAATAGATTCAGTTTCCACTCATATTCACCTTATTCAGAAAACTGCTATGGTCTCTAGCTTTGGTCAAACGGGCAGTGCAAAGATAGCGAAAGCGTTTTGCCGCATTGTTGGCGTTACCTGCTTGATTGTATTTGCGATCAACTTCATAGCCATCTTGCTGCCCCCTAATCCGCTGCTGCTTGAGTGGCGTTTAGGTTTCTTGCAGCAGGTCGTGAGCGATCGGAGTGTTCTCCTTCTCTTTGGTGCCGCCCTGCTCACGTACGGTAGCTCAGAAACACAGAAGCTACGTAGGCAGCTAGCATTGACCAGTGTGATTCTTGGCGTTGTTTTTCTGCTGTCCTGCGTTGCTGTCGTTCGCGACAGTATGCAGTTGAATAGCATAGCAGTTAAAAACATTACTACCCAAGCATCCCAAGTTCAAAGCCAGATAGAAACTGCAAAGAGTAGCCCTGAAGGAGCAGCCAACATAACCCCAGAGCAACTGAAACAAGCTTCACAACTGGTTGATACCAAGGCAGTTTCGCTGAAGCAAGGGGCGCAAACAGGTGTGTTTAAAGCGGGTAGTGCTATTGTTGGCAACCTGGTTGTAGTTGGGATTGCGCTGATTAATCTCGGTCGCTATGGAATGAAGTCACGCAAAGGTTAAGATCCTCGATGAAACGACAAAAGGTAAGACAGGTAGCTGCACGGTTAGTACAAGCAGGACTTAAAACGACTCACAGCCGGATTATCTCTCTTGGGCTACTCACAGTTCTCAGCTATCTAGTTTTTTGGTCAGGAGTGCTGGTATTACGGTCTCTCCACGGGTCTGCATCGGGGATGCTGCAACTGACAGCAGTAGGACTGGGAATATACCAACTTTGGAACCAGCGCCAGAGTCTTGAAAAGGTATCAGCACCCGAAGAAGATCAACTGCTCGGGTATATTCTAGTGATTAGCGGAGTGCTGATTTTTCCAATTTGTCTGGTTGCAACTTGGTCTCAGGAAATGGTTTCGGCGCTAACTCTAGCAATGGTTTGTGCAGTCATCCTTTCCGGAATCGCCTGTAGCACCTGGGGAGTCGGATTTTTTAGCACCTATCCTGTTCCTACGTTCCTCATCTGCTTGGGATTGCTTCCTAAGCCTGCTGAAATTTCGCGGGCGATCTGGCGAGCGTTTACAGAACCAGAAATTTTGGAGCGCTTTATGGCGTGGTCTGGTGCCGTTGCGTTGAGGACGATCGGGCAGTCTGCAGTTGCAGATGGTATTTATATTTCGCTGCCTCAGGGATCGGTTGAGGTGGGTTGGGGGTGTAATGGATTTGATATGGCGATGACGATGGTGGTTGCTAGCTTGGTTCTGGGGTTGTTTCTCAAGCAGAGCGGGTTCAAGACTGTCATGATGATGGTCATTGGCGCAGTTCTAGCTCTGGTCTCCAATATTCCTCGAATTATGTTGGTGACTTATGCGTCGGTTTATTGGGGAGAGTATTGGTTTAATTTTTGGCACGACTCTTGGGGTAGCCAAATTTTTGTGAGTATACTGTTCACGATTTACTACTACATAGTGATGGCGCTTGTAAAGCAGCGTTCGTCCAAAGGTGCGCAACTAAGTTAGACCTTGTTTTAATGAAACAGGTGCTTCTCAAATTTCAGACAAATCTGAGTTCGTTAGGCTTGATAACACAAACATTACAATCTGTTCTGCTCAGAATAACAACTTCGGCTTCTAACGCATCCTCTAAGAAATTTTAGTGTTGAGGTCGTGATATTTTTCCCTTCATTCTTTATTAAACGTAGGAGCGTTATCAAGCCATGGCAGATTGTAACCATCTACAGACGTTAATCGAAGCAGCCAAACTCTTGACTTATGACATTGTTGTCGTTCAAGAGATTCCACCTCAACTATTACCAGCTCTAAAAAATCCGTTACTCCGCAAACTCATAAAAATACTCGAGTTAACAATTTCTCATGCCAAAGCTGGAAACCAGATAAGAGAACATCGCTATCGAGATGCAATTATCGTACATGGATTTTCAACAGAATTTTTAGTTTTTACATTTATCTTCTCTCGATTTCAGGCTAAGAATGTCTACTTTCTAACACACCACAATGTTCAGCAAGCTTTTCAAAGTTCTTTCATAGGACTGCTATTTCAGATGTATCATTCGCTTGGATATCGCTTCATTCTCAATGAGACTACTTCAATTTTGAAAGAGCTTGGTTATAGTGAAAACCAGATTGACCAGGATGTAAAATTACTTCATCCTGTCGTAAAAATGAATCCGCCTAATTTGCTCAATAATGACACTAGAAAAAAAATTGGACTTGTAGGAAAAATCAGAAAAGGTAAACAGTTTGACAAAACCTTTAATTTGCTATTAGAAATTCAAAAGAGTCTAGATTTTGTGCTCGTAATTGGAACAGATGACTTTTCATATTTTAATGAAATAGATACAACTGAGATCAAGCTAGTTGACACATCTACTAGAGATGACTATTTTACGGCTCTAGCATTATGCGATATTATTGTTTTGAATTATGAAAAGTCTAAATACTTTTATAGATGTAGCGGTGTTGCTGCCGATGCAATTAGTGTTGGAACTTGCGTCGTATGTCCAGATTTTCCTTTGATGAGAAACCAGATTAACTATCCTACTAAAGTTGGGGTGCTGTATGACAGCGAATTGGAACTAGAGCAAGCAATCCGTAAAGCAATAGAAATGGTTTCTAACCCTATCGATGCATCGTTTAAAAAACATTACATGGAACGATCGATTGAGAAAGTCGCTGCTTCCTTCGCTGAAGTGATACAGTCGCAGATAGAGCTTAGAAAATCGCAATGTTAAGTCTGGGAGTAGCAGAGTAAAGCATCTCAGAGAATGTTTGAAGAGACGGTATCATCTTGCCCTAGACTGAAAATTAGCTTTGCCAGTGCCTTCGGCAATGGGGCTAACAGAACGAAGTCCACTAAAGGGACTAAGAGAGAGATTGAGGCATTCAGTCCGTTTCAGCTTCAAGCTGTTCAGATGGTGGTTTTTTAGAGCGTTCCACAACCTCGTTTCAGCAGGGGTGAGGTTGTGTCGAAGGTGTCGAGCCATTGCAATGAGGGTCGGCGCTGTTCCGCGAACGCGCTGAGGAGGCATCAAGCTAATGGGCGTTGCTGAATTGAGGTAGGACTAAATGAGTTGGTTCTCGTCTAAACCCGTTGAATGCGGGTACAAATGCTTGGATTTGTATCCTAGAATCCTCAAATTATACAGAAATTTTTTGAGGGGGTGAGATGGCAACTAGCTCACCTTCTCGCACTCGCTTATTGGTCTCTCGAAATCGTTTACTGGTTTCTCGAAATTGTTTATTGGTTTCTCGAGATCGCTTACTGGCTTCTCAAAGTCGCTTAGTGCTTCCTCGAAATTGTTTAATGCTTCCTCGAAATCGGTTACTGGTTTCTCAAAATCGCTGATTGCTTTCTCGATATGAACAATGCTAAAGGCAGTTGGGGCAATTCCTACCCAGATTCAGAAACGTTGCTAATTGACAACGACTGCTCCAAGATTTTCCACCTCTACCCCGTGGCGATCGTGTCTCAAGGTTTCCCAGAATGGGGGATTCGGGGGGCGAAAGATGTAGACAATAACCGATCGATCGAGCAATTTGTGTAAACAATCGACTTACAGTCCGAGACGGGACAAAATCGTAGCAAAAAGGGGGATGATGGCCATTCGTCCTTAGTCTACTGCATACCTTCGATTAACGATGCCAATCGTTAAAGCGGTAATCGAACGGGCAAAAGGTGATTTTTGAGTAGTCTAAGTTCAACAGAGCTACTGAGCTGAAAGCAAGCAAAGTGCTAAAAGAAAGCACCCTGACATCAATGCTAGGGTGCTTTTGGTATAGATGCTTAAAGAGTTTAAGAACTCTTACCTGATAGAGGGTGTTAGACGTTAGACCTCAGCATTTGCCTCAGCCATCTGCTCACCTTTACGCTTACGCAGCACGCTCGCACCTAGGGCAATTAGCCCGGGTAGTAGAGCAGGAGTGGGAACTTTACCACGACCCGTACCACTATTTCCTAGATCGGTACCGGTAACAGATTGATAACGAACCCCAAAATTGCTAAGGGTAAAGCTGCCCACCGTACCTGAAAAGGCAAGAATGGGAGAGAACTGACCTGTTCCATTTGAGACACCGCCATTACTACCACCTTGGCAGGTATTGCCGTTTGTAAAGCAGACATCAATATCGCCAAACCCGTTGGGGAAACTGCCAGCGCGATCGTTGTTGAATATTCCCGAAACCCTTGTGTTGCCGGAACCACCAGAGCTTCCAACTCCAAGTAGAGATGGGGAGACATCAAATCCTAAAGCAGAAATTCTAGATGTAATGCCATTACTTGATGTGTTGGTTAAGTCAATCTGGAAGGCTGCTTCAGTTTTAGTATTACTTCCACTTCCAACTGATGTAAAGCCAAGAAACTTAAAAACTGCTTGAGCTGTCAGCCCAATAACATTATTTCCATTCACATTGCCATCAAACAAAGTCGTGAATGACTGACCAGCATCGCTAGCCGTAATCACTATGTCGTTGTTTTGATTGGTAAAGGTGAAAGCATGGGCTGGTGCAGTTGAGAGTAGTCCTAGCGCAAGGGCAGTGCCACCAAGGACGGCAGCCTTGAGAAAAGTTTTAGTCATTGTTATTGTTCTAAGTTAAGGAACTACGGTGGATGCAACAAGAACACGCCACTCTAATAGCGACAAGCACTACTTGAGGGGTGTTGGTTCCAATTCTGGTGCAAGTGTCACAGTGATTCCCTGCTCTAAAGGAGATTGAGGAATTGCGTTTGCTACCAAAGTCAACCAAGACTGGGTAGAAGCCCCTTGGTATCAAAATACTTAATCCTTTCTCAGAAATTCAGTATCCTTTACAACTAGAATGATACAGTATGTTGAGTAACAACCAACACTTAGCTCACAGTATCTTTACTAGAATAGTTATGACATAAAAAAGACTAGTGTCTAAGGGAGGCTTTGAAATGTATGGGAAGCCTCTTCGCCCTCGGTGCTATCTCGCCCTAGACTGCAAGATACTGTTGGCAAACTCACCAGAGAGAAATAGACAAATAGTTTCATTAGTGTCCTCCTGGGAATGAGAAACTCAGTGAGTTCCGTGTTCACCAGAATGGCAGCTAATCATAAAACAAAGATAAAAGACAGCTTGCAGAGGCTTTGGGGAACAATCCCTCTTGCATTCTGCTTATCCCCGGTTTAGCAAGGCTCAGAGCAGAAGAAATTAGCTCTTGGGCAGTGAACGTCTTTCACTCGGCTAGCGTAAGACACAACTCTGAGGAAATCGCAATGAAACTACTTGGTAAACCTAAAGCGACCGTTCACTTTTTCTCCACCGACATCACTTAAAATTGCAACCTTGTGTTCTCCTACGATCGTTCCAGGTAGTAGAGAGGTGTAGTGCTTATCTACGGGATCGTATTTCATGTCTAAAGACTTCTGGGTTCCATCGGGTAATTGCACTTGTGCCGTCACTTTTGCAGTAGAAACGGCTTCGTGATTGTCGCCTTTTTGTAAGTAGAAATCCAAGTGAGTACCCTCAGCTTCTTTCTCTGGAACAAACTCTAAATGGTAAGCACCAGATTCAATCACTTGACCGCCTTTGTTGGCTCCAGAATGCTTTTCGGGTGATGCAGACTTAGATTCATTTGCAGGTGCCGAAGCGATAGGACTCGCAGGACTACTCCCTGAATTTGCGGTCTGATTGCCGCTGCAAGCACTTAATAGAAGAAGACCTAAGCTTACAGAAACGATTGAGAAAGATTTAGAAGATTTCATCGATTAATTCCTGAATAAGAAATGAACATCTGTAAAACAATGGGGTGTTTAACCCGCTTCAACACCTGCTTCTGCAACCTGAATTTGAGAGAAAGTCGCTCTTTGAGGCACGAGTCGCTTCCCAAACTGAGAATATAAAGCAGGAATTACCAGGAGTGTTAGAGCCGTCGAGGTGACTAATCCGCCCAAAACAACAACGGCGAGAGGTTGAAGAATTTCTTTGCCAGCACCGCTTCCGATCGTCAAAGGAACCATGCCAAGTGCCGAGGAGAGCGCTGTCATCAAGATGGCGACCAGCCGCTCCATCGACCCCTCGACCAATACTTCCTTCAAGGGAACTCCCTCTACTAACTTACGATTGTAGTTATCGACTAACAGCAACCCATTGCGAGTGGCAACGCCAAACAGGGTAATGAATCCAACCATTGACGCAACTGAAATAATCCCTCCACCCAATGCAACTGAGAATACGCCACCGACCATTGCTAACGGTAAGTTAATCATAATCGTGATTGTGGCAGGAATGGATTTAACTGCGAAGTAAATCAAAATCGTGATTGCAACAAAGGCAAGAACACCTGATAACAGTAACGTTTGGGTCGCACGTTCTTGAGATTCAAATTGACCGCCGTACTGAACATAGTATCCAGCCGGAAGTTGGACTTGTTGTTTGACCTGCGATCGGATGTCTCGAATCACCGATCCCAAATCTCGCCCATTGATATTGGCAGATACGACGATTAGACGAGACACGTTTTCTCGGTTGATCGTGTTGGGTCCTGTGCCATAGTCAATTTTGGCAACCTGAGCTAAAGGAATTTTCTGACCTGTGGGCGTATCGACGAGCAAATTCCGAATGGTGTCTAAATTTTGACGGGCGCTTTCCGTTAACCACACGACTAAGTCAAACACTTGCTGTTGTTCTAGAACTTGGGAAACCGTACGCCCATTCAGCGCAGTTTCGATCGTTTCTGCAATATCGCCAACCGCTAATCCATATCTTGCGGCTGCATCGCGATCGAACTGAATTTGCACCTGTTTGATTGGTACTTGAGGTTCGAGTTGCAGATCGACTACGCCGTTAATGTTGCTCATCGCCGTTTGAACTTGCTGCCCGATCGTGCGAAGTTGATCTAAGTCAGAACCAAAAATCTTGACGGCGATCGCGCTTCTAACACCTGATAAGACTTCATCAAGTCGGTGAGAAATGAATCCCCCAATATTGGCAGGGCTGATTAGTTGTCACCAGATAAAATCTACAAGCTTGGGTCTTCGTTCAGCATCAAATGATGCCTCGACGCAAGATAAGGGGTACATATTTTCTTTCTCGACCTTAAATTAGCCCTGCCAATATTGGCAGCCAACCCCGGAACTTTAGCGAACTCTTGGCGCAAGGTTTCAATGCTTTTTTCTCGATCTTTGCTGCCTGATTCACTGAGTTCGACATCCATCTCAGCAAAGTTGACTCCACCTACGTCACTATCGCCGGGGGCACGTCCTGAGCGTAATTGAAGAAACTCAAATCGCTTGTCATTCTTGAGCGCGTCTTGAATCGCAAAATCAGCTTGATTGGTTGTTTGGAGGGAAGTGCCTGGATAGAGACTGGTTGCTACTACTAGCGATCGCTCCTGAAACTCTGGTAAAAAGACCCGCCCCAGAGACGGAAGCATCACTATTGAAGCAATGAAACTAGCGAGGGCTAACGCTAATATCAATTTCGGACGATGGATTGAGAACATTAATGCTGGACGGTATGCTTGATGAGATTTTTTTGCAAGCCAAGTTTCATCTTCGGGCAGATGTTGGTTGACTAATAACAATGCACAGAGCGCAGGTGTTAGCGTCAATGCTACAACGGTTGATGCAACGATTGACAATAAATAAGAAACTCCCATCGGTGTGAAGATGCGACCCTCAACGCCAGAAAGCGCAAAAATTGGCGCGAATACAACTGCAATGATCACCGTTGAGAATAAGACGCTGACTCGTACCTCAACCGAGCCGTCAAACACAACTTGTAACGGCGGGATGGGATTACCCGCAAGCTGATTTTCTCGCAAGCGACGATAAACGTTTTCCATATCGACAATCGCATCATCGACGACTGACCCGATTGCGACTGCCAAACCTCCCAACGTCATCGTATTGATGCCCTGTCCTGTCCAATTCAAAATCATCATGCCCATTAGCAATGACAACGGTAGGGCAGAGAGGCTAATAACCACCGTGCGCCAGTTCATCAAAAACAAAATCAGCACAATGGAGACGATGATAATGCCATCCCGAAGCGCTTCTTCGACGTTCTTGATTGAGGCTTCGATAAAGGTTTCTTGGCGAAACGTTGTCGTGACTTTGACATCTTTGGGCAACCCGGCTTTAATTTCCTCCATTGCCGCTTCTACGGCTCTCGTCATTGTTGGAGTATCTGCCGCAGGTTGTTTATTGACAATCACTACGATCGTTTTCTGACCATTTAAACTTGCATCTCCGCGCTTCAGGGCTGCTCCAATTTTCACATCAGCGACTTGACCGAGTAGCACAGGAGTTCCATTACGGGCGGTGATTGCGGATCGCTGAAGTTGCTCGATCGATTCAATTCGCCCTACACCTCGAATCAATAGTTCTTGATCTGAGTTGGTTAAAAATCCACCTGGTGCATTGACGTTTGCTTTACGAGTCGCCTCCGTCACTTGCTCTAAAGAGACATTAAAGGCTTTGAGCTTATCGGGATCAACCAGCACTTGATACTGTCGTTCGTCTCCACCAAACACGACAATCTGTGTCACACCGGGAACTGCTAACAATCGGTTTTTAACCTGCCAATCGACAATCCGCCGTACTTCCATCAATGGCGTAGTATTTGAGGTGAACGCATACTTAACCGTGGCTCCTAGAGGAGAGCTAACGGGAGAGATTTGAGGTGGCTCAACTCCTTGAGGAAGCTGACTTTGGGCTTGTTGAAGTCGCTCAGTGACCAACTGACGGGCGCGATAAATCTCGGTCTCCCAACCAAACGTGATCTTCACAACCGAGATGCCCACGGCAGAGGCAGAACGGACATTTTCAACTCCGGGGGTTCCGTTGATGGCGCTCTCGATCGGGCGTGTCACCAGTGATTCGACTTCTTCGGGCGCGAGTCCGGGCGCTTCGGTCTGGATTTCAACTTGAGGCGGCGCAAAGGCAGGAAACACATCGAGCGGCATTTGGGTGAGAACTCGGATTCCCCAAAGGCTAATGATGACCGAGGCAAGCACGACGAGCCAGCGCTGCGCGATCGACCATCTAACAATTGAATTCAACATACTTCCGCCCTATCATTCACAACATTCTCAGACCGACGATCCTGACCTTTTTAGTTGGACTGATGCGGGTCTACTGGTTTTTCAACAACTTCGGCAGAACGGTTTGAAGGGGGCGATTGAGCATGGTTTAAATAAATTTCAGTGTCATAGTTATTGGGTACGGAATGAGAATGGTTGGTTGTCGCAGATTGCAATCGGTTTCGACGACCTGCCCAAACCATTCCTGCTCCAAACATCCCCGCCGCGATCGCGCCTCCCAAAGGCAGCATTGCCCACCAAGGTAACGAGAAGCCTGCCTGCTTAGAATTCGCTTGAGGTGCTTCCGCAGCAGAACTTTCTGTCTCAGCCTTTGCTCCGCCACGTAAAGATTGGGCATAGAGTTGGCTGGCTCGTTGAGTAACGACCCTATCGCCATCAAATACCCCCGTTTTGATCTCAACAGAGTCGCCAGAACGTTGACCTAACGTGACTTCAGTCGGCTGAAAGGCGGTGCCGTTTTGCACAAAAACGACATTCTTTTTGTCATTGGTTTCGACGATCGCAGAAGTAGGAACGGCTAACACTGCAACGGGTGTTCGATCGGTCAATACTTCTAACTCAGAGAACATTCCTGGCTTTAGCGCACCATCTGAGTTCTCAATTTCAGCTTTCACCGGGACAACGCGACTTTCTCCTTGAACAGTTGCTCCGATCGTGCTGATGCGCCCTGTGAATGACCGATTGGGCAAGCCGTTCACCTTAACCTGAACTCGCTGCCCCACTTGAATTTTGCTCAGATCTTTCTCGTAAATGTTGGCAGCGATTTGAACACTGCTGCCATTGACGATCGTCATGATCTTTTTGCCTGCGTCCTGACCTGATTCTCCGATCGTCGCTTCTCGATCCGCTACCACGCCTGAAATCGGAGCTACGACTGTAATTGTGCCGTCCTCATTGGCAGTGGCTCCCAATTGTCGCAGCCGCGTTTGATACGTTTGTCCACTCAGTTGCACTTTTGACTGTGCTATTTCTACGGCAGATTGAGCACGCTGCAGTTGAGCTTCGGCTTCAGATACTGATAGGCGGCTTTGAGCTTTGGCAGAGGCAGATTTGGCTTCGGCTAATTTGGTTTGAGATTCAAGTGCGTTGCGGCGAGGCAGTGCCCCAGTTTTGGCGAGTTCGCTGTCTCGATCGTAGCGTTCTTGAGAAAAGCTCAGTTCTGTCTGCGCTTGCCGAATATCCGCTTCCGCAATTTTCTGCTGTTGGGCGTAGTTCTTCTGAGCTAATTGGAGATCGGCTGCTGCTTGCTGAACAGCAGAGGTTGCTTCAGTACTACGATCGAGGGCGGTTGTGCGAAGCTCTGCCAACTCTGGACTGGTCATCATTGCCACAGGTTGCCCAATCTCAACGCGATCTCCTGGCTTCACCAATAGCCGCAACACGGTTCCGCCACCTGGAGTCGTGACTTCAACCCGTTGATTTGGAAGCGTCTCGATCTGTCCGGTGGCTTTTACCCCAAATGCCAATCGCTGACGGTTCACAGGTTCTACCTTCAAACCCATCCGCTTTGCCGTTTCTGCATCGACCTGAATCGCGCCCGCAGATTGAGCAGGTTGGCTGCTGCCTTGAAACTCGTCCCCGTGTCCGCCGTGAGCCAAAAGCTTAACTGGAACCGTCAAGAGCAGCAATCCGAGAAGCGTTCCAGAGACAGAACGAATGAGGTTGAGCCGATGAGAGGGTTGAGACCGATGAGTCATTGAGAAGTTCCTTAATGAAATCGTTCAGCATTGACCGAAGGGACTGAATCAAAAATTGGGTTGGTTTACTGGTTGTACCAGGTTTTTTTCCACTGCTTCATCTGGGCAATTTCTGCCTGTTGTGATGAAACAATATCTTCAGCCAGCTTCTTGATTTCTGGACGCTTCGACTTACTCAAGGCATCGTTTGCCATCACAACTGCGCTTTCGTGATGAGGAATCATCGCATTCATAAAGCGCAAATCGAACTGGTCATCCGCAGCGCCTAAGTTCATGTTCATCATCATGCCGTTCATCTGAGCAGACGGCATCGGCATCATTTTTGACATTTTGGAGTCATACGACATTGGCGTACTGCTGGCTTTGGGATACCAAGCTGTTCTCCATTGCTTCATTTCAGCAATTTCTTTGTTTTGAGCTTTGATTATGTCGGCTGCCAGTTTCTTGATTTCTGGGCGCTTTGACTTTTGCTCGGCTTCTTTTGCCATCACGATCGCTCCTTGATGGTGCGGAGTCATGGCATCAATAAAGCGCAAATCAAAATCAGCATCGGCAGGACCTAAATCCATCATCATGCCGTGACTCATGCTGTGATCCATTCCAGGCATCATGCTAGAGGTTGGTGAACTGCTGACAGATGGCTCTGTAGATGAGTTTTGAGCAGGGGTTGAACAAGCGGTGAGAAGCCCGATCGCAACAATGCCCACCGAAGTTTGCTTTGTGATCGCTTTGAGGCTGAGTCTTAAAAATCTGGCTTTGGAGATTGAACGTTTCATAATTTAATCAGTGAAACTGTGAATGTCTTCATTTTGAACTCTCTACTAGAGTGGAGAGTCAAGCCCCAATCGCGTGGGTATTTGAAATTATCCCCATCCGCTAGGAGAGCATTCAAAAATAAAATCAGCATGAAATAGAGCTACCTATAAAGTAGAACCCTCTAGGTCTATCGAAAGAGAGGCGCGATCATCAGTGGTTTTTCTTAGGTTCAATCTGAGGGTAGATTCTCGTAGTTGTTTTTCATCAAAACAATGCTGCTCAATTGATCTGCTAAATGGCACTCGATCGGGCAATCTTTTAAGGTCAGATTCGCCTCAGGATGAGTTTTTTAAAATCACTTGACTCTCTAGTGGACTGGAGAGATGAAGATAGAGATCGGTTTTAGAGGATGGGTTAAAAGTTCGATCGTGAGTAGCCCAATACGCTGGATCTTTCTAAATCTCCTGAATGAGAGGGACTTTAAGACTAACTCCCTCCTCTTTTAAGGAGGATAGGAGATCGCCAAGTGCCTCAAATCACAACCGATACCTTCTAGAACATCCTTTTACACCAAGTCGTTTTTCTCCACACCATTATGACCCTTCAATTAACTGTTCCCAACATGGCGTGTTCTGCTTGCGTCACCACAATTACCCAAGCCGTGAACGCGATCGATACCAGCGCAACTGTCGAAGCTGACCCTAAAACCAAGCTTGTCAACATTGAAACTCAGCAGTCTGAAACAGCGATCAAAGCTGCGATCACGGCGGCTGGCTATACCGTTGCTTGATGAAACAATGCCCTTTTAATCAGGGTCAGAGGAGTTTAACAATGGAAACTGTAACACTCAAGCTCCGAGGCATGAGTTGTGCTTCATGCGCCAACAGTATTGAAGACGCAATCCTTACTGTGCCCGGAGTCAGCGAAAGTAATGTTAACTTTGGCATTGAGCAAGCGACCGTCACCTACGATTCCCGTAGGACTGACCTGGATGCGATTCAAGATGCCGTGCGTGAGGCAGGATACACCGCATTCTCAGTACAAGAATCAGAAACCGTGACCGAGGAAAACAACGCCGAAAAAGCGATGCGGTTAGCCGAGTCAAATCAACTCAAACGCAAGGTGATAGTCGGCGGCGTTCTGAGTAGCTTGATTGTGGTGGGTGCCATGTCTGCCATGCTAAATCTACCGTTTCAGATTCGAGGGCTAGATAATCCTTGGATTCAACTGGTGCTGGCAACTCCGGTGCTGTTTTGGTGTGGCGGAGATTTCTTTAAAAATGCTTGGAAAGCGCTTAAACGTCATGCAGCATCTATGGACACGCTGGTGGCGATCGGAACAGGAGCCGCCTACTTCTATTCGATTTTTGCAACCGTTTTTTCTCGTTTCTTTACCACTCAAGGCTTAACGCCGGAGGTCTACTACGAAGCGTCTTCAGTCATTATTACGCTGATTCTGCTAGGTCGCTTGTTCGAGAATCGTGCCAAGGGGCAAACCTCAGATGCGATTCACAAATTAGTTGGCTTGCAGGCGAGAGATGCTCGTATTATTCGCAATGGGCAAGAACTGGAAGTTCCGATTCAAGATGTACAGATCGGGGATGTCGTAGTCGTGCGTCCGGGCGAAAAGATTCCGGTCGATGGTGAAGTCGTGGACGGATCTTCGACGCTCGATGAATCGATGGTGACTGGTGAAAGTATGCCCGTTAAAAAGCAAGCGGGAGACGAAGTTATTGGTGCGACGATCAATAAAACTGGAAGCTTTAAGTTTCGGGCAACCCGAGTTGGCAAAGACACCCTATTGGCACAGATTGTTAAACTTGTGCAGCAAGCTCAAGGATCAAAAGCCCCGATTCAGCGATTAGCCGATCGAGTCACAGGTTGGTTTGTGCCCGTCGTCATTGCGATTGCGATCGCCACCTTTGTGATCTGGTTTCTCGCCCTCGGAAACCTCACCCTAGCTTTAATTACAACGGTTGGCGTATTAATCATTGCCTGTCCTTGCGCATTGGGATTAGCGACTCCAACTTCGATTATGGTCGGCACTGGAAAGGGAGCCGAGAACGGAATCTTGATTAAAGGCGCAGACAGTTTGGAATTAGCACATCAAATCCAAACGATCGTGCTAGACAAAACAGGAACGTTAACGCAAGGAAAACCGACTGTAACCGACTTTCTAACCGTAAATGGCACCGCAAATCAAAGCGAATTAAAGCTCCTGCAAGTAACGGCATCGGTTGAGCGAAACTCAGAACACCCCTTAGCAGAAGCGATCGTTCGCTATGCGCAATCGCAAGAAGTGGCACTGGGAGACGTGCAAGACTTTGAAGCGATCGCAGGCAGTGGAGTTCAGGGAACAGCATTCGATCGAGTTGTTCAAATTGGCACTCAGCGCTGGATGGAAGAACTCGGAATCGAGTCTCAAGTGCTGCAAGAGCAAAAAGGTCAGTTAGAAGCAGCAGGCAAAACTGCCGTCTGGATTGCAGTCGATGGCAAGATTGAGGGATTAATGGGCATTGCCGATGCCCTAAAACCTTCATCAGTTCAGGCAATTCGATCGCTGAAAAAACTGGGTCTAGATGTGATTATGCTGACCGGAGATAATCAACAAACCGCAGACGCGATCGCTCATGAAGTAGGAATTACTCGTGTGATTGCCGAAGTTCGCCCCGACCAAAAAGTCGCTCAAATTGCCGTCCTTCAAAAAGGAGGAAGAATTGTCGCAATGGTTGGCGATGGGATTAATGATGCACCCGCTCTAGCTCAAGCACAGGTTGGCATCGCGATCGGGACAGGAACCGATGTTGCGATCGCTGCGAGTGACATCACGCTCATCTCTGGCGACCTCCAAAGCATTGTCACTGCCATTCAACTCAGTCGCGCCACGATGAGAAATATTCGTCAAAATCTCTTCTTTGCTTTCGTTTACAACATTGCTGGGATTCCAATCGCAGCGGGCATTTTATTCCCATTCTTTGGCTGGTTGCTCAGTCCGATGATTGCTGGCGGTGCAATGGCGTTGAGTTCCGTGTCAGTCGTGACTAATGCGCTGCGCTTACGCAACTTTCAGCCTAAAACACTGACTTAACGAGGACGTGATTACAAATGGATACGCGCAAAATATTAGGACATCTAGCAGGGTTGAGTTTGTTGCTGGGTGCTGCATCGGCATCTGCACAAATGCCAATGGATCAGTCCACATCACCGAGTGAGTTTCAGCGCATTGATCAACCGATCGCGGTCAAAGCTGGCGTGGCGATCGGAGGGTTAGCCCTAATCGGATTAGAGCTTTGGTGGTTTCTCAGTAAGCCAAAAGCACAGCGATCGACCGTCGAGCAAGGCATCCAAACCCTCACGATCGAGGTGGATGGAGGCTATGAGCCAAGCCAAGTGGTGGTGAAGGCAGGGCAACCTGTGCAACTGAACTTTTTTCGGAAAGATCCCAGTAGCTGCTTAGAGAAAGTTCTGTTTCCAGATTTTCACATTGCGGCTGACTTAGCTATGAATCAAATTACCCCGATCGAGTTCACACCAGAAAAACCTGGTGAATATCCCTTTACGTGTGGCATGAATATGTTTCACGGAGTCGTAAAAGCAGAATAGCTAGCAGAATAGGAGCGGAAGGATTGTGGAAATTCAGCTATTTTTTAGAAATGTAGTAGATCACCCCTGCATAATCATCTGTTAACAGAAATGCATCTCTATCTACACGCAAAATATCTACAGGTCTTCCGTAGATCGTGCCATTTTGCAAAAAACCGTTGATAAAGACTTCCAGTGTGTTGTCTGACTTCAAGCGCGAAACTCTATATCCTCTCTGCAAGCTGATCTTTGACGCTCCATGTAGTGCGACCAAGAAAGAGTTTTTCAGGTCATCAGACTGCGTTGAGTCAAAGTATTCTAATCCCAGAGGGGCGCTGTGAGCCGGAAATGTAGCATTCGCTAAAGGAACAGTCGTGCAATTTATTTTTTTTGCAGATTGCTTAAACTGATCATCGGCGTAAATGTGAGACTGGTACTGATAGCAGTAAGGAAACCCGTAGTTCTGTCCATTCTTAATCCTATAGAATGTTTCTTCCGGTTTGTCGTTTCCTAGCTGATCAGATCCCATATTCGTGGCGTATAGCTGGTCGCTTACCCATTTAATCCCCACAGCGTTTCTTAAACCACTCGCATAAATTCTCTGATTTTTACCGTCGAGATCCATTTCTAGAATAGACGCTCTAATAGCTTCTTTCTCTTCGCAAGCGTTGCAGCTACTCCCCAACGCTACATACACTCTGTCATTGTGAATGGCAACTGTTCTTGTTAAGTGCCATCCTCCATATTTGTAGCTCAATCCATAATCGGGAAACTTTGCCAACACTTGAGGAGCTTTTTGGGGAGCAGTCTCACCCTTACTGTAGCGATAGCGAACTAAGCGATCGGTCAACGCTAAATATAACCACTGGTCACCGTTAGAATCTGTGTGAAACGCAACGCTGTTTGGATTTCTAAGGTTTGTCAAATACGGTGTGATTTTGCCAAATTTACCCCGTTTAGAGTCAAAGCGATCGAGAACGTAAACCGTCCCTTTGCGGTTATCTGTCAGGTCATACATATCGGTGACAAACAGACGATCGTCAGGACTTTTCGCCATAAATCGAATTCGCTTTAATCCCTGGGCAGCCACGCGAATTTCATAGCTCTCCGGCAAGTTGAGATTAAACGTTTTGCCATTTGCGAGACTGATGCGATGCGGCGTTAACTTTGGGGAAGCCGCGATCCCTTGTGGGTGACTCGAAGCGATCGCTCGGTGCCAAGTGCTCTGACTCAACGCCAATGCCAAGAGACAGGTCATTCCAAATTTAACCAAAACCATCTAGGTCACAAGATATGGGATTCGTTAATTCATACACTCACTTCGCCAGCCATTCCCGAAACTACGTGCGGACTGTTAAACCTTCTGCCTAAATCCGGAAACGCCTCCTAAATATCACAAGATTTGGGAACATTGTAGAATTTCTGAAACACGTTCTATAAGTAAAGAATCTCAAAAATTGCAGATTTTTCATCCGACAATATCAAACAAACCCATCAAAATTCCAATTCATCAAGCTGTGGTGAGACTCCTGACACTACGAATTCACCTCAGAAATTCACCCTCAAGCCACGTGGAGTCTCAGCGCGATCATGCTCACTAACACCACAAAGCCGAGCGCTCGACGGAAGTAGTTAACTCCCTCAAACAACTCTTGCCATGCCCATGTGAACAAAGCGCCGAACGCCACTAAATCTACTCCGGTCTGGAGGGTGCCTTTGAGGGGCAGGAGTTGAAGTAAGGTTGCTGATACGCCGACCAGAAGCGGTAGATTCGGCATTTGAGCAATTGCGATCTTGCCTTCATGGTCTCGGAAGGTGCGATCGAATAACGTGGCTGCCCGAGCCTCAAGTTTTTCTGGGTTCCGGTTTAATTGGGACGGCATTGATCCTACCTCAATAAGACTAAGCCCAAATGCTAGCGTTCTTCCACGCACCTGGTGCCCGACTAAAGTTGGAGATTATTGAGGCGATCGTGAGCAGCAGAATGAGATGTCCAACACCAATCCCAGGTTTCCAAGCGTTGGGTCTCAAAACAACCTCAAGGAATCAAGGCTATGACTACAAGCTACAACAGCCAGTAGAGGTCTAGCGGTGATTGGTTAAAGCTGCTTTTGGCGAATCGGAATTTCGATCCAGAACTCACTGCCTTTTCCTGGCTCTGAAATGCACTTCAAAACACCTTGATGTTTCTCGACTACAATTTGATAGCTAATAGAAAGCCCTAACCCGGTTCCTTGACCCACTGGTTTAGTCGTAAAAAAGGGATCAAATAGCCGTTTCTGCACTGATTTAGGAATTCCAACTCCGTTATCTTGAATCCGAATGACAACACGAGATGCTGATAAGCATTCTGTGCGGATGGTAATCACAGAAAGCGGACACAACTCTTCAGGGTAATCTTGAACATCTAGAGCCTCGATCGCATTCGCAAGAATGTTCATCAATACTTGGTTGAGTTGCCCAGCATAACACTCTACCTGAGGTAAGTCTCCATACTCTTTCACCACCTGAATTCCACACTTATCGGGTTTATCTCTGAGACGATGTTGGAGAATCAGCAGCGTACTTTCAATTCCATCATGGATGTCTACAACTTTCATGTCTGCTTCATCCATGCGTGAAAAATTTCGCAACGATAAAACAATTTGCTTGATTCGCGCTGTCCCAACTTTCATCGATTCTAAAAGCTTTGGCAAATCGAGCATTAGAAACTCTAACTCGATCGCCTCTGATTCAGCAGCGATATCAGGATGAGGTTGAGGATAATGATGCTGATATAACTGCACTAAACGAAGCAAATCTTCAGCGTATTCGTTAGCGGGCGCGATATTGCCGTGAATAAAGTTAACCGGATTGTTAATCTCGTGAGCAATACCCGCAACGAGTTGCCCCAAGCTAGACATCTTCTCAGTCTGAATTAGCTGCGCTTGAGTTGATCGCAACTGCTGAAGCATTTGCTCAAGTTGCTGTGCTTGTTGACGGAGTTGGGCTTCTGATTGTTGAAGCGCGATCTCTGCATATTTGCGATCGCTAATATCTTCGATCGTGCCTAATAAGCCAATGACTTTACCGTCAGCATCATGAATTGGAATCTTATTAACATTAATCCATGCCTCTCTTCCATGAGCTTCTAGGCGGTTCTCGATCAAGTGCAGCACTGGGGTATCGGTATCCATTACGGCTTGATCTTGTTCGTAATAGAGCGCAGATTCTTCAGGTGTCCAAAGTAGTTCAAAATCAGTTTTTCCTACCACATCTGCTAAATTCTGAATCCCTGCGGCTTGTGCCCAATTCTTGTTACAGCCTAAATATGTTGAGCTTCGATCCTTCCAGAAAATCGCTTGGGGAATATTATCGAGAACTAATTGCAATAGTTCAGCGCTTTTTTTCAACGTTTCCGCTTGATTTTCTATCTCTGTTTTGCGCTCCAGAGTATAGAGAATGCCAGTCACTTGATCGGCTTGGAGAAGTGGAGTAGCGGTCGCCTCAAACCAGATCTGTTCTCTATTCGCTTTCCAGACAGACATCAGCACTTGTCTCTGCGGTTGGCGGGTAACAATAAGTTGACGATCGCGCTCCCGATAAATGTCCGCTTCTCCCAATAGCCAGGGTAGATCGTCGTCGGTCTTGCCAATAATTTCTTTTGGCTCAGTCAATCCAACAAGCTCTGCCCACCGCTGATTGCAACCGAGATAGACAGAATTTGTATCCTTCCAAAAAATATACTGCGGAATACTATCTAAAATTAGTGCTGGGTCAATGTCTTGCATTTGATTAGAGAAAGGTGCCCATAATTCATCAGTTTGGGACTGACCAGGACTCATTACGTTAATTTCACGAAGGGGTAGAGCAATGATGAACGCCTCTTAAAGACAGCGGCTACGGTAACTCACATCTTGCACCTGAGCTAAAACCACGCTTGTTGAGAATAAAAAGTCTAAAAGTCCTTCTGCTCCGTTGCAAAATCGGCTTATTGAGATTGGTGCAAGATGTCAGGTAATCCTATAGAGTTTAGAACTCGAAACCGCGCCGCTATTAGTTTAGATTAACTAACGCGATGTGCAACTAATTTGCCCTCACCCCCAACCCCTCTCCCGCGGGAGAGGGGCGCTAGAAATCTTGTTCCCTCTCCTGTGGGAGAGGGCTAGGGTGAGGGCAGTCTTTGCGGGTGTTTTAGAAAAGTCGCACATCGCGTTAACTAGTGGCTGAACACGTTTCTTCCGGGACTCTGTTCTGCACCAATCACCGCTTTGAGTGCGGCAATTCCTGCCTCAGCCACTTCAATATCTTCTTCATCATTCCCTGAACCTACGCCGATCGCGCCAATCACCTCCCCGTTGATCTCGATCGGTAGACCTCCTGCGATCGCCGCGAAGCGGGCTCCAGTCGCCAACGCAATGCCAAACGCTAACTCTGGTGGTAGCTGTCCGGTTGCTGCTTGGGATGAAACAGCCGTAATTGCTTTCTGAATCGCAGAAAACTGACTGAGAATCTTGGCTCCCTGCATCCGCTCAAAGACAAGCAAGTTGCCACCGTTGTCTACGATGGCTACACACTGAGGCACACCCATTTGTTCAGCTTTCTCGATCGCGCCTTGCAAGACGATTTTAGCTCCCTGGGTCGATAATTCTGTAACGCTACGTATGTACATTTTGCCTTTGTTCCTCGACAGCACATTTGACAGACTATACGGCAAAAATGGCTACTCTAAGTTGAACGAGGATCGCCAAGCACACCTTCAACTAGCCAATCGATCGTTTCTAGTTTCGGATCTTGCAACGCGTATTGTTGCCCCGCCGCAATCACAACATTGCCTTTGTTGTCTCTTAGTTCTCCTTTGAAGATCACAAGACTGCCATCTAGTAGCTTTGCTTTAGCCGCTTCAGCGGCTTTTTGAGCCTCTGCGCTCACTGCAACACCATAGGGTGAAATTTTACAAAACTCTTCTTTCAGTCCCCCGCGAATCATGTGCGGAATGCCGCCATTGCTCAGCGTTTTGCCACTGCGAATCATCTCAGCATAATTTGAGTAAATTTTTGACCAATTCCACTCAACTCCAGTGAGATATCCTTTTGGCGCTAGGCTCGCTTGATTGATGTGATAGCCACACGAGTAAACTCCGCGCTTCTCAGCAGTAGTCATGACAACCTTCAAATTGTCAACGCGACTGATAATCACATCTGCCCCCTGATCGATCAGACTATTCGTGGCTTCTGCCTCGCGTACCGGAAGCGACCAGTCTCCCGTAAAGATTGCTTGCACTTTTAAATCAGGCTTGACGCTTCGCGCTCCGAGGGCAAAGGCGTTAACTTCGCGCAGCACGATCGAGATAGGTTTAGGCACAACAAACCCAAGTTTCCCAGTTTTAGAGGTTTGAGCAGCTACGATTCCGGCAAGATAAGCAGGCTCAATCAGATAGCCGAGATAAGAGCCAACATTTGGGGGATGAACGCCTTCTTTATAAAGAGCTCCCGGATGGAAAAACTGCACATTTGGAAACTCTTTTGCTAGTTTGAGAATATGGGGATCGTAGTAGCCATAAGACGTGGGAAACAACACTTCTACCCCATCTTGTTGAATCATGTTCCGCATGGTTTCTTCTACCGCAGTAGTTTCAGGAACACTGGCTTCTTCTATAGTTTTAACGCCGCTCAGCTTTGAGGCATCTGCTTTGCCCTGGGCGTGAGATTGGTTGTAGCCATAATCATCTTTGGGTCCAACATAAATGAACCCCATCGTGAGAGTTTTTTCTACAGACGGTGATTTAGATGGATTGGAGGTTGAGGTGCAGCCCATCCAGAGCCGGGAAGTCACTCCAAACGCTCCGGTTGCTATCAGTCCACGAATAACTTGACGGCGATTAAATGAAGGGCGGGTAGTCATGGTATTACATTTCTCAAATCAGAACGAATTCGCAGACATCTTTATGAGCTTGAGTCGTGCAGGTGGAGTATACCCGCTAAACAGCGCTTTGTAGCAGCAAACCTCCTCTAAGCCCAGGATCTAGGTTCTTTTTCAAAAATCAGCTATGAGCGTGCTGGTCAACGGTCTTTCTGTAATAGTTTTTCATCTGCCTGGATCTTGGCTGAGCTGCCTAAGTTGAAGATAGGCTGGTTTTGCATTGCAGAGTCTGGTGTGACGGATAACTCTCAAGAAACACTGCCAGATTTAGACGACCTTCAAGAAGTCCACTGCTTCAGAGTATATTTCGCACAAGCGATCGATGGGAGCAATCGCTCTTCAACCATTTTCTAAGCTGCGCCAGAGATACCAGGAGGCGATCGTGCGATAGGGTTGCCAGAATTTTCCTAATTCCTCGATCGCGGCTTTGTTGGGAAGCTCTGAATACTGATACGCTCGACGAATTGCTGTCCGAATGCCTAAATCATCAACGGGCAGAACGTCCCAGCGATGCATCCGAGAGATGAGCATCATTTGCACTGTCCAGCGTCCGATGCCCTTAACTTGAGTCAACGTTTGAATAATCGCTTCGTCATCGATCGTCTCTAAGTCTGCAAGGGTGGGCAACCCATTGAGAACAGTGTTGGCTAAATCTCGCATATAGAGAACTTTAGATCGCGAAAGCCCGACTCCACGTAAATCTTCGTCTGCTGTGTCTAAAATCGCTTGAGCGGTTGGCAGCCCCGAATAGAGAGCGAGAAACCGACGATGAATAGCGCTTGCTGCTTTGGTAGAGAGTTGCTGTGAGATGATCGATCGCGACAGCGAATACAGTAAGTCTCCTGGCTGCTGGGTCTGATCTAACGTGCAGTCACCTACCCGATCAATGACTGCCGCCAAAATTGGATCAGACTGTTTGAGCGCAGAGACGGCGATCGAGTAATCTAATTTCATCGAGCTTTGACTAAAAAAAATGACTTCACAGGTCGCTGAATGGAGGCTCCAGTCTTGTCTAGCTTGCCATAAATCGTTTTGCCTTGATAGTAGAGTGATGAAGAACTGCCGCCATCTAAATTCAGTGCCGTTTCAACGCCCAGGCTTTTCATTAACTCTGCCAACTCTGATAATGACGCTCCAGAATTAGCGACATCAGGAGTTTGAGCCACCATTACCCAGATGATGGTGCCGTTGGGAGTTAGCCCGATCGCCGTTCTCGCGTTGGGCTGGTTGCTGCCTAGTGCATCACGTCCTTGAGTCCGATCGATAAACCCTTCTGCCTGATCAGTTCTATTTGGAAGCAACCGAGGACCGCCTCCCAGAGCACTCAACGATCGACACCCTGCCGGGATTGGGTCTTGATGCTGATGAATCTGATAAGCGATCGTGTCTCCACACTGATACGATCGAAATTCACTGCGATTCAAAATCTTGTCGAGATACGGCAAAAGAGCGGGATTTTGCATCAAACGATCGTTCTGGCGAGGGTCTGCGATCACTTGCCCGTTGAGAACCACAAAAGACGTAGACTGACGATTTTCTGGATCAAAAAACCCGCCATTGATAGCAGCGATCGCGCCCTCTCGTTTTGCAAAATTCTCTAGCGGTTCGGTGCTGGTTGACAGGGCAGGAGTCACCCAAAATTGTCCCGCTGGAATTGATACAATATGGGCGGTTCCGTGAGATAGTTTTCGCGACTTGTAGGCGATCGTCGCTGGCTTAGATTCAGGGACTGCTAATGAGCGATCGTCAGGATCGGAATGCGGAAAAACGTGGAAACTGAGGACTAGCATCCCTCCTAATCCAATGAATCCCAAACCGATCTGCCAAGATTTTGTCATTTTCAATGTTGAGGATATGCGTTAAAACACATCCTAATCTGCCATCAACTGGTTAAGGATTTTCCTGAACCCGATTAAACCGCTCAGAAATGCCAATCAGTTTGCACCAGGGAATCGGACAAGATCAAACTCTCTTTCTTGCACTTCGACAGAAAAGTGAGACTGAGCGTAACTTCATCGTTTCCTCTGTTATGGATTTTTTAGCATTCCAGTAAACGTCTAGAAAACTTAGAAGATGTAAAGCACGATCGAGCTAATCCAAATACATATATTGATCTTTCTACGGCTCTATCAGTAATTTCTTCGCAGTCTCCTTAACATCCTGATTGCTGTCTGTTTCAGCCGCATTTTTGACAATTTGAATCACGTCAGGATAAGTCTGTCGAGCCTGCCACAGATTAGTTAGAGTCACTAGTCGAACTTTAACGGCTTTATCATTAGCAAATGCTTCTCTTTGAGCCTTGAAGTTCACTAAACTCATATCGCGCGAACCTAAAGCCACTGATATTTCTAGCCGCACGTTGTCATCGGGATCTTGTGCCAGCATACGAACTAGAATTTCGTCAACGTGGGCATTTGGGACACTTCTCAGTGCTATTGTTGCTGCCGCTCTTAATATAGGGTCACGATTTTGAGTAAATGGCTCTATCGTCGCTAAAAGGTCAGGAGTTCCTACATTTCCTAATACTAATAAAAGATGACGTTGTTCTTCAGGCAACTTCGTAGTTTGAAGCGCCTTCACAAAGCGATCGATAATAGGTTTTGCTTGAGATACACTCGACTTAGCGGCAACTGTTCCTAGAGCTAATTGCGCTGTGGCAACAATATCAGGCTCTTGATCGGTTGATGTTAACCGTTCTAATGCTGCAATCGTGTCGAGAGTCGGGATTTCGACTCCACTCAGATTCGGGAGCAGTGCAATGATCGCTTTGGGGTCTTTTCTATCTAGAATTGCTTTCGATAAGGCAGCTTGTGCTGAGGGATGTCCGGCAGCACTTAACGCACCGCCGATCAGTTGGAAAGACAAGCTATCGGGCTTAGCATTGGCTAAGCGATTACCAAAGATTTCGCTGGTGCTGGGTTGGAGAGAGATTAAGGCTTTGATTTTTAGATAGAGCGGGGTGTAGTCTTTTTGAGGATTGCTGGTGGCTTCGGCTCGATCGAGTTCTGCTAAGACAGATTCGAGGGTGGCGGTTCCAAGCGTTCGTTTTTGAATACTAACATCGGCTTCGGCTTCAGAAGGCTCGTAGGAGAGGGGAATCGATGGTTCTTTTAACTGAGGTTGAAGCTTTGTTTGTAGAGATTGAATGGTCAACAGAAGAGAGACACTTTGAAGTTTCAGGCTCATTTTTGTTTCATCAGTTCCGACTTCTTTGTTAGCAATGATGATTTTCTGAGTCTCTTGACCGATTAGCTCTTGCAGTTGTCCTTTCGCAATATCAAATTTACCTTGCCATTCACCTTGAGGTTGAATCTTAAGATCAGCTTTGGGGTTGCCTTGGTGAGGTTGTGTTGCACTGGGACGCGGAAAGTATTGCACTTTGGCTTTACGAAAGGAGAGGACTAAACCGCGATTCTCGAAGAGCGAAGCAGCTTCATAGTGAGCGAGAAATTTGCCGTTTTGATCTTCTTCTTGCTGTGTCCATTCCCTAAGACGATCGATCTGATTCGGTGTGACAAACTGCATATCGGCAAGGACTGACCGAGCAAAAGCTTGCGAAATCTCAGCCGTTTTGGGAGCAAATTGAACCGTGAGGATTCGACCTTGTGGATCAACCGTTGCGAGAATGCCTTGCTTCAAATCTTCTGTGACAAGCTGGGATTGTTGTGTGATGAGTTGTTCTTTGCTCAGAATTTTGACAGTTGGATTGTTGAAACGGTAGGACAGAAGATAGTTATTGCCTTGCTTTGATAGAACTGTGATCAGAATTTCGCTGTTGATTTTAACTTTGAGATCACTCACGAGAGAACTAGGAGTGTTGCGACTGGCTTGGGGATTTTTATCTAGATCCGCAAATAGCACGCGCAAATCAGATTTTGCATGGCTATCATAGTTGAGTTGATAGCTGTATTGTTGCCCGATCGTGAATTGATAGCGAGGTGCAGTCACTGCTTGAGTGAGAAGATTGTGAGCGATCTGAGTTCGGAGACCTTCTAACTGTTTGCCATTCATCACGATACCAAAGGTGCTGCTGAGACAGAGAACACTCGCCGCGATCGCAAGCGTTTTTCGAGAGTGTAGCGGATTGAGTGAAAGTTTCATGATCGTGTAGGAGTGTAGAGGGGGAAGAAATGGCGATCGAGGTTAGGAGAATATCTCGATCGCCCATGCCGCTAGACCGAAACGATTGCAAGAATTACAGCAAAGCGACTGACTGATTGAGATTGAACAGGTATCCTGATTGATGGAAGCCCTGCCAATCCCAAATTGTCCAGTTCCATTGCTCCTTCGTCCAAGGCGGAATTCCAAAGTCAGGTCTATAGACATACGCATAGGCATAGACCTTGCCACTCAAAGCATCCAACTTGTTGTAGCCATAGAAGTTGGTGTCGAGGAAGACTTTACGGTTTTGGAAATCTGTCCGAATGTTTGCCTTAGCAGCGAGTTCTAACTCATCATTAAGCAAAGTCAAGTTGGCACCGACTCCCGCTCCACCCACGACGATATCCGCTCCCCCTTCTGCATACACTTGAGTATTGGTGAAGGGTGTGACTTTTGCATAGGCGTAGCGAGGTGCGGCAGCAAGTTCATAGCGTAGACCCACAGATCCTCGAATCCCAAAGCTCACTTTCATTGGAATCGGTCCGACGGCAAACCGATAGTCCCCGATTTTTCGATCGAGGGGGATCGAATAGCTATCAGAATACTGAAGTTTTGGGGCTTTGAATTGGCGATCGTAGACGCTATTGCCAAACACAGCCACATTCAAACGAGCCGAGAGATCCCCATTATCAGGAGCTTGAACATTGGCATTGGCGCGAACCAGTTCTGCATGACTGTTGAAAATGTAAGCTCCTGTTTTGCCTTCCGCATTCGTTTGAGTCATCCGACCCGAGCCACTGACATCGACTCTTGCGTTCAGATAGGCATAGAACCGACTTTTATCGCCAAACCAGAAGTTGCGTTCGCCGGAGTAGCTTCCAGTTCTCGCTTGATTTCGGCTTTGTTCGTCCCACTGTGCTTCCTTCAAGACATCTATTAAGACAAAATTTCTGTTCGGGTCGAACCTATCGGTAAATCGAGGTTTAAGTTGCTTAATCTTGAGAGTCGGATCGAGAGCGGGATTGAGCTTCGGGTTGATTTGTCCAGGATTGATTTGTCCAGGATTGATTTGTCCAGGATTGATTTGTCCAGGATTAATACTTCCTGACTTCGCTGCATCTCTCGCACGAAAGAGCTGCTGTTCGAGTTGCCCCTGCTGAAGCGCTTCTTGCTGAATGGAATTGAAATCGAACTGCTGACGCAGTTGATCGACTTGGTTGGTGTCAAGTTGTTGATGTGCCTCCTGGATTGTTTGAATTTGCGGAGAGAATCGCTCTTGATCTCGACTGACCGATTCTTGAATGGTTCTTTCTGCAACGTTATCGCGAAGGGAGTAACCCAGTTGATTGAATTCCTGCTCGAAACGGTTGAGTTCCGCGTAGTACTCTCCGGCATTGACTTGACGACCATCGGGTAAAGTCAGTTGTTGATCTGCTGAAATGACAGCTCCGGTTGCTGGGTCTTTCAGTTCAAACGGTTCAAACGGTTTGGGTGAGTCTCCCTTGACGACATTGATTTCTGGTTTAGCTTCGCTAGTGGTGTCTGTTTCCTGTGCTCGTGCAGCAAATGTGACGACTCCTAAAGTTGGGTAGCTTAGCGCAAACAGCAAGGCGATCATACGTCTTTGATACATAAACTTAGACATGGTGAATTCCTAATTTTCTGGGATTGAACTGATTACGAAATAAAAGTTTGAGAGAGATGAACTTTTGCGATTCATGACTCAGTTATTGCTGATAAAAACTCAAAATGATAACTGGTAAAGTTCTGGATTTATGGCTAAGAAATTAGAAAGAAGTTGAGAAAGAAATAGAAAAAGTCAGGATCAGAAGTCGTTCTTTAAGCAATAAAGTCTGGAAAAGTCAGGTGAAGATACCCAATTGATTCATCTACTGATTCTTGCTATAACCAAGGGTATTCATCTTGCTGAGTTAACCTATGAACCCTGACACAGACCTGTCTTGGGAACAAACTGAAAATCTCGTCAATGCACTGGTATTTAAACATACTGGCAAGCGTCTTAGTGATATTGAAATCCAGGTGCTTCGAGGCGCGTGGGAAAGCAAAAGTTATGAAGAGATTGCCGAGCAACTGTTTCGCAGCGTTAGCTACATCAATAAAGACATTGGCTATCGATTGTGGAAGAAACTTTCGGAAGCACTGGGTGAAGACGTGACCAAGAAGAGTTTTCGGCAGGCACTGAAACGAGAATGGCACCATCAAACTGCTTCAGCAGATCCATCAACACCATTAAGTTCCGCGATTAGCGCTTCAGCCAACTCTGTAGAAACCGCCTTGGAATTTCCAGAGGGATCTGTAGCCCTGGATTCTCCTTTCTATATAGAACGTCCCCCGATCGAATCCGACTGTTACAAGGAGATTTTGAAGCCAGGTTCTCTCATTCGGATCAGAGGACCTAGACAAATGGGAAAAACTTCTTTGGTCAATCGAGCTTTAGCTTATGCCACTCAACAAAACTATCAAGTTGTCCGCATGAATCTGCGAAAAGCTGAAAGAACAGTGTTTACAAACTTAAATAGATTTTTACGATGGTTTTGTCTAAACGTTACTCGCCAGCTTGATCTAGAACCAAAACTTGATCATTACTGGGATGAAGAAATTGGCAGCAAGGTAAGCTGCACAGGCTATTTTCAAACTTATTTATTAGAGCAGTTAGAGACGAATTTAGTAATCGGTCTGGATGAGATTGATACCGTTTTTAACTATCCCAATATTGCCGAAGATTTTCTAGCTTTGCTGCGTGAATGGCATGAAGAAGCGATGATTCAAGAAAGTTGGCGAAAACTTCGATTGATCATCGCGCATTCCACCGAAGCGTATATCTCCTTAAATATTCATCAATCTCCGTTTAATGTTGGGCTACCGCTCAGATTGCCACCGTTTAATCATCAGCAAGTCCAGACTTTAGCTCAGTTGCATAGTCTAACTTGGACACTTGAAGAAACTCAACTACTCACCACGATGGTGGGAGGGCATCCTTATCTGATTCGACTCGCTCTTTACCACCTTGCACACCAAAATGTGGGGCTGAGGCAATTGTTGCAAGATGCGCCTACCCATGCTGGGGTTTATAGTGACCACTTGCGGCGTTGCTTAGGGAGTTTGAAACAACAGCCAGAGCTAGCAGTCGCATTGAAGCAGGTTGTTACTGCTCAAAACTCTGTTCAGTTAGAGTCAGTAGTGGTTTATCAGTTAGATAGTATGGGGCTTGTCCACCTCGACGGCAATCAGGTAACTCCGAGTTGTGAGCTATATCGTCAGTATTTCAGCACTAATCTTTCCTGAAGTTTGAGTTCTCTGACACTAACAAAATAATGAATGCACTCTACCACGGAGATTACGACTATAAAGTTGGGGGAAGTTTACCGCCGAATGCCCTTTGCTATGTGACGCGACAAGCTGATCAGGAACTATTAGCAGCCCTAGAAGCAGGTGAATTTTGCTATGTGTTTAACTCTCGCCAGATGGGAAAGTCGAGCTTAAAAGCGCGAACCATGCAACTACTAGAAGCCAAAAAGATTGCTTGTGCGGCGATCGATGTGACCAAATTGGGCGCAAAGCAGGTGACTGCTGACCAATGGTATAAGGGGTTAGTGGTGGAGTTGGTCAGGGTTTTTAAGCTTTCAGCAACATTTGAGTTAAAGGCTTGGAGGAGTGAACACGCAGAACTGTCTGCAATTCAACAACTGAGTTTATTCATTGAAGATATCTTATTGGTCAAAATTTCGAGTCCTAAAGTCTGTATTTTCTTAGAGGAAATTGACAACGTTAAGAGTTTAAATTTCTCAACCGATGATTTGTTTGCCTTGATTCGCGCCTGCTATGAGCAACGATCGAGCAATTCTCTCTACGATCGCTTAACTTTTTGTCTGCTGGGAGTTGCAACACCATCTGACTTAATGGTTGACAAACAAAGAACTCCCTTTAACATTGGTCGATCGATTGATTTGACTGGGTTTAAGCTTGCAGAAGCCAAGTCACCTTTGACCCAAGGCTTGGTTGGAGCAGTCGATAATGCGGTGACGGTTTTACAAGAGATTTTAGATTGGACAGGTGGGCAACCCTTTCTGACTCAGAAGCTATGTAAGCTAGTTGCAGAGAAAACCGAAAGCCGAAAGCCAGCCGTTGAGCAGTTTGTTCAACAGTATATTGTTGAGAATTGGGAGTCTCAGGATACACCGCCGCATCTGAGAACAATTCGCGATCGCATTCGAGGCAGTGGTGCTCGAAGAGGTCGGTTACTCGGACTGTATCAGCAGATTTTGCACTCTCAAGCAATACCTGTTGATGACAGTCCTGAACAAGTAGAACTGCAACTGTCGGGATTAGTCGTCAAGCAACAAGGCAAGCTCTGCGTTTATAATCGCATCTATAAATCTGTTTTTGATCAGACCTGGATTGAGAAAGAATTAGCCTCCGTTCGTCCTGATTTTTATTCAGTGGCGCTATCAGGTTGGCTCACATCTAACGGACAGGAAGAATCTTGGCTGTTGCGCGGACAGATGCTACAAAAAGCCCAAAGATGGGTAATAGATAAAAGCTTAAGCGATCTCGATTACCGTTTCTTGAATGCAAGCCGAGAATTAGAACAGCGAGACCTGCAAAAGCGGCTTGAGGCAGAAGCAGAAGCATCCTGGATTTTGGCAGAAGCAAACCAAACGTTAGATCAGGCAAATAAAAAAGCTAACCGACGCATTCGAGTTGGTTTAGTGATACTCACTTTGTCTTTGGTCGTAGCACTGTTTGCTGGAACGTGGGCAAGTTTGATGGTTAGAGATACACAGATAGAGAGAGTTAAGTCTCTGAGCGTCTCCTCAACTGCATTCCTAAACTCTAACCAAGAGCTAGATGCTTTGCTTGCAGCGTTGAAATCAGCAATTCAGTCGAAATCAATAGCTTGGGTAGATGCTAACACTAGAGAATCGGTAAGATTTGCATTACAACATGTGGTTTATAAAGTAGGAGAACAAAATCGCCTAGAAGGACACAACGACGCTGTTAGAAGTGTCAGCTTTAGCCCAGATGGTCAGACTATTGCAACCGCTAGTGAAGATAACACGGTCAGGCTGTGGAGCATTGATGGACGAGAACTCAAACGGCTGACCGGACACAATCAGATATTCAGAAGCGTCCGTTTTAGCCCAAACAGCAAGATGATTGCTGCCATCAGTGCAGACAACACCATCAACGTTTGGGATATTGATGGGCGAGAGCTACTGACTTTAAAGGGGCAAAACAGCGAAGATCATTTTATGAGCAGCATTTGCTTTAGCGCAGATAGCAAGACGATCGCAGCTCCGGCTCAAGACAACACGGTCAAACTTTGGGGGATTAATGGAGAAGAACTCAAAATCCTCAAAGGGCACAAGATTTCGGTTTGGGGTCTCAGCTGCAGTCCAAATGGCAACACGATCGTTACGGCAGATCAGGGGGGAATCGTCAAAATTTGGAACACAGATGGACGAGAACTCAAAACCTTTAGAGCTAGTAATCAATCTATTTTTGGGGTCAGTTTTAGCCCCGACGGTCAAACGATCGCCACTGCCGGAGGAGACACAACCGTTAAGCTGTGGAACTTAGAGGGACACGAACTAAAAACACTGGGCAGACATGACAACTACGTGGCTAGCGTCACGTTTAGCCCCGATGGTCAAACGATCGCGTCTACCAGTGCTGACAACACCGTCAAACTGTGGAACTTGGAAGGGCAACCACTTAAAACCCTCAAAGGGCACAGCAATTCTGTCTTTAGCGCGAGTTTTAGTCCCGATGGCAACACGATCGCATCTGCCAGTGCTGATAACACGGTCAAACTGTGGAGCATTGGCGATCGAGAACCCAAAACCTTCATCGGACATCGAGATTCTCTTCAAAGCGTGAGTTTTAGTCCCGATGGCAAAATCATTGCTTCTGCCGGAGATGACAAAACAATTAGACTGTGGAATCTTGCAGGTCGAGAAATCAAATCTATTAGGGCAGACAGTGAGAGCCCTTGGAATCGGATCTGGAGCCTTAGCTTTAGTCCTGCTAGCAAGACAGTTCCGCTGATTGCAGCAGCTAGTTATGACAAAACGATCAAGCTCTGGAGCTTAAAGGGTCAGACCCTCAAAACCTTTAAAGGGCATAGCGGTGAAGTTACAGATGTGAGCTTTAGTCCTGATGGGCAAACCCTGGCAAGCGCCAGTTATGATGGCACGCTTAAGCTCTGGGATGTCGAGGGTCAAGAACTCAGAACCTTTGTAGGAAATGCAGGTAAGGTTCGGAGCGTTAGTTTCAGTCCGGATGGCAAGACGATCGCCTCTGCTCACAACGACAGCACCATAAAAATTTGGAATTTACAAGGAGAACTCCTGAGAAACTTCACAGGACATCGGAGCTATGTTACGAGTGTCCGCTTCAGTCCCGATAGCAAGACGATCGCCTCCGCCAGCCGTGACAAAACCATTAAGCTCTGGAGTCTAGACGGTCAGGAACTTAAAACTCTCAAAGGTCATACTGCCGAGGTGACCAAACTTAGCTTCAGCCCTAACAGCAGAGTTCTTGCCTCCGCCAGCGTTGATGGCACAATCCGACTTTGGAATTTACCAGAGGGGCAAGAAATCAAAACGATCGAGGGACATGGTTACACGTTCTGGAACGTCAGCTTCAGTCCCGATGGTAAGAAAGTGGTCTCGGTGAGTGATGACGCACTCGTTGAACTTTGGAATGCTGAAACGCTAGATCTTGACCAGCTTATCGATCGAGGCTGCAACTGGTCACACGAGTATTTACAGAACAATTCTAGTGTTGATGAAATGGACAAACACATTTGCGATCGTGTTCATTAAAGAGACAAAACTTTGAGTTTAGAACACCCAACCCGAAGCTTTTAACCCTATCATCTTTTCATTAATCAAAATTTTCTGCTGCCGTAACAAGTCTGAAAAACTGCCATTAACTTAATCAAATCAAGGAGTTGTTTATGAATCGCCGCGAATTTTTAGCTTGGGCTGGAGTGGGTTACGTTGCCAGTTCTTTAACCGTAGCCATTGCCCTAATCGCTGAACCTGCTACAGCGTTAGGGTTCAAGATCCGTAATCGAAAGGCTACCTTTTATAGCCAGGGTCGCTATCTATATGACAGACTCGACAACAAAGTGATTTTGAGAGGAGTCAACAAAATGTCGGTATGGGATGGAGACGATCCCACAGGCAAAATTTCCTTTCCAGAAATTCGCAAAACGGGAGCCAATTCAGTCAGAATCGTGTGGGCTATCACAACCCAACAAGGTTCAACAGACATCAATATACTCGACCAACTGATCACGAATGCTAGAAACAATAAACTTATTCCAATGATTGAGCTGCATGACGCTACAGGTAACTGGAATGGTCTCCAGAAATTAGTTGACTATTGGGTACAGCCCACGGTTGTGAAGCTGATTCAGAAACATCAGAACTATCTGTTAGTTAATATTGGCAATGAGGTCGGAGATGACAAGGTGAGTAATGAGCAGTTTGTTGATGGTTATACAAGCGCTATCAAAACTATGCGAACTGCAGGAATTCGCACCCCTTTAGTCATAGATGCGGCTGAGTGGGGTAAAAATCTAGACGTTCTCAACACGACAGCTTCAACTCTACTCAATGCTGACCCAAACAAAAACCTGCTGTTCTCAGTTCACCTTTATTGGTCTATGTCTGACGGTGCAGATGCTAACTTTATTCGATCGAATCTGCAGAAGGCAGTCGATTTGGGCTATCCCTTAATTGTAGGAGAGTTCTCTAGCTTTGGAGGATATGCGGGTCAGGATAAGAGCATATGCAGCCCAGAGGGAGAAATCGACTATAAAACCATTTTGGAGGAATGTCACAAACACGATATTGGCTGGTATGCCTGGGAATGGGGACCTGGCAACAGTTTCACCGATCCCCTTTGCACCGTGATGGACATGACTCCCGATCGCTTGTTCAACAATCTCAAGCTTGGATGGGCAACTGAGGTAGCAATATCTAGCCCTTACAGCATCAAAAACACCTCAGTTACGCCACCCACGATGTGAGATCATTACCCTAAGACTTCTGCGTTGCTAAATGAAGGGATGAATCATGCAGGGGCGGGAACATCTCAGCATTTCTGCTGAAAATTTAAGGGCTTTTCTAAACCCGATTAACCTGCTCAGGTAGTTCAGCTAGCCCGGATTAAACCGCCATCAATTCATTTTCGACGATCGACACATTCTCATAGAGATGCGTCAAAATATCCCGTCCCTGTCGGGTCAACTTTAAATAGCGAATGCCATCTCGGATATAGGGATAGACCACCTGACGATAAAAAGTAGGATAGCTCGATCGTAAGTCTCTCGGATGGTGATAGCCCAGTGCCTGACTGGTTCCAGTCTCTTCTAACTCACAAAACAAATCGGGCAATTTCTCTAAATAGCACGGATCACTCAACTGCCCAATCAAATCAGCCGCCCGCACCAAACCCGGATAATTTGACGTGTCTTGATAAAGTGGGTCATTTGGAAACGGAAAGCGAGTCAACTCAATATTCAGCTTGATTGTCTCAACATCAATTAATGGATGATGGCTCAGATTTTCTTCGATAAACTGTTTGCCACGATCGACGTGATAAGGGGCAAGACCTGCATCAGTTGCATTCGGCGGCAGACAAACCGTCTTGCTGCCGATGCCAGTTGCATAACAACAGCACCGCTCATTAATGCGGTCGTGCTGACAAACGCCGCGCACATAGCCGACATCGTGACACACAAGCGCTAAAATCGTCTGCACCCAGTCCTGACACGAGATCGTGCCCTCAAGGAGATACTTTCCACGCAACATCTCTTGCCCAGTTGTTGTCACTAAAATTGTGTGCTCAAGATTGTGATAGGGCATATCACTCAGCGCGATCGCATTCAGCGCTAAAGTTGCGGTTTGACCGATTAAATCGAGATAGCCTGGTTGACAGCCATCATAGAGGTTGTGACAGACAGTTTGCAGATGCTCAACACAATATCGAATTTCTGCAGCTTGAGGGTGGATCATAATCTACGGTTCGTCAACTAACTTGCTTGGAGGGGCTTTAAGCAACAGGAACACAGAAGAGCGGCTTAGTCTAGATTGCACCTAACCGAAAAGTGTTGTAAAGGCAACCTCTCGGATAGAGACAAGGGAGTTGGTGGGGTCGCTTCACGTTTAATCGATTTGAGATCAGCACAGAGTTCAGCCTTTGAAGGGCTGCTTGCTGATCAACAAAATAATCAGTGGCGAAGAAGACTTTAAAGTAGTGCTCGGCTTCTATTGAGAGGTAGCCCACCCTAATGCGTTGTGAAATTAGATGTCAAAGATATCACATGAGCGGTTGGTAGCAACAACTTAGGTCAACCTCAAGGTAGTCTCAAAATATGCAGAACTTGTGGAGTAATAAACATCAAGCGAATTTAAATAACGCAAAAAGTGCATCCATCTACAGGTAGAGTTTTCTTTTACGAGAAATGTATCCACCTATAGATAGGCTTTTCTTTTGGTATCGATCGTATCCAAAAATCGCTTATCCCAGATTTAGTCAACAAGATCTCATCGATGCCTTTGCCTGCTCAAGTGCCTGAGTTGCCAATCGATAAAGTGTTTGCACATCAGCCCCATCTTGGGGATACCCGGCAATACCCACGCTGAAGGCTACGTCAAACGAAGGAACACTTGCAGACATCAAGGCTTGCTCACGGATAGCTTTTAATACGTCGGTCAGTCGTTTGCTCGCGATTAACTGAGGAGTGTTTCCTATACCGATGACAAACGTTTCATTTCCCCAGTAGCTAACCACATCGGTTGCCCGAAATCGAGTTCGTAGAAGCTCTCCACAGTGACGAATAACTTGATGGTTGATCTGAGAATGCTGGTGATCGAGCCTTTGCTGAGGAGACTCTAAATTTAGAATAGCAAGAGAGAACGATCGAGTTTCTTGTTTGGCTAACTCTAAAGACTCATCCAGATCTTGAAGAGACTGATCACGATTTGCTATGCAAAGGTCTGCAAAATTATCAGCGATCGAACTGGCAGTAGCGTTTAAAGAAGACGGCTGTGGGTCAGAAACCTCATCGGCTAATAGTTCCGGAGGCTGCCTTGCGTTTAGAATGTGCAATTCTTGGGTGAGTGCCTGCACAAGGTGGCAAAAGGTCTGAATCTGATCAGGCTGAACATTTGACTCAAGGAGTGCTTCAATTTTTTGTGCCAACCGCGAGCCTTGACATGAGCCAAACATACCCAGTGACCCAGAAAGCTTGTGAGCATTCTGCTCAGCGGACAATCGCAGCGCTGGACTCAGTTGATTATTTTGCAAGGCAAGGCTCGCTTGCTCAAGCACGGTAGCACGTTGACTGAGTTGGTCGCGAATATCGTGCCAGATCTGATCCACGTCTGGTTCAATTTGAGCGGCAGAGTGCGTGGAAAGCTCCCTGCATTTTTCGGTTTGCGGTTTGAGTCTTTCAGCGTTTCGCAGACGATAGCCGATTCCATAAACGGTCTCGATCGGGTCTTCACCCACTCCGGCAGTTTTGAGTTTCTGCCGCAACCCCTTAACGTGAGAGCGAATAGTTTCTTCAGCAGGAGGAGCCTCAAGCGACCAGAGATGGTCAATCAAAGCACTCGAACTGTAGATGCGCTGCGGGTTGCGAAGCAGCAGATCAAGCAGACTATATTCTTTTGGCGTGAGTCGCAGCCGTTTCGATTCGCACGTCACTTCACACATGCTAGGGTCGAGATTCAAGTTTCCCCAGGTCAGCAGAGGCGGTAGTGAAGATCCTCCCCGACGCAGCAAGGCGCGAATGCGGGCTAATAGCTCTTGCAGATCAAACGGTTTAACCACATAATCATCGGCTCCTGCATCTAACCCTCTCACTTTATTAGTGCTAGTGTCTTGAGCCGTCAACAATAAAATCAGCGTTTGGTTACCCTGAGATCGTAAGCGCTGACAAAAACTAATCCCGTCCAGTCGGGGAAGCAAGATATCAAGCAAAATTAAATCGTAGCTAAACGATTCTGCAAGTTCCCATCCTTTCAAGCCATCAATGGCATGGTCTACGACATAATGCTGATTATTTAAGGCTTTGGTTAGGGGAGCAGCAATAAGCTGATCGTCTTCAACTAAGAGAATCCGCATGGCGTAAATGATTCTGCAGGAAGAGTACTGAGATGAACGTGTCTAAAAAGCAACCCAATAGGAACACTGCTGATTAGTGTAAGGGAAATTACTGAGTAAGTAAATCCTATTATGCTAGCATTGCACCTTTATCCTGATCAAATCAGCAGCCGTGCCAGACTCGGTAGGGCTTCTCCATAGGTTGGGTGAATGTGAACTGCTTGCTCTAGCAGTTGCCAAGTTGCTCCGGCTTCGATCAGATCTAAGAACACATGCACGATTTCAGCCGCTTCATAGCCAACGAGGGTTGCGCCCAAGATTTTATCGGTATCGCTATTAATGACCAGTTGATAAAATCCTAGTTCGTGTCCCCACTCGATCGCGCGTGCAATTTGGGACATAGGCAGCTTCACCGATCGGGCGTTGATGCCTGCTTGCTGTGCTTGCTCAAGCGTCATGCCGACTCGCCCGACTTGAGGCTCGGTGTAAACAGCATAGCCGAGCACCCGATCGTGTCGGGTGCGGTCTCCTCCAGCCAAAATCGCTTTTAAGCGCCGATAGTCTTCCCACGAAACATGGGTAAAGGCGGGTTGTTTTGCCGCATCTCCGATCGCATAAACTCCCTCACAGGCAGTATGAAAGTGGTCATCAATTTTGACATAGCCTTGATGGTCTAGCTCGACTCCGGCTGCAGCCGTGTTGAGAGCTTGAGTGTTGGGTTTGCGTCCGGTCACGACTAATAAGGCTTCTGCTTCGAGACGATCGCCATTGCTCAGGGTCAGGGCAAATAAGTTGTTTGCATACTCCACGTTCTCGACGTTGACCTTGAAATGAAGCTGCACTCCATCTTGTTCTAATGCCGTAGCTAGAACCTGACTGACCTCAGATTCCTCTCGATCGAGCACTCGATCGCCTCGCACAATGATCTGAGTTTGACTGCCCAAACGGGCAAGTCCTTGTCCGAGTTCCAACCCTATGTATCCGCCGCCGATCACAAGCAACCGTGGCGGTAAGGTTTGCAGATCAAAGAAATTGCGGTTTGTTAGATAAGGCGTGTTTGCCAAACCGGGAATATCGGGAATTAAGGAAGAAGTGCCCGTGTTGATGACCACGATCGGAGCTTGCACCTCTAACTCGCCCCCTTTTACGGTTCGAGGTGCCGTAAATGAGGCTTCTGCATCAACGATTCTTACGCCTGCCGATTCCAATCGGGTTCTAACCCCTTGATGAAAACTATCTCGGATACTGCGAACTCTCTGCATCACTGCCGGAAAATCAACTGTGACTTGAGCGTGAATTCCTAGCTTTTCTGCCTGCCGTGCCCGACCTGCGGCATGAGCCGCCGCTAAAAATGCTTTTGAGGGGGTACAGCCATAGTTGATGCAACTTCCGCCCAACGCATCGCGCTCGAAGATCACAACGTTGCGCCCTTCTTTTGCAAAATCAATGGCAAGCGGAACCCCGCCCTGACCACTGCCGATCACAATCAAATCTGCGGGTTCCATTTGGCGCGCCCTCCTAACATCATTTGGGGTTTAGATTTGACTTTTTACTAAGCTGAAATCGCGCCTAGCTCTTGCAATAATGGCATCCAGTTAACGGCGTTGCGAGTTTCTAGAATCTGTCCGTTGGCAACGCGATATATGCTGATGCCTGTTAAGGATAGTGACTTGTTAGTTGGAGAAACGCCTGCAAACGCGCCTGTGTGAGTCAGCGTCCCTGTCCAGCGAGCGACGACCTGATCGGCGATCGCAACTAAATCATCGATCGTAAAGTGGACATTGCTAAATGCGCCGCTTGCCCCGCGAATGTCTTCCCGTGCTCCTTCACGCCCCCGTCCTGGCGGGGTATGACCATAATCCATGTAATCAGGAGCAATGATTTCATCAATAACCTCATCACGTCCTTGATTAAACACCTCTTCATAAAAGCGGCGCACAGCGGCTTTGTTGTCTTCTTCGATTGACATTTTACTGTCCTCTCACTGTGAGAAATAGATTTTTGATTTGTCGGTTTAAACTCTATAGAAGATTAAAGTCATGACTCGTCTTTCTAAAGGAGTAAGTTTGAGGAATTAGATGTTAGTCATTGCATTCATATCCAACCGCTGACCTAACTGAAGTGCATATAGGTTGGCATAAATACCCTGTTGAGCAACGAGTTCGGTGTGAGTGCCGTGTTCTACGATCGCCCCTTGCTGGACGACCAACACCTGATTGGCTTGAGTCACGGTGCTGAGACGGTGAGCAATCACAAAACTGGTGCGCCCTTTGAGCAGGCGAGCGATCGCAGATTGCACTAGCCCTTCGGTGCGCGTATCAATGCTGCTGGTGGCTTCGTCGAGAATGAGAATGCGCGGATTGATCAACACAGCACGGGCGATGCTGATCAACTGTCGTTGCCCTTGGCTGAGGGTGGCTCCTCGTTCGCCCAACAGTGTCGCATATCCTTGAGGAAGCGTGGTGATAAACTCATGGACGTTTGCCACTTGAGCCGCTGCCTCAATGTCGGCTTGAGTCGCATGGGGATTGCCAAACGCAATGTTTTCTGCAACGCTGCCGCTAAATAAAACGGTGTCTTGTAAAACGATGCCAATCTGACGACGCAAACTGGCTTGAGTGACCGCGCGAACGTCGATTCCATCGATTTTAACGGCTCCTCCCGTCACATCATAAAAGCGCAAAATTAGATTAATAATGGTGCTTTTTCCGGCTCCGGTCGGTCCAACTAGAGCGATCATTTGTCCAGGTTTAGCGTGCAGAGAAACGCCATTCAACACGCGCTGATTAGCTGTGTAGCCAAATGTTACCATCTCGAAGGTGACTTCTCCGCGCATTGGGGGCATCTCGATCGCGTCGATCGCGTCTTGAAGCTGTGACGGTTCATCCAATAGCAAAAAGATGCGCTCTAATCCCGCAAAGGCAGATTGGGCTTGCGTATAGAACTGACTGAGAATCTGAATCGGTCGAAAAAACTGCTGAACGTAGAGCAAAAATGCTGTCACAACGCCAACCGTTGCGGCACCCGTGACAGCGAGATAGCCTCCATACGCTAACACTGCCGCAGTAGCTAGAGTATTCAGAAAATCGATTGAGGGAAGAAACGCCGCAGTGATTGCAACCGCTTCAATATTTGCATCGCGATTGGCAGCATTGAGGTGTTCAAATTCTTCAATATTTAGAGGAACTCGGTTAAACGCCTGTGCCTCTCGAACACTACCAATATCCTCTTCTAACTTGGTGGATAGCTCTCCGATCGTTTGTCGCGTTACCCGAAATCGCGTTCTCGCCCAGCGTGCAAACAATCCGGTTGTGAAAATCATCAACGGAACAACTAAATTACTTAACAGCCCCAGTTGCAAATTGATGAACAACATCGCAATGATAATGCCAACGATGCTAAATAAGTTGCCCAACATCTGAGCGATCGTTTGTCCAAACGCCTGATTAACGGTGCTGACATCATTCAGCAAACGGCTCATCAGATCTCCCGCTTCACTTTGGTCAAAGAAGCTCAACGGCAAACTCTGAATTTTGACAAAAATATCTTGCCGCAGTTGCGCTAGCACTCGCTGCACAATCCAACCAACGCGCAAAATCTGACCCCGGATCGCCTGCACTCCGAGCAAATAGATGAGTGCCAATATGCCCAACATCAGCAGAAGTCCGTGCAGGTTGCCTTGAACAATCAGGTGGTCGATTGACCAACCAATTAAGAAAGGTCCGATCGCTTGAGTAGCCGCCCCGATCGACACAAGACTTAGGGCGATCGGCACCTCTTTTCGATAGGGTCGCAAATAGCGCAAAAAACGTTTCAGCGTCGAAATCTGTCGGCGTGGCTTTTCGTCAGGCGCAGCGATAGAGCCTCTCATGTTGTTTCCTCGATCGATCGTTGGCTTCTCTAAGAATAATGCCAAACCTGTTTTAGAGAGCACGATCGAGCCGCTGCTGAATGAATAACTAAATAGCGTCAAACAGTCCCGTAGAAGGCTTTCTCAAGCATGACCATCGCCAACGGAACTAAGTTTCTAAGACGAATATAAACATTGATTAACTTTTATAAAGATTTGTGATAGCTTAACCATTAGAGAACAGAAACGTAACCCACGAACATTCTGCTTTATTCTTAAGTCAGTTGAAAACTTAGTGAGGTAACCCTCCGCATGGCAATTACTATTGATTCTGCCCGTGGTATTTTTCCCGGAACCCTGTCGGCTGATGCAGTTCCAGCATTGACCGCGCGATTTAATCAACTCAGCGCTGAGGATCAACTTGCGTGGACATGGTTTGCTTTTCTGGAAATGGGCAAAACTGTTACGGTTGCGGCTCCAGGTGCAGCCAACATGCAGTTTGCTGAAGAAACCTTAACTCAAGTCAAGAAAATGACCTTTGAGGAGCAAACTCAGGCTATGTGCGATTTGGCAAACAATGCAGACACCCCGCTGTGCCGCATATATGCAACCTGGTCGCCCAACATCAAACTGGGTTTTTGGAATCAGCTTGGAGAATGGATGGAGCAAGGAATTGTAGCGCCCATTCCGGCTGGCTACAAACTCTCAGCCAACGCAAACGCTGTGTTAGAAACCCTTAAAACTCTCGATCAAGGACAACAAATCACTGTTCTACGGAACTCTGTGGTCAACATGGGGTTTGATGCAGGCAAACTCGGTGGCTACACCAGAATCTCTGAACCTGTGGTTGCACCTAGAGAGATGTCTGAACGCACTAAAGTTGCGATTGAAGGTCTCGACAACTCAACCGTGTTGAGCTACATGAACAACCTGAATGCCAATGACTTTGATGAACTCATCAAGCTGTTTGTTGCAGATGGTGCATTGCAGCCTCCCTTCCAGAAGCCGATCGTCGGCAAAGAGGCGATTATGCGGTTCTTCCGGGAAGAATGTCAGAACCTCAGTTTGCTCCCAGAGCGGGGTGTTGCTGAACCCGCAGAAGATGGCTACACCCAGGTAAAAGTTACGGGCAAAGTTCAAACCCCTTGGTTTGGCGCAGCCGTAGGCATGAATATGGCGTGGCGGTTTTTGCTCAATCCTGAAGGCAAAATTTTCTTTGTTGCCATTGACTTATTGGCATCTCCCAAAGAGCTTTTGAACCTGGTTCGATAGGAAGCAGACAAGCCGATCGGGTGAGCGCTCTCTTAGGCAAGGGCGCTCAATTATTCTCAGAAAACGCAGCAATCCTAACCCATTGATACCGCACAAGTTTTAGATTGAATTATGCAAGTGAGCGACGCTGAGTGGACTGATATTGAGAAAAACATAGCTCGAACTGCCTTTGAGAAAGCCTATCAACGAGAAGTTGAGGCGTTGCTAAGACACGTTCGGGAAGAAGCAAGTACGATCGCGGATTTGGAGAGTCTCTGGCAATTACACGATTTTTTAAGTGCCAAACGGTTTGGAATTGAGGGCAAGTACGACTACCGATATTCTGGTCTGCTCTTTGTCTTTGCCGGGTTAATTAAGGAAGGCTGGCTTCAGCTAAACGAACTGGAAGGGCTGCATAAGGAGAAACTATCAAAGGTCGTTGTTCTATCACGAATGTAGTTTGGTGTCTCTTAGTCTTTTCTTCTGCGGCTTGAATCTATAAATGCTGTGTGCACTGCGATCGCCGAGGTGCTGTCATCTAAAACTAAGCGGATTCTAGGAAGAGCGTAAAATTTGAGTATTGTTGCTCAAGCAAATCCTATGCGCGTCTCTCGAATTCGAGACCTCTTCATCGTGATCGTGTTGGCTAGCAGTTTCCTAAACGTCAAACCTCTACTAGCGCTCACCTCGGCTCAATATCGTGAGCGCGGCATCCAATATCGAGATCAAGGGCAGTTTGAGGCAGCGATCGCGGCACTTCAAAAAGCAGTTGAGCTTGAGCCAGCTAATATCAAGGGTCGCGTAAGTTTAGGATGGACGCTGCATCTGGCGAAGCAAGACCCGTTAGCGGCAGAAACTCTGGAGCAGGCAACGTTCTTCAATCCCTTTGATGTAGAGACCTTCAACGCACTGGGAATTGTCTATTTGGTGAGCGATCGCTTAACCGATGCCGTGATGGTACACACCTGGGCAACCTTGCTTGCTCCAGAGAATGAGATTGCTCACTACAATCTTAGTTTGGCGTTTTGGCGATTAGCTGCCTACGATTCGGCGATCGCGTCTGCAAAATGGGCAGCGAAACTAGAGCCGAATAATCCTCATCCCTGGGTGGCACTGGCGATCGCCCACTGGAATAACAAAGAAAAAACGCTGGCTCAACAGGCTTATCAGCAAGCGATCTCGCAGGATGGCAGATATCGCGATCGCGCTTTTTTAGCTAACCTGGACGAAGCGGGATTCAGTTTGAGTCAAATTAAAGTATCTGGGCAAGTTCTTGAAGCCTTGCAGTAGGGCGATCTCATCTAAAGATTAACTTTGGCGATCGAGTCTAACAAACTAACGTTCCCAATCATCCGCCGCAGACAAACTTAAACATCCAACCGATCACCTCTCAACGGTCGGGTGCATTGGGGTTGTGTACGCCCAGCATGGGCGTGATCTGATGGGGTGAAAGTCCCCTGTGGTGGAACCAGCGTCCAAATGAACCTAAAAGTTCCGAGTGACGATAACCACTAGCTTAAGGCAAGGGCGTTCTCGCGAGGGAAGGTCTG